>NZ_LBJX01000094.1:0-220888 GCF_028128895.1 Bradyrhizobium sp. CCBAU 11434
CCTGAACAAACGCAAGTATGATTTTACAAGTTCATCAGTCGAGCCCACTTTTCGCGCAAGGTGGCTAATGCTTGCAGCCGCTATTCCCGCTTCAGGAGGGCTCGTCTTGTCCACGCCTTTGATTTCCGTCGTTGACGACGACGCCTCAGTCTCTGGCGAACGCTCGCCTCTCCAACACAGCTCAATCCGGCTTCTTAACTCAGGAGTTGGAGCCTGGAGGCCAAAGTGCGGTTCATTCGGCCACTGGATCCGGATGCGAAGAAGACCAATGCCGTACCACAAGCGGCACTCTATCGAGGCGCTTAACTAGTCTCGTATCGAGTCACCTGCGTGCCCCGCGCTCCGTTCCGGCCAAAGGATACCCTGGATAGCCGCTAAAAGCGGAACCTAACAAGGACTTGCAGAACGCAGGCGTGAGCTTGCCGCGGTGGATCACGACGTCTTCGTGACCCGTTGCAGCTCGAGCGTTCTGCCAGAGGCGATTGTAGCCGCGCTGTTCGTTGGATTTCACGTGGCAAGCGGCGAATTCGGCGTCATCCAATGTCGTTAACTGCCACGCATAGACCCGCCGCTTCGTATGGATGTGCACCCACATCGGATTCACCGTACCATTGCGCAGTGGCGTAGGCTGCAGCTTGAGCTCGAATAGCGTTCCTGGCTCACCCTTCAGCGCGCGCGGTGACTCCAAGGGAGCCAACTCCTCGGCCGCCTGCAACCGTTCGAGGTACTTCTGCGAGGGAAACGCATAGGTCTTCATGCAATCGATCTCGATCGAAGCCTTTTGCGCCTTCGCAGTACGTGCCTGCCCCTTAACCTCCGACAACATCGCCTTGAGGCGGACTATTTTTTTTTGCACTTCGGGCACTTGGATAGGCGGGAGTAGGCCGCGTCGGCGAGGTTCGTCCAGCGCGGTTACACAGGCCTCAATCTCCGCGGATTGGCTCTGCAGCCGCTCAACCACGGTGTCCACGACGTGCTCGGCATCTTCGGGCTTCATGTGGCGCGCTTGCGAAACGGCTCTTTGCTCACTGCGCAGATCGAATTGCAAGAGTTCGTCCAATCGCGCGAGCAGGCGCGTCAGTGTCTCCGCCGATGGCGGGGCCTGCCATATTGCCAAGTGTTCTCTCGCGGACGATGACATCCTCGTATGCGCCTCCTCCGGGCTCGCGAGTTTCTTCGTGCCCAGATCCGAGAGCACAATAACCTTGGTGGTTCGCGTCGTATCGGCGTCGGGCCTAGCGAGCTGCGGCTCGGGCTGCCCGGCTGCCGAACTCCCCGCACCTCCGGCCTGCCTGCGCTTGCCCTTCCCTTTCCTTCGCGCTGGACTGCCTTCGGCCGCCGGGTCGTTGCCGGCAGCGTCGGCCGGTAACGCAAGGCCAGCCTCCGTTGGCGGTGCAATGATGGCTGGTGTCTTCGGCTGCACTGCTAGCAGGCGCATGACCTCATGGGCCGTGACCCACGATCCTTCCACGATCTGATCCAACAGATCCAACGGAAGCTCGGGACTTGCTCCCTTATTCCTTAGCTCGGCAACCATGTTGGGCAGCGCCGACGCAAATTCCGATAGCCGCTCCATGACCCCTTCCAGAACGGCGCAGTGCTCTGCGTCGAGGGCTTGTCCTTTGCTGTTCAGAACAGCGTCGCCCGTTGAGAGGAATGCCGGAACAACATCGCCGATGAAGGTTCCGAGTAGACGTGCTCGACCGTTCTCACCCAAGAGGATTTGCCTGACGGCCGGGTCGAGCGTGCTCGCGTGCGACTCAATCATGACCCGCGCGAGAAGGACTTGCGATTGCAGATGCACGCACCTCGTATTCAGTGCCCAACCGGTATGCAGCCGTAGTGTCGCCTGTTCGGCCTGTCGCATTTCGGCCGTTGCACTTGGCAAGCTGGCCGTGGCTGCGCAGACGGACTGCATCCGTTCAGAGCGCAACGCCTTCTTTTCCCACCACTCCGTGCAGGCCAAATAGTGTTTCGCCACACTCGAAGCCGCTCGAAACAACTGGTCGGGCGGAGCATTGGATTGGCGCATCCGCTCGAGTATCTTTCCCGCATTCTCCCTACTCTTCTCCAAGGCGTAGATAGTCGGTGCGGCCAGCGCGTTGCATTCGTTCCCCGCATCCAGAGTCCGGTCACGAATTCGACGAGCCTGCTCTTCGGACAGAATGCTGCGCGCCACATCTGGAGACAGGCTCGCGTAGTAGTCCAGAACTGCTGCGCCTGCTTTGACAACCTGATCGATCAGCTCTTGCGCCTCAGACGAGCTCTGAGCGCCCGTGGCAGCACTGTGGCAAGCATCAAGTTCCTCAAGCAGGCCGTCCATATTTTGTTTCGCTGCGTTGATCCCCTCACCGCTTGAGGAAGTGGGGACTGCCACACCCGAACCTGAGGGCAGGCTCGCGAGCGTCGCCATGCTATCTTCAGACGCTAAGCGCATCCGCTCCACGACGGAGTTGAACACTTGGTGGCCTTCCGCAGGGACAAACTTTGGCTCCGAATGCGCACTGCTCGATACCGACGTAGTGTCGGCTCCCGCAGCCCCAACGTGCGGTTCGCCAGGTCGGCCAATGCCCGTCATGTTCCATCTCCCATACGGTCAACAATGCGCAGCGTCCCTGGATAGGCCACCTGGCTGACGGTTGGCTGACGAAGGATGCTCTCCGAATGCACAACCCTGCCGTCCGAGTTCCTATTCATGGAAGCTGTTGTGGTGCTGAGGCACAATAGAGGATGACCCATAAGGTGCGGGATAGTCGATTGTAGCGCCGGTCCGCATTCCGCTGCCTCGCCGTGACCAGTATGGAAATGTGCGCTGCCAGAAATAGCCTTGCCAAAGTCATTCCCGAATACCGAAAGCCGTCGAGCATGGCGAACCGCAGGGTCGATTGCCAGGCTTCGGCAGCAGCAAAGCTCTTATTAACCGGGAGGAGATGCTATTGTTCGACCAAAGAGTTTCGGATCCAACTATGCGTAGATCTGGCTCGATGTGGAACGTTCCGTCAACTCGACCTCTTCTTCGCGCGTTCGAGTGAGGAGAATCTACGTTGCGCAAGTCCTTTTCAGAATAGGACCTCGCCGAGGATGCTGCCCAGTTAAGCGCACTTAGAATACGGTCATAAAAATAGCGCAGTGAGCGTGCCAAGCACACCGAGCGCCAATCCGATATCGGCGAACTACCGTTAGCCCGTCTCGAAACAGCAGAAAGCGTGAGAATCGGTTCCACCACCAAGATTGCTCCGACCTTGAGCGTCGATCTACAGGATGCATGCACATGACCCGAGGCTGGCGGCATGGGCCCGACCACGACCTCGGTCCGGATCAAGGTCACCTCTCAAGGATGTGAAACCGGAGGTGACGCGGGGCTCTTCAATATCGTTTAGGAGATCGGCGCGAAGACGATCCACTTCGGTGACAGCTGAGACCAAGTGATCAAACTTGGAAAATGGTTCGACTCCACGACGATAGAGGGACTTCCCTCCTGCTCAAGGACGTCGGCAGTGCGCCCGGCTATGCCGAATACCTCGACGCCAGCGGCGACCCTACTCATCTGG
Source organism: Bradyrhizobium sp. CCBAU 11434 (assembly GCF_028128895.1). Classification (NCBI taxonomy): domain Bacteria; kingdom Pseudomonadati; phylum Pseudomonadota; class Alphaproteobacteria; order Hyphomicrobiales; family Nitrobacteraceae; genus Bradyrhizobium; species Bradyrhizobium sp. CCBAU 11434. The sequence goes on from NZ_LBJX01000094.1 coordinate 3,552, forward strand.
AATATGAAAATATGCGCCCGCGGCTCTTTTGATGATTGACGCTTGACATCTATTTGAGCCGCGTGCCGCGACGCCGCGGCTTCCAAATTTTGGACAATGCGCTGGCGCCGGCCTCGAGCATCCTCGGGGCGACGAGGTTGGGATCGAACTGTAGATATAATCTAGCATCCCAACGGAGCAATCGCGGTTGCTGCCACAGAGCAGATAACAGCAGACCTCCTCAACGTTCCCGAGGTCCTCACTTAACGAGTAACGCACATTTGCTCTGTATGAAGTCCAACATCAGCGGAACAGGCAGCCGCAATAGTGTGGCCGGCAAGCGAGAGGAATGAAGTTCAGAACTGTCGAAGAGCTCAAGCTAAATGATCTCGAAGTATCTCCGACGTTCAAAGTCGGTGACCCGATGTTGAACGGCTTCCCACTCCCAACGGCGCGAGCAAGAAAACGCTTCAACAAACCTTTCTCCGAAGACATCACTTGCCGCCGCAGACTCTGCAAACCGAGACGTTGCCTCTGATAGGCTTTGAGGCAGTCTCGCGGACGGCCGACACATTTCCGCGCTTGCATCACCGACGATCGAAGCCGGCAGTGCCGGACCTGTCTCGACACCCAATATTCCCGAACCAATCGCACTTGCGAGCGCGAGATATGGGTTCAGGTCTGCGCCAGGCAGCCTATACTCCAGGCGATGGGCAGATGGCTCTCCCGGAATGGCGCGAATTGCGCAGGAGCGGTTGTCAACTCCCCAGCTTGGACAGATTGGTGCCCAGCAGCCAGGTACCAATCTCTTGTAGCTGTTGAAGTTCGGCGCAGCGAGCACACAGAACTCATTCATGTATTCTAGTTGTCCGGCGATGAATTGCCTCATAAGCTTCGAGACGTTGCCGAACGCATCACTGTCGTAAAACGCATTCTGACTATCCGAGGACATCGAGATGTGAATATGCCCGGACTGGCCGGGCCATTCCTCGGAAACCTTGGCCATAAATGTAGCCATCATGCCTCGCGTTTGCGCCCAGGCCTTTATCATCGACTTGAATATGGTTGCCCGATCGGCAGCTTCCAGCGCATCACAATGACGAAGTGACGCTTCGACCACGCCAGGTCCCGTTTCAAAGTGCAGTCCGCTGAGAGGTATTCTAGCCTTCTCACAAAGCGCCAAGATCTCATCAAACAGCTCATGTTGCGCGACAGAGCGCGCAATCGAGTAGCCGAACGGGCCGCGAGTTAAAGGAGCCCACTCGCCGAACGGCTTTTCTTCAATCGTGTCTGCGTTCTCCTTAAACAGCATGAATTCAAACTCGAACCCGGCAGTGCAGTCGTATCCGTGTTCAGCAGCCCTTCGCAGGACCTTACGCAGAATACCGCGCGGGCAGACGTCCTCATGTGCGCCCGTGAACTCCGCGAGGTAGAGATATTGATCGCCAAGATGAGACACCGAACGGCCGGTGCCTGACAGAATACGCAGGTCAGCATCTCCGAACGCTGATAGCGGCTTTTGCGTGAAACTGGCCGGAATGACCCGGTCCGTACAATCCCACGCCAGCACCGCTTCAGAGAACTTGATAACTTTATCTCCATCCGAGAGATCTTCACCCAAGACGTGTTTGCCTCGCAGAACGCCATCGAAGTCGCTTGCGCCGACCATCGCCACGCGGGCTGGATTCGCTCCGGTCAACCTGGGATCTGTCGGCATTAGTCGCGGTCCTGCATCACTAAATCGAACACCTGGTCCATTCGTATTGCTCGCAACTTGCGATAGTCACTCTCAAGCTGAGTCAAGTCGCTATTCACGAGATAAACGATGCCTGGTGTTGACGCCAAGTCGATCGTGGGAACTAGCTCTTGACCAATCGGAACAAATGCAATGGCATCCGCGAAGCTTGGGAGCTTGCGGATTGCTTCGAGTCCCGGGTAACCGGCAACGACACCGCCCATATCTGAGATCAGCGAGACGCAAAGTGCGTGAGCCTGCCGCTTGTAGGGCCCGCGCAGCCTCATATATTCACCAAAGCCGTTGGGATCTGCGTAGCGCCAGGCCGTCAGGGTCAAATGGTTGTGCCCCAACGCCATCGTTCGTGCTTTTGCCGACATGGTCCCTTGAAGCCTCGCTCCGAAGTCCACCAGGACCGGTCCCCGATGATCGACGATGATCTCAGCATGAGCCGGCCCGTCGACGATCTGTAGTGCCTGCAACGCACGCTCCAAGTAGTCTGACAGTTCCTGAACGATTGGTTCGCTGCCCTCCAACAATCTCTCAAGTGAGCAGACCGATGACGCCCCCTCAATTGGAACCGTGTCATATGTCCAGGCCTCCGTAACGAAGGCTTCCCCGTCCATCGATACGGCATTGACCGTGTATTGCTGGCCATTTATTTTTTCTTGGCCGAGGGCAAAACGATTCAATGCTCCGACACGGTTCGTCTTCCCGACAATTGCGCCAAGAGCCCGCTGAATATCAGCATCTGTCGAGCAAAAGAATACATCCTCGGTACCCGTACTGTTCAGAGGCTTGATCACGATCTGATCGAACTTCGCTTCGCGCTTCCAGCTCGCGATCTCTACAGGACTGTCGGACACGACTTGCCTGATCGATCGCACGCCTGCAGAGGTGAGCGCGCAAGACAATCGCGCTTTGTCACGCCGAGCAGCGGATAGCGCGGTCCCATTTGATGGTAAGCCCAGCCGCTCCGACAAAGAATCGGCGAGTTCAACTCCGGTCTCGCAGCCCGCGATAACGAACTCCAATTCCCGGCCATGGAGAGCCTGAAGATGATATTCAACGATCTCGTCATACCCCATGCGCTCCCTGGGGCGAATGACTTCACCATACAGATCCGCATTGAAATGCGATTGGAATATGGGCGGAATCTGTGCAGCCGACATCACATGCACCGTTCCAATTCCATAGCGCTTGAACTCTTCCGGTAGGTATCGGCCGGTAGAGTATGCGTCTACGATTACACAATTCCGTTCTTTCATGCGGATCTCCGATACTGCAAGTAGATGTTGCCGACAGCAACAGCCGTAATGAGAACATTTCCAACGAACGTGTGTGACGAAGGCACGATGCGAGAATCGAAGTACTGGAACAGGAAGGTGATGATAGGGGCGGTGGACAGGACCATGTTGACGGTGAAGGGCTCTACGCGCCGAATGCCCTGCTGGATCAAGAGCAAAGGAATAAGGATCGTCGACAGCCCAATTGCTGCGATCGCAAACCAATGCTGCGAGATCTCAGGCAAGATAGATGAATGATCGACTAGTCCCAGCAGCAAGAGAATCGTTCCATAAAAGCGATGCGCCAGGACTTGTCGGCCGGAAAACCCACGATCGAAGAGCAGTTTGACAAGTATATTTGTAAGGGCCAGCGATAGGCCGGCCACGATGGCCAAGACGATGCCAAAGGACGATCGAGCCCCCCACTCCACGCCTGCGTTGCCGCAGGCCGAGATCCAAATCATGTAAGTTCCGATCGTTGCGATCGTAACGCTCACGACAATATCGGATGCTGGAGGGGCACCCTGGCGCCTGATCAGTGCATTCAACCACGCTGTTGCGGTGGGCCCCAGCGCCACCATGAAGGCGACGACGATCGCGGGTTCTGCGTATTTCAATCCGATAAATAAGCCGATCCAGCTGATTGCTGTCACGACATTGAGCGCGACAAAGACCAGGAGCGACCATTTCGTCACCGTTGCCCCGCCTCCCCCGTGGCGAGCCAGGAGATTGAACATCAGACAAACCACAGCGAAGGAGAGCAGGAGCGCGACGAACACATCCGCTTGCTGAAAATACGACGCCGCATAAACCTCGCCTGCCGCGCTCAGGACGACGTAAAGCGCCACAAAGAAAACTCCCAGAGCGAAGCGATTCGCCAATCGTCCAGTCTTCCTGTGCCCGCGAGGCGACGCACGGCCCTCGCAGGACCCGACGCGTGCGTTGGCTCCGAGGAAATGTCCTTTCGAGGTGCACGGACCACGTTTGGTTCGAAATGTCACAATCCGCCTCTAGTTCTTCTTCGTTCGGTAGTATCCAACACACGCCTCTCCAAATGCCTTGAACAGTTGCTTGCTGAGGAGATCGGTTGAGACGTGCCATTCGGGGTGCCATTGCACACCGATTTGCAGGGTCGGGGCGCCAATGACCGAAGCCGCCTCGACCAAACCGTCAGCCGCCCACGCCTCCCGCCTCAGCGCCGGCGCAAGCGCCTCGATGCCTTGATTGTGCAGCGAGTTGACTTGCGCTTCGATCGCGCCCGCGATTGGAAAGAGCGCGCCATCGGAACATATGCTGACGCTGTGCGCGGCGTCGTACTGACGGTCTCTTGAACGATCTGGCTTCTCGGCATGCATCGCGCCACTTTCCGGCCTCCACTCCGCAAGCGATGAGCGGAGCGTGCCGCCGAAATAGACGTTGAGTTCCTGAAGCCCACGGCAGATGCCCAGAATTGGCATTCCGAGCGCGATGGCGCTCTCTATAGTTACGGCAGAGAGCCTGTCCCGCGGAAGGTCAAGGATCCCAACCTCAACGTCTTGCCGGTCATCCTCCGCCAAGGACGCAGGCGCTCTCAGGACGGCGGGGTCGATGTTCGATTCATCACCTGTCAACACCAAGCCGTCGAGCCGGCGCATGATCGCCGGGGCCACCTCCTCCCTCGCATCTTCGGCGTCCACCGTCGGCAATATGACGCAAGCCACTCCCGCATGACGATGAAGTGCCTGCAAGTACTTGCGCCGCAACCAGTCGCGATGCACACCATCGACCAGAAGACGGTTCGAAGTGACGCCGACCACGGCTCGGGTGCTCTCTGGCCCTAGCAACGTCACGCGACCTGCCCTCGCGCGCGAATCTCGGCAACGGACTGCTCATACAAGCGTCGATTTCGCTCCTTCAACTGAGCTATGACACTAGGTTGACCTTGAGGCCCCTTGACGAAGAGCCCGCCCCAGGTCGCGGCAACCTTCGCATAGTTCGGATCCTGCATTCGGATTTTTTGAGCTTTGCGCAACAACCAAAACGGGACACCCGGCGAAAGGTGATGCTCAAGGTGGTACTCATCCAAATTCTGCCCGAGGATGGCCCGCTCGAGGAAATTTCCTTTCCGATTCCGGGTGAGATAGACGTTCTGCGTCTCGGTTTCGCACATAGGTGAGTGCTCAGCGAGCTCGATAAACCAGCCGAGGACCTGAAACGTGGTGAGATAGGGCACGATCCAGAACAGGACGACGATATGGAGCAGCCCAACAGCATATGACCCGGCCAGGATGCTGATCCAGAAGAGATAGAAGCCATACTTGTCGACAAGTATGCCTGAGCGGCTCAGATCCTCGACATCTGTGACCGAAAATCGATTCGTCCAAAGGTACTTCAGATACGCCACTGTCGCGCCGCCGAAGATCGGCTTCCAGATCATGTTGAAAGCATACCGCTCCGGAGGCTGCACCTCGTAAACGCCGCTGGCCAGGAAGAACTTCAGGTCGGGGTCCTTGTCCGGGTCTCCAAGATAGGGGTGATGCAAATAGACGTGCGAAATCCGGTAGGCCCAGTGGCGCTGGAACAAGGGATAGGAAGCGAACAGAATGCCCAGGACGTAGTTCCAGGTCGTGTTCTTCGCGAGCGTGCGGTGAGCCGCATCATGAGCGATGGTTGTCAATCCGCGCTGATAGGCACCAATTAGAAGGACGGCCAGCGGGTAGAGCCACCATGAGACCCACACAGTCGCGAGCGTGCACGCAGTGATGATAGCGTAATCTTTGGCAATATATACGGCTCCCGTTATGTTGTCGGGCCTCAGCTCGGAGAGCTGCCTATTGATCTCTCGGCTGAATTGAACGGCCTCATAACGTGATGACCTCAATTTCCAAGCGTCTGCCTGATTCATGAGAACCTCCTCCTGATCGCCTTGCAGGTTGTCAGATTGCGGAAAGCGCCTTGTCCAGATCGCGCAGGATGTCGTTGACATCTTCGATGCCGACGCAAAGCCGGATCGAGCCGCCAAATATGCCGGCAGCTTCGCGCTTTTCCCGCGGGACGGTGGTGTGGGTCGTCGAGACAGGATGGGTCACCAGCGTGCGGGCATCGCCTACATTCGAAACGTGATACATCAAGTCGACGTTCTGAATGAACTTGCGCCCGGCTTGTTCGTCCTCCACTTCGAACATGACCATCGCCCCGTGGCCGTATGCAGCACTGAGTGTCTGTTCGACGATTTCTCGATCGGCGCCTTCAAAGAGCCCCGGGTAGAACACACGGCGTACTTTTGGATGCTCCTTGAGAACGTCGGCCACGATCCTGGCATTCGCGCAGTGCTGCTTCATGCGAAGTGGCAGCGTTTCAAGCCCTTGTATCAGTTGAAAGCTCGCAAACGGAGCGATGGCCGCGCCGGTATCGCGCAACCAGGTCATGCGAGCTTTGAGAAGAAACTCGCTCTTTCCCAGATCGTCGACATCGCGCACCGCGTTATGCCAAACAATTCCGCCATGCGCATCGTCGGGGCGGTTGAACAAGGGAAAGCGAGAGGCTCCCCGGTAGCTAAACTCGCCGTTGTCAACGATCAGTCCACCGAGCGTCGTGCCATGGCCGCATATATATTTCGTTGCGGAGTACGTCGTAATGGCAGCGCCGAGATCTGACGGCCGGCATACCAGTGGCGTCGTCGTATTGTCTACGACCAAAGGCACGCCGTACTTTCGGCCGATCTCGGCCAGCTGTTTGACGGGGAGCGGGATCAGACAAGGATTCGAAATCACCTCTCCGAACAGGCATATCGTGCGATCATCAATGGCACGTTCAAACGTCTCTGGCCTTTGAGGATCGGCCGTCCTCACGCTGATTCCAAGACGCTTTAAGGTGTTGTGGAGCAGGTTCCAAGTATTGCCATATAGATACGGAGAGGCGACGACATTGTCCCCCACTTCGCCACTTGACAGGTTGACGATTGCAAGGAACGTCGCTGCTTGACCTGACGCAACGGCGAGCGCGTCCCTTCCCATATCGACGGCGGCGTAGCGCCTTTCCAGCGCGCGCGTCGTTGGATTGATGATCCTTGTGTAGGTGAACCCATCGGCCTTTACGTTGTAGACGTCGGCAATGTGGTTTAGATCGCCATCGAGTTCATAAGCTGTATTCTGGTAAATCGGCACCGCGACGGCTTTCGTTGCTACGTCACGTCGATAGCCCGCATGTAGAACAGCAGTTTCGGCTGAAAACGGCAGCTGCCGGTCCCCAGCCGCTCGCGCCGGCATCTTTACGCGAGCCCCGCATGACTCTTGGGCCGACATCGGCGCCGCTGACCGAGCCTGACCTGACCGGAAATATGTACGAAAAGCGCAGCCTAACTGCTCGATCCAGCTGGATTGGATTTCCCCAATACAACCGACGCGGAAGCTCCGCGTCGCAAGATGCAGCTTCGAGTAGACGTAAAGGTTGTGGGCCGCCAAGTGGCGATACAGCCCATCGAATCCTGCTTGGTCCACGATTCCGGATGGCGCACTGAACGCGACGCAGACCGGCGACTGCAACTCCGTGGGCAGCAGCGGAGACACCACACCTTCGAGTTCTTCTATGAGATCGTCCCTGACCTTCTCATACCTGCAGCGCCTGGCATCAATGCCCTCCTCGCGTAGAATCTCCAGGGCCTTTGTCGTTGCCTGAACGATGTGTGTGGGTGGGGTCGATCGCCACTCACCCGTGCGCTCGAGCGAGAGCCATTGATCTCTAACGTCGAGCACAAACGACCTCGGTTCTTGAACCGCATTCTCCAGCAGCTCGCGAGACGCGATGACAAACGCTACTCCCGGCGGCCCCTCTATGCACTTGTTGCTCGAGGTGACCAGGACGTCAGGTCCACGCTGGCGCAGATCAATATTAAGGGCGCCGAAAGAACTCATCCCATCGATAATGGTCTTTACACCCCGTCGCCTCGCCTCCTCCACGATCGCGTCCAGCGGATTGACGATTCCGGTTGTCGTCTCACAATGCACGAAACACAGGTGCGTAACGCCAGGATTTCGGCTCAGATGCTCGCCAATTTCTTGCGGATCCAAAGGATCGGTCGCTCGCTTAACAAGCCTCAGTGCTTCGACGCCCCACAGGCGCAAAATCTGTAAAATGCGCTCGCCATAGATGCCGTTTATGCAAACAAGCGGCCTGTCCCCTCGGGACACAAATGAAGAGAGAGCGGCTTCCATTGCAAAAGAGCCGCCTCCCTGAATAGGCACCACCGAATAGTCTTCAGCGTTTCCCAGCAAGCTGAGCATCAGCCGCCTCATGCAGGCGGTCACTTCCTTGAACTCGCAATCGCGCGACGCGAGATCAAGCAGCATCCGGCTTTTGACTGCCAGCGATAACGACAATGGACCAGGCGTCAGCAAAGAGCGCTGTCTTGTCAAACGATTCCTCCTCAAGTTGTATTGGTCAATGGATCTGGAGTATGCCCGCCCCACCAGGGAGACCCTGTGGCGAGCGTCGACTTCTTCGGTCAAACGCCATAGATCGCGGCCGCGCTTCGGGTCGGCCTCCGAAAAGCCTGCCGCATGACAAACCTCCATATCTCAACGCAGATGCAAAGCGATCTTTGCAAAGCTCCTCACCGATAACCATTCAAGCCTCCCAGAAATTGGCTCTGCGACCGCGCCCTCGAACGCAATTGGCCCCGACGCGCGCTCTAATCTAGCCGTCACGCATGCGCAGATTTGAGCGCGGCTGCCTTCTTGCGTCACGAAGCGGCAGGTTGGCCGACCGACTTACGTGTAAACCTGCGCCATTCAGGCAAACTTGACGTTGGAAAACGATGCAGTCGGATCATCGCGCTCGGATGCAGATCAAGGCATGGCACACTTGATCATCGTCGTTCGCAGCGGGAGTCTGATGCGTGGGCTCAAGACTTGGTGCATTCGCACTCCGTCGCTCGTTGAAGAGTTTGTGACGCCGACGACCGCCGTTGTCCATTTCGAGATCGTACAACTTGACGTTAGGGGCGTTTCAACCCTCTCGCGGGATTTTCTCGCGTGAATTTTTCCTGACGTACTCCCATCTGGCGGCGACAAGCCGACGTAGGCAGCAGAGTGCGGAGATTCACAGCGAGCTAGAGTGAGAGTTCGACATTAGGACCATCGGCATTTCGCCTGCAAGCGCGATACTTGCAGGTAAGTGATGACCCAATCTTCCGATCACGTACGATCCTCGCCATGCCCCCAGATGGAGGTACCGAGCTTCTCCGCCGTGCAGGCGAGATCCTCCTGGCTGCTGGTGCCTGGAAAATGTACGCGCTCGTCGCACCTGACTGCCGGTATCACGTCGTTGCGCTTCAATGGAGCGGCCTTCGTCGAGTCCGGCTTGAAGACAATTGGGAGGCCTTGGATCGCTGGCCGTTTAGCAACGATCAGTTCGACACCTTTCGGCCAGTCGCCGTGAAGCAGAACATGTCGTCCTGCTTAGGACTACGTCGAGCCGACTCAAGGTGATGGCACGTGTCCCTCTCTGCGAGCAATCGCTAAGCTGGCAGCATCGAGGCGATCTGGTTGGACGGATTGCACCTCCGAGCCGTCCTGTTCGCGTTGGCTCCTCTGCAGCGCTTGCTCGTTGATGGCGAGCTCGCGTTCGACGCGGTGTACCGCGCGGTCGAACAGGTTGACGGTGGACCAGAGCGGATCATCAAGACATCGTCCTTGCCGCTTGTCATGGATGAACTCCCTTGCCTTTTCGGCCGCGCCCCTCACCGGCTTCATGGCAGGATGGCTAAGGATCGCGGCTGCTTTGTCTTGCGATGCGAAGGCGCGGCGCGTACGCGAGCCGCATCGGCTGACGAGCGGCGGGCCAAAAGGAAGCAAGCTCCCCGAAAGCTGGCGGGTCGCGACAGGAGGGAGTCGGGGTCGACTGCTAGGTTCGGATTGGTCAATATACTGGAGCAAGCGCCCGCTCGCCGGATGCGGCCAGGCGAGGAAAACCGGGGTCCCACCCTCATACTGCTGCGCGAAAAATCAAAGCCGGCCGAGACGCTGCCTGGTTGGCTTAACGGGAGCTCGGCGTCGCTGGCCGCACGCGTAGCAAGAAGCGCTAAGCGAAACTCAACCGACTGGGAGTCGGAAGTCCTCTCTGGCCTTTGTTATCGTCGTAGATTCTCATCTGGAGAAGGATCTCCTCCGCTCCCGCTCATGCTCAATCTCTGCTCGCGTACTCGGTCTCGGATTGCCCGTCACTTCGAGCACGTAACCGGAAGCGGGCACTCGAGGAGTGGGTGCGACGATTTTGTTCCTTTAAAGCGAAAAGTCCGATCGCAGCCCAGCCCGAGCCGAATCGTCTTTGGCCGGGCCCGCAGGATATTTGATGGTGCGATGCGAGGGACATCTAACCATCAAGAATTGAGCGCGCCATCAAGACATCCACTACCGCTTCCGCTGAATGCTCTAGGGTCTGCTCCATGGTCCTCAGATGAATCTCCGGTGTTGTTGGTGCTTCGTAGCACGAATCGATCCCGGTGAAGTTCTTGATCTGGCCGGATTTCACTTTTGAATACAGGCCTTTTGGATCTCGCCGAGCGCATTCTTCGATCGGCGTATCGACGAAGACTTCTATGAACTCATCCTTGCCAACCAGGCCGCGCACCCTGTCGCGTTCGGCCCTAGAGGGCGAGATGAAGGAGCAGATCACGATCAAGCCGCTGTCCGCCATCAACTTGGCAACTTCACCGACGCGCCGAATGTTCTCCACGCGGTCCGTCTCCGAGAAGCCGAGGTCCCCGTTTAATCCGTGCCGGAGGTTGTCGCCATCCAGCAGCATAGTATGCCGCGACATGCCACACAGCTTTTGATCAACCAGGTTGGCAATCGTTGTCTTTCCCGCGCCAGACAGGCCAGTGAACCAGATGACGCAAGGCTTCTGTTTCTTGAGCGCGGCGCGCTCCCTCCTGTCCACGGATAGCGCTTGCCTAACAATATTGGTGTCCCGCCGTAGCGGAAAGGCGATCATGCCGGCCCCGACCGTACGATTCGTGTAACGATCGATGAAGATAAATGACCCGGTCTTTCGATTGAGCTCGTAAGGATCGAATACTGCGGGCATTGCGGTCGCAACATCGCAAAAGCCGATCTCGTTGAGGGAAAGCATCCCGGCGGCCAGATGCTCACAAGTGTTGACGTCGATCCGATGTCTAATTGCGGTAATGCTGCCGATAATCGTCTGCGATCCAATCCGCAGGACGTAATTGCGTCCGGGAGCGAGCGGCTCGTTGTCCATCCAGATCACGTAAGCGGCGAACTGGTCGGCGACCTTCGGTCGGTCGTCCGGCCGCGACAGAATGTCGCCACGGCCGATATCGATTTCATCTTCCAGCGTAATGGTAACCGCATCGCCGGCTTCGGCGCCGACAAGGTCGCCATCGTGGGTCACGATCCGCTTGATGCGCGTGGTCCGTCCCGACGCGGCGACAACGATCTCGTCTCCTGCCGAGATCCTCCCGGAAGCCACCGTCCCGGCATAGCCCCGAAAATCCGGCTTTGGGCGGTTCACCCATTGGACCGGAAAGCGGAAAGGCTGGCCTGCGGTGCCGGACGGGATGTCAATGCTCTCCAAATGCTCGAGCAGGCAGGGACCATCGTACCAGTTGGCATGAGCGGAGCGGTCCACGACGTTGTCGCCGTAGCGGGCCGAGATCGGGATCGGAACGATCGAGGTGAAGCCGAGACCGGCGGCAAAGGCCAGATAGTCACGGGCGATCCGATCGAAGCACTCTTTGTTGTATGCGACAAGATCGATCTTGTTCACTGCCAGCACGACATGACGAATACCGAGCAGCGAACAGATAAAGGAGTGGCGGCGGGTCTGAACCATCACGCCTTTGCGGGCATCGATCAGGATGATGGCGAGCTGGGCATGGGAGGCGCCGGTAGCCATATTGCGGGTATACTGTTCGTGGCCGGGAGCGTCAGCCACCATGAAGGAGCGCCGCGGCGTCGTGAAGAAGCGGTAGGCGACGTCGATCGTGATGCCCTGCTCCCGTTCGGCCTCAAGCCCGTCCACGAGTAACGCGAAATCGATGTCATTTCCGGTGCTACCGTGCTTGATGCTGTCGCGTTCCAGCACCGTGAGCTGATCGTGGTAGATCATCTTGCTGTCGTGCAGTAACCGGCCGATCAGCGTCGATTTGCCGTCGTCCACCGAGCCACACGTGATGAATCGCAGCTGATCCTTTGTCCTGGCCGGGACCGCTTCCGTTGCCGGCTTTACAAACATCAAAAGTACCCTTCCCTCTTCTTCTTCTCCATTGAAGCGGCTTCATCGACATCAATTAGGCGTCCCTGGCGCTCAGACACAGTCGCAGTCCGCATTTCTGCGACGATGTCTTCAATCGCCATCGCCTCGGATTCAATAGCCCCGCTCAAAGGATAACATCCAAGCGTTCGAAAGCGGATCATCCGCATTTCCGGCGTCTCGCCGCAGTTAAGCGGCAATCGCTTGTCGTCGATCATGATCGTCGCACCATTTCGACGTACTGTGGGTCTTAGTTTTGCGAAGTAGAGCGGAACGACCGGAATCTTCTCTAGCATGATGTATTCCCAGACATCGAGCTCGGTCCAGTTTGACATCGCAAACACGCGCATGGTTTCACCCTGGCGTATCCGTGTGTTGAACAGGCTCCAAAGCTCCGGCCGCTGGTTACGGGGGTCCCATACGTGTCCGGCCGAACGGAAGGAGAGTATCCGTTCTTTTGCGCGACTCTTTTCCTCATCGCGCCGGGCGCCGCCAAAGGCGGCATCAAATCCGTGGAGGTCGAGGGCCTGCTTCAGCGCGTCTGTCTTCATCACCTGGGTATGGAGCACGGAGCCGGAATCGATCGGATTGATCCCGCGCGCGATGCCCTCCTCGTTGATATGGACAATCAGGTCGAGGCCGAGCCGCTTGGCTGTCGCGTCTCGAAAGCTGATCATCTCACGGAACTTCCAGGTCGTGTCGACGTGAAGCAGGGGGAAAGGCAATTTTGCCGGATAGAACGCCTTGATCGCAATGTGCAGCATCACGCTTGAGTCTTTTCCGATCGAGTAAAGCATGACCGGCCGTTTGAACCCGGCGACCACATCACGCATGATTTCAATCGATTCAGCCTCGAGACGGCGCAGATGTTTCGGCAGCATATATCTTCTTTTCGATGCAGGATCTCTGTTCTTCGCCGTTCTGTGGCTCCAGCCCAGAGTGGAGAATATGGGCGGAGGAAACGGCCGGCCAAGTGGCAGGCTCGTCCATGAGGTCGAGCTCCATTGGACAGCAGACTTACAGACGCGGCAGCATCTCGTATTCTTCCGCTGGTGCGGCCGGCGCCGGCCTCACACCTGATCGGCAGATCAGCTCGTGCGGGTTAAGGATCTTGGCTAAATCAACCAACGTGTTTTGATCGCAAGCATTCAGATCGCCCTAGGAGTTATTGAGGATCCGCTCAAGCCGCGCGACCTCGCCTCGCAACATCTCGATAGCCGCGTCGCGGTTCTCCGAAACGTTCCAAGCTGTGTCCACCGGCTCTCCAGCGTGAGAGAGGCCGGATAATGTTCCGGCCTTGGTACTTCGCAAATCCCACCAAGTTCGGACTATCCGACGATAGAGTTCGGTTACCTCACCTCCCCTATCCAGCACTCCGGCTTTCTGTGCACGCAGCAGTTCCTGCTCATACCCGAGTTCTAGCAAAAGCTCAGCGCCGACCAAATCAGTCACGGTTTGCATCTCTTCGACGCTCAATTGAGATTGCCATGATTTGACAGAGCTTTCGTCGACGGCGTTTCGTTCCAGGATATTTCGATCCCCAAAGCTGCTGGATCGAAGATAATCCGCTTGTCTCATCCCAGCCGATGCGACGGCCGCTGGGTCACAGCCGAGCCCCTTCAACAGACGCCGGATTTCCTCGTCCGGATGCGCCACGAGCAATTCGTATCGCACGAACTGTGTCTGCGGGCGAGAGCGGTGCGCGGCGAGCTTGGGAAGGCCCAGAACCAAATCGGCGAGTGAAGTTATGATGACGTCGGGCAGACGGAGCATGAGATCGGCGAGACTGGATACGCTAACCGAATGCGGGCTTTCTGTCCGCAGTGGGATGCCCCACGTCGATTTCAGTGAAGCGGCGATGGCATAGGGATTGCGCATCAGAAGGATGTGTGGCGCTTCTGGATAGACAGATTCAAGAAACTCAAGCACGGTCCAATACCGCGGTGTCTTGTCTATGATGATGCGCTTGCCCGCGTCCGCCAGATACTGATCATATGCTGCATCGGCATAAGCGCGGCTGGCGATCGTACGATCTATCCGCCCCAGGAACTCCGAGGTCGCGGTCTTGATCAGTGAGCTGCCCGCCGGATGGCGCTGGTCCACCTTGCCAAATGCTTCAAGCGCCAGCATCAACCAGGGTTCAGGCGGAGCCACAATGTCTGGATGGTGCTGGAGCAAATGCGCCAGGAGTGTCGTCCCGGATCGTGGAAGACCAAGAAGAAAGCACACCGCAGGCGAACGGCCGAAACGTCCGCTCATCGTTCAGACCCTCGTGCCTGAAAAGCAAACTCTGCGGGCGCTCGCTCGATTGAGCCAAACAAGCCAGCCGCGGGATCACATGCACAGCCGCTCCCGTGCAAAGTATCAAAACAAGACTTTCGTGTAGCACTCATGAGTTTAATCCGTTCGGTTCGATCGATCGGCGGGATCACCGAAGATAACTGCAGTCCGCCCCCTCGATTGCTCGACAGTTAAAGCGACGTCAAGCGGCAGCTCAATTACACGAAGATCGATTGCGGATATGGGAAGGTTGGCAAGAGCTATACGGACGTTTGCCGAAGGCCGCCCGCGGTAACAGGAAGGCTATTACGTGTAGTCATAGGTTGCCGTTGCTGGGGCATTGAAGCTCGGCATACCGGCGAGCGCGGCAAAGATGCAGCCCACATTGCGGACATCTCACTTGGCAACGCGCAGCTATCTTGTCAGCGCGCATCGATCCTAACGCAACTTTGCCGTGCATACTGCCGTTGGTCCAAAACACTGAGCCATAGCTCCGGCCAGCCTGTTGTTCGCAAGCCCATCCGTCCGAACTATACCAACTGTTTGATTTACCTGCTCTTGCAGCACTGCCGCCCCCCCTAATCGGCGCTAAGGACGGTTGCAAAGGGCGGAACCTGGCTTAAGATGGCTGATCCAGCAAGCACGCTTGGCCGCATCTATACTGACGGAAACGAGATTGTCCGGCCGATCACATGGGAGGACCATTGTTCTGGGCACACTGGGCCACAGTGGACGATCCTGATGGCGGTGACCTGTTTGGGCAGAGAAAAAGGGGTGTACCGGCCAATCTGGTGTCACGATTGATGCACGTCGACCCTTCCTTCGTGACGACCCACTCAAAGTTGCTAGAGAAAAACGGTTGCTGCGGTATAAGTCCTCCGCAAACGATGACCGGATCCCGCAGATGTCGCGCCAAAACGCGCAAGCATCTCGCGACTTTGGCGCCACGACAGACAGCGTAGGATGAGCTCACTTTTGATGACGAAAGCGGCATTGACCGATCAAGCGAGTTCATGGCCAAGGCTGCTACAGTGAGACATCGCCTGGAATGGGCCCGCTCTGGCATTCAGAAGACCAAACGCACGACTGTCAGAAATGGAGCTCGCTAACCATGAGTCTCCCATTCTTCGAATATGTCTTGAAGCAGCGCGGTCGAAGGTGGTTGTGGTCCGTTCACAACGCCGACGGCGCGCAGGTGATGACGGGTTCAGGACGTAACCGCTCGGCCGCCATCTACCAAGCTAACAGAGCGCTTTTTCAATTGCTGCTGAGCGCGCCATATCGCCTCCGAGCTCGAGCTATCCGACAGGCTCGGCGAGGTCGGCTTACGCCCAAACTTTAGCCGTACGCCTACGACGGAGCTTTCGATTACCCACATTTCCAGCAGCTGCGATTCTTTAAGCCACGCACTTAGAGCACCAAGTCGTGCAGCCCGCTCCAGGGCAGATTTCCTTAGCTCTGTAGTCAGAACTTTAGGGGGCTTTCAAGGCTTCGTCGAGCGCGTCATTGATGAGAGCGGCGTCTCCGGGATGAATTTCGTATATCATCTTCAAGGCCGCAGTGAGATCGGTATCACTCCGCCTCGGCGGACGCTCAGGAATGTCAGTGGACGCAATCGGATCAGACTGCGCATCAACCAGCAACAGCGACCAGTGACTGCCGCGCTGATCTCTATCCGTATTACTGGCATCGCTTACCATCCGCCTTGAGCCACCGCGCGCAGAGATTCGTCCATCATCTTCAAGGCAGTCAGGAGGTTCTTATCGTTCGGAAACAGCTCTGCAGCGCGCTTGATGCGTGAACGCTAACTGCAAGGGGCCCCAATGCGCCAGCAGAAGAACGGTTATGATTGCGGCGTCTTTGTCGTAGACGAGAATAGTAAGGTCGGCCCAGACATCGCCGCAGAACGACTTCTCAAAATCGATCGGGCCTGAGGCGGATACGCCGGATGCTATTTGATGAGGGCATCGACCTTCGGCCGCAACGCATCATCGACCCGCCTGTAAGCGATTGACAGGCGATTTGGGACTTCAACGGAAATGACCATCGCCACGTGGGTCTGCTGTTTGGCCTCTCGAGGCAGCGTGAAACGCTTCTACTCCGCTGAAGGCAATAAAGTGCCCGGCGTGATCAATTGTACGGTCTACAAGGGTTTGCGAAAACTCCGACCTTTAAGAGCGACGACCGCGAAGGTCACATTTTCTTCGAAAACTCCGTGCTAATCATCGTCTGATTGTCCCGGCCGGATGTACGCTGTGGCATGACGGGAGCCCCGGCCTTCAGGCCGGGGTTTTTCGTTTCCATCGCGAGAAGTCCGCCGATTCACTTTGCGGAAGAGCACCTTTCCGTGTTTGCGCAAGAACAGGGCAGTGGCGGCCTCACAGCCTTCGTATGCCAACTTCCAATCCTAGCCTCCCCGGCGGTGGCCACCGCATGCGCGTGACAAATTGCAGTTTTGCGCAGTGTCTACTTCCCTGGTGCTGTCGTGAGAGCGACCGGCATAGCCACCTTGCACCTCCCTAACCGTCACCCAGCGAGCGTGGGCACGATTAGCGGATAACATCCTATTACCTGATCTTCTCCAGCCGGTGGTTGCCAGAGCGCATCTGGTGATTTTCGAGGTGAGACGATGGACTTCGGCCCGCCTCCGATGAACATACTGGCGCAGCAATCGGTCCACCAGTCACCTAAAAGAAGGTGCGCAGCGTGGCGTCAAGCCAACGTGATATTTGCTGTCCAACCTAGCTGCGCAGTGATCGGATTGCGGGATGCAGGGCGGGAGATGCAATTTGCTGACTTGCTCTCGCGGAGTATGAGCACGACTTCCCTCGATATCACGCCGGCAATGCTCAAGTCTGCGTAGCAGACATACGCAAGCTGTCACTACAGTGATCCATCGAGCAATAAGTGTTCCACGAAGGCTTACGGGACAGTTACGATCATTCTGATTCCTCGTCAGCTTCTAGAAAGCTAAGCCTCTTAGCGTGAACGTACTTATCCAGACCGGCGCTAGCTGCTCAGATCTGACTAGGAGAGTGGGATGGATGCGTTCAATAACCTCAACCCATTCGAGACCCGTGTCGATCAGACGTACTACGATCGGCGGCAACAGCAGCAGGCCGACCAAGCCGGGTTTCAGCAGCACGTGAATGATTTGCGTCTTTACGGTCGCCTGCCTCCCAATTCAATTAGCCTCGGCGAGCCGCCCTGTGTTGCTTCGAACAGAGGTGCGGATCGTTTGGGAATGCCGCACGAGGATGTAGTCCGACAAGGCACCTCGCGGTCGCCGTCGGATTCGTTCGCCTGCTCTGAACGAGACGATCAGCATGTGCTTTTTCCGGTCGCGGATCGCGACTGGCAGTTGCCGGATGGCAATTTCAGTCTGACAGATGATTGGCACGCCATGGATTCAGCTGCCGATTGGCCGCCGTATAGTGTCGATCAGGAGGAGCATTCGTGGGCCGAGGCCGGTGATGTAGCGCCGGAGTCGTCAACATCCGCCGCAAATCGTTCCGCGCAAAATTTGGGGGCATCGATTCGGGGCCGACAGGCCCGGCCGGGCGATGGCAATACCTCTAGACTGACCCCGGCCGCAGCGCAGTGGACCATAGCCTTGCAAACGGGGGCTCCGGGGCGCGCAAGCGGTCAGACGCATGAAGACCCTGTCTTCAGCGAGTCGCGGCTTAACCAGATCCTGGATGGCTGGGCCGAGGAGGAAGGGCAGTCGCAAGACGAGAACCGCGAAGAGGCTGTAAGACGAATAAAAGCCTGGAGTGAGGCAGGCAACGTCTATGCAGGGCTGGAGCTCTTAAATCTATCCCTGACGACACTGCCGGCCGCCCTTCCGCCTGGGCTTCAGTCGCTCAACGTGAGCGACAACGAGCTGGTGCACCTGCCTGACGCCCTCCCGTTTGGACTGCGGGCGCTCGGCGCCAGCGGCAACCGGTTGACCCGCCTGCCCGACACACTCCCTAACGGGCTTCAGTCACTTGCCATCGGGGGCAACCGGCTGACCAGTCTGCCTGAAAACCTTCCAGAGGGGCTTTTGACACTCGCGGTCGGCAGTAGCCGCTTGACCAGCCTGCCAGATACTCTGCCGGATGGGCTGCAGGACCTCGACGTCCGCGGCAACCGGTTGACCAGACTGCCCGACGCCCTCCCCATCGGACTTCAGTCACTTGCCGTCGGCGGCAATCGCTTGACCAGCCTTCCCAACACACTCCCGCCTGAAATCAAAGAGCTCGAAGCCGATGGCAACCGGCTGACCAGCCTTCCCGACACTCTCCCCGTCGAACTGCAGGTGCTCTTTGCGCACGACAACCAGCTGGACAGTTTGCCCGAGACCCTCCCCCCCGAGCTCCAGAGACTTCACGTCAGCGGCAACCGGCTGACCAGCTTACCCGACAATCTCCCCGTCGAACTGCAGGTGCTCGAGGCACGCAATAATCGGCTGAGCAGCTTGCCGCAGGCGCTGCTAACCCGGCTAGGTTTTGGGTGCATGGTTTATTTGGAGAATAATCCGCTGCCCGAGCAGGTGCGTACGAATTTGGCGGAAGCCCTGAATTCCCCGGGCTATGACGGCCCGCGGGTCTTCTTCTCGATGGGCGAGGGAACCGCGGCGGATCAGGAACGGTCGCTGGCCGAGGTGGTAGCGGACTGGATGGACGGGGAGCCGGAGGTGATCGACGCCTGGCAAAACTTCGCCGGCGAAGCGGGGGCGCCGGAATACGCGCTCTTCCTCGATAGGCTACGGAACACCGTAAATTATAATAATCCTCATTTCCGGGAGGCCGTCGCCGAGGATCTGCAGCGGGCTGCGATCAGACCGCACTTGCGCGAGCAGTATTTTCAGTTGGCTTTCGGGGCGAGCGAGAGCTGCCAGGATCGCATCACTCTGACCTGGAACAGCATGCAGACCGCACGCCTGAACGCTGATGTCGAGGACGGGGCCTATGACGATCGGCTCGGCGAGCTCACCCAGAAGGCCCGGGTCTTGTTCCGCCTGGGCGCACTCGAGCCGATTGCCCGTCAAAAGGTCAACTCACTCCAGTTCGTCGATGAGATCGAGGTCTATCTCGCCTATCAGGTCAAGCTACGTGACCGCCTGGACCTGAAGCTCATCGCTCCGGACATGCGGTTCTATGACATCTCGTACGTCACTGAGCACGACCTCACCGCAGCCGAGACGCAGGTGCGGAACGAGGAAGCGGCGGGGTTCGCCGATTTTATGGCAACTCGCTGGCAGCCCTGGGAGACGGTGGTGAGCCGGATTGCCCCCGACGCCCATGCAGAGATGCAGAACCGGCTCGCCGAGGCGATGGACGGGGAGTTTCCGAGCCGGCTCGAGCAGCGACTCGCCGACCATCACCTGACCGGAAACAGCGATGCCGAGTTGCAGTTCGGAGCACAGATCCGCGACGAGATCGCCCGCGAGATCAAGGGCGCACTGATGCGGCAGGTGCTCGCGGATCATGCGCTTGAGCTGTGAAGCGGCCGTCCACTCGGCGAGGACGCCGGCGCGCCGAACGGGCTGTTCGTTGAAGACGTTATGCCGGCAGGATTAGGGATTAGGCACGTGGCAGGCACGAGGCGCGCAGAGGAGCTTCGACGACCGCTTGACGAGGAGCCCGCAGAGGGGCTTCAGGAATGGCGAGATGATCACTTCACCTCGTCGGCTTTCGCGCAAGCCGCATTGCATTCAGAGCAGTTCTCTCAAGGAGAGCTTCGGCGAGCGCTGGATCATCTGGATGATGAAGCTGTGCCGTCGGCGGCCTCCATCGCTTCAGAGGAGCTTCAGCGTCTGGAAAACAATTGCATGACGAGCTTCACGGACTAGGAGACAATCATCCTGCTACGTCGGTTTAGCGCTGTAACCGCCAACGGTGGCGGGTGCGACGTAAAAGATGATGACCAAGAGCCGGAGCCAAGTCCATCTCACGAGGGCGAGCGCGAGCTGGCCGACGCCGAAGATTGCGGCGCCAGCCACGAGGGCAACAGCGATGCCGCCCAGAGCGCCGGCTCCCGTGTGGAAGGCCCAAAGACTAATCGTTACGCCGGCGAAGACGGGCAACGCGAAGACTGCAAGCGTGAAGAGCAGCCACGCGAAAAAGCCTATGACGAGGAAAACGAGCAGTGGTGCGAAGGTGATCATGGCGGTGGGCTCCGTGGGTCATAGGGCTGACGGTTGCGCCTTTCACCACCACCACGGCGCGAGCGTGAGTATAACCGCAAATAGAAGCTGTCGGGAATGGCACGATGTTCTGCGACACGCGAAAAACGACGCACCGTTCGATGACATGGCTTTCTCGCGTCACTGGCCTTTCCGATGTCAGAACCCGGTTAATCGGCCCGGATCCAGAAATCACGTCCACTGGCTAAGGTGCTTGCATCAAACTCTTGAGCGGGCCCATAAGGCGTCGACGTTAGCTTGCACTCGAGGTCTGGCTCAAGAATAGTAGTACAGAGACTCGTTATGAAGCCCGAAAAACATCGTGCGCATCGAAGGGACCTGAGACATTGGAAGCTCCCCCCGAATTGAATGTTCTTCGGAGCAGCATCGACAATCTGGACGCCGCCCTGATTCACATTCTCGCAGAACGTTTTAGGTGCACTCGAGAGGTGGGAAAACTAAAAGCTCGATTGCAAATGCCTGCTGCCGATCCAGGTCGGGAGGAGAGACAGACAACAAGACTGCGTGCGCTCGCACAGGCCGCCAACTTTGACCCAGACTTTGCTGAGAAGTTCCTGGCCTTCATCATAACAGAAGTGATCCGGCATCATGATCTTGCTCGTGAAGAGATCGCTAAAGTGTAGAATTGCCTCGTTCAGCATGCGACGCGCGGCCCGTAAAGCTTGACAAGCAAATCCTGCTTCCGAAGGATGCGCTGCTACTACGCGGATGTGGACGACTATCCTCGCGTTGCGAGCGGCTCGGTTTTACTCTCCGCATACTCGGCCAGATTTGAACCGGCGTCGGATCGACCCTTGGACGTTCTGCGGTAAGGTTCATGTGGGGGATCAAAGCGGCGCCCGGATTAATCTCACTAGCTCGCCGCAGAAGCATTGCGTCAATGCCCTCCGGCAGCAGTCTCGGCAACGGAGCGCCAGATCGGTGCTTCCAAGCCGGCCAGCCTCGCGGGAGGCGCCAAGCCTCATCGTCGGCAGCGGCCTAAAAAAGGTCGAACGTCGGCCCAGTCAATTGATGAAGGCGCCCCAAGGCCGCTCAGTGGCGCGCCGGGTATTCCGTGATCTTGCGTGCGCCCTGCCAGAGCTCAACAGCACAATCCTCCGCGAGTAGATAGGTTCTTTTTTTCGCGGTGTCCTCGTCTGCGCAGATGATATTTACGCGCTGCAGAATATGCCCATCAGGCCCGAGCGTGAAGGCTGCGTACTCTTCCATCGAAGTGTGCCCCACGGCTTGGATTACGGCCATGATTGAACGCTTTCGAAGCTTAGCTGGTTCGAGAGTCTGCGATCATGTCCCGCTCGGAGCTGGCCCTTGCTCTCTTGATAAGCGGAACATTTTGCGGTGGGTCCGCCCTGTACGGATTCGGTTCGCTGGTAGTCTGATAGTCACCCAGATTGCCGCCCAAAAACAAGACCTCAGTCTCCTGAGACGCCCCTCACCCAATCTAGCAACTCCTTATCTCCGGGGGCACGCCCGCGCTCTAGAATACCTTTGATTTTCTCGATTGTCCAAGCGGTAACCCGACAAAGCCGCCCCCACCGGAGGGAGACCGAGAATGCCCCATTCGCGAGTTTGTGTCCATTTGGCTAAAGCGATCAGCCGATGAGTTCGGCCCAGCGCGACCAAGACTGTCTCGCCGAAGCTGAAGAAGCCGCCGGCCGAACGGATGCTAGATTCGGCCCTATGGGAGTTCGTTTAAGACTGATTAGCTTCTCGGAAGCTGATGCGCCTAGGACTGGGTGTTTTGGCCCCATCGCCTGCGTCCGGGGACCGAGCGTTTCGGGGTTTTATCTTCGAGACAGGCCTATGGGCTAAGAGTATCTCTTCACTCGCGATCATACATCGCTAGCGGCCGTCGAAAGGCCTTCCAAAAAACTTGATCAAAGATGAGGACGCGTTGGGGCCCGTTCGGCGACGTTGAAGCCATCCAGCACGCGCGCGAAAAACTCTCTCAGCGCGGATAGGCAAAGCTAATTTGCGACGAACTTTCTACGACCAAAGAGGGCGGCCCGCAAGCCGCCCTACCGTCATTAGCCAGCGTTGCTCAAAATTACCGCTGATGTCCGAGTCCAATTCCGAGATTTAAGGCCTTCTGGCGCAGCGCGCCGGCGCTGCGCCTGGTCATTTTTGCTAACTTTATGACCGGGGTCCGAGCCTTCGAATGGACTTTGAGCTCTTTGATATCTGCCTTCGTCCACTCGCGCCGCTTGACGCGTTTCTTTGTTGCTTTTTTCACGATGAATGCTCCTTCTGAGAAGGGCGCTTGTATCATAGTTTTTTTGCAGCGACGACCGTAAAAAAGAACAGTCATCGGAACTCGCGCCAGGTATTAGCTCGGTCATGCTTTCGGAAGACAAGGCGTCTGGACTAGTGCAGCTGTGGAATTGAAACTTCGTACGGACTGTGTGTAGAGGCTTCGTTATAATTGAATGCTCAATCGAAGCCTTTCTATTCGAAGCTAAGCACGTAGACTAACATGTTCTGGAATGAGCAAGCCAATCGCGATGAACCTGAACAGCTGCATCTCGGGAAGGTTCGTGATTTGTATTAAGCCTAGAGTGATCAAACATCGAGGCCCTGAGAGACATCGGGGCGGTCTCTTGCTATGGTCACCTTATGGCGATTAGCGCGCTCGTTATCTAAACGCCAGAGCTCCCTTGGGGCTTGCGCGAATACTAAATCGGTCAGGTCTTCGCGTCGGTCATTCGGGCTCGGCTCAACGCGTCGGAGTGCACGAAGACATTAGCTCCTCCATTCCCTTAGGTTGGATAAAGCCATATCATCCGTTGGTCGCGTTGAGCCACTTCACAGTACGAATAGCCACCGCATTTATATCCAAACTGAACTTGCGTAATCTAGTCGGCGTACGTGGCCATCAGCAAGGGATTGAGCGGCAAGCCGTCATGCCGATAGCCGTTGCGCGTGCTCAATCGCTTGCCGGGGAGCGCTTTCTGCGCGCTGGTTCGTAGCTGCGAAGACCCGGGGGCGGCTACCCATCTTCGCGCTCTTGCGCGATCTCCTGAACCTGACCCTGCATAGCACCCACATCTACCAATTCGAGCCTTTCAAGAGTCTTCCTTCCCTCGTCGGTGATAATCCAGCACCCGGCCGCTCGCTCGATCAGCCTTTGGCCAAAAATATCGAGTTGGGGCGCTCGGCTCGCGATACGCTTCATACGCGCCGGCCACTCTGGGCCGCTGCTGTAATAAATGGCCAAATGCTGTTTAACGACTTCGATGCTCGCCCGTCCGTGCGGCTGGCCGGCAAGTATCTCTTCAGTATGGACAGCTGAAAACTCACGCGCGCACGCCATTGAGTCGAGGAAAAGCTCCATAATACTTATCCTGAGGGAAGCCGCAGCGCCGTGCGTGGCTTTTCAAAAGAAACCTTGCGCCATACGCCTAATGAAGCAGAATACCCGCCTGCCGTCGACGCCGTAAGCAAGGTTCTCGACGGCATCGGCGATATCCTGCCCAGAGTGTTTTGAAGAATGGGTCAGCGGAGATAGCCGCGTTGGCTACGCGTGTGACGAGATCTCGACTGCCGTCTTCGACCGATTCGAGATCAGACTACGTCGGTGGTAACCGCGCTGTTGCACATCTTGGCGAATAACATCGCTCACTGAACGCACCGCCCGCTTCTTTCGCTTCCAACTGCCGGCCAACCCAGCAGAGATCGCGAACCCTCGCGGAACGACCAAAAGATCGCGTCTTCCGTTCACATAAATATCGAACATGTCGTCCCTCGGTTGACACCAGTGTAGATTGCCGGTTCATACATTTGGTGACATCGAAGCAACAGTTGCGCTTAACGAACTACGCGAGTTGTCTCCGGATTTCGCCCGCACTTGAGAGTGCACCGCGCAATCTCGCTTCTCCTTCACGTGCTCCGCATTGCCGAGAATGCAGGAGCCTTCGCGCGCGCCTTATTGTCGCTAACAGATTCCCCATGTCCGGGCGTCGTTCAAGGCAATAAGCTTTGCAGGCTACCGTCGGATCGATAACGAGCCGGTGAACTGAATTGTCCTTTGGACAGAGGCCTGATCTGTGATGCGAGGGACTTTTGCCGCTCGGACGAATTTGATTGAGCATTTGTCTGCCCTGGCAATTCTCTTTGAGTTTATCCCTGATCGCGCGATCGAATCGTACTCGGATGCTGATGTTACAATGTACGTGAGGACCGTTGTGGGTGCGATGGTGCCGACGAACGCCAACGTGTTCACGCCCCAACCTACCGCCCGTTCATAGCGGCGATTGAGGATGACGGCGGCGCTGGCAAGCTGGCGGCGAAAGTGAGCAATACGCAGAAGGTAAACGCCGGATCGTATTCCCATCGCCGCCAGAAACAGCGAGTACAGACACAAGGGCTGTCATGGATTTCGAGGCGGCAATGACGTTTGTCCTGTGTCGACCTTCTTTGAATGTGGGCATGCTCGGGGATCAAAGCTCTTCGGCAGAACCTGTTGAGCGCAGTCAATCACGAAAGCGCAGCGGGAGGATATATCACGATCAAGCGCGCAGGGTCTGTTCGTTCGGGCATTCTTTGAGCGGACTTGCATGGTTCTGCTTCTCGAGGTTGGCGGCGCAGAGGACTTTGGTCTGACATGGGCCGCTCACCCGCTGGAGATCGCGCAATACGTTCCATAGCCGCAGCAAGCGCGAGGCGCTTGCTGCGCTGTTCAGGAGAGTGCGCTCTTGCGCCATGGTTTGAAAGGCAGATGCGGACAGATTAAAGTCACGTGCGATCGCATCGATGTGCTGCGAGCTCAAGTAAGGCCGGTTCGGACAGGCTCACGCGCAACCGGCTGAGTAAATGCCTTAACCGTCAGCCATGGCTGCCAGAGCTAGACTTGTTCTTGTCACGAATCAAACAAGACCGATTTGTGGGAGCGGATCCTTCGATCCGGATGGCCCTGCCGGTACGACGCTTTACGGAGCGCTGCAGAGCCAGTTTGAGCGGCAGGCGGCAAACCCTCCAGCGAGATCCGCTAGGTGTCGTGGGACAATAGGGCGCTCACCGATTTGACGCCAGGATCACCAGTTGTTCTCGAATCGACGGTCGATGCGCCCCTGTCCGGGATCACGCTTACATTACAGATTGACCCACAATCCAATTCGCGGACTCCCTCCGCCAAAGTCAAGCTAACCAGCCCATGCCGGCGGTAATGCAGGCGGGGTTCGGAGCTCTATCACATCGGCGAAGACGGTCCAATCGCGGACACTCTTTTGCTTGCAGAAATCGCTCTCCGCCTGCTGTGCAGCAGCGCACAGCGTGGCGGCATCGACCTTGAACGTCGCCTGACAGGCACGATGTTCGTGCCCGGTATCATCACAAACGGTCTTGATGAACCGAACATTAAATGAAGTCATGGCATCCTCTTCTTGTGGGTTTGCTTATCCACCATTCTGCCATTCGCTCCACAAGAGTATTTGATCTGCCTCAAGCGGCGTCCCCAACCGGTTGTCCGCTCCTCCATCGAGATAAGGTCGAAACTTTGCCAGCGCGACTCGAGCCCTCCTGTTGTCGCGCAGACCACTTTTCCAGCTTGGCGGATCGCACTCTGTTTTGCGCCGAGGAATAACGCCTCCTGGTCTGTTCATGCCCTCGACTGACAAAATTGAACGACCGATGACTCGAGGAACGTCTGAAGAGACGATTGAGAGCCGCATGCGCCGTCACGCCCGAGATGCCGGCTATTGATCTCTATCGATCCATACTCAACCGCTGGCAATATTGAGAGGCCACTAACTTTACACGCGATACTTGGTGGTCTCACGAGGCATTTGCCGCAAACACCAGGTCGTCGCGCCAATCGCCGAGCAGAGCCATTTCTGAGGCGCGCCGCGGCCGAGGCAATCGATGGCGAGACGTATGCGCACGTGATCGTGGGCCAAGATGAGGCAAACTGCCGCGGCCGCGACAGCACAGCCGATGATCACGCTTGTCGCAGCCAACGTTTCGATGGCCCCAGGGCTCGCGACTTCAGCGCCAAAGCCTTTGGCTTGGATCTGCCCGGCAAGGCCACCGATATTGCGAGGCGAGCGATCAATTGAACATCCGCTTGCCGGCTATCGCAACATTGAGGACAAATACCGTCGTGGTCCATTGGCGAGCGGTGCGCCTCAAATCAACCCGGCTACATGCTGGCGTGTTCAACGCGAGCCCTCGCGGATCGCCCGACTTGGGACATGTCGCCAGCCGACGCGGGCCTGTGGGGCTCGCAGCAGCCGCTCGAGCTCGGCCATTCTGGATGCGCATCAGCTCTTTTTGACCTGTATCAAATACTGCGGCGACTGCCTACTGATAGAAGTGAGCTTCCCGTCCAAGGTCACACACATGGCAGAAAGAAAGACTTGGCGCCCCATCATCTTTTCATGTCCAGATACCGGCGACCGAGTTCAAGGTTGCTGCCGGACGTCCCGAGCCTCCTGCCGATGACCTACACACGATAGCCTTACGCCGCATGCGAAGGCGTCCACTTCATCGACCCGCGGACGGGGGCGATGATCGGCGCCGAGCGCAGCTAGGCTCATCCGAATGGTGTCAAGCGAGTTGCGGCGTCTTCCGGTTCTCGGGGATGCCCCGCTCACAAGGGCGCGGCTGACGTCATTACAACCCAACGCCCCACGGGGACGCCGTGGGACAAAGAGATTTCGTACCAACGAAGGATGTTCGACATGACAGACCACGGGGACATTCGTCCCGCCGCCGGCCAGATCGCGGGAGCGGCAGTCCCGTTCAACTTCTGCAGAACAGCGGTTAATACCAAGCGCCGAGGACCTGAGCTGATCCAGATCGATTCGATCGAGGGCCGGGAGTTGTTTCGCAGCGCCAGTCCAAATATTTCGGGTGGCGAGCCGATCATGTCCCGGCACGATAGGTTCAACGGTGCCACGGCCGATAAAACCCCGGCCGCGGCTGGCGCAATCGGAACCACGCCCCCCGGGCAATATTGGGCTGAGCCTGCTCGCGCGGCGGCCAAGCCATCTCGTGCGTAGTTCAGAAGGTTGCCTGAATTTGTCAGCCGGCAGCGATGAACACCGTCCAAGATCTACTGGCGACCTGACCTGGGAGCGGGTCGAAACGGCGCCGCCCATTGATCAGGATCTGGAGATTGCCGTGATCGAGGGGAATGCCATTCACCGGGTGGTCTTTCCTTGCCGCCGGGCCTTCGGCGGCTGGATCAAGGCCAAGACCGGAGAACACGTGGCCGTGCAGCCAACGCACTGGCGCATATGGCCTGATGGCGGCGGCCGTTCTGCACAATAGATTGGTGTGAGCTGAGGCGCGTTCTGCTCCGGTGGCCCTCGTGAAACAATGTAGAGTCGATCGAATGAGAGGGTCTACCAGGAAGCATGTCGGACCACATCTGGTAAGGCTATGGCACTGCCGCGGCAGCCGCCGCGCTGCCTCTCGTGCTGTCGTCGACAAGATCCAGATGCAGAAGGTCGCGGTGGACTTGATACGCAATGCAATCGAGGCCGTGGCTTCCTGCCCGCGCGCGGAAGTTGCTGTCGACAGATTTACAGTTGCTAATAAGGATCCCGGCATCAGCGCTGATATCACCGACCGACTGTTCCAGCCCTTTGTCACGACTAAAAGGCATGGCACGGGTGTGGGCCTATCAATCTGCCGGACGATCATCGAGTCACATGGCGGCCATATCGTCGCGCAAGCAAATCCGGGTGGCAGCGCGATCCTTCAGTTCACCGCGCCATTTGTCGAGCTTAGCGAAGAGACAGCATGATTGGGCGGCGCATTCTTGTGATCGACGATGACGCCGCAATGCGGGACTCGCTCGCGTTTCTTCTTGATGTTAACGGTTTCTACGTAGCAACCTATGAGACGGCGACCGCGTTTCTTAATGACGTCGCGAGCGGTCCAGTTGATTGCATTGTGTCGGACATCCGCATGCCGGGTATGAGCGGTCTCGAGCTAGTCGGTAAAGTGAAGGCCAATCGCGTCGACTGCCCCGTCGTCTTAATAACTGGTCATAGCGACGTATCGCTCGCAGTCGAAGCGATGAAAGCGGGTGCGGCCGACTTCCTCGAGAAGCCGTTTGTGGAGGAGGTGCTATTGCGTGCGATCAATAGTGCTCTGGAAGCGCGGCCAACAAAACCAGCCGATGACGCAGCAAAACTCCAGGCAGAAGCCCGCCTCGCGGGCCTCTCGTCGCGCGAGCGTGACGTCCTGCAGGGACTATTAGCCGGCAAGATTAACAAGGTGATCGCCCATGATCTCGGCATCAGTCCCAGGACAGTCGAGGTTTACCGTGCAAACCTCATGGCCAAGACCAATGTCCGCAGCATGTCCGAGTTGATGCGGATCGCCATTGCCGCGGGACTCTAGCACCAGCGCAATTGGCGCGAATGGTTTATTCATGCATTCAAGCTGCGCACCCCAGGCAAACGGACGGTTTTCAGGCGCACCGCGCCGAGCGGGTCATGTTTTCGATGACGGCTACCGATGCAACACACGCTGCTGGTTTCTTGCATCACGACGGCACATGAAGCAGATCAATTACGTCGGCCTACATTTGTGCTCCGACGGACAGCGGGTCTGTCGCCCCGGAGAACGGGGGCTACGGCAGCCTATCGCATGATCATCGAGCGCGCCGACCACGTCGGTCAGCGTACATCGATCGGGATGCCGTCAATATCTGCCTGGTCACCTCCGCGGCCGACCGATGCTGACGGGGATCAGAGCCAAGGCGCCCGAACAAGACTTCCTGCGGCAAGCCGAAAGTGGCTGTGGACGACAACTTTTCGGCTGGCTGGAGCTCTTCACGGGTGCGGCCGTGCGCTTCCGACTGTTTCCATGGACGCGGCCGACGAAGCCAGCATGCAGCTTTCTAATCCGGTTTGGCCATGTTTGGCAAACAAGTGACCACGCCGCCCCATTCAAAACGCCCTGCTCATGGCACTTACGGATAAATACTTAGGGACTTCTACCTAGGGAAAACATCCAAATTTTCGAGTTCGTCAGGAGCAGCCAATCTGCGTCCCATCGATGTCCGCAAGATAGGGTCCGCCATGCACGCCCAGGCCGCCACATTTAGCGAAACGAGCCGTTATCCGACCAGCGTCTTGCGGGGCAACCTCAACACTTCGGCGGCTAAGTTGATTTACGCCAGTTCAAATTCAAAGCGCGCTACGTTTTTGCGTCGAATAGCTCAGAAAATCGCGGCGTAGCGAAGGCCACCGAATTCGGCTTGGGCGATCTTGTAAGTGGCAGAAACCGCTTCCGGCCTACATTGTGCCTCCAGGAGCACCGGAATGATCATCGACCTTTTGCTTCGAGAGCATCGCAACATTGATCTGCTTCTGGCCGCTCTTCAACACGAATTGGAGATTTTTGAGGGAGGGATCGGTCCCGATTATGAGGTCATCCGCGCGATTATCAGCTATTTCGAGGTTTACCCCGAGCTGTACCATCATCCACAGGAAGACTTGATTTTTTCGAAGCTCAAAGCTCGCGATCCCGATGCAGCTGCAATCGTCGGCGATCTCGCGCTTGAACACCAGGAAGTGGCCGACCGTTTGCACCACTTCGCGCGAGCTATTGACGCCATCCTTGCGGATCGTGAACTCTTTCGGCAAGACGTCGGCGATATCATACGCGACTTTATAGTACGCGAGCGGCGCCACATGATGTGGGAAGAACGAGATTTCTTTCCGGCCGCACTGAAGGCTCTCTCGGCACAGGAATGGACCAAAATCGCTTCCGCCGTCACCGATGATGGAGATCCCCTGTTCAGCGAGACAGCGGCAGCCACTTCCGATGCGCTAAGAGCGCATATTCTGCAATTGGAGCAAGAAGCTGAGGCCGAACGGAGCTCGGTCGCATTTTCGTCCGCCAAGGCCGGCAACCCGTGACACGGCGCCGAGACGTAGGGGCCGTATTGATCGGCGCCGTCTTACAGCAGAATTAGACCTCATGCTCATCCTGTCGAATGAAAATGGGGGTGTTCGCGGGCACGTAGGCTGCCGCACCGCCAAAATGGCTTTCTGCGCACGATGATCGCTTCCGGTGCCAACGGCATGGCCGAGCCTTCCTGAGCCCTGGTTCCGGCACCTTCCACAATGTGATGTCGCAGGTCTGGCAGTTGCGCAGTGACATCGCGCGAAACGGATACCGTCCGCCGCCCCACAACGACGGACGATTGCCGCCGCGCGGGCGGGGCGAAGCACTCCCACTCTTTCCCAGCGCTCTCAATGATCCGACCGCGGCCGGTTCGACCCACAGCACCCCAATTGCCAGGCTTGCTCGCCCGGGTACATTTAGGCGCTGGACGACGTCCTAACCCTGCGCTGAGCCGAGCCGTGTCGGATCGGAGATCGCCATGATTCAACTGGCCTGTGCTGAGGGCAGGACCACGCACACGGCTGAGGAGCACCCTATCGGCACCAGTGCCTTCTTCAAGCTCGTGACATCCTCCGCGTGGTCCGCTCATAGACTCTCAAACAGAGGCCCAAGATGAAACCCGACCATCGGGTGGAACCGGTCGACCAAGGACTGCCTTAAGCAGGGGTCAAATCAATAGTAACCGCTCATGCATTGTCTACGCTTGCAAGATCCTTGGAGCCGGGTTTTTCGTGTCGTCCCGCTGATCGAGCATAAGGTTTCCAGGCAGGAAAGCGCACCGAGTTTGCGGCTCGTGCCCTGCGGTGACCGCCCGGCATCACCGTCCTCGTCGCCGTCGTAATCGTTGCGGACGTGCTCTTGACCGACAAACCCCGTCTAACTTTATAAACCTCAGGCTAACGGTCGCATACCACGGCATAATTGAGCTACGCTGAGCTTGTGCTTCAATTGAGCTCAGATTTTCGGCGAATGTCCTTGCCGTGATCGAACCGGCGGTTGTCCTCTCTCCGCCGATGGAAGTCCACGCGATGCGTCAGCGTCGCTCCTCCCAGACTTTCGCCCGGCCCGCTCAGCGGGGCCGGGCTTTTTTTATTCCCAAGGCTCCATCGATCACCGACAGCGCAAATGACCGCAAGAGGATCCGCTTTGTCGAGAAGAGACCCAACCCCGGATCAACGGCCTCGCGGATCGAATGCAGCGCGAAGTTGGCGGGCGGCAGCGACCATGTTCGCTAGCGCCGGACGCACTTCCTCCCATTTGCGCGTCTTCAGGCCGCAGTCCGGATTGACCCAGAGCTGCGAATCCTGCAGCCGGGTCCGAGCCAACGCCATCAGTTCCTTCATTTCGCCCGCCTCGGGAACGCGTGGGGAGTGGATGTCGTACACGCCCGGCCCGATCTGATTTGGATATTCGTAGTTCCTGAAGGCGTCGAGTAGTTCCATTTTCGAGCGCGACGTCTCGATCGAGATGACATCTGCGTCCATTGCAGCGATCGCAACGATGATGTCGTTGAACTCCGAGTAGCACATATGTGTATGAATTTGCGTTTCATCGGCGACGCCCGATGAGCAGATGCGGAAGCAATCCACAGCCCAGTCGAGATAGGCCGTCCACTCCGATCGACGCAACGGCATTCCTTCGCGCAGTGCGGCTTCGTCGATCTGGATCATTGTCGCACCAGCATTCTCGAGATCGCGGACTTCGTCTCGGATCGCGAGCGCAATCTGGCGGCAGACCTCGCTTCTGGGAATATCATCGCGAACAAAGGACCAGTTCAAGATCGTTACCGGTCCGGTCAAGATCGCCTTCATCGGCCTCCTCGTTAGTGATTGCGCGTAGCACCACCAGTCTACGGTGATGGGCTTCGACCGCACTACATCGCCAAACAGGATCGGTGGCCTGACGCAGCGCGATCCGTAGGACTGCACCCATCCGTTCTTGGTAAATGCGAAGCCGGCAAGTTGCTCGCCGAAGTACTGCACCATGTCATTGCGTTCGAACTCGCCGTGCACGAGGACGTCAAGACCGATGTCCTCCTGCCAACGTACGGCGCGCACAGTCTCCCCCTTGAGGAACCGGTCGTATTGCTCGTTACTCATCGCGCCTCGCGCATGCGCCGCACGCGCATTCCGGACCTCTGTGGTCTGCGGAAACGATCCGATCGTCGTGGTAGGAAAAGGCGGTAGTCCGAAACGATTGTTTTGGATCTCGGCACGACGGGCAAATGGGCTCACGCGCCGACGCATGGCGTGATCGATCGCTTTCATCCGGACAGCGACATTGGCATTACGGATTTTCGGCGAAGTCCGGCGGACAGCCGCGGCACATTCCGACTCGGCAAGAGCTAGCGCGACATTCTGGTCGCCTGCGAGTGCCCGCCCCAGGATAGCAAGCTCTCGCATCTTCTGGACCGCAAAAGCAAGCCAGCTCTTGACGTCGGAAGCGAGCCCGGTCTCGAGTCCAACATCGACCGGCACATGAAGCAGCGAGCAGGATGGGGCGATCTGTACACGATCTTTGCCGAGCTTCGCAATCGCGGGCTCGAGCCGCTGGCGCAGCGAGGACAAATTCGACCGCCATACATTCCGGCCGTCGACGACACCGAGCGACATGACGAGATCACTTCGGCCGCCAGCGATGATCTGGTCCAACAACTGTGGCGCTCGAACCAGATCGAGATGCAGTCCGGCAACTGGCAGGCTCAAGGCGGTGTCCAGATTGTCGCCGAGGTCGCCGAAATAGCTGGCAACCATGATCTTGATGGCCGGCCCCTCCTTGGCCAGCCGCTCATACGCACGCCGCAAAGATTTTCGCGCCCCCTCGTCCAGATCAAGAACCAGGCAGGGCTCGTCGAACTGAACCCACTTTGCCCCACGTTTGGCCAATTCCTGCAGAACCTCGATATAGACCGGTATCAGTTCATCCAGTAGTGAGAGTGGCTGGAACGCAGGATCGGGACTCTTGCCGAGCTTTAGGAATGTAACCGGCCCGATCAGGACAGGGCGGGTCTGAAAGCCGAGACCCTTGGCTTCCTCATACTCCTCAATCGGCTTGCGAGAGCATAGCCTGAAAGTCTGTCCCGTGTGAAACTCGGGGACCATGTAGTGGTAGTTGGTGTCGAACCACTTGGTCATCTCCTGCGCGGGTGCGCCAAATCCGCACGATCGATGAGCGCAACTCGCATCCTGGTCGTCGAATTGTGAACCACGGGCCATGGCGAAGTACGTCTTTAGCGAGACGAATTCGGCTTTCGAGGCGTAGATCTCCGGGATGGCGCCGACCATGACACTTGTGTCGAGCACCTGATCATAGAGCGAGAAATCGTTCGATGGAATGACCGTGACGCCGATAGATTTCTGACGAGCCCAGTTCGCGGCACGCAGGCCCGCTGCGTCCTCGAGCAACTGCTGTTCGCTGCTTTTTCCGGCCCAGTAGCTTTCTAGAGCGCGTTTGAGCTCGCGCCTTGGACCGATGCGTGGCGTGCCGAGCGTGGCAACCGGAAGGGAGAGAAGAGACATAGCGTCAACCCCATGTTGGGGACAAAGGCCATGGCGGACGCTGGCAGGCGACGTCGCGTGGTGCGACGGTTGCTTGGCGCACCACCGGGACACCCCGCCCGTGGACTAATACATTGTCGAGGCAGGTCTCCTGGCTCGCGGATCATCGCTGCTGTCTGGCCTTCCCGAAGCCGCAGGCTTCAGTGACATCGTTGGACAGCGGCTCGCCGCTCACAGTTGCGGGGGCAGCGCCGGCATCTTCACCGGCTTCCCTCTTAGCTCCGGATCAAGTGGGAACCGGAGAACCTCGACGAGTCGGAGTATCGGCAAGACAAGTCTTCCGTCAACCTCTCAGATCTTATCTCAAGCTGATGCTGCGACATCCGTTACGCGATTGACCGCGCATCTTGATCGTAGAGTCGATGGAGAAAGGCTCTCCGTCAGCGATATTGTAATGACCATCGCAGCTGCCCCGGCCCGCACGCCAGGTGGCGGAAGGGACAAATGCGCCTTGCGCCGGCCGGCACTGTTGCCTGGAGCAGAACGCATTTGATGTCTCGGCTTCCCACCGGTTTTTCGAGCGCGTCCGCCATCCGACCGCCCTCTCGACCAGCTCGATCCGCGCTGAATACGCCTAAGTCACCTGGCAAAGCCAGCAACATACCTAGCCGGCACGGTGATTTGCAGTGCGAGCCAGACTCCAAATGCTCGGCGGTGAAGATCGGCTTCGCATCGTTGGCCTTCTATAGCAAAGTGCACTGACGAAGGTCGCTCTCGACTTCCCGAGCGCCGCATGTCGCGAAAGAAGCGCCAAACGCGCTCTGGGCTCTTGGCCGCAAGTGTCCAGAGGCATGCCAGAGATCGAAAGCCCACATCCCGGCAACGATACCGAACCAAACGGTTCTATGGCAGCAAACGTGCTTCTAATTCTCATCAGGAACTTGGCACCGAGGCGCCGCACTGCGCCGTCGAATGCTGCGCGACGAGAACGCATAAGCCGCGCTGGATAGCGCTGAAGGGAAACATCGAGACGTGCGCAAGTCGGAAAGCCGACAAAGAGGACAAAAAGCGGCGGGAATTGCCGTCTATTACCTGGCACGAGGAATGCAAGTCTTCGGCATGCCCAGTTTCCTCCTGCTGGGCATATCCAGCACAGCAACTTGAGGCTGTCGCCGGCAGCGAAGTTAGCGGCGCGTGACATAGAGGGGAGCGCCTGCTCGCACGGGACACGGTCGGTCTCCCCGTCGCGTCGCCGCTAACTTCTTGCGCTCACGCATAACAGGTTGAAGGTTGCCTGCTTTGGAATGACGCTTGGATAACGGTTATGAAAACAGTGTCTAGAAGACGCGCGTCGTTATGGTTTTGTCTCGGTCGCCCCCTTATCTGCCTGGCCGGGCTGGCTGCGACGAGCAACAGTGTTCGCGCCATCGAGAGCCCCCATATCGAAAGATTCAAGTCAACGTGGCGAGCGCAAGACGGTGCGACAATAGAACAAATTATCTCCAACGTCTCGAAGGTGGCACAATTCGTCCCTCGAATGTGGGGCGTCGCTGAACTTGACGAAAACGACTATGTTTTCGTTTCGTGGACCAGGCACCCGGATGATACATTAGACGAACAGAACGTTATCACCTGGAGGGTCGCGCTCGACGGCACGTTTCAACTTGCGTCGACCTATGCAAAGCCGATCGAATTGGGCTGGCACGCCCTAGCACTCTCGTTGATCGCCACTGAAATCAAGGCGGGTGAAAGGGACGCAAATCTTCGCTTTCTGCATGATCCGAGCAACTTCAACTTTGTGACGACCACGCAAGGCCGACTCGGCGATCTTCTGCGGCAGGGCCGCTGCACAATCGTTGAACCTGTTGGAGTGGACTACTTGCCGAAGCAGAAGGACAAGCCGACCGAGAAGGGTGATCTGTGGCGCGTTTTGCTTTTGGTGAACTGTGATATCCCAGGGCCCCGGTTTTTTACACACAACGGGGTCATCACTTTCGAGAAGAGCGAAGGGCAAGATTGGGAGCCGCAATCCCCTTTTGCCAAGCGTATCGCGGCCTTTCCTCCTGGCTCCTGGTTCGCTCGCATGGAGCCAAAGGAACGGGAATAGTAAGAGAGGAGCGAAAGCGCTTGGTAAATGGTCGGGCAGAGCAAGATCACGCCGCAGCTCCTTTACCGCCAAACGCCTCAGAGCAAACTGCAAGACATTCAGCGCGAAAGTGTCGGTGCTTACGCCTTCGCAGCAGTCGCGAGCCTTTCCCGCGGCCTTCGGCCCCTCAGGAAAAACTCGCGCAGCACGATTACTCGAGTGTTTTTGTTAGGAGTTGGCCGCAGGAGCGCGTGCCAGTTAGCAAACTTTTGCCCCTGACTCAGTGAGAGGACACCAATCTGCCGGGGAACCAGCTCAGCATGCTACTCCTCAAGGGACCGGACATGGAGATGGCTCGTGCCCGAGCCCGATCCGGCGTGCACGCCGCGCAACGCGACGGGCTGGTGAGCATGCCGACGCCGAGGCGGCACGATCGAGTGCTGCGATGAAACCCATTAAGAGGGTAACGGGCAGTGTTAGCGGGCCGGCATGCCCCTGAGCACCGGCGAGTGCCCTCGGCGAGGAGCCCCGGAGCCGTGCGCGAGGCATCGAGGACCGAACTGAGTCGGCGCTAGATTTCCTCGCGCGCATTCGTCTGCGCGTCATAGATCCGGACTTGAAGCATGGGAAAACGCTTCTTTAGTTCTGCTCCGCCTGCCCTGGCGCCGTCTCTGGTTGCGAATTCAGCTCTGAGTCGGCCATCCACTTCAAGCGCGTAAGAAGAGACCGGCGATTCCCGGGGGGCTTCAACCATTTCATTCCCGTTGTGTAGTGAGGTCATGGAGAATGATTTGTAGCTTGAGTCGGCTACACCGCACCAGAGCGACCTGCCCAAGTGCCGCAATGGCGTAACCCTGTTGTGGATTGACGCCTCGCACCGAGTGGCATCGGGATGGGCACTCGCGATCGTCCGAACACGCGGGCGGCTTAACCCTCGCCGGTGCGTATACGACAAAGCCACGAAGGTTGCCGTTTCAACTTTTCTGGCGCAAAACGCACGCCCTCATGCCGGGCTCGCTGGGTAAATTCCACATGTGATCGCGGTGAAGCGTACTACGCGAGAGCGGCCGCCAGTCGCGCCGCCGGGGTCATGACAATCGGGTTCTTCTACGAACGGGGTGGCGCACCACGAACGGTCCTGGTGCGGCGCAGACGTGCGAAAAGCCACAATGCGATTGGCATCAACGACCATTCGGCCCGGTTCTCCGAAAAACGCCTCCGGGTTTTGCGCGGTTTGCCAAACGGTACCGGTTCATTTACGCTGAGCGTTGGACTGAACTCCGTGGCGCCTTTGTCCAGACCTCAGAGGAAGCGAGTCCAGATTTCTTTCGAACACCATCTTTTCCTGACAACAATTTACTCGAAATGTCATCGCTCTCCGCTGAACCGTCGGCAGCCTTCTGTCTGCCAATGCAGTTGGCACAAAGCATAGCCAGGTTGCTCCTCCACGCCTGACTTCCACTCGACCCCTCAAGATTCGACGGCGCCATTTGCTCTTCAAGCGCGTGAGAAGCAGCGTTCCGAGGTTCGGCTTTCTCCCGCATACCGGGTTCACGGCTGAGCGATAGGGAACTCCTCTTCAGGCCAAGAGGGTGCAGTGCACGCCCAGAGAGAGAGAGAGAGAGAGGCCGGCGAGGCTCGAAGGGCGAATACCGCGACACGTACGCCCGAAGAAATCGCTTGAACCTCACGCAGCGTCAGGTCGTAGCTTGGAAACCACGGCCAAGCATTCATAGAGTAAACGTCGAAAGATGCCGGCCTATTAACGGACATCGTGCGCTTAAGCAGTCGAATGTGCCGGCGCCGAATCGTGCGTGGACATGGATCAAGAGCGAAAAGTGATTGTCGGGATGAAACACCGCGTAATGATGATCGCATTGTTCGCTGTCATCACATCTCCGGTATGCGCGGCGAAACGAAGCGGCCTTCCGCGCATCCTCGACGGCAATACGATTGAGATCGAGCAGACCAAGATCCGACTCTCAGGCATTGAAGCTCCTGAGACTGATCAGATTTGCCTCGACGCCCACGGCCGGAAATGGGCTTGCGGGGTAGCTGCTCGCAACGCGCTTATCAAGCATTCGAACGGACGAACGTGGGATTGTCATACCACAGGAGTGGATGAGTACTGGAGGTCACGCGGCAGTTGCTTCATCGAAGGCGAGGACGTGAACGCCTGGATGGTACGCTCGGGCTGGGCGCTCTCGTCGGGTCCGTACGTCATCTATGAGGTTGTGGCGAGCAAGACCTGTGCGGGGCTGTGGTCGGGGGCGTTCATCGCGCCCTGGGACTGGCGCCGCCGCAGTAAGGGAACGATCATCATCGGCGCGAGCTCGGTTCCGGTCGACGCTCAGGAACTCCTGCTCGGATCCGCTCTGCTATCGGACCCGCCCTCGTCCGAGTGTGTGATAAAAGGCACCGTGGCCCGCAATGGCGAGCGCATTTATCACCTGCCCGGGCAACTCAGTTACGAACAAATCGACATGACGAAGACCGGTGAACGCTGGCTCTGCAGCGAAGCGGAAGCCAAAGCCACCGGGTGGCGTAAAGCGGGCCGATGAGATGAGAAACGTGCAGACAGGCCAGTCGCCGAATATGTCCTATCTGACCACGATCGTGCCTTCGCGCCGCTTGCTGTTGATGTTCGCTATTTCGTCGGTTTGGCTGCGGCTTGGCAGCAACATTGTCGATGCGAAGGAAGCAAAAGCGCCGCCCAAGCCAGATAACCTGCTCTCGCCGGAAGCTGCTCTGAAGCGACTGATGGAAGGGAACGATCGCTATGTCCAGGGCGCATCACGAGGCGACGATTTCAAGCGCGAGCGCCGGGTGTTGGTGGATGGGCAAAATCCATATGCCGCAGTTCTGAGCTGCGCCGATTCTCGCGTGGCGCCAGAACTTGTCTTCGATAGCGGACTTGGTGATCTGTTTGTCTGCCGCCTCGCCGGCAACTTCGCCAACGATGACACGCTCGCCAGTATGGAATATGCGGTGGCCGTGCTGAACACGCCGCTGATCCTGGTACTTGGCCACGATCATTGTGGCGCGATAGACGCCACGATCAAGTCGCTTCGCGATGATAAGCTGCCGCCGGGGCACCTTTCATCCCTCGTCGCTGCGCTTGCGCCTGCGGTAAAAGCCTCTCGTCGACAAACGGGTGACACGCCCGCCGAAGCAACCCGACAAAATGTAATCAATAACGTCAACAAACTCACATCGACGGGGCCCATTCTGAACACGGCAGTTGAGCAGAGCAGACTGAAGGTTGTGGGGGGCATATATCGGCTCGACACCGGCAGGGTCGATTTGTTGAGCTGACGCTGCACCTTCGCGCCGTTTGCCGCCTGATTTACAGGACTTCAGTCGAGTTTCCGCGCAATCGCTCGTGCACCGCCTGCATCAAATGCACGGAATACAATCCGCTCCACAATTGTCATAGCCTCGGGAAGCCCTTTGGTATGCGCGGCCTCTTAATTCTCCTCGCGTTGTACGTGCTCATGTTCGCAACGCGAGGCCAGCACCAAGAGACAGTGATAGCGGCGGCGACACTATTCACGCCTGCACGTTGATGGCCAGCCCAACAGAGGTGCATTCCTTGGCGTGTCCAGCTCGCACAGCAAGAGCGCCGCAATCATCTGCCGGTCTTCTGCTGCTGAGATCAGTGCCGTACAGGACAGAATCGCTTGGCCTTTGGTACAGGCGGATCAGTTGCTGCGAACCTCGAAAATCTCAAATTCTCCTGGTAGATTTTTGGTTTCGCTTGCATGAACGGCGGCACTCTTGCAGCATCTAGAAGAGCGACTTGATCGTGAAATGGCAGCGCCCTGGCACCGCCGTCGCGTCTCTTGAACACGTTTGACGGTTCGTAATGTCAGGAGATCGGAGCGGGCTGAAACTCCGGTAGGCAAGCCGATCCCGATTGGTCCGCGGTCGAGGTCCACTTCAATCGTTCTCCTTCGCCGTGTTCGGTTGCTGACGTCTTGTGCCCGGAACCAGACACGGGAAGCGCGAGCATCCTGCTGGCGTGCGCACGCCCCAGGTGATCTCGCTCGATTAAGACACGGCAGCGGACCATGTCTGATGGCACGTCGATTGCTGGGGAACGGAAAAGAGCCGCGAGAGCTTGGGGCGGCCTCGCGTTCGCCAAGTCAGGAATTCGCAACGTGGCCCGAGCCGGCC
This sequence comes from Bradyrhizobium sp. CCBAU 11434, assembly GCF_028128895.1. NCBI lineage: Bacteria > Pseudomonadati > Pseudomonadota > Alphaproteobacteria > Hyphomicrobiales > Nitrobacteraceae > Bradyrhizobium > Bradyrhizobium sp. CCBAU 11434. The sequence continues at coordinate 43,894 of NZ_LBJX01000094.1, forward strand.
AGGCCCAATTGTGACAAATCGTCCGTTGGAGACGACATGACAAAACGAGCGCTGCCGTCAACCGTCGGGGACATAGTGCAGCAGAGGCGGATCGATCTCGCCGCCGCGTATCGGCTGCTTTGCCGCTTCAGCCTTAAAGACAGCATTGATAGCTATATCTCGGTCAGCCTTCCCAACCCTCAAGACCTTTTCTTTCAGCCAATACGTTGGGGCTAAACGCCTGCAATCGCGTCACAGCACAATATCAACTGCGACAATTTCTACGATCCCTTCCGAATAGTTATCAATCGGGTCGGCTTCGCCACGCGCAGGCAATCCAAATCAATGAAGCGCGACGTGGGTCGGCTCAAGACACTGAGGACAGCTTATGAACGCTCCACCAGACAAGATCACTGCAGAAACCGACGCTACGGCTGCGACCTGGGATAATCTGTCGCCGCTACTGGTCGATATCCGCGCGCGTCGAAAGGAGTTCGCCCGCGCGCAGAAGATTCCCGACGAGATTATCGAGGGCTTCAAGCGCGTTGGCGTCTATCGGGCGCTGGCCGCCAGGCGATTCGGCGGGGATGAGCGAACGCCGACCGATTTCTGTCGCCTGATCGAGCGCATTTCCGAAGCCGATGGCTCGGCCGGTTGGGTCGCCAGCTTCGGCGATGGGGCTCGCTACCTCGCTGCGCTTCCGGACGACACGCTTCGCAAGGTATACGCGAATGGACCTGACGTGGTGTTGGCAGGCGCGCTTTTCCCGCTCCAGCCCGCCAGGCGAAGCACCGACGGGTTTATCGTGAACGGCGTGTGGCCATTCGCCAGCGGCTCACCGGGCGCGGATCTGATAGGCGTTGGCATCACTGTGGAAGACGATCCGACCGGTGGCCTTCCGCGAGTAGCCGTGATGCCGGCCGAAAAGGTAACAATCCGCCCCAATTGGGACGTCATCGGCCTGCAAGGCACCGGCAGTCACGATGTCGTTGTCAACGACGTCATTGTGCCGGAGGAATGGACCTTGATCCGCGGCGGTCCGCCGACAGTCGACGGTCCGGTCTATCGTTATCCGTCCGTGACTTTCGCTGCACAGGCGCATGCGATTGTCGGCGTCGGTATTGCGCGCTCTGCGCTAGACGAGGTAATCGCCATGGCCGGAAGCCGCGCCTCAATCACTGGAGCGCCTGTGATGGCAGAGCGCGGCTATGTCCAACTGGAAATGGCCAGAGCGGAAGCCTTGCTGCGTTCCGCCCGTTCCTTCTTCTATGAGGCCACCGAGGAGCTGTGGAAGGAAGCGCTCAAAGGTGCGGTAAACCAGAGCACGGCGATGCTGATGCGGCTCGCCGCGACGAACGCCGCGCGGCAGAGCGCTGAGGTCTGTAGCATTGCGAGCGGTCTCGCTGGAAGTGCGTCGCTCTGTAACACCAGCAATCTGGCGCGCGCCATGTGCGACAGCTTCGTGGTCGCCCAACACGCCGCTTTAAACGAGGGAACGCTTCAAAGCGCCGGCCGACTCCTGCTCGGAAGTGAAGCACAGCCGGGCTTTCCATGAAGTGCTTCTTCACGTTCCGCACGCCCCTCCGCAACGGATTGCCGGACCTGCGATATGATGCTTTCTCCAGCACAGAACCTGGCGGCCTGCCGGCCTCGTTCAAAGGACAGGAGAAGAAACCCTTGCAGTCCGGCGCTTCTCAAAACACCACTTCATATCCGTTGAGATTCTCTTCTCCGTCGCAAAAATACCGAGCGCTCTCGTAGTCTTCACGCCGCTGCCTAACCCATTGTCGTGTCGAGCACGATCCACCTTCATTTCAGCGCAACGGCTCCGACTCAACTCACGCATTTCAAGCAGGACTTCTCTAATATCGCGCTCCATGCGCAGCCGCTCGTTCTCCTGGCGCAGGCGCCCGATCTCCGAAGCCTGGTCCGCCGAAATCGGCGTCGCCTGCGTGGTGGGGCGCCACCCTGCCGATGCCGGTTCCTGCCGGAGCTTATCCAGCTAACCGTCGCAGCGCGGAGTCGCGCAGACTGAGCTCCTTGGCGGCCGTTCCACTCGATCGACCGCTCAATGCCGCCAGCCCAACGGCCTGGTGCCTGTAGTCCTCTGTGAACATCGACGTTGATGTGCTGGCATTCGAGCCCTCCACGCCCTCCGAGCCTATTACAGGTGTCCACTCATTCGGAGAAGGTTCACGGGAACATGGCCCGCCAGGGAAATTGATTACGACACCGAGGCGCGGCGGGCCCCATGCAGCGCAAGTCTTCGCTGCGAGATCAGAAGCTCTACATCGAAATGCGTTGGGCGTTGAAATGGCGTCCTCACTTTCTCGCCTGCGTAGGTGGATCAATAAGATCAAGCGCAATGTTTATTTGCTCAAGGTGGCGCTCGATCTTTCGCGCCGGACAACGTCCCGGGTAGACTTAAGCTTCCTAAGAGTACCTGCTTTCGGGTGAGCAGATTTGTGATGACTGTCGTCATCTTATCTCCGTTACAGTTCAGAATATCGCGGGATCTTGCCTTTTCTGCGCTTTCACCAGTGCTCCTGTCAGCCGCGACACAGAGCGTCGTCATGCCCAGAAATCACTCCAGTGGGCCTGAGCACTCGGGCTCACGGGCGCGTCCGAACGGAGCGGCCGGTGTCGTGTCAGTCTGGCCCCGCCTCATCCATGAACTTCGATGGAATGTGCGACATCGTTGACTGAGCTAACGCAATGCGCGAAACTGGATGCTTGTTTTGACAGTCAGAATTGTTCTTCTCACTCCAACGAGCGCGTAGCATCAAGCAGATGTTACGGTGGCTGGTGGTCGCGTCTACTATTTGCGACGATTATTCGATTGCGCTCATCGTTTTAGCCTCTCATGCACCGTTAACGCCTCTGCTGCGGGATTGCGAACAATCCGTATGCGCTTGGATCAGGGGCCGGTAGAAAGCGGCACGCGCGAATTGCACGTACCGCCTCCATGTGGCTCTGACGCGTCGGCCCGATCATCCTCAATGCCGACAAGGAAGTGCGGGCCCCTCTATATAGAGTCCTCGCCTCTCGGCCGGACGTTCAGCACGTTCAGTCAAACTCGTAAGAGGCCTGAATGAACGTGCCCCATCGTTCCATGCTATACTTCGCATCATTAGCCGAATGAAGGGTACCGACTCCGTTGCGGCCGCTGCCGAAGTCCTCGCTTCCTCTTGAAGTCCACATCGCCCAATATCGGGCGCCTACGCCGACGCTGAAGGTGTCGGTGACAAAATAGGACAAGATGCCTTCCAACTGCACCCCACCACCACCGCTCCCTCGCTGATCAAGGAAGGTCGTCTTCTCGCGGTAAAGGTGGTTGTCGCGCCCCTGGAAATCCGTCCATGGGAGGTAAGCAACCTCCGCACTTAGGCGCCAACGATCGAGTAGCACAGTCTCAGCGGCGACGCCAATACGCAGCGCATTCCAATTGGCGTCTTCGCTACCCACCGTCCTTTTATGCACCGTCCTATTATCATTCTCGCTGCCTCCGAAGCATGGATAGTAGGGCAATGCTAACTGAATGCAGCCTATGGAGTCAGACTTCTGGCCGTAGTAGGTCCAGCCCACAAACGCGCCGGCCTTGTAGGCGCTGCCGCGCAAAAAGTCATATCCAGCATCGGCCGTGTAGTATGCGAACCGCCCGTTTGCCTCGCGAGACCCAGTCAGATAATAAGCGGTGGGGACTCCATCTGGGTCAATCGCCCAATCTTCGTCGTTCATGCTTCCACGGCCGAAACGTCCGAACCCAATATTTCCTTTCAGGAAGATCCCCCAGGGGCTCTCGATACGTTCGAACAACTCACCAGAAATCCCGTCAAGCTTGTGATACGTGAGCCTCGACACAAGGCTGCTCGGATCGTTATAGGGCTCGTAAGGATGATCCCATTGAAATCTTCCTCGGCTCAGCCAAACTCTTGTACCGCTTTCCACCGACCAATCTTGCGTCAGAGCAATCGGCTGGGCGTTAACGCTCGGCTTTGTCGGGTAGAGCGCTAGATCGGACCATTCCGGCGTCCCCCCGTCGGCATCAAAATGGTAATTCAGACCAATCTTACCGATGTGATAGCTGCTGGACAGGGTACTGACATTGGCTGGGACCACCGAGGGAAGCGGGTGTTGTGGTTGGAGGGGTCGCCAGACTTGGTCCGCCGAACCTCAGATAGTCGTACTCGAACTTGAGAGACCAATCCGGCGTGAGTGCTTGCTCGATGCCTACGCCGATTGTGCCACCTAGACGACTGTCATCGAAACGTGTGGCGTTCTTTAGCACGTCCTCAGGTTCGTGGTTATTGACGATATCACCGCGATTGTGTTGCCACGCGACACCTAACTTGAAATAGGCTAGCGTACGGCCCTGCGGGCCAAAGGTATAACCCAGCCGACCGGTGCCGGTCGCAAAGACATCCGGACCTGCTTTGCAGTTTGCGCTCACGATCATGCCGGAGGCGGCAAGACAGGTGTTTGTACCGTTGGAGATTGCGCCACTGCCATCTACTTCGAAGCCAAAAAACCCAGCGCTCCCTCTGCCAATTGTAGCCGATTTGACCTCCGGATAGGAGCGCTGGGGTGTCGACCACGTCGCCATAGATCGAAGGGCCATAGGGGTCAGTGAACGATGTCCGGCCGTAGCCCCCGCCGAAGTGCCCCCCCAACGTATCCGCCAGTCCAGCTCCATATTGCTGCTTGCGCCTTTACTGGGACTCCGAGATCGGCCGAATGAGTGGCGGCGCTTGTAACGAGCGCAGCTGTTCCGGCTACACAACAAAGACGTTTTAATCGCATGTCACCTCACGTCGCGCGCCATCTTACAAAGGCGAATGATCCGACTGCGCTGGCGCCGCGTCACGGCGGGGTGCAGGACTTATGCCACCAACCGCAAGGCGAATTACCGCCATTTTACGAGCGCACTGTCGTGTTCGCGACAGGACAGGTGGGTTTCGGCCAACGCTTCCCTGCCCAGCAACACCGATAGTATCGCCTCGACATTTTATCGAAGTACTGACGCGCGGAGACTCGTGTGAGGTTTGTCACTTGGTGGCAGGAAAGCCACGGCATGCCCTTCGGTGCGTCAAGAAACAGGAGGTGCTCTTTGCAGAAAGCGGGAGGCCCTCGCCGCCATTCCGCAGCAAGGCTGTTGTGGCCCGAGCGTCCGGAAGTCTCGTCTGTGTCCTGCGTCGAGAACAGCTTCCCGCCGCGTTCATAGCCCCTTATCGACGGCGCCCGATCGATCTTCCGCCTCGGGTCGCATGTACAGCTTCTGTAAATCGCTCGCCGCTTCTGCTGCGACGCCATCCGGGCGCCAACTCTTCGCCGCAGGCGAATTGCCTTCACTGGCGAGAACTGGACTCTATCGTAATTTTCTAGACAAGACGAAGCCCTCTTAGAAACAGAATGTGACACGCACGTCGACCGCTGGTAGATCCCTCAGTTGCCTGTGAGCGGTCGGCGGGTTGAATTTTGAGCGGATCAGCTCAAAGACGTTGACTCGCACGTGGCGTCAGATTGTAGCATTTCGAAATAGCTGACGTGGATGCCCGGCAAGTCGGACCGGCCGCTGTCTGCTGCCCTCGGTGAGGCGATGATAGGAATTCGGTCGATGGTGTGTATAGCAGAGGGCGAAGTAGGCGCCCCAATCGCCGCCTGCGGGCTCGCGCGACCGACACGGAGTGCTCGCATGCGAATAAGAACGTACTCCGTCCCAGCCTCGGGGAATGCTGGCTCGCTGCACCCTGCGACCGGGACGTTGATGCCGTTCGAACGGACGCGGATCATCTCTGTTCGACGTCTCTCATTTAATCTGCATGACTTTGACGATGCTCAGGACAACGGAGAATACAACCTTCAAGGTTTTGCGAGGCAATCGTGCGCCGCATTCCATCAATGTCATCTCATAGAAAAGAAACGACGCCAGATTTCTTTCGATCGTTGATCAATTCGTAATTAGACTTTGCGGTGAACGTTTTCCCGCAAATAAGCGCCGGCGGCTCTCCCTCTGTCGGCGCCTGACTTTGGCCCGGCCATCGAAAAGAGGCCGGGCTTTTTTTCGACCGACGACTGGCAGTCTTCGAGTGTTCTGGCCCGCCGCGTCTCATGACTTGCGGAGGGTCGGGAGACAGAGACAAACGTAAGCGATCGATTGAGATCGATCCGATCCTGCACCTAAATTTGAATGGCCTCCGCGCAACCGACCGACTATTGTCGATCCATGTCTCGCTTTGTGTGCCTAACTGCTACTATCCTGTCGCTGCTGCCGGTCGTCGCGAACGCTGCGCCAATTCACAAGCGGCCCAAGCCGGTCTGGCAAGGTTACGGCTTCCTCCCCGGCTATCGCCAGTCGCCGAGCAACAGTATTCCGCTCTACAAGCAAAAGGACGCAATGCGCCGGTTCTCGCACGCCGATCGGGGCCACTGGTATATTGACCCGGTTCCTCAGTACTACGGCTGGGATGGCGAGTGGCACTATTTCGGCCACCCGGGCTTCGACGGCGGCCGCTACAATGGCGGCAGTTTCGGCCCGTGTTGGACACGGACGCCGATCGGACCGATCTGGAATTGCGCGTGATCGGGCGGCGCGGCTAGGAGAAACTTGGTGCCATTGCGCCGGGATTACGATGAGGCGTTTACTGACGTCCTCGCCGCTAATCATCACCAGTTGTGCAGCTTTTGGCTGGCACAGACCGCGCTCGTCAGGTCTTGCAGCGCTGAATGAGATGCTCGATACGGGCAGCCACTAGAAGCGCATATTTTTCAACAATACATCACCTTCCACTGTGCGCGGATAGTGGGCCGCCACTTCGAATGATGGCAACAGGTCAAGAATGGCTTGCAGGGACAACTGCCCTTCGTAGAGCTCGCGGTCGCTATATTCCGTGTAGAGGAAGCGCGTGTTACTTAAGGTCTGCGTGCCGCCGGCAATAACATCGGCTTCGGCTCCCTGGACATCCATCCAGATGAAATCGACCATGCTCACGTCCGCTTCGCTGCACCAGTCGTCCAGCCGCCGCGTTTCAACCGAGACCGGGCGATCGAACCGAACCCAATCATACTCGGTAAGATGATTCTTCGGGCGGCGTATTGAGCCGGAGAGGTCCCATTCCTTCGCATCACCATCTGCATTGCTTGGATGGAAGTCGATAATCCCGTTTCGATCACTGATGGCGATTTCAAGCAGCTTCACCTTATTGATGGATGAGCCCAGCTTTTTCTTGAAGCGCGCGATCGCTCTGGGGTCCGGCTCAAAGCAGTAGAGTTGCGCTTGCGGGCAGAGATTGAGAAATTGTTGCGTATCGGTCCCGTCATTGCAGCCGATATCCAGGATGACGGGATTCGGCTTCTGAAGAAGTGAGACGATGTGCTGGTGTACTTCTACGGAGGACACAGGTGCTTTTTCCATTTGGCGCGGAGATCGCGTGAGTTTTGAACTTTGAACCGCAATCACACGCCAGACGCGCCGGCACAACGTATATCAACGTATATCGTTCATATGCCGCTCAGTTCCCTCGATGCATGGCGGCTATTTGGACGCCATCAATATCAAAGGGAAACCTCTCGGACGGTAGGTGGCCGCGACTGCTCCGCAATACAAATTCCAACCCGGCGTCGGCAGAGGCGCCTCTGATTGTCGCCGGCTGTTCTTTTTCTGGACTCCCGAACGACTCGGCTTCGCTCGAATGTCATCTATCGGCTATTCTCAGTGGAGCGTGACGGGCAGAGCGATCTCTCGTCCGCGGCAATAGCCAATCAGCTCGGTCACAGTTGGGCGAAATGTGTTCTGCCGCTCAACGGTCGCCATCTCAGATTCGCTGACGCAATTTGCGGTTTTTGAGATAGTTGGCATATTTCTGCGACCGCGTCAGACTGATTGAGCGCTCATCGATGAGCCTGTGCATCGCACGGTCCGCCGGCGTCAGCTGCTAGATGCTGCTGTCAGACAAAGCAATGATGTACCGCACCCGGCCGTCGTCGCTGGAAAACGCGGCGCTTCGATCGATGCAACGGCCGTCCGTGCAATGTTGAGGAACCCTGCTCAATCTGGGTGTTTCGACGAAGCGCAATGTCAAATTCGCGACAGCTTGGCGGGCTGCGTACCTGAGGGCGTTTGCTTCCGGACAAAGACACGCGAGGTCAAGCTACGATTCATCAGAACTGCGAGGCTCGATCGTTCAGCTCGTTTTTGGCCTGACTCTTGCTATAATTGTGCTTGTCACAATGTGACTATCTCTAACTGGTTCAAACGCTCAGGAGCCTTACATGAATTTCCGTCCGCTTCACGACCGCGTCGTGGTCAAGCGCATCGACGCCGATGAGAAGACCGCAGGTGGCATTATCATTCCCGACACAGCCAAGGAAAAGCCTTCCCAGGGCGAAGTCGTCGCTGTTGGCCCCGGCGGCCGCGACGAAGCCGGCAAGCTGATTCCGATCGACGTCGAGGTCGGCGACCGCGTGCTGTTCGGCAAATGGTCGGGCACCGAAGTCAAGATCGACGGCCAGGAGCTGTTGATCATGAAGGAGAGCGACATCATGGGCGTTCTCACCGATGTGCTTTCCAAGAAGAAAGCCGCCTAACCCAGCGCTCGCACAGCTCCCCCTGACGAGCGCCCGCTTGGGCGCGCCGAAGGATGAGAGAATAAGAACTGAGGAAATTCTTTTATGACAGCCAAGGAAGTCAAGTTCGGGGTAGACGCGCGGGACCGCATGCTGCGCGGCGTCGACATCCTCGCCAATGCCGTGCAGGTCACGCTCGGTCCCAAGGGCCGCAACGTCGTGCTCGACAAGTCGTTCGGCGCGCCTCGCATCACCAAGGACGGCGTTGCCGTCGCCAAGGACATTGAACTCGACGACAAGTTCGAGAACATGGGCGCCCAGATGGTGCGCGAAGTAGCTTCGAAGGCGGCGGATGCTGCCGGCGACGGCACCACCACCGCGACCGTCCTGGCCGCCGCGATTGTCCGCGAAGGCGCCAAGTCGGTTGCCGCTGGTATGAACCCGATGGACCTGAAGCGCGGTATCGACCTCGCGGTCGAGGCCGTGGTCGCGGATCTCCAGAAGAACTCCAAGAAGGTCACCTCGAATGAGGAGATCGCCCAAGTCGGCACCATCTCGGCCAACGGCGACGAGGAGATCGGCAAGTTCCTCGCCGACGCCGTGAAGAAGGTTGGCAACGAGGGTGTCATCACGGTCGAAGAGGCCAAGTCGCTCGAGACCGAGCTCGACGTCGTCGAGGGCATGCAGTTCGACCGCGGCTACATCTCGCCCTACTTCGTCACCAACGCCGACAAGATGCGCGTTGAGATGGACGACGCCTACATCCTCATCAACGAGAAGAAGCTGTCTTCGCTGAATGAGCTGCTGCCGCTGCTCGAGGCCGTGGTGCAGAGTGGCAAGCCGCTGGTCATCGTCGCCGAGGACGTCGAGGGCGAAGCGCTCGCGACCCTGGTCGTGAACCGCCTCCGTGGCGGCCTGAAGGTCGCGGCCGTCAAGGCTCCGGGCTTCGGCGATCGCCGCAAGGCCATGCTGCAGGACATCGCGATCCTGACCGGCGGCCAGGCGATCTCGGAAGATCTCGGCATCAAGCTCGAGAACGTCACGCTCAACTTGCTCGGTCGCGCCAAGAAGGTGATGATCGACAAGGAGAACACCACGATCGTCAACGGCGCCGGCAAGAAGGCCGACATCGAGGCGCGCGTGGCCCAGATCAAGGCGCAGATCGAGGAGACCACCTCGGACTACGACCGTGAGAAGCTGCAGGAGCGTCTCGCCAAGCTCGCGGGCGGCGTCGCGGTGATCCGCGTCGGCGGCGCGACCGAGGTCGAGGTCAAGGAGCGCAAGGATCGCGTCGATGACGCGATGCACGCGACCCGTGCGGCTGTCGAGGAAGGAATCCTGCCGGGCGGCGGCGTCGCCCTGCTTCGGGCCTCCGAGCAGCTCAAGGGCCTGCGCACCAAGAACGACGACCAGAAGACCGGCGTCGAGATCGTGCGCAAGGCGCTGTCCTGGCCGGCTCGCCAGATCGCGATCAATGCCGGCGAAGACGGCTCGATCGTGGTCGGTAAAGTCCTGGACAACGAGCTGTACTCTTATGGCTTCGATGCGCAGACAGGCGAGTATACCAACCTGGTCGCCAAGGGCATCATTGACCCGACCAAGGTGGTGCGCATCGCGGTCCAGAACGCCTCCTCGGTTGCCGCGCTCTTGATCACCACGGAAGCAATGGTTGCCGAGCTGCCGAAGAAGGCCGCGGCTGGTCCAGCAATGCCTCCAGGCGCCGGCATGGGCGGTATGGACTTCTGATCCACTCTGTCAATGTGTGGATGACATGCAAAACCCTGGCACGAATGCCAGGGTTTTTGTTTCGGGGAGCTTGCAACGTAGCCCTTGCAAGGCGCGCCAAAAGCCCACCCCCTCGGCATATCCGAATGAAGCGGTAGGGCCCAGTTTGCTTGTGACTTCTTCGGCGGCGACGCCCTCGGCCTAGGTAAAATGGTCCCAGCACTGCGATGGAAGTGGGCCTGTCGCTGTTTGTCTGTCACGAAGCTGCTACCGCCGAGTGTTTGAACGCTTCGTCTCTCGTCTCCGGCGGCGACGGAAAGGCTCTGGGGTATATCCGGTGCCGCCTACCCGCTTTCGGCCTGCTTGCCTACTTTCCAGTTTGACGCCTGGTCCCAAGCGCCCAAATGCCCTTTCCTGGAGAGTTTGGCGCTTACATCTGATGGTCACAAGGCCTTAACTGAAACCCGTCAGCGAGAATGCCTCATTGTCAAAAACCACAAGACATCCTGCAGAAGTGCCATGATTTAGCGTACGCTATATTTTGTTCTCGCGGATGGGCTCCGCTTCGCCTAGCGGGCCCCTCAACTTCGCCGGAGCGTCCTACCATGATATCTGTTTTACAGACAGAGTGTGTGTACAGGTTGCGCAACTGATGCTGCTGAGCACACGGTCAGGCAGATCACGGGGGGAATGACTTTTGAGGATGCAGCGGGACCGAACTTTGAATTACCCAGAACTAGGGTCTTACGACTCTGAAGACGATAGCCCGCTGGTTGCGCCACGCGGGCTTGCGGCGAAATCGGCAATTCGTTGCCGATTGCCCTGTGGGGGCGTTTTCTGTTGTAGTATTTGCGCCAAATCTCCAGCTTTCTTGTGCGTCTGCAAGGTTGAGGCACCGATCGGTGTTGAGATCCGGCCCCGACGCGATCGTTGAAGAGCCTGGATGAATGCATTGTGGTTTGGCTTGCCGGGCCGCCAAGCCCAGCGTGAGGCCGCGCTGTAAACCTCAGTCAAGATTGCGCAGACCGACTTGCTGACCTGATCGATGCGGATCCTGAACATCCCACTTCTTTGCAGACCCTTTTCTGGCATCTCCACAACGACGCTGCCGCCGTAGGCTCGCACTCCGCAAATCTCACAAGAGATGCAGATCGTCTTCATGGAGCTCTCTCCGGTGTCGGCACGAATTTTGATTCTTCCTTTCGCGGAGTAGGAGCCAGCTCGTAGCCGTCATCAGCCGCAGGACACCCGAGAAGAACATGAGGAAAGCCAAAGTTCTGGTCGACCGCGACTTCACCATTGGTCGCAGGGACCCTCGGCTGTTTGGTGTCTTCATCGAACATCTCGGCCGATGCATCTATGGTGCATCTACGAGCCAGGCCATCGGAGCGCAGACGAAAGAGGCTTTCGTAAGGACGTGCTGGCGCTGGTGAAGGAGCTCGGGCCGACGCTCGTTCGATATCCAGGCGGCAATTTCGTCTCCGGTTACAATTGGGAGGACGGCGTCGGGCCACTGGAGACAAGGCCAGCGCGCCTCGACTTAGCCTGGTTCAGCACCGAGCCCAACAGCTTCGGCACAAATGAATTCATGGACTGGTGCAGGGCGGCCGATGCCGCGCCGATGATTGCCGTCAATCTGGGGACCCGCGGCGGCGATGCCGCTTGCAATCTAGTCGAATACTGTAACCACCCCGGAGGAACTGCGTGGTCGGAACTCCGCCGCAAGCACGGCTGGCGGACGCCTCATGGGATCAAGCTGTGGTGCCTCGGCAATGAGATGGACGGGCCCTGGCAGATAGGGCAAAAGAGCGCAGCCGCTTACGGGGCAGCTGCAAGAGAGGCGGCCAAGATGATGCGGCGGGTGGACCCTACCATCGAGCTTGCGGTGTGCGGTTCATCGTTGCGCAACATGCCTAGTTTTGGCCAATGGGAAGAAACGGTCCTCGAACACACCTTCGATTACGTCGACTACATTTCAATCCATACTTATCTCGAGAATTGCAGCCAGGACACCGCATCGTTTCTCGCGAGCACCGACCTGATGGACAGCTTCATCGATGAGGTCGTCGTCCTAGCTGATGCGGTTGCGGCCAAGCGGCGCTCCAAGAAGCGTCTTATGCTGAGCTTCGACGAATGGAACGTCTGGTATCGCACGCGCAATGAGGTTGCCCCGGTGGTAGACTGCTGGCCAGTGGCGCCACCCATCCTTGAGGAACTCTATACGATGGAGGACGCGCTCGCCTTCGGCGGCGCTTGCATTTCCCTGCTGAATCACGCCGATCGGGTGAGAATTGCCTGCCTGGCGCAACTCGTGAATGTCATTGCGCCGATCATGACAAAGACAGGCGGAGGTGCGTGGCGCCAGACCATCTTCTTTCCTTTTGCGCATATGAGCCGCTTTGGTCGCGGCAGAATTTTGCACGCGCAAGTCGAGACGGAAGCCTATTATGCGTCGCACAACAATCATGACGGTAGACCGGCCGGGCCCCTTCCAGCGCCTGACGTGCCGTATCTCAAGATAGCGGCAGTCGCCGAACAAGGCGGCGGCTTGTCGCTCTTTCTGCTCAATCGTGATCTGAAGCAGGAGATGGAGGTGAGCGTCCAGGCCAGGAGCTTCGGTCCCCTGACAGTTCACGAGGCGATTGAGCTCCGGCACGATGATCTGATGGCGGCAAATACCGAGAATACGCCGGACAAGGTCAAGCCGGCGCCGTTGCAAAGCGTGGCGTTTGACCGCGCGAGGTTGCGGGCGACACTCAAGCCGGCGTCATGGAATGTGATCTACCTGGCGGCACATTGACAAGATGAAGGGCCTACGAAGACGGCGCCAAAGGATCAATCATCATCGCAGTTTAGGTTCCTGCTTGAGCATGATTTGGCGCGAATCGAAATCGCTTGAGCGCCATGTATGTCGACAAGCTCGACGGCCGGATGGACGCGGGCATGTACGACAGACAGGATGGCGTCTGAATGGCGCAAGGAGCAGGCTCGACGCCTGCAGGAGATCGGATGGCAAGAAGCCGCCGAGCAATCTTATATGGACGGGGGAGTCGCGCTCCTCACCAATGCCAAAGACTCTCAGCAGATTTCCACGAGCCTGCGGCGGACAAACGTCGCCTTCTTAAATTTCGTACTTTCGAACTCGTATTGGCGCGATGGCGAGCTCACGGCGACATTTCGCCAACCCTTTGATTTACTGAAGAATTGAGCGGCGGCCCGTCGGACGATGACGGCAGGGCCGGCCGACTCCAGATCCGCGTTCTGGCTGGTCCGGGCTAGCCGCCCAACGACGATCGAAGGGAAGCAGCACCGCGTCGCCACGAAGAAGGATGATCTCCGGCAGGCCGAGGAAGTCGCCGAAGAATGGTATCTCACCTTACGGGGAATAGTACGGAGCGGTGACCTGGAAAAGGTCACCGCTCGTAAAAAGGAAAAGACTTTCCAGGCCGCCGCAGAGAAGTTTCTGGAATAGTTCGTGTGCTGACGGAAGGTCAGCGCAACGCCATCTACGTTGCGGGCCATGAGCGCCGGGCGCGCAAGTATCTCATCCCCTTCTTTGGCAAGAAGGGCCTCTCAGAGATCACTGGCGGTCTCGTGAACGAGTACCGCATGCATCGGATTGCGGACGCCAAGGAGCGGTGGGGAAAGCCACCTGCCCGTACGACGATGCACCAGGAGATCGTTTGCCTACGGCAAATCCTCAAGACCGCCCTACGCCCTCAATGGCTCTCGGCACTCCCTGATCTTTCAGAGCCTTACCGGAAGAACGGCAAAATCTCACATCGCGCCTGGTTCTCTCGTGAAGAGTGTCGGCAACTTTATCAGGCGACCGGGCGGAGGGCCCGAAAGCCTAAGAACAGATACAAGTGGTGGGGCGAGCAGCTGCACGACCTCATTCTCTTCATGAGCAATACCGGCATGCGGCCGGAAGAGATCCTTCGGCTTGAGTATCGCGACGCCACGGTGGCCTTCGATGAAGGTACACAGGAGACAATCCTAGAAATCGAAGTGCGCGGAAAGCGCGGCTACGGCCCCTGCAAGAGCACGCAGAATGCCGTGCCCGTGTGTGAGCGCTTGAAGAAGCGCAACAAACCGCAGCCCGCCGATAGGATCTTCCCCAAAATCGCACCATGCGATGTTCAACAAGGTCCTGGTCGAACTTGGATTGAAGTTCGACCGGGAGGGACGCCCCCGCACGTTATACAGCCTACGGCACACCTACATCTGCTTCTGCTCGATGGAAGGCGCAGACATCTACATGCTGGCGAAGAACTGCCGGACCAGCGTTGAAATGATCGAGAAGTTCTATGCCGCCCACCTCAAGGACGTGCTGGACGCTAGCGCCATCAATGTTCGGAGGAAGAAACCCAAAAGAGACGTCGAGGAAATCCGCAAAGGTGAGCTTGCACCTTGCGCTAAAGGCTAAACCGGAATAGCGCCCCACCCGAGCAGCTTCGCGCTGTATTCCAGCGCCTGCTCTTTGGACATCCGCCGATTATTCTTGAGAAGACTTACACGGCTGACAATCTTCGCGAGATATTCCGGCGTGAAGAAAGCCCCGAAATCAACTGCGATTGCCTCATTCCATGTAACATTTGCAGCCGAGAAGGCCTCGAGGATCTGGTCCTGATGCTTGTGCGCGTCCAAGCCCATGCTTTTGCCGACGTCGTTCAGCACACGCTGCAGAGAGAGGATCGTATTCCACTGCCGGACGAGCAATCTCGGTTGCTCCGCCTTCATACGCGCTTGAATTCCGGAGATATCCAGCCCTTCAATCCTTGAGAAACCCTCAGTGCATCGGCACACGTCCAAAAGTGCCAGTACTCCCATGTTGAGATTTGCCTCGAGGTTTCCGAGCATCTGGCTCGCAAGCACGCACATGCCCAAAGCGTCTTTCCAGTCGATAAGTCGGCCATCGCCATTCGAATCTTCGAGGCAGGTGAGATAGAATGCCTGGTAATCGCAGGCCAACTCATTGATGTAACCGCGCTTCTGATTGACTGGAGAACTTGGATCAAGTTCGCGGCTGCTGCGGAGTGCGACTGGTGCTGCCTTGTTATAGATCTCGTCGCGCTTTTGCATTTCGCCGACGCGGTCGAGCAGCACCTCCATCGTGTCGACGCAACGCGCGTGAAATTCCGGCTTACAGTCGAAAAATACGTGCGAGAACTCATGGAAGAACATCATCATTTTCTGAAGTTCATTTATCCTGCTCACAAACTTCAGAGCCGGCTCATTCAATAAGTCAGCACCCTTGGTCTCTTCGCACGCAAGCATTGCAAAGGCAGCTGAGACGTAAGGATGGCCAACAAGCCTATTGGCGAAGTAGGCTGCGAACGCCCTCCGGCAAACGCTGCTTGCGAATTGGTTGGCGTTTGATGCGTCGGTAGCGCTCGCTAGCTGATGGGCGAGATGGCGGCTGCCGAACCCGTACAGTAGGTCGGAACACGTTCGAGCAAGAACATTGTCCCAGACAATGAACCATCCCGAGGCGGCCTTGATAGCCTGGTGGCTTGCAGTTGATGAACTTATCTGGCGAAAACCAACCTTCTCATTGAGATAGACTTCCGTGGATGCGAAAAGGCGATCCACGAACCATACCGGCTCTGTGGCCGACGAGGTCTTATGGATCAGTCTTGATAATTCAAGATACTCGTCGATCTCCATCATCGACCTTAACCTTTGGACGGCGATTTCCTGCGAAATTTTGTCTTGTCCAGAAGAATGGCGACCTCCTCGGCCTTGTAGCCGTGGATCGCGATTTTTCCCGTCGGCTCGACGATCACGCGCGGTGTTCGGATCGTGAAGTATTTCAGCAGGAACGGTGCCGTTGCAGCGACGATCGGTATGGCAATCTGGACAGCGCCGACGACGCCAGCGTCAAAATTACTGACTTCTATCTTCTGCGCAGCCACGCCGAATTCTTGTTCGACGGCCCTTAGGAGTTCTTCGTCGTCTTTCGAGACCTCTACGATAATCTTTTGAACATCCGTGCTCATGTTCGCTCCGCACGCCGTTTAGAGCATCGCAATTCACTAGTGAAATATGCAAGACACTACATGTTCAACCAAGGATCGAAAAGAAAAATCGACCTAACCGTTCGCAGTGCGGTCGGCTGCTGGCAATCGCGAGTGAAAGAAGGCCTCACAAGGGGATGGCTCAAATCCGCTATGATGAACTGAACTACCACGGTAACCTTCTCAAATCGTGTGCGGAATCGGCTGTATTCTCTTTGCGGAAGAGGGTTTGCGCCGTATAGATGAATTGATGCGGGCGTGGCGGAACTGGTAGACGCATCGGACTTAAGCCATTGAGTGCCCAAGGGGAAACCCCAGGAGCAGAACTGCTCAAAGTCGGGGAAACCTTCACTGGCAATCCCGAGCCAAGCCCCCTCCCGGGGGAAGGTGTAGAGACTAGACGGGCAGCCAACTCCCCGGCTGAGTCCGTCGGCAAAAACTAAAATCAGAGACGAGCGCGATATCGCCCACGAGGGTCCCGGAAAGACATTCTCCCAGCGGAAGGCCGAAGCTCTTCCAGGTAGAGGCCAGCGGTCTCGAAGCGGTGACCGGACACCGAGCGCCTCGCACGATAATGGTTCGCGGGGACAACCGGATAGAACTTCGCCCTCGCACGACCGGCCGCCTTCGGTCAGCCAGCGACTACCCCGGGGGGACCGCCTCCATTCAAAACCGCCCCCCCAAAGAACGCGACCGAAATCAGGAACCCGACCGAGAGCGATAGCCAAGCTCAAGTTTTGCCAGGGGGCAACTTTGGTAATGACACAACCTCCCATTGAGTTCATACTTGCTCACTAGCTCGTACAGCTATTTTTGACGAAGTTCATATTTCTCCAAGATCGGCTTCCGCCATGATGCAGGAAAACGAACTCCTCGTTCGGTCATTGGAAAACTTGGGCGCGGACGGTGATGCTCTGCTCGACATGCTTTCGTCTGAGGACGAGCAAAAGCTACGCGATGCGCTCGCCGGCTTCCTTGTGGACACGGCCAATAGCGGCGGAGCTGTAGAGACGGCAACGGCCGACCTACCCGCCGGCCAAAACTTCAAGAGCATCCTTTACAGAACGCCTGGTGCGCAGACCAATCGAATACTTACATTCAAATTCAAGGATGCAGCACTCGACACGATATTTCCGATCCTAGGCATCGTCCTGACAATCTACACCACAGGCAAGTTTGCCCTGCCTGCAATCCCCCAAATCGCCGGGGTTTTGAAGACTTTGTCTTCAAAACTTGTCGTCCTGAAGAGGCCAGACGATGCCAACGCGATTGACGCCTTGAACTCAATCTGTCGCGTGCGCGCAAAACACATTCGGAGCGGCGCAAACGAACACCCGACGACTGCGGAGCTTGAGCGAGACAGTGGACTTCCCATGGACGCCCTCATTGCAGCGCTAAAGTCCTTGCGTTCCCGGGGGCTCATCGAGGCAACAGCTTGGGGTGCGCAGACCGATGACATGAGCGATATGGGTAACCGCTGGAGCGTCGCGCTATGACCGTACCGATGTTCTCCAAAACCCAGGGCGCTCAATTTGGCTCGTTCCATTACCCGCTGGGCATGATCGAATTCACAATGTCGGACCAGGCCCAGCAGGCAGTCAAACAGATCAGCGCGGGAAAACTCCTCACCGCCGAGAACGGAGATAACGAGGCCCTCACCCAGGTCGCCTACGAAGTCGCGAGCCTATTTCACGAGATGCGGCATCTTGTCGACATGTTTGGCACCATGGCCGGTTGCACCCTGTTTTCTTACTACATCGAACAATTGAAGACGTTTGCCGAGATCTCCGATGCCATGCGCCAGGCCGGAATGCACTGGAAGTTTCCTTTGGGAAAATGGCGATCTGAAAAGGACTGCCCACAGGTCCTGCGGGACTTCCTTAGGGAGACTAGCGGGCTCCACCAGGCCGTTGACGTTTTCATCAGCCCGTTTAAGCCCGTCGAAGTCGAGGATCATCACGAGGA
Source organism: Bradyrhizobium sp. CCBAU 11434 (assembly GCF_028128895.1). Taxonomy (NCBI): domain Bacteria; kingdom Pseudomonadati; phylum Pseudomonadota; class Alphaproteobacteria; order Hyphomicrobiales; family Nitrobacteraceae; genus Bradyrhizobium; species Bradyrhizobium sp. CCBAU 11434. Next base: position 62,142 of record NZ_LBJX01000094.1, read on the forward strand.
TATTCTGATTGAACTGGGCTATGAAGGTGGAGGGCTGGTGGACGCCTTTCCGCTCAGGATTGGCAGGTTCTCCGCTGAAAAAAAAACGGCGCGCTCAATTCTTTTTCCGATAGGGCTTGAAGCGTTGACGGAAGCCAGCGCCCATGCCATCAGCAGAAATATTGTAGGGCATTACTTTCCCGAATCCGTTGCACAACGGCTGGAAGGCCGCGTGTTTGCACTCTGGACAACAGGCGATCCAGCCAAGGACCAGCAACTCGCCGCTGAGGCTGCCACGCCATATATGGCAATCGACCTCCTCATTACTCGATTTCTTCAACAATACCAGATTTATGAGTTTCCGCGAGATCTCGTGTTGGCTCTTGTCGACCGCGTTCTTTCCGAGAGCGCGATCAAGCTGACGCGCGTTGGCCCGGGTGTAACCGGAATAGAAGTCGACCGGCTTGGCACGAAACTCGTGAACGTCCTCAAGTCGGAGAACTTTGAAACACTCAGGACCGGCGTTCTCTCTGAGCGGCCAGAAATCGACATTGTCTACCAAGGCCTGGTTACCGCCTTCGAGAACGAAGGCAAGTGGGAAACGGTTGCGGATGACAGGTCCCTGCTGAGTTCAGTGAAAATCTGGGAATCCTATGTGGCGCATAAACTGATACTTCCCCTGCTGCGCCAGCGTGTTGCAACCAAGGGCAGAGCGTTCCGGCGTCAGCACGACTTCTTTTCGCTGCTCCAGCGTATTGGAGTCGCGCCAGCGCGAGTAGTTCATGGAAAGCTGATTTTGAGCGACATGCCAGAGAGAGTACAGCAGGCCTGGATACACCAGATGATGTTGGGACAAATCCTTCATCAGTTTATTTCCGATAAGCCTATCTACTGTCCGCGCGCATTCTCCACATTGCCCGGCATTGCGAGTTTGAATCTGGCCCTGGAGGGAAACTGCGAGCGATTCATTCGGAGAGGATGCGGAACGTTCAGGATGGGGCAGGAGAAGGTGACCACTCCGAACTGTCTATTTGAGCAGCTGCTCGGCGTCACTGCCCTTCGGCGTCACTGACCGCGCCAACTCTCTAGAGGTTGCCATTTTAAGCGCGATATTGTCGCCGCGCTGACCCCAAAAATGTTTGGGCGATGTCGTCCAACCGTTCCCCGGCGTCGCGTCTCGCGAGCGCCTGCCTTTGCTGCTCGGACGACAGTTTCGGCTTTCGCCCGAACTTCACTCCGCGTAGCCGGGCTCTCTCGCGTCCAGCGGTCGTGTCCCCAGTGATGGTGTAGCTCGGTAGAGCGAAGCCGTCCGCACGCGCGCCCTCAGATAGCGCCGTAGCGGGCGGACGGCTTTGCGGTGGTCACCGGCAGTTCGCCGGTAGGGTCGGGTTGCTGACACCAACATGATTCGAGGAACCACCGATGACCGACGAGATGATGAACCTTCGCGCGCTCGTGAAGAAGGCCCCTGACGCCGATCTGCTTCGCGAGATGATTGGCTTTGCCGCCCAGCGATTGATGGAGCTGGAGGTCGCCGGGCTGACCGGAGCGGCCTACGGCGAGAAGAATGCCGAGCGCCTTGCCCAGCGTAACGGCTACCGTGACCGGACCTGGGAGACGCGCGCCGGCGCGGTCGAGCTGCGCATTCCCAAGCTTCGCAAAGGAAGCTACTTCCCGGGCTTCCTGGAGCCGCGTCGGATGGCCGAAAAGGCGCTCACCGCGGTGGTGCAGGAAGCCTATGTGCAGGGCGTCTCGACCCGATCCGTCGATGATCTGGTCCAGGCCATGGGCATGACTGGCATCTCCAAGAGCCAGGTGAGCCGACTGTGTGCCGAGATCGACGACAAGGTGAGGGCCTTCCTCGCCCGCCCGATCGAGGGTGACTGGCTGTATCTGTGGATCGACGCCACCTACGTGAAGGTGCGCCAGAAGGGCCGGATCGTCTCGGTCGCGGTGATCATCGCGGTCGGCGTCAATAGCGACGGCCGGCGTGAAGTTCTCGGCATGGACATCGGTCCCTCGGAGGCCGAGACGTTCTGGACCGCGTTCTTGCGCAAGCTCGCTCGGCGCGGGCTTCGTGGCGTCAAGCTCGTGATCTCCGATGCGCATGAGGGCATCAAGGCCGCCGTCAGCGAGGTGCTCAACACCGCCTGGCAGCGCTGCCGCGTCCACCTCATGCGCAACGTCCTGGCCCATGCCGGCAAGAGCGGAAGACGCGTCGTCTCCGCCTTCATCGCCACCGCCTTTGCCCAGGACGATGCCGAAGCGGCCAGGGCTCAGTGGCGCAAGGTCGCCGACCAGCTCCGTCCCAAACTGCCAAAGCTCGCCGCCTTCATGGATGAGGCCGAGCCAGGCGTGCTCGCCTATATGAGCTTCCCGCCTCAGCACCGTGCCAAGCTGCATTCGACCAACCCGATCGAGCGCCTCAACGGCGAGATCAAGCGGCGGACCGAGGTGGTTGGCATCTTCCCAAATGAAGACGCCATCGTTCGCCTGGTCGGCGCGATCCTGCTCGAGCAGAACGACGAGTGGGCGGTTCAGCGGGCCCGCCACATGACGCTGGAAACCATCGCGCCGTTGAGCGATGATCCCATCGTCGGCTTGCCCGCCGTGGCAGGCTGATGCCTTCCGACCCGCCGTAAAACGGCGGTGACCTGCCGTCAACTACACCACGCCATGGGACACGATCCGTCCAGCGGTAGTCCGCCTAGGAATGTCTTCTCGGGTCTTCCGAGCGATGTAGCCGACCAGAGCAGCTAACACCTCGCCAAGTTCATGCGTTGTATCTGCCCACGGCTCAGCTAACGATTTGTACGAAGCCCCCCCGTGAGATGATATCTGCGAGAACGCTCAGCATTTGAAACGGACCGACACGCGTAAGACGATCAAGCGCAGACACAATCACCAAGTCGCCGGGTCGTAGCCGGCGAAGAAGCTGGGCTAGAGCGAGGCGACCATCCTTTAAGCCGCTTTCCTTTTCGCAAAACACCCGTTCACACCCAGCGGCATCGAGTTGGGCGAGCTGAATGTCCAAACCCTGTCCGCTAGTGCTCACACGAGCGTACCCGTAGACGCGCATAGGATTCAATTGTCCGCTTGCAACACTCCTGATTTTTGCAAGCCCCCTTCCCTCCCGGACGCGACAAATCCGACGATCGGTGTTTGTTGAATCTTTTCTGGAGCTTGCTCGTTTCATGAAACTATCCGGCGCATTTCTGGTTTTTCCCGAAGCGTGCGCTTTTCCAGCTCATGCGTAAATCAGGATTTTCGCTATCACTACTGCGGATCGCACGCCTCGCGATCACGAGAATTTCTGTGCGTCGGCGACGCAATGATTGCTGAGCATCCTTTATCGCCTTCGGAGTATTTCGATGATCAAGACCGGGTCCTTTGTTGCCCTGATGTCGGCTTGTCATCGCACTCCCAGGTATTGCGGTTGCGGGTACGGCCGGGCCCTACAAGGGCAGCTATGACGGCGGGCTCACAGGTAAGTCGTGTCGGAAGGTCGCCGGGTTCACACAGAAGCAGTACAACGCTAGGCAGACGACACCTGATCAGCGTCGGGCCTGGGAAGCCTGCACGGCAAAGCAGAACTGAAATCCGAACGGGCGCTATCGCAACGGGTGGACACTTCGCGATGATCAAAATCCAGCTTCCTTGTCTTCTTGTTTCGATCGCTTCGACAACAGCTTCGGCGGGCCAGAAGGTCGAAAAGGGAGCCAATACCCGCCGCCCATCCTTCCGTCGTTTTGCCTTTGGAAATCGCGAACCTGCGTGGCGTTGACTGGCGCGCCCGTGTTTATGCACTGACAAGCAGCATTGCCTTTCCCGAGGGAGAGGTTCTCGACAGTGAAGACCTCCTGCATGGCTCGTCGTGTCAGGCTGCGAACGATCTCCTGCAGGCGATGCGCCTGCGTGCTGCCGAACGGTTGCTAGCAATCCGCATTATACCGCGGCACATCATCAACAGCATCAAGCGCCTGGAGAGGCCGAGCGAGCTCCTTGCTTTGCTCTCCAAGCACAAAGCACTCAACACACATGGCCGTCCCGATATTGAGCTGTACCGGATGGCGGAGCGTACCCTCCGCACAGCGCCGGATCTAAACGACCCTTCCCACAAGACAGCAACAGACGTGAAGAAGCTTATTTTCGCAGGTGTCGCTTCGGGCCAAGTGTAGCAAGGACGCGTTAGCCTTTGGCACGTACCGAACGATGCATCGGCACATCCATATCTTCGCCCAACCCTACATAACCCGGAGTTTTTCGATGAAACGGAGAGTCGGCTTTACGAGCATGCTCAAGTTAAGTCTTTCCGCCGCTTTTGTCCTTGCCGCCCAGGCGGCACCGGCACAGATGGTCCTCGATTCAGATCCTGCGCCGGGCACCCTCAGGTATCGTCAGATCGTTTACGTAAGGTGCGGTCCCGGTAAGGCCCGCATCGTCACCGGGGCAACAACATGATAGGCAAAGGTCCGGCACGCCAACGCGGACCATGCGTACCATTCAAACGGTAGGACGTTGAGAGTTTCAACGAGCCGCACCTGCGAACCATTGGGACGCCTCGACAGTCGTAGCTGGCGTTGTGCGTTCCGCCCCACCTATCAATTTCTCAGGAGCTTGAACGTGAGAAAGCGAGCTCTCGCAGTTGCAATTGCGATAGCTGCCACCGCTTCACCGCCGGCATCCGCCCAGAACGTCACATTCTGCCAGGGAGTCGCCGGCGGAGGCCCCGGCTATGCCATGCGCGCGCCGTCCGCCGCGACCACGGAAGTGTGAAGTGTACCGGAAGTACGATGAGTGCATGAAGGCACAGAAGTTCGCCTCACCGGCTTCGGCTCCGGCCGCCAAGAAGTCTCGCCGCAACGAGCAAAGCATTCCCTACGAAGACCGCCGCCTCAAGCGCTCAACCCAACGGTGAACAATGAAGAACCTCAAAACACTGGCTCCGCTTTGCGTATTGGCGATCCTCACGGCATGCGGTGGCCCGAGCGAACAAGAGGTGGTTGCGGCGGTCGGTAACCGCGACATCACTGACGTATCCTGTGCTCAGGCGACCGGAGCGCCCGGCTACACGTGCAGTTTCCGGCTGGGTCGTGACGTGCTCACGCGGCGGGTCGTGAAACGAGAATCGGCGGCTGGCAGCTTGCCTGTTAGGTAGGTGCCTAAGGGCAACTCGCCAGGCATCGCCCGTATGTTATGCTTGGCGGCATGTCATTCGGATTTGATCTCCCCACCGATCCCCTCAAGCCGGCGGCCATGCTGGAAAGCCTGCTGGTTGCGCGCGCGACTGGAGATATGAGCGCAAGTACCCAGGACTATGAGCAGCTACGACGGGATTTTGTCTCCGATCCCGATCTCAAGCCGCTCTTGCCTTCGTTCGTGCAGACCTGCCGCACGCTGGATGTGTTCTGGCGGTTCATCAAGGAGCGGGCAGGAACATATGCTGAGCGACGCAGGATCATCGGAGAGGCTTTCACGCCGCTCGTCGAGCATCTTGAGGGTCGCAACCGGGCGCCGGGCGACCTCTTGGTCTCGGACGCACTCCAGACTTTTGATGCGGAAGGCGTGCACTCGGTATGGAGCGAGGCGCTTAGTCGTCGAGCCCAGGACCCGGAGGGCGCAATCACAGTCGCCCGCACGTTGTTGGAGACCGTATGCAAGCGCATTCTAGATGACCTGGGCGCAACGTATTCCGAGAAAGACGATCTGCCTAAGCTCTACACGCTGGCAGCAAAGGGTCTGAAACTCGCCCCCGACCAGCACACGCTGGAGTATCAAGGCCATCCTTGGCGGCGCCATGAATCTGGTGAACGGGATCGGCACTTTGCGCAACCGCCTCAGCGACTCCCATGGCCGCGGGGGCAAACCCGTGAAGCCTTCATCGAGGCATGCAAGCCTGGCGGCCAATACAGCCGGCGCAATCGCCACCTTCCTCGTTGAAACCCACCTCGACAGGAAGCCTAAGGCCTAGCGCGCTTCACGCGAGCTTTGCCGAGTCTTCTTCTGCGTTCCTTACGATCTCTCCTTAGCGTCCATCCGCCATGCTTATCGGCTGACCTGACGCGGATTTGCGTCCACCGCAAGGGTCAAGCCCTCGCGCAGGCGCGCACCTCTCGGTGTGCAGCGCCCGTCTCTCCGCGTCCTTCCGGTCGCTGGCAAGGCCGGTGGCCGCAAACAAGGAGAGACGACATGAGCAAGGAACGCTTCGACATTCATCAGCATCTGATCGACCGTATCGTCGCGGCGATCGAGGCCGGCGCAGGCCAGTGGCAAATGCCTTGGCATCGCGGCAGCGGCGGGCGGGCTCCCGTCAGCATCGCTTCCGGCAACACCTAGCGCAATCATAGGTCACATACGTACTCACTGGTCGTCTTAAGCTTTCCGCCAACAATTCGCTGCGCGGCCAACCTCGCGGTCATTTGTGACGTCTTCCTGTTGATGCTTATGATATTGACTGAAGCGTAGATCTCACCGGTGTTCGTGGCCACTTTCCCTACCGAACTGCCACAACCCACGACCGCGATTCCCCTGGGATCGCTCGTCGCGATGTTGCCGAGTCTCGGGATATGCTCGTGCCCGTGAAGAACCGCTGCAAATTCTCTATCCCGTACGAATCCCTTGAATGTTTCTGCATCCCTCAATTCGACAGTCTTAGCCATCCACTTGCCAAACATTCGTTCTGAGAGGGGTAGCGGATACCAATCTGGTCGAGGAACCGGTATTGGATGATGGTGCAGCAAGGCGATCATCAAGAACTCTTCCGCTGACTTTTTCTGATCGATCTTGCTCCCGATGAATTGAAATTGACGCTCCCCGATTTTGCCCGTTGCCAAATCGAAATTTGATTGCGCCTCCATGTTGGAGTTGAAGCAAGCAAGTCCGATACGGGCATCATCTATCCAACGGATCGGTTCGTTGGGAAAACGTAATGCGCTACTCAAGTCGGGGAGGAGAAAGCCGTCTCCTCTGATGTCATGGTTTCCCAGAACGATGACCGGCTCCTCAATCCCTAAATTATGCAGAAAATCTATGAACCTTTCCGCCTCATCAAAATAACGCGGATTGGGATCATCAAGTATGTCGCCCGTAATGATCGGCACGACCGTGCCACCTTCAGGAAGCTCGGCGAGAACGTTACGGATAAGTTGTTGAAGACGACCCAGCCTCGTGCTCGCTTCTTCACTACCAATGTGAAGGTCACTGAGGTGTAAAAGCGTGACGATGGATGACTCGTTGGCTCTCACTTCGTTAAAGGCCTCTCGATATCGCTTCTGCAACTCCTTGAGAGTCATCCCCTCAGAGGTATTGAGATGCGAGAGCATCCAGCCGGCACGCGAGCGAATTGCGGAAAGGTCATTCGACCCGAATGGCAGGAAAGCCGCTTCATCGGAGCTCGTCCAAAAAAGCATCCCCGGCCAGCTCGTCGTCTCCGCGAGGGCGTAGCGAAATGCCGGAAAGACATCGATGAGTACGTCCGAGCGCTGCAGGATGTTGTATTGGGGCTGCAACACGATGCCCGCATCTGGCCACTTCTCTTCTCGCACCAGCGACGCCAGGAATTCGCGGGAACACACGTAGTCATTTACACGTTGGTCGGTGCGCGAAGGTACAATGAGGGCAGCCCAAGGCCCAGTCTCCAAGTGCTTTCGTAGCTCTTCCAGAAATTCAGGCTGGATTGGCGAGCCAAAAGGACGGTGATGCAGGCGTTCCAATGCCGACTTGGCCACTTTCTGCAGACGCCGCTCAGTACTTGCAGACGCCACAAAATCGCTTCCCAACTTTGAGAGGAAAGCTTCCAGAAGTTCATACTCTTCGCCAGGATTCTCCCATCTCGGCATAGGCCGCTTGCTGTCCAGAAGATACGCCAGCCAATTGAGTGACTTCAGGTCGAACCTGATACCCATGTGCCTCTCCCAGTATTGCGCGTCCCTCCCAGTGTGATCGTTGGATCAACCTACCGTTGAAGTTGCAATCAGTCCATAGCTCAGCCAGTGACCTTCAACCAGTGCTGCTGGTCAAATTGGGTGTGTGCTCTTGTCCTACTTCACGCCCGTCCCTCTTTAGCGTCCCCAGCCATGCTCATCGTCTGCCCTCACGCGGATACCCGTCCGCCCGAAGGGGCTAGCCCTCGCGCAAGCGTGCGGCGCCCCTCTCTCCGCGTCTCTGATGGCCTATGCGGCCAATGGCAACGGTGGAGGTATCTTCCGAGCTAGCCGTCGAATTATAAACGCCAGAACCTCAATAGCGAACAGTGTCACAAGGAACACGGTCGCTGCTAGCCAATATGTCGGGTCAAGCATAATCACCAGCATGATGAGGCTGATCCTTGGAAGAGCCAACCAGCAGATGACCCACAGTGCGATGCTTCTAAGGAAGAACCCGATGTCGCGTCCGTAGCGGACAAATAGCTCTCGTGTCCTCCGCCACGCCATCATTGGCAGGCGATACTGCAAAATGCATCGACCGAGCCGTCGGCTGAGACCCCTAGTCGCGATGATTGTCAGTACAAATATGCCCGCTAAACCGGCAGGACTGTTCAGCGCGCGCAAGACCTCAAGCATCGCGGCTCCGCGGAGATGGGGCTTAGCAAGCTCAACGTGGACCAACATCGGGTCCTCTAGCATCCTTTGCGGCTCAAACAGCGAAAACGCATCACGCGGGAATCCGACTCGCAATCTGAGAGTTTCCGTCTTCCCCTTGCGCTTAATCGAGATCGTAGCCGGAAATGTTTCCGCTATGCAGCCGCGCGGGGCAGTAATGGTCAACATGCTATATTTGCTTGGGATAAGACCAGGAGCCTGAAACTGAATCATTGGGAGTTTGGAGACAAATTCCTGATATTCAGTTGGATGGTTGCGTACCCACTGTGAATATGGCTTTCCTGGTGCGCAGCTTGCCGCTACGACGACCCCTCCATCTGGCTCTTCGTTGGTCGTGGTCGAGCAAAAGAAGAATGATTCCGGATTTTGGTAGTCAGAGAACCACTTCCTGACTTCCTCTGGGAATTTCTTGCCAAACAGAAAGCGCTCGACCGCCATCCTGGATTTGTGGGGTATCCGCATTGACCACGAGACAAAAGGTAGAGCAAAGCATTCATTTAGTACAATGCGGCCCTCGTAGTCGAAGTGCTCCACGTGTCGTGTGAGCCCATTAAAGCCTAACCAATCGGCGTAGTAGAACGATCGGATCGTTGCCTCCGTTTCGGGAGTGCTGAATACCCCTCCTTCCTTCGTCGGCGCCGGGGACAAGAGAATTGGTGCGGCCAGGCCGACAGCGCTGCTGGACACAAGCAAACCGCATAACCAAGCACCAAAAGCCTGGAAAGCGGATATCCGTGACCATCGTGCGACGGCATATGGAAGCAATGAACAGATTGCCGCTCCCCCTAGGAGGAGACCAACTGGAACCACGAACAGGAAGTCGCCGGAGAGAACAATAGACGGCCTCCACGCCGTGGTCGACAAGACCAGCGTCAGCAATGCAAATGGGGTAGCTAGGATTGCGGCCATCACTGCCGCTCGCCTTGGCATCGCCAGCACTAGCCCAAACAATGCGCCCACCAGCACCGCCAACGCTATATGCCGATGTAAGAGAGCGGTCGAAACAAGCAGCAGCCAGCCTGCGGTCAGGAGGATGAGTGATCCGTATTTCCTGAGCAGTGCACCCATGTGCGCTCAAAGATTTGAGGTTGTATCCTCATCCAATATAGCTCGCTGCGCGACGGCTTGCAGGTGGCCGATTGTCGCTCTCCGCTGACATTGCCGTCTCTCCTTAGCACTCACCGGCCATGCTTATCCGCTGCCCTGACGCGGATACCCGTCCGCCGCAAGGGGCAAGCCCTCGCGCAGGCGCGCCCTTCGGGTGCGGCGCCCGTCTCTCCGCGTCTCTCCGGTCGCCCGGCACGGCCGGTGGCCCCAAACAAGGAGAGACGACATGCGCAAGGAACGCTTCGACATTCATCAGCATCTGACCGATCGCATCGTCGCGGCGATCGAGGCCGGTGCAGGCCAGTGGCAAATGCCCTGGCATCGGGGCAGCGGCGGGCGGGCTCCCGTCAATGTCGCATCCGGCAACGCCTATCGCGGGGTCAATGTTCTTGCCTTCTGGGTTGAAGTCCAGGTTCTTGGCTATGGCTCGCACCTCTGGGGCACCTACCGCCAGTGGGCCGAGAAAGGCACCACCGTCCGCAAGGGCCAGAAGGCTTCCTACGTCGTTTTCTACAAGCAGGTCGAGGTTGCGTCTGATGACGACGCTGAGAACGACTCCAAGACTCGGGCGTTTGCTGGGGCGACGCCTGTGTTCAACGCAGACCAGTCGATGGCTTGCCGGAGATCGCTCCTACCGCTTCCGTCGAGCAGACGCACGACGTTGAAAGCTTCATTGCACGTACAGGGGCGAAGATCGTCCATGGCGGTCATCGGGCCTGCTCCATTGCAAAGTTGGACGAGATCCATATGCCGGCGCGTGAACTGTTCACCGGATCAACAACATCGAGTGCGACCGAAGCCTACTACTCCACCCTACTCCACGAGTTGACGCACTGGACTGGACTGGACCGGAGCATCGCTGTGACCGTCAGCTATCCGGTCGCTTTGGGACCGATGCTTATGCGATGGAGGAGCTGGTCGCCGAGCTTGGCGCGGCGTTCCTCTGCGCAGAACCTTGGAATCGCGGTAGAGCCGCGACCCGACCATGCGCAGTACTTGGCGCACTGGCTGAACGTCCTGAAGGCCGACAAGCGGGCCATCTTCTTCGCAGCCTCGAAGGCTGGTGAAGCCGTGACCTTCCTACGCTCCACCGCCTAGCGGCGGTCCGGCATGCCCTCTTGCTGGCCTGACTGAACCATGAGATTCACGAGCGCAAGCAACGGAAACTGGGGGCGGCAATGAAGGGAAAGATCGTTTCGCACCGCGAGGTCGCGGCCCGTTGGTCGTATGCGGAGATTACCGGACGCTTCGCCTCCGTATATGACGGCAACCATCGGGAGCCCGAGAGCGTTGCCCTTATTGCCAAGATCAAGAACGGCGCGGCCTTTGACGACTTGGATCAAGCTGATCGGGATCAGCTCGCGCGCTGGTTCGACACCGGTTACAGGCAGGATTACCCGGGGCGTTCAATGCCTGGTACACGAGCTTTCGTGGCGAGAGCTGGACAAAGTCGCAATTGGCCGCAGTCTACACTCTTCCAATCATCGACCCGCTCGGCCAGAGACGCTCGCTCACATTCGGCAATTACCTTGCCCACCCGAGGCTAGGGAGCAAACGCGCTTAAGGGACGGAATGGCGTGCGGCAGGCGCTATGGGGATTTGAGCGTCGCAGGCGAGCTGGCTGATTTGGATCGAGCCGATGCAACGAGTGGTGCGACGGTGAGGCGGCTGACGAATGCACGGCGGATGGGATCGGACTGCGACGGCTGGCGGATATCCGGGCGTGCTCTGTCGTGGCTGGTCGAGAGCCAGCGAGTGCGACGGGCAGATTTGCCGGACTGTGACACGGGGTTAGTGGGGGCATCACGTCAGGCTGCGGCTAGTTACGGGCTTGCGGTTTCCGGCTCGATCTTGATGAGTTACTCGGGCTCTGTTCCACCAGGGCTGATCCTGCCAAGCGGTGGATCTGTTGGTTGGAACACCAGTTCCGTACAGTTGGCAGGGTCCGTCGCCGGAGCAACGGGAGACTTTATGCGGTTCATCACCTCCGGCACTGAAGCCATGCGCATCGTCAGCACCGGCATGATCGGCATCGGCACCACGAGCCCTTCTGCCGCACTGGATGTCACTTCTACCGTCAGCACGGTCGATCCCATCCGCTTCGGCGCGGCCAACGGCCGCTACATCGTCATGAACAGCGCAGCCGCCTCCATCGACTACTATGGCTCTGGCGGTCTCGGCGCCAACTAGGTTTTCTACATCAAGCGCGGCACCTCGGCGCAGAACCTCGTCCTCAACCCGACCGTCACCAGTTCAACCGGCAAGGTCGGCATCGGCGTCACGGGTGATGCCGTGGCCACGCCTTCCGCAACCCTCCATGTCAGCGGTACCGTGCTTACCACCAGCTGGACCGCGATTAACTTCAATGGCAACGTTGTCCCCACCGCCCCGCTGGAAGTCTTCGGTACGGTGAGCGCCACCGCGTTCTACCCTGAAGGCGAAACCCTCAAAGCTGTAGAACGCATCTGCCAAAAGCTTGAGAACGACGGAAAGCCTCACAAATTCCTAATATGGCGCCGTCATCACGACAAGCCTACCCCGCACGGAAGTCGATATTCCATCCAGTCAACGTCGCGGACCAGTTGCGCTTAAATGTCGACCCGAGACGAGCGCGTAAGCATAGGCGCCCGGCAACGAAACCTTGCCCCTACATTCCGTCGGCTCGCGCTCCTTGGCTGGCGCGGACGGGCAGAAAGGGGCGCTGCCTGCTGCTACCGCGGCTGGTGCCCAGGACGTCCGTTCCGGCAGATGTGGCTCGGTAGCTGGCCCCGCCCTTGGTCGGGTTCACAGTCTAGCGTTGGCATCGGAATAGGACGAGCCTTACGATAGTTAAGCCGGCTTCGAGGTCGCTTTGTTTGGTCCGGTGATTGAGAGACGTCGTCTGTGACCTCCGGGCGTTGGTTCGGCTGATTTGCGAGAGCCTCGGCTCTCGCCGTAACGAGGCATAGAAAACAGGCCGCCATCTTTGTGGATGTTCGGAGGCTAATTTTCCAAACACGCCGGTGCGTAATCATTGCAAGCCGCATCAACCAGCTTCTTTACGTTCTCGGCCACAAATGGGCTAGCGCCCATCCATTTTACGGCATTGTTGGTCGACCCCCAACTCGTAACGCCAATAATCGTATTGGGGGTGGGCGCACTTCCGAATTGAGTTCCTGTCAAAGCCGGCTGAACGCCAAAGTTCATTATCCAAGGCCCACCACTCGAACCGCCACACATCAGCGATCCGATAATCGTGTTGTCCACGTTTGCTGAATCGACCGCCCCTTGCGAGTCATTCCGCTGCATGTAACCCGCATTGTCGAGGCAGGCCGGATAGCCAAGCTGTGTCAGATGCGTGATGCGCTGAGGCGTAAAACCTCCACCATTCCAAGCGAAAGCAAACCAGCCGGTCCGTTTGCCAGGATAGGAGTTCTTCTGAGGAACCAGGACGAGGACGGCAACGTCATCCTTGCAAACGACTCCTGCCACTTTGCATGAATCTGATCCATCCAGGTAGGACTTAAGAGCATATGCTTTCTTCACGGTCCACTTTCCGAACGGGGAAATTCCGTCTCGGTAACCCGGATGGAATTCCCAATCGGAATAGTATTGATTGCTTCCAAATTTTGCGACGCAATGCGCTGCTGTGATGACAAGTCCCGGCTTTATCAATGAGGCTGAGCAAATGTAGGACTCTCCTGACTCATTGAAGAAAAGCTTCCCGGCCGCGCTGTAAGGGTATTGGTCGTTCGTCGCATTCGGCTTGAGATCGGCTCGAGCCGTGGAGAACGGAAGGCCAGACGTTCCGAAATCGACCTGCGCCGGAGCTTCGGGCAAGTTCTCCCGGGCCTTGGAAACCGGAGAACGAAGCCCCGGTGTCGATGGTTTGCCGGTACCGATGGCCCCGGCTTGCAACCCGGGTATCCGTTGTTCCTGGGGGGCGCTTCCTTGCAGAGCCTTGCTGGCATCGGCATCGGTATAGCCCTGCGCAATCGGCAGCGGCTTCGGTCGCGCGGTTGCGTAAGATATTTTTCCTCCCGGTTGTTCAGTCGACGTGCTGACGGGACCTACCGGACCGGTCTGCGCATGGGCGGCCGCCGTCAACGTCCACAAAAGCAGCGAAGTCATGCCTACACGAAACATCATTTGCTCCTCCAGATAAATTCCGCACGTCACAACTAGCGTTAACGCGATCAAATGGTGCGCCACCTTGAATCAAGGCCAGATCGAAGGCGGAGCGTATCAGTTCTTCCGAAACAGCCTTGGCACGTAATCGATCAAATCGCCCCAGGCGATCGGGTCGGGTCTCCCGTCGAGCACCAACTTGTCGCTCGATGGCTCGCACTCAGTCTCCTGAAGCTGCTCTTGGCTGTCTGACCACAGGACTCGAAGGAACAGCGCGCCAGCTTTGTTTTTAACGTTGATTTTTCTGATCGTGGGAAGGATCACCGTGTCCTTGCATATGTCGGATGGGGCGGTCCATTGCCCAAACTCCAACGGACGCGATCGCAATTGCAGAACATCATCATACAGGCTGAGCGCCTTCGGAATGTTGAGGCGGCCCGACCAGGCTGAAAGATCTTCCAAACGTCCGTCGTAGTCCACGGAGGCTTGCAGACGACGCTTGATATCCTTGGGTGTTCTGAGACCGAACGATCGCAGCAGGGACGCAGTCAAACTCACCAGCGGAGCGGCAAAGGATGTTCCCGTCACGCCCGACACCGTTTGATCGTACGGCACGTCACAGCCCGGCGCGAAGAGATCGACATACTTGCCACCCTTGTTCGTGAAGCCGGCGGGTGACAGGGTGGCATCTATTGCGGCTACTGTAACAAACTGCGTTCCAGACTCCTCGTTGCGGCCACCATAGTTTGCCGGATACCAATCCGTAAAATTAAGTTCAGCGCTCTCGTTGCCTGCCGCGCTCACAACGAGCGACTGAGCATTTCTCTTTATGGCGTTCAAGATGCCCGGCAATTGGTCCTTAGAGGCGACGCTTAAATTCACGATATCACCGTGCGTGACGAACCATTCAACCGCCTTCACCAGCCCACCCGACGTTATGCCGTAACCTCCGCCGCTGCCCGCTGGCGGCTCCATGACATTCACGACGTTCAGCTTGAACAGGGACGACAGTTGCGGATAGGCCTTCTGAAGCTTGGGGAAACCCGCGGCGATACGAGCGACCTCGGTGCCGTGTAAGCGCACCTCGTTTGGTGTGTGATCGGAATAGGGGCGAATGTTGTCCAGGCGAAACACCCCAATTCCGTATGGGCTGTTCGCGTTTGTAAAATCATTGCGACGGAGCAAGCCAGACGGAAAAGACGCATCAAGTCCCGTATCGACTATCGTAAGGGTGGCCGGATAGGACTGCTCCGCAAACGAAAGCGTGCGCTTGATGACCCCGGCGACTGCTTGATCATCGTAGGGCCATGGAACGGCAGCATCGGGAGAGGCCGCCGGACATGTCTGACCGTCTGCATCGACGGGATTTATGAGCGAAATGGCTGGCGGCACCTCGATCTCTATCAACGGGCTGTCCGGATCTGCAAATCCAGCGAGTTCCTTTATCTTTTCAATGTGCTCCAATGCGGTGAGGGAGCTGCCCCGTTTGACAGGGAACGTGGTGATTTCGGTCACAAAGGGAATGCGGATGGTCGAGCCGGGCTTAAGATTGGCTAGATCGAGACCCTTGTTGAGATTCTCTACAAGCTCTCGATAAGTTAAGCCGCATCGCGGCGTAACTGAATCATCAGGACTACACTTCTGTATTTGGTTGGCTTTGCGGCCAATTTTTCTCAAAAGAACGGAGTCCAAGGTATCGCCAACGAATACGCTGACAGCAACACCATCTCCGGAATCGTCCCTCCGCCATTTCGCGCAGGCGGGAATGACCGCGGATCGTCGCACTTGGGCAGGCTCGCGGACCAGCTTCGTGTTGTAGCTACCGAAGAACAACGAGCTGAACGTGTTCGTGACGTGCCCACACACTTGCTTGATGAAACGTTCCGGCAGCTCACCAATATTGATGTACCCGACCTTTGGCTCAGAATTTCGCGCAATGTATTCGATCGTAGCGTTCGAAAGTCCTGGCGTCCCCCGCAACGAAATGTACTCATCGGCATGAGCTGCGCTCTGAAATCCGAGAATAATGACGAGCGGCTTGAGACAATTCATGATCGATATCTCACTTACACGCAGCGCCAAAATTAATGCCGCAGACCTTTTGATCCGGATTGTCCTTCATCCAATCCTTAATAAACGCAACCGCAGCCGACGACGTGACACTGGATAGAAGTGACTCGCCCTGCTTGTACAGGGTGCGCGAGTTAACAGCTGCCAAAACGCGCGATCCGTCGATGCGTTGGATGTAGGCGCCGCCTCCGCTGTCGCCGGGACAAACGATCACCTGATCTCGCGTTACTACCGTATTGGGTTCTCCAGGCTCGGTACCGGGGAGCTTCGCGATACGAGCTTGTCCGATGCGAAACTTTCCATCATTTCCTCCCGATGGCGGGCCACCTGTCGGCGGAGGTGGAATCGTGCAACCAAACCCCGTAAGAAGGAGCTTCGCTTCCTGCACGAGCTTGGACGGGTCCTGATTTAGCCGTTCATATTTGATGCCGTCAGCAGCCTCTGTCAGGCGGCATAATGCGTAGTCCGCGCTTAGATCACCCGCGCCTCCATGATAGCCCTCGGCGTGCTTGCAAGGTCCCGACAGCGCCTTCTCGCGAAATTCGATAGCCGCGAGTTGCCCGTCGCCGACGCAGTGGGCAGCAAGCAGCAAGGCCGTTGGACCAATCAAGGTCGCAGTACATCTCGCGCCTGCTTGAGCCGAATAAAACGAAGCCGGCCACTCCGTCGATTTGGCCTCTTTCCCGCCGATCAACTCAGGACCAATGCCGGCCTGATTCAATTTTTCGACGGAACCCATCTGTATGGGCCCCTTGTTGATGACGAACGCATCATACTCCGCGGCATCTACAACCGAGGAAAACATGAAAGCGGTGATCGCCGCAATTACGCATCGAAATGCGGCATCCGTGAAACTGCCGACACCCAATCTGTGTCCTCCTAAGCAATCAAAGGCCACCCAACGTTCGAATCTTTCACAAGATCAGGTGAGCCCCGGTCAATCCCGTCATTCAAATCTTATGCTCGAAAAATCAGGGCGCGACACTCAGCCGTTTACGAGAGCATCAATCGCCTTCCGTATTTTATCCCGGTTCTCCTGCGATACTGCAGTCGCAACCGAACCGGCAAAACTGACCAATTGCGTAACGTGCTGCCAGAACTCATCAGCCTTAGTCGGATTAGCGATAATTGCCCCGAAATCGGCCGTGATTTCCTTGAAACTATTCAGTCCGGCCGACGTGTCTCCGGCATCTGCCACGACGTCGTAGTCGCTCGCAGTCTTCAATGCCGCGCCAATTTGCTCCTGCACTTCCTTCCAAACTGCGTGATGGCAGCGCAGAAAGATCGCGCTCGGTCCGCCTGTTTCGGAGCGGTCAAAGACCTTTTTATCGGGATCGGCGCAAGCGTCGACCTTCCCGATGTCGATTTTCACTGCGGAGATCACTGTCAGCTGTTCTGCAAACGACCCGGCAAGCGCCATTCTTCTTGCAAATGTATAATCGGAGACAGCTTTGGCGAGCTCAATGCCAGCGTTGCGTATCGCCGATTGATTCTTCGGTTCGGACAAGAATTCTTTAATCGCTTGCTCACGCTTGCCCTCGTCGATAATCGTCGCCGCCTCGATCGCAACAGGCGTAATAATTCCGAGCAGCGTATCGATCAACACACCGATCGGGCCCAAAAAGCTTAGACTCGGAAGGCCTGAAGCCGCGGCAGGCTGAACCAAGTCAGTCGCGGCGGCCTGGGCAACTATTTCGACCCCGTAGTATGCTCTGTCGAATTCCTTTAAATCGCCTTGGCAACGCTCAAGCGTTCGGCCTCTGATTTTGTCTATGGCACCCGGTTGTAGCGTCGCGTTGCTGGCCTTGACTTGGTATGAAGCGAAGAGTGCTTGTAAAGCCGAGAGGATATCGCCAGGAGCAGTACTCTTACTAACGGACTGTATCTCGGTTGCGACCGAATTGAGATAGTTAGCCCGAGCAACTGACTGTAGATGATCTACAACGATTTTCGCAGATTGATCACGCCGAGAGAATTTGTCCAGGATGAGAACCGAATTCGCGCGGATCCCGCAGAGAATCTCCGAAAGTTCGAGCCCCTTTCCCAAATCAACCGTCTTGTTTGTCGCGCTGGTCGCGTATGCGGCAAGAACCTGCTGCGTGACAGATTTGCGGATCAGAGCTAACCGCCCCGCTCCCCTTTCAAGCAGCAGCAAGTCGGATGCGGAAGTGGTCACCGATGAGAGCGATGCGACAAAGGAGGTGTATCCCTTCTGGTCCTTAGGATCCGGCGCCTGAGCCAGTGCACCCGAGAAGCTCGCATAGATCGCACCCAGAACGATCGCGAGCAAACGCGCGTGCAAGATCCAAGAATGGTGGCGGGTCATTCTGCTAGTCCCCTTCACTCAATCCTTGATTGCATTGTTCCTCACATTTTTAAATTGAGTCAAGCGCTTCTTATGGATTCCGCTACTCACCGTCCGATTCGTACGCAGGCGCAACAATACATTGATAGCAGGTTGCTTGAGGCGCGACGGAATGCTGAAGTTGTAAGTCGCGATGTGCAGCAGCTCGTCTCGGCAGTAGCGATCTCGAAGCGCCGGTTTGCCGGACGGGGGCATATCCTATCCGGGCAACTTAGCTGACCTCGCTCTTTAAGTTGCCCTCTCCACTTTGGTGCATCAGGGGGCAAGAGAAGTAGCCAACCCGATTGCTTCATTTTCGGGCGCAGATCGCCGCTGAACTGCCCCCCGTTTCGACCGGACACCGCCATTAGCCGGAGGAGCTAGGCCTTGTCCTAGGCATACGCCTATGTCCGACACGTTTTCGAAGGTGTAAGTCATCACCGGCGTTGCCGGGCGGCGACGGTTTACGACGGAGCAGAAGCTCTTGGTCGTCAACGAGACGCTGCAACCGGACATGTCGATCAGCTATGTTGCTCGTCGCCATGGGCTCTCTCGTAGTTTGCTGTGGCGCGATATATTGCAGAAATACATCTTCCATATCGGCGGAAAAAGTTAGGATCATCTGCTTTCATTTTCCCATAGCGGCCGCCATCGACATGCCTCCGCCATCGACAAGAGCCTGGGCGGTACTCCATCCTGAGTGCATTTTTTCAATCGCATCGCCATAGCCGCCGCGAAACGAATCGGCGATTGATTGAATTCCTTTAGCTATATCCTTCGCGCCGACTGCATAGGCGTTTTGCAGAGCAGCTTCGAGCGGCGCGAGAACAAACCGGAAGAATTCCTTTTCGAGCACTTTGTAACGATGCCCGCGGATCATCACTGAGGCGCTTTTGGCTTGAAACTCAATATCCTTCGAAACTTCACCGAATTCGCTTGGTTTATCGACTGGCTGCTGGCCATGGCGTAGAACGTGACCGTCATACGTAGCTTCTCACATTTTTCCTGAAGCTCGGTTGCCTTGGCTTGCTCGAAGTCGCCTTTGGCAAATTCGCCAGTACGCGAGCTCCAAACCGCGTGAACATATTCACGCACGAACTGGAATTTGTTGATCAGATCCCTGTAGTCTGACGTTAGCTTCTTTGGATCACGCAGCGCCCCCAGAGTGACTGAGACCAAAGATAGCCAAGTAGCTCCTGAGGAGGCTGGGCCAAGATCAGATCTCGGATTTGGGCAGCCAGTTGCTCCATCTCGATCCGGAGGTCCGTAGCAGCTTGTGCCAACTGTGCCTGCCGGTCTTCATCAGTTGCCGCTAGCGCACTCCCTACGGCTATCTGCGCGTTGTCATCAGGTCGCGAATTTTCATTGGCCATTGAAAATCCTGTTGCTCTATCTCAGCGCGTCGTTGAGGGTGCGAGGCCAATTCAACCTAAGACTGTCCGCAATCGGGGCAATCCACTCAATGTGAAACAAAATTAGCCCACATCCGGTGCTGGCAAACGTTCGCCGGAACCACCATAGGAACAGAGCGATGCATGACATTTTATGTTGCGGTGATTAGGGTACCTATTCGCCGCACTATATGCGTGGAATATTATTGCTTTTGCGGCGAATAGGCGCCATATTCTCCGCAAAGGGTGCGGAGAATGACCCATATCCATGAACTGAACAAGTGGCCCCATTTCAGATGGGATGCGGCGAAGATTGCCCAGAAGCTGGCGGCTGTCCGCAACCGGCAGGGGCGTCTTACCGGCCGCATGGAAGAACTCGGCTTCAGACTAAAGACGGAAGCCAACCTCGAAGCGCTTACCGAGGAAGTGACGAAGTCGAGCGAGATCGAGGGTGAAGTTCTCAGCCGCGACCAGGTGCGTTCATCACTGGCACGCCGCCTGGGTCTCGATATCGGTGCACTCACGCCGGCTGAGCGCAACGTCGAAGGCATTGTTGAAATGATGCTCGACGCAACGGGAAAGTACAACACCCCCATCACCTCCGAACGTCTATTTGACTGGCATGCTGCTCTGTTTCCCACCGGTCGCAGCGGCATGACCAAAATCACTGTCGGCGCGTGGCGTACCGAAGAATCCGGACCTATGCAGGTCGTGTCCGGCGCGATCGGACGTGAGCGCGTTCATTACGAAGCGCCAAAAGCGGCGCTGGTGCCCAATGAGATGAAGGCCTTCATCCACTGGTTCAATGGCACCCAAGATATCGATCCGGTGCTGAAGGCGGCTATCGCCCATCTGTGGTTTGTAACTGTCCATCCTTTTGAGGATGGCAACGGTCGCATTGCGCGCGCGATAGCCGATATGGCGCTAGCGCGTTCCGAAAGCAGCCCACAACGATTCTACAGCATGTCGGCTCAAATCAGGCAGGAGCGCAACGCCTACTACGATATCTTGGAAGCCACGCAGAAGGGTGATCTTGAGATCACGGAGTGGCTCACTTGGTTTCTCGATTGTCTTGACCGCGCTTTTGACCGCGCCGATACGATCCTGGCATCCGTGCTCAAAAAAGCGCGCTTCTGGAACAAGCACGCGGATCAAAAGTTGAATGAGCGTCAGAAGGCAATGATCGAACGTCTGTTCGAGGGTTTTGAAGGCAAGCTTAACTCATCGAAGTGGGCCAAACTGACCAAGACCTCGCAAGACACCGCTCTGCGCGACATCGAAGATCTGGTTGCAAAGGGGATACTCGCGAAGGACGCGGCCGGTGGTCGCAGCACGAGCTATTCGCTAATTTAGGCCGTAGCAGAACTAGGGGGCACTGAGCTGACGTGAGTTATGACTTGACCCAGCTCGGCTGGAAGGCCTTCCAAGACCTTACAATTCCCAATCTTTGCGGAGATTTCTGCCGGTGCTCTCACCTAAACTCGCCATATGCCGAGCAACTCCACATATCAGCTTCCACTGATCGACGCATAGAACGTGCACTGGTGCAGCTCTCCTACTTCATCGAGCGCAATGGTGATTTCTGGCTCCCCTTGTACGAGAAATTTGAAGCTGAGCTGCAGGAATTGAAGGCCGGGGAGGATACCAAGACACGTGCTCGGCGTCGGCTGTTGGCCTACAGCGAGGCAGGCGCCTTGAAGGCAATCCGCTGAAGATACTTGGGCTTCAATTCAAGCGATGGGTTCTTCCCGTACTTCAGCTTGCAGGTCTCCCAAATCATGCAAACGCAACGGTGCTGTCGCGTCTAACCTGCTCGAATATTTCGCGAACTTCCGTGGTGGGCGCGAAACCGCGTCAGCGACTATCTAGGCCACTCTCGTCGACACCGCCCTGGCGTCGATGAGCTGTTCCTACATCCATTCTCGGTCGAAGAGCGTGAGCGCTATTGGGGTAAGAGCGAGTTGTTCTGAGCATTGTTCGGGCTGACCGTGGTATCCCTCCGGCGGCGACCGCCTTGCATAGTTTGAGGGGTGGCCTGAGGATTTGACCTTAAGTCTAGCTTTAGGGTCACGTGGCGAATGCAGGTCAATGTGTTGGGCGCCGAGCGTCGGCGGCGATGGAGTTACGACGAGAAGGTCCGCCTCGTCGAGGAGACCTTGCAGGCCGGCGAGACGGTCTGCGGCGTCGCGCGCCGGCATGGGGTGGTTCATAGCTTGCTGTTCACATGGCGTCGGCAGGCGCGCCGGGGCCGCCTGGGCGGTGATGCGGTGCCAGCTCTGGTTCCTGTCGAGATCACACCTGCGCCGGCACCGGCATCGATCAGCACGTCGCAACTGGCGTCTTCGCCTCCTGCGCAACGCGCAAGGGCTGGAATCATCGAGATCGAGCTTAGCGGCGGCTGTCGTGTTCGCGTTGACCGCGACGTCGACGGTGAGGCGTTGCAGCGGGTTCTTGAGCTCCTGCGGCGGCGATGATCCCGATCCCAAGCGGCGTCAGGGTTTGGATCGCCACTGGCCACACCGATATGCGTCGCGGCATGCGAAGCCTGGCTCTTACGGTTCAGGAGAGCCTGAAGCGCGATCCTCATGGTGGAGATCTCTACATCTTCCGGGGTCGCAGCGGCGATCTGGTCAAGATTCTGTGGCATGACGGGTTGGGCATGTCGCTCTACGCGAAGCGCCTGGATCGCGGCAAGTTCATCTGGCCCTCGGCGTCGGACGGCGCGATATCGATCTCGGCGGCGCAAATGGCTTACATGCTCGAGGGCATCATCGGGATAAAGATGCAATGTGGGCATGACCGCGAGGTTTCCGAGACGCACCCGCGCCGAAAACGTGCTCGGCATCGCCGACCTTGCTTAACGCGAACAATAGATGTTCGTCCTTCGGGAACAACTTCTGATCGAATTCAATGCGCGCAGCGTGGTCTAGCCCGGATATCGAGTGGCCCGCAGGTTTAAGCGCGAAATCTGCGAAGACTACGATCATGACGAGCAGCGCTGCCCGACGTCATACCGCTGGCATTAAGCCGCTCCGAGAGGGGCGCGTCTTCCGCTGAGGGGATCGTGCGAAGCCGCCCGCCAGAAGCTACATAGCTCGGATCATGATACGGACGAAGGATATTCAACCCCTTCTTCATGTCTTCGTCCTTTGGGAAGTAAGTCTTGACGTGACGGACCAAGGACTCGTGGTCCCCAGAACATCGTTTGGCGATGAGCGCCAAGATGATTTCCAAGTCGGCGAAGCGCCTGAGTATAGCGCTTAAGCGCCTTCAGGTTTGGCTTTTTCTGATCCGCATATTGGCAATCGCCTTATCGATACTGTCCCGATGTTCTGCAGAGAGATGGGGATGGTAGTTGCGGCCGCCACTAGAGACACGACCCGGATCGGGTGGGCGCGCCTCGGCCAAGTGCTGCTCAAAGCCCTCTTGTCCGGCATGCCCCCTGGGGCTCTTCCAACACCGCGTGCTGCACCTGGGACCAAGCTGTTACATTGGATGGATCGAAATTGGACGGGTCCACACTAGCCTCACGTCCAAGAAATCAATTGAGCTGATCCTATTATGGATAGGCTTTCCAGAAGCTGACGAGGCCGTCGCACGTGAAGCAATGCATCGCCAATCCGCAAGACGAAACTGCCCCGCGGCTCTCAATCACCTTTCCAGTTAGGAGGGCATCGACCCACACCGACCGCTTTTCGTTTTATGAATCGCGTCGGGTTCGTCAGCTTTCGGACAGTTAGTCCGTGTACAGTGACGTCGAAGTTAGCAGCGCGTGGCAGGGACAGCGCTTGCCCCGTGTATGCGTGGGGCTTTCGGGCGCCGAGTCACGTTTCTGCTAACTTCAACCAGTGCGGGCGTGGCAGCGACAGCGTCTGATTCACCGTCCTGACCAGCGCCGAGTCGCGCCCGCGCTGCTTCCGGTGTGACACTGGGATCCTATGTAAGCCATCGGATCTTCCAGAACTAATAGCCAGTCTCCGCTGAGAGGGGCTCAAGCCGTAAATTCGAAAATTGTCAAAGGACCTTGTAGTCGGCCCGCTCCAAAAGTTCGACCGCTAGGCTTGGATCGAACACAGTTCATACTGTTATCACTTTCGGTTCCGGTTGAGATCTTCAACCAGAGCCAGACCTCCGCGAAAGCGCAGTGACGAGGACAAGGCACGGGCCCGAGCTCGTGGCGAGCGTCGACTCGGTCGTGCGCTGGTGCGACGGCACACATCGTCGTTGACAGCAGCCTTTTGGCTGGCCGGGTCAGTTAGAGAAGCGACCGGCGACGATTCCAAAGCAGACGAAAATACAACTTGCGCCGATTGCGTTGGATGCGTGATGCTCGCCCTTAGCCCTGAGCGCAAGGACTAAAGGCGTCGAAACCCACACGAGGAGCTTAGCAACTTTTAGGAAAGTCCAACGGTAGGGCACGAGCTCATCAACCTGAGTGACCGGCCAGCCTCTCTCTAAGCATTCTCCCCTCGCTGCATTACTTCCAAAGAGCTGCTGTCGAGCATGGCCCTCCAACGCCCGAATGGGCGCGGTGAGCTCTGCTTCACGTTGGGCGCGCGTTCAGAGCGCCACAATCCATATTTTTGCCGTGGTTGCACTGCCGGACGCGATGCGGATGTCCGGCATCGATAGCGAAAGGATCCACTCGCGGGCCTCAGCCAAGTATGTTCCAACCTCCCAAACGCT
Source organism: Bradyrhizobium sp. CCBAU 11434 (assembly GCF_028128895.1). Taxonomy (NCBI): domain Bacteria; kingdom Pseudomonadati; phylum Pseudomonadota; class Alphaproteobacteria; order Hyphomicrobiales; family Nitrobacteraceae; genus Bradyrhizobium; species Bradyrhizobium sp. CCBAU 11434. The sequence continues at coordinate 86,426 of NZ_LBJX01000094.1, forward strand.
CACATCATCCTTTGTGTTACGACAGTCGCTATATCATGTCGGTTCGGGTTCCTGTAGCGGTCGGCGAGACTTTCGAACAACTCACCCATCTGATCTGAGCGAACAGTAAATTCCCCGTAATTGGGATCAAAGAGGGTCGTCATTCCATTCGATGTCGACGTTGCGATTGTGTGGGCGCCGCCTGCGGCGAAACGCAAGCTGACCAAGTAGATCGACCCATCGTCGGCGACCTCATTCACGATCTGGTCAATGCGCGAAGATGTACCAAACCTATATCGCGTCTCTCGGGCGAACGGCTCCAGGCCGGCTTCGCGTAACATCGTACTTTTGGCCTGAAGGTTGTGAGAACCTTCCCCTCTATCGCTTTGCAACAGAGTCTTGAGCTCTTCATATCGCTGCTGACGCATTGCCGCCGAGCTGTGATTTTGAGTCCCCGGGCGCAGCGCCCTCATCCGGGATGATGGGCTGCTCGGGAGATCGAGGAGCCACTCCGCTGCCAATCCAACGCAGATTCCGTTGACATTGGCCTCGGACAATTCAGCAGTCCTGTATTCGAACAGAGGACGAATAGGCCTCGCTGGAGAGGATGGATTTGAGCTGGAGGACAGAGAGGATGTGCTGGGCTCCGAGGTGCTTGGACTATAAATGATAGCGTCTGAAGTCCGTGGCTTGCTGCAGCAGAGCCCCATTTTGTCAGACAATTCCCCAGATGGCGGGCTCTCCCGTTGAGCGAGATCTGTCAATGCTTGAGCGAATTCGTAGCTGCCCGCCGACCGGCTCGGCTCGTCAGCTTGATTAGGGCGTGTGGATCGGCCACTAACTCGATTATACATGCCGGTTCGCCTGCTTCCTCAGCGTACGTTTCCTCAGAGCGAGCGCGGGCTGCTTTACGCTCTGCTTGCGAATGATCTTGCGGCAAGCTGACGACAAGCTGACAACCGGATAAATTAGCGAAGCTACCGTCCCGCGCCTAATTGGTGTCTCGACCGACTCTGCTCACGAGCCCCGCTCTAGATGCGGGATTGTAGCCGACGAGCGGATGACTGTCGCACAGCGACAGCAGGCCGACTTTCTGCAATTCCGGATGCAGTCAGGGTGATGGGGCGAGAGCGCCTTCGTCAAACTGAATTCGACCGTCGCGTTGGCCCGATCTCACCATCACCGCGTTATGCCGCCCGCCGGCACAAACTTCTCGCTCCAAAGAGTTGCGCAATTCGCGTCGTTGGATCGGTCAGTTACAGCCTTGTGACCGGTCGTCGGCCTGGTGAAATGTTGCTGCCGAACCACATTCAACACGGTTCCGCAATTTTTACCCGGATCAGTGCATTGTTAGCTGCTCCTACGTGACAGCAGCCAATTTCAGGTTCAGCCGCCCGCACACGGCAACAGGCGATTGATCCTGACCTATACCCGCTTATGACGCCTCAGTTCGGCGGCGCCGATCTGTGCTTCTGCAGCCGCTCGGCGTCACCTTCCGCTCGGATATTACCAACTCACCCTATCATGCTGTCGCGCTCATCCGCGCGAAGAACATTGCCGCGTCTGAGGGCCCTAGTCCAACAACGCCTACAAAGCTTGCCGGCGGCATCGGAATCTCCCGATGAGTGGGTCTCCACAGGTGAAGGCAATATCGGCTGTTATTCACGTACTGCGAATGTGGCGGATGCAGTTGCATGACGCACTCCTCTTCATCCCAGAACAGGTCTTTGACAAAGCACATCTCTTCCCAGTTCGGACAGCGTCGCTGCGTCGAGACCGCAACATGCTCCCATTCGGGACGAACGAATCCAGTTATCTTTAGTTCGCATCCGCAAGGCCCCTGAACAAGAAACACGCCGCAAGGGCCTGATCCCGGAGCGGTACCGAACCGGCCGTGTTGTACGCGGCCGGCCTCCAGCTTCTCTATTATCTGCGCGCGCACGCCCGCTCCTTTGCCTCCCGGACGGGCTTGAGCTCGACGCAAATGGCGTTGTCTCGCGACTCGTCAACCAGCTCGATCCTCGGCCCGGCGCTCCTAGACCACTCGTCAGTGCACCATCTGAAAAAGCCGCAGATGTCGTCCATCACACTCGTCCTCCTGTTAGATTCTTCTAACGCTCGCATTGTCGGCGACGAGCGCTCTCAGGGCCACCGATCGCCTGAGTATGAGCGGTAGCACGATCGGCGCGACAGCGAATCAGTCCGCCGATCGCACCTTTCCGCTCACGATGCAACTCTGTTATCAAGCCTCTCTCATGCGAAGCATCTTACCCATCGATGCCAGCCAGTATCAGTCGCACATCGCCGAACAGAGCGCCCATCAGCAACACGAATGTCGCCCATCGCTCTCTCGCGCTTCATGCAAGCGTTAGCGGCCATTCAAGTTTGATGGCGACCTGCCTGAGCTTCTTAGCCGTCACCCCTCTTCAATGAATTGGTCGTAATCATGGCACGCCCTGTCGCAAAACCAGTGCTGGCACCAGTTTATGTTTTCGCGGCGATATTAATGCTTGGTGAGATCGTAGTACTTGACCATTCGCAGCCGTCTGGGCTCTGAATAGCACCAATGCGCCATCTATGTGAACACGATCGAATTGTACGGGGTCAAGTCGAACGAGCTTGCACCAGAGCAGCGGGTGCCTGGCATGAACTGTCTCCGAGTTGATAACATCCAGCGGACTGCCTGCCATCTCGATGTCTTCTCGTAAGCTAACGGTCAGAATCAATGATTAGTCGCTCTCATTAAGTGCCCCCGTCGGCCGATCTTCCTGCTTCACTACGATGCAAGTCCTAACTCATTGTTCACCGTATGACGCGTGCGAACGCGCTCACGCGTCCGCTAATAATAGGGGTGTTGTCTTTCAGACATGAACGTCGCGAATCCGACCTCGGGCAGCGACTGTATGTTGCCAACGCCCGACAGAGGCGCCTTCGCTTGCATCAAAGCGGTCCCGACACTTCTCTCGTCGTGGCACGTAGATTGCTGCGGTGACGGAAAGCGGCCTTAACTGTACCGACGATACACGAGCATGCCATCGTGCGGATGCTCGCCGCGCAACAGACAACGATTCTGATACTCTCCTTTATGAAACAGGACTGCGAACTTATGAGTGGTACGAGGCATGCAAAGCCCGGCATTTTTCCGTGGACCAGCGCAACGTCTGATGAAATGACGCATTGGCGCACACCAAAGCATCCAACGACCAAGTATTGCGGCGCCAATTGTCGCTCCGGGCAGGCGCAAAGGAGGTGGAATCTTTGGCCGTTGGCCGCACTCCTCATAAATGCCCTGCTTTGGGTGGGTATTTATTGGATCATCGCAGCGCTCCTCTGAAAAAATGTCTCGGATGAAGCCCCGAGGGGCTTTCCGACGCTTGTCGCATGCCGCGGCCGCACCGTATGCGCAGAATCAATCGGACGTGGAGAGCTCTTCACAGAGACTTAGTTCCCGTGCACATTTCGCGCGACCATCTGGAAATCCACACCAGCGCCGACGCAAAGGAGATATTGAGACATGACGCAGATATCTCGAATTGGCGAAACTGATATGCCATTGCAGCCGCGAGAAAGTTCCAAACATCGACCTGCAACAGCTCAACACGTCCGCACGTGGATGGCATTCGGGGCTTCCGGGTTGAGCCCGACGCATTGACCGCCAATTGAGGTCTAGGGTTCCGCATTCTCGTGACATGAGAATTAGCTCTCGAGAAGCTGCCAAAACGAGGAGACCTGAAGGAGCGTTCGGCAGGTGGCCTGCTCCACCTTTGCGTAGGTGTGGCAATCTGGAGCGCTGCACGGCACCGTCTGGATGCTCCCCTACGGAGCCCTCAACGTGCTTTCCAGACACTGACTTTTTTGATGAGCGGCATTTGCGTGGCCATGGGGCGGGCAGCGATCAACAGGCCGGGGCCGTCTGCTGATCCCCAGCGACGCTTTACAGCTCTTCGTCGGGCCACGTATCGTCCTCGTTTTTATGCATCTGCCACACTTGGGCACGCCGGGCCAGCTTGTCGTATTCCACGGCAATTTTAAGCAGCCTGTCTTTGGCTTTTCCGTCAGGGAGCGCTCCCGCTTTCTTTCGCGTTGCTTCCGCGCGGCCGCGCCAATGGTCGGGCTGGTAGAGTCTACTTTTCGGATTCATGCCCAGATCATGCAATTCGTAGATCAAAGAAGTGCGACACCATCTCTCCGTATAATCACGTAACAGCGACGCTCGCGGCCTCGGTTGCCGAAGCAGACGGTCGCCATGCACAGCTGCTATTCTGGAGCACCACCGTGCGCGTTGGAGCCGCGGCTCGTACGAAGAATACACAGCCCCAAGATCCTCAGACGATCGGACGGTCGAAGGGACTTGAATCGCACGTAGCGTCACATTGTACGATCCTGGACAAGTCCGACAACCCAGACGTCCCGGACACGTCATGAGAACTGCGAATGCTTCAAACATCAATCAGGACGATAAGATCCGCCGTGTGCATCTTTGTCCGCGCTGCGTCGGAGCTGTTCCTGTCGCGGCTGGACGAAATCGCGCGTTTCGAGATCCTCACGGCAGGCGCTCCTAGGACCGTCGCCTCACCGGAACGGACGCGAGACGGAGGCTCCATCCCAGATTGACGACCGAACGTGTTCACATAACGGGAAACACCGGCGCGATCACGTCAAACATAGTCCTGGCGCGCGCCATCATGGTTCGCTCTGAACAATCGAATGCATCATCAACAGTCGCTTGAACGCACCTGCGCTTCCGGCTGCTGTCTCAGCGCGACAGCTGGTGCGGGCTCTTCAACCCGGCGCCGGCGACGGCGTCATTAGTCGGCTGGCGAGTAGGCTGAGCCAGAGAACCTAGGCACATGTCACGCTCAAACAATGCCTCGCAACATCCGGGCATGCACCGAAATCAACGGAAGCTCCAGAATGATCACTTGCTGGACCAGCCCAGCCGCCAGTGCTTCTACTCTTCGTGGTGCTCTACCACTAGGCAGATGTCGTTTTGTCGGTCCGGACAGATGACCAGCACTGTACGGACCGGAAAAAGCGGAAGAACGAGCATGCCGGCACCGTGCTTTAGCAGTCGCGGCCGGTTTCCCGTTTGACAGCATGTTGCGCTTCGCGCGGTAACAACAATAACGCACCTACACGGACTTGAAGGGATATCATGACTCGAACTCAGTTGACTTCGCGCCTCAAACTCTCCCATTGCGCCATCGCTCTCGTCGCAATGACAGCTGTAATCCCGCGGCCGGTCGACGGGCGCGATCAAACGCCGAGCGCAGAAGAGAAACAGGCTTGCATGGAGGACGTGTTCCGCCTTTGTAGCAGCCACATACCAGATCGCACCGCTATCACTGCCTGCCTCAGATCAAAGCAAGCGAGCCTCAGTCAGCAATGCCGCTACGTGATCTCCGTTCGAGACACTGGCGACAAAGGCAGCAACTCGAAGTGAAGATGTGGTGTCCAGAAATGAACAGCTTGACCCTTACGTAGCGTCAGGTTGTAGCCTCGCCAACTGTGCCCACACTGCACCGACTGCCGCCTCAGCATCAATTAGGCTATGCGGCGTGGGGCAGGCCACCGCATTAAGGCAATCGGTGTCCGGTCTCTATAACGACGTCTCGCTGAACGGAAGAGCTCGAGGTTTGGACAAGGAACGTGTAAAGTTCGATGGAAGTGCTTAGATCGATCATCGGAAAGATTGCCACGGGTGCCACTCTGACGCGTGAGGAAAGCGCGTCAGCCTTCGACGGCATGATGTCGGGTGACGCAACTCCCTCGCAAATCGGTGCCTTGTTGCTGGGGATGCGGGTCCGGGGCGAGACGGTCGAAGAAGTCACCGGCGCCGCCTCGGCGATGCGGAATAGAATGCCGCGGGTCGAGACGCCATGCGATCCGGTCGGTCTCAGTGGCACGAGCGAGACCCTCATGCATTCGGTCAACGTATCGACTTGTGCTTCCTTCATCGTCGCCGGGGCCGGCAGTCCTGTGGCCAAGCATGCCAGCCGCGCTGCGTCTTCGGGTTCAAGCGCCGCAGACGTACTGGCGTACCTCGGTGTGAAGGTCGATCTCAAGCCTGAGGCGATCGCACGTTGCGTGCAGGAAGCCGACATCGGCTTCGCGTTTTCGTCCGCGCATTATCCGGCGATGCAGCGCATCGGGCAGATCCGGAGCGCAATTGGAACCCATACGATCTTTAATTTAATCGAGGCTCTGTGCAACCCGGCGGGGCTCAAGCGGCAGATCGTTGGGGTATTCTCTGCCGAATGGGTTCAGCCTCTGGCGTACGTCTTGAAGAACCTTGGAGCCGAGTCGGTATGGGTTGTTCATGGCTCGGACGGGCTCGAGGAAATGACCCTCACCGGCCCAACGTTTGTTGCTGCGCTTGAGGCGGGCATAGTCCGCACCTTCGAAGTGAGTCCGGAAGAAGCCGGGCTCTCCCGCTGCCGCAGCGACGCGCTGGAGAGCAGGGATGCGGAGCCTCATGCCGCCGCGCTGCAGAATGTGCTTGATGGAGTGCCAGGTCGATTGCGCGACGCCGCGCTTTTGAACGCCGCGGCGGCGTTGGTCGTCGCCGGGCGAGCCTCGACACTGCAGGAAGGCGTTGCACTTGGACAAGAATCACTTGATCGCGGCGCCGCAGCCAGCCGACTGAAGCGCCTGATCGCGGTTTCGAACGCCTGACAGCCGGAGCTGGCCGATGTTCCAGTATTGCAACCAAGTCTGCTACTCACGAGCGCGAAAATATTGCAGCCTCGAATGCGCATCACTTCTGCGGGATTTCAACGAGCGTGCGCCGCCTGTTCGCGCTGAGCACGCGGCCCGAGAGCGAACTTTTTATCGACGAGAGCCTGTTGCAGCCCGGGTCGCGCAGGTGAGGACCCGCGAGGAAGCGCGCTTCGCCCCAAAGGAGACAATAGATGATGTCCTGGCAGAGGACTGAAACACTCGGATCTATCGCAGTAATAGAACACATCATTCGGAAGTTTCGGGAGTTGATCGATACGGATAGCTCGATCCCGCCGGAGCTGCGGGGTGTGCTTCACGCGACGCTCGATGAGCATCTTCTCGATGCAAAAAAACGTGTTATCCAAAAAGTCCACTAGATGCACCGATGCCGTCTAGATGCGGAGGAAGTCTGGCAGGCCGCAACCGCAATCGGCATCATCCCGTCCGCACGGCGCCCAGCGAGGCCCCGGCCCCGCCTGGTCGGATCGCGATCACGACCGCATGTTCACTGGAGCGTCGCCGGGGTGCTCAGCGCGGCTTCCTGTTTGATGAGAGCCTCGTGAAAACACGCGGGAGCGGCAATTAAGTTCTGCGGCTGCGCATGCCGATCCGGCGAACGCGCCGAGATATTGCACGTGCGTCCGATCATGATCGTAGCTGATCCAGAGGACAGCGAAGTCATACGGGTCTCAATCTGAGCCCACTCGTCACGCAATTTCGACCGGGTACCCCATTACAGGCCCAATGGGTATCAAAGTCGTCTCTGGCTGTGGAGGCCTAAAAGTAGGGTTCAACTCCAGAGGCTGATCATGAGCCAGCAATCGTCTCCTGGGATTCGGTATATGTCGTCTATCCAACCGGCAGAGTTCCGCCATGCCATGCGAAGCTTGGCGAGCGGTGTCGCCGTCGTGACGACCGAGACGGCGCGACGTGGAGTGACGGTAAGTTCTGTGACGTCCATCTGCATGGAGCCGCCTTACCTGGTCGTTGGCATCAATGCCCGCTCCGAGGCACATGATGAGATCATTGCCAACGGCAGCTTTGGGGTCAGTGTTCTCCGCAGTGACCAGGAGGACCTTGCCCTTCGTTTTGGCGGTCGGGACGGGGCGAAAGGCGTTCACCGCTTCGATACCGCGCCCTGGTATCAGGGCGTCCTCGATGTACCGCTGGTGCCCACCGCATTTTGCGCGCTCGAATGCGTTTTGCATGACCACAAGGTGCTTGGTACACACACCATCGTTATCGGACGAATTATCGCGACCATAGAAAGCGATGGAAGTCCATTGATCAACTTCCGGGGCGCGCTTCGTACCTTAGTCCTTGACTGACTGCGGTTTTTGCGCAGATGCCGTCGGGACAGCCGAACGGCGGATGGTTACAATTGCTGGCGCAAGGTTCAATCGACGAGATGTAAAGCTGCTCATAATGTCCTGCACATTCGAGGGATCATTCCTCGCCTCCGAGGGCCACAGGCTGCTCCCCATCAGACCGACCTCAGGCGGATGTCGGATTTGGCATTGCAGGGGCAGCGTTGGACAGAAGTGACTGGGCTATTCTATGACGACGCAGCGGAGGTCAGGCCGGCAATCTGCTGCAAAGGAGCGAGCACTTGGTCGCAAAAGGGCGAGCATTTCCGAAAATCGGCTCATGGGAGCGACCCTGATCTCGAAGTGAGACGAACCTTCTTGAAATCGCAGCGCTGAATGCGTGCGACGCCAGACCGGCCGGCGGCCCGATTTGAGAGCTTGGGCACGCTCCTAAAAGGGCTTGAATCGGACGTAACGTTAAGTCGTACGGTCTTGAGGTCGGCACCTGCTCGGGCTGCCGCCGGGATTGTGAAGGATTGCGAATGTCTCAGCTGGTCAGATACCCGTCCCGACGGTCGGTCATGATTCTCATCCGCGGTGGCGGGTCGGCCGGAAGGGCTCTGCGGTGCCTCCCGGTTGCGGCGCTATGGCTCGCACGTAGCTTTGAATGGCTCGCCATTCCGAAAGCGAGACTATGTGGCTGTTCTGGGCCGGGGCACCAGAGAGCCCATCAGATCAGAATCGACCGACGTAGAACTCCTTCCGCGCCCCCTACGGCGGGACGCTGCTTCCCGAATCTGAACCGCGCCAAAATCAGTTCGCCGAACCGGCTTTCCCCTCCGTTCAAACTTCTTTCCTGTGGTGGCAAGTCATTTCCATCGCGCAAAGGTGCGACAAACGGCGGCCCTGCAGAGGCTTCAAAGCGCCTGAGCCGCAACTGCCGCTAGTCGTGACCAGCTCGGCATCGGAAGGTATCGCTTGGCATTATGGAGCAGCAAGTTGAAAGAGCCCGACCGTGTCAAGAAGGTCCTATTGATTGATCATATTGAAGGCCAATGCCGTTGCATCATCGGCTTCAAGGATGGAGATCCCAGAGAGGCCTATATGTGCGGCGAGCCTGTATATCAAAGACGCGGCAAGAAACTCTCTTCGTGGTGTGCCTATCACTACGGACAGATGCACACGACCGCAGCCCAGCAGAACAGAGAGAGTGATCAATCGGCCGCGATCCCTCAAGCAATATCCATTGTTCGCACCCCATGAGAACCATCAAAAACCGGGTTCTCCCAAGCCCGTGCGATCATAGCCTGCACAAGGCAAAGCATGTGATCGGGGCCTCGCCAAGCAATTCTGGGCTGAAAGCAACTCGCGGCAAGTGTACTATGCGGGCCTGAAGCGCATGAATAAAGAGTTTGATCTCTGCAGCCTGATCGACCGGACCGTTGCACATGTTCCGACAACACTGCGATCCATTTCGAAGGGCAGCCTCAGCTTCGTCAGCCTCAACCGACAGACTGAGCGGATCGCTCGCGCCTTCAATCAACTCGACGTCCAGAACGGAGACCGGATCGCGATCCTCAGCTCCAGCAGGGGGAATTATCTGGAGCTGCAATGGTCGATGAGAAAGCACCGACCTATCCTCTCTCGGAGCAGGACGGCGCCAAATCAAGCTTCGCTTAGTGCTCACCACGGTGTTACTAGTTCACCATTGTTGGCATCACGATCCCTGTCTGATCGCGCCCAAATGCCCGGAGGTCGCGGATGCCGCGGATCGTGATCCTGAATGCGGGTACAGCTCAAATGTCGGGCGCCGATCTGACACGAGCTCAACTTTCGCTGGCCGCCAATTCGGCATACCGTTCAGCGTGGTTTGCTCATGAGGGTGACCTGATAGTCTCCCCAGTAATCATCCCGCCGGATCTGCTATCCTTCATTGGCGCGACGCTCGATTTCGACGCATCGAGTCTTTGTCTACTTGTACCTGAAGGTGGCCGCCAATCTCCGGTCCTTGATGATTGCACACTTCTGTCCAAGACTGTTGTTGAGCGACTCAACAGACGTATTCGTCAGAAATCAACCTGGCGATTATATCCCTGCTACTCTACCGAAGGCGTCGCACGCCTGGCGGCCATGCTGGGCATACCGCAGACCGGCGACGACTTCGCTCTGCAGCGAGGGCCTGATCTGTTGAACCGCAAGAGCCACTTCCGTCAATTAGCGACAAGCGTCGCACTTCCGCTGCCCAATGGATCCGTCACGGCAGACCCAAACGAACTATTCAGAGCTGTGACTTCCCTCAGGGCCGAGACCGGCAGCGTCATTGTAAAGCTGGACAATGGAGCCGGTGGAGTCGGAAATGTCATCCTGACCGGCAATGAAAGCGATCCACTACCTGGGGCAAGAGATACCCGGCAAATTCCATGGCCGTCGTTTGATCCTGACGCGCTTTGGTCTGAGATGACAACCGCATCTTGTAAGACGCTGGTCGTGGAGTCGTACCACCTGGCCAAGTCTTTGTTCTATCTCGAGTATGAAATTGAGGATGATGGTTCAATCGTTTTCATGAACAGTGGAAACATTCGTCTGCGCAAAAGCGCCGATCGATCCGAAAGGGCTCTGATCTGGACAGGACTTGAGATTCCGAGCGACCTGGGGAACGAGCAATGGTTGACTGCTCAGGCGCACGCCTACCGATTCGTGGCGCTTGCGAGAAACCTGGGATATCGCGGAATGATCAACATTGACGCCATTTTCGCCGATGACGGACGGTTGCTGTTTAACGAAGCGAACGGCCGCTGGGGTGGCGGCTCGGTATTACACAGCATTGCCGTCCGGCTGCTGGGCTTCGACTATTCCGGCTGCAACGTTATTTTATCCGTAAGAAACGTTCGATCACGATCCCTCCAAACGGCGCATGATCGTTTCGTCCAGGACGGATTTCTGTTCGACCGCACACGCAAGGAGGGCGTGATCCCGCTTGCCTCCGACGAAGAGGCTGGCACGGTGGAGTGTCTTGTGATTGCGCGCGATAGGCCCGCGGCCCGCGATCTGGAGCAACGCCTACTGCGAATGGTTTGATTGAGATTCCAGCGACTATATCTTCAACCGGCCAATTCATCCGAGCTTGTCCCTGCTTTCGAACGCACGGCAAGGATGTGCCGACTTGATTTGGAGACCTTCATCGCACGCCGCCACTGGCATTGACGATCTCCCGCAACTGCTGGTCGAAAGCCGCTGCATCTGCCGACGGAAACCGACAAGTTCTCTTGCGGGCCCCGCTGCCCGATTCTGGAGCCCCGCGAGGTTAGGTAAAGTCCATCCGTTCTCGCTTTCCAAATAAATACTTAGGGCTCGGCTGATGCAGGAGATCCAGCAAAAGGCCGAGCGGGATCAAGGAGCTTCAGAAGCGCCTTCTGATAACTCTTCCAAAGCCTCAGGGCGCGCACATGCCGTCCCAACTCGGCCGAGCATTCGGCTGTTTGCTAGGTCTCGTAGCTGTTGAGAACCTGATGACCACACAGGGCGTCCTGCGCAGAGCGCGAGTACACGATCGCACGCGCCGAGACATCTTCCGGTTCGACGCGGCGACCATGATTTGCCGCAACTACTCTGAGCAACCTGTACTTGGATTACGCGTGGTGGACTTTACAGGCATCAAGGCTCGCCGTGACTTCCGACCCCCATTTCGGCAGCCTTTGCGAAGGACAGTCTGAGCACAAGATGCCAAGCTACGACCCTCTCCTGAGAGCTCCCCCCTGACCAAATCAATTCGCAAGCATCTTAGCCGCCCACCTCATGCACCAGCGGTCGAGCTTTCGATGATCCGGCGGTTTGCGCCGCTGCGTTTTGAACAGAAGTAGACCAGCGATCGGCGCTCGCCCGACAGCACAGGCTTCACCTCGTGCCGGAGCTTACATGTGGTGACAAGCACGGCGCCAAATGGTGGTCGGAATACCTGGTGTTCGTACCCGCTTGGATATACCACGAACTCACCCCCCTCGAAGTCCCTCGCCAGCTGCACAATCACTGCGTACTCGAAATCTGGATCGCTCGCAGCATCCAGATGAATGCCAACAAACGAACCAAGAGGCATCCGATGCATTTGGCATCGGCGAATCACGTGATCCGACGTGGCTCCCAAGATCTTTCTTAGCGCGAAGCTGCGGTCTTTCCTTTCAAGTAGATCCATGATCTGCCGTGGAGCTGCACCGCTCACGTCGCTAGGAGCGCGGCCGGGCGGGTCGACCCTCACGCGTTTGACGAAAACATTGTGCGAGTCGCCGGCATCTCCCTCCCTCACTTCTTCTTCGGGAATCTCAGCCTGCAGCTGATCGATCTTGGCCAAGTCATCTGGGGTGAACAGTATCTGAGGGCCAATCACGACCGTCCCCTTCACCAACAGCTCTATGCGGTATTTTGTCAAAGCTTCTTCTGAAAGCAGATGGGATTTATGATTCATTGCGCGCGCCATTCGAGTTCACTCCAGGGTTTTATGTTCGATGCAGGACTCCGGGTCAGGGTGCATCGAGCGGAATGCTTGCTCCCAATGCTCGCCATCGAACTCGCTTATTGTTACGCGTTCGATGGTCCTGTTATCCAGGCATCGGATATTTACGCTGAATCCGGCGGGGTTCGACCGCGGCCTATAGAATGGCTTTACGCCACAAACCCGGCAAAACGTGTGCCGAGCGATGTTCTTGTTGAACTGATACTCCGTCAGGAATTCTTCGCCGCACTCTATGCCGAGCTTATTGCCAGGCACGAGCAAGTGCAGAAACCCCGACATTTGGCAGATTGAGCAATTGCATCGAACTGCAGAGATCTCTCGCGGTGCTTGGACGTAGAACTTGACAGAACCACAATGACAACGGCCACGGTGTTCGATCTCCGGGTGATCATCTCCTTCAAGTGAGACAATTCGGAGCAGATCGCGGCACCACTGTAAGCTGAGCCGATAGGCTCGATCGAATTCATCCAAAAAGTGAGCACTACGGTCGGCCGGGACAAGTTCGCCAATCAGCCGGCTTGTCATTTCTCCGTGATACTTCTCCGCGGGATCTTCTCCGCCGACATGGCTGCGGAAGTACTCAAGATCGTCAGGCCGCGCCTTAAAGGTTTTGACCAGAGTGATCCATAGAGACTGGATCATGTCCGCTGCATGTAGCTCAAAAGCGACCATGTAGGCGCAACGTACTAAGGGATCTTTCGATGACAATCCGGCATAGAGAGAATGCAGATACCGCTTGGTCGTGGCGCCGTAGTTGGGCCGTATTGCTCTGCCGAGGAGTTGCGACGCATCCTTTCTAAGCAGGTTCGAGTGGAAGTTCTCAGTCACCAGAATATCGGGTAGCGCCGCCTTGCCGCCCTGGAGAATTTGGCCATGACCGCCCGTCTCATCCCAACAGATGAAATTTGCGACCACGCTGGTCAGTTCAATATCCCTCGCAAGATCTCGATTGTGCTTCATTGCGTCAAAAATGAGATCCCGTTGCGACCCCGCCTGCAGGTACGGGAACGCCTGTGACATCGCCAGATATTCGGGCAGCAGGCTAGCGACCTGGTCCTCGGACATCTCCGCAGCGAACGGGTGCGGGCCGAACAGGGCTCGCGCTTGCTCAGTCAAGTACTGGCAGCAAATCTGCGGAGGCTGATCGAGTGTAAATCGAGATGCTCGAGATGTCATTTGACCCTAGGCGATGAGGAGAGAACGATCCTTGGCAGAGCAACTTCGTATCCGGGCCAACTATTGCCGAACGCGAGTTCGTTGGTTGCGGTGGGCTTGTGGTCACGTTCACCATCCAAGCAACTTTCTTGGTGGCCACCTTCGCCGTAGCAGACAGGGGCATGCTCAGTCCTGCTCACGCGCATCGAAGGGAACGCGTAGATCAACTGACCGGCGATCCAGACCGGTTCCTGTCTACGAAAAGTCCGATGCCGCGAATTCTTGCCGGTATGAGCATTCGCTTGCAGAGTCATGGCGAGATGTTGCGCCGCGCAGGCTCTTGCGTTTGCTGCTCCTGCCAGTTGATCGAACCGATATGAGCTTCGTACAGCATTGCAACACTATCCGCCTCTACCTGCCCTTGGGGCCTTCGTCCGCAAGCTGCCCGAAATGCCGCCTGCTGGCCGGCACGAGCTTCTCAAACAAGATGCCGCTATGTTTCGCGTTCGCCGGCACCACTCCGCCCACTTACAGCAATCACCGTGCCAACTCGTGCACTCACTCCACGGCATCTGAATACATCGACAAAATCACGACCGGCTCCTCATTATAAGTGTATCGAACCCAACAGCGCTTGTACGGCCGTCAGACACCAGACGGCGAAAAGCCAGCCACCACTCAGAATGGGCATAGGGATGTTGAATCGCGGAGATTGGTCCATATCTCGGTCGCTGACGTATTCCGTCTTCGCTGGTGACAAGTAGGCGCGAAGCAGTCGCCTCAACGCGGCCGAACAGGACCATATAGCGGGATGTGGACGCACGCCGCGCCCTTTGGAGATGCGCCTGCCAATCGCGGCGACGTCCGGGGATCGGTCGAAGCCATAACGTGGTCTTGGGAACATGCGGTCCCAGGTGATCGCGAGCAATGGAAGAACGCCATGGGCCAGAATGGGCTGAGATGCCTAGCTACATCTTGCGCGCTCACTGGACGGGGTTTCGCATGGTGTTGGCACATCCTTCACCGCTTCAATCGGGACTCTCCAGATCAAGCCTCACGGGCAAGTGCAGCAAGATCGGCTTCGAGCTTCGGTTGATGCTTGAAAATAGCCTCTATCAACGCCTGCGCCGGCTGCTCGCCGGCCTCGACCAGCGCCGCCTTCTCAGCCCGCGCAGAGGGAGCGAACACTCGCTTGACGACGGTCGGCGATCCCTTGAGGCCGCATTTGGCGACGTCTTCGACACCGGCATCGTTTGCGCTCCATTTCACGATTTGAGCACGGGCCGCACGCAAGGCATCGGCCATCGCCCCGCGCCGAATCTGGTTCGTTGCCTCAAGCATGGTGATGAGACAGGGCAGCCTCGTGTGCAGCACCTGGACACCACCTTCGGAGCGTCGTTCCGCTTCAATTGTCTGGGCGACGAGATCTATGGATCTGACTTTCGCAACGTAGGTTAGCTGCAGTACGCCCAGCCGCTTTGCGATGCCGGGACCAACCTGCGCCGTATCGCCGTCGATGGTCTGCTTTCCCGTGAAGATGAGGTTTGTCGAACCATATTCCTTACCAATTTTTCGGATTGCTGTTGCAAGTGCATACGTTGTGGCCAGGGTGTCGGAGCCCGCAAAGCAGCGATCGGTTAGTAGGACTGCGCGATCGGCGCCATAAGTCAGCGCCTTTCGCAAAGAGTCTTCCGCCGATGGCGGCCCCATTGTAAGCACGGTAATTTCGCCGCCGAACCGATCGCGCAGCTCCAGCGCGGCCTCGAGCGCGAAGAGATCATATGGGTTGATGATGGTCGGCACTCCCTGCCGCATGATGGTATTGGTCACCGGGTGCACGCGGATCTGCGCCGAGTCCGGAACCTGTTTGATGCAGACGACATTGTGCACGGTGTTGCTCCAAAAGTTGCGACAGCTGCGCAGAGCACAGCAAGTGTTGTACCATCGCCTGCCTCTTGGAATCCGCTTGCCATCACAGGGCCTTAGACCGGTGATGCGCCCCTCAAACCCGCTTTCCGACGAACGAATGCCAACATAGTCGGGACTGCGACAGCGCTGTTAGGCAGGGCCCCCCACGGGCGGGCGGCGAACTGGTTGACGCTCAATGAGCATTGCCGCTCACTAGTCCGAGCTTGATCGAGGGAGATGCACGATCGCTTCTTAGAGCTGAGCAACCGAAGGCTCGCGATTCCCTGGCGCGCAGGTGACGCTCAGGATGTCATGGCTCTCGCATCGAACCAGGTGAGCCCGCCCTTCGACAGCAGTCCTGCAAGCGGGCGTTGATTTCGCTCGCGGCCCAGTCGTCCCCGAGGGCGGACCCATTCCCTTCAGATCGCGATGAGATCGCCTATCGCGAGATTGCCCTCATATACCTGCTTGGTGGTAGCGGTTCCGACCGATGTCGTCATTCAGAACCGCTTTATCTCGATTCCATATTTCCTCAGCGCGTAGCCAATCTGGCGCGGGGTTAGTCCGAGCAGGCGGGCTGCTTTTGCCTGCACCCAGCCAGACCTTTCCATGGCCGCAACGACCCGTTCGCGATCGGCCATCTTCGCGCCGCTAACGAGAACTGTGCCGGGAGGTCCCAGTGAGGCCGGTTCGCCGCAGACAGACTGGACCGGCTGGGTCGCTTCGGCTGCCGGAATGATGGAGTTTGCGGGCACCCGTGGCGTGGGTGCTGGTTGCTCTGGCCTCTCATCCGACGCGCTTTTCCAGAGCATCGCGGAAAGGCACTGGCCGTGGCAGCATGCAAAGTCATTTCTCACGATCGATGATCCGGCGCACAGCGTCGCTGTTCGCTCGATGCAGTTTTCGAGTTCGCGGACATTACCCGGAAAGCCGCAGTTCATCAGTACATCGATCGCACTCGCCTCCAACGTTAGAGTACGTCCGTTCTCGTTATTGAAATTTTTGAGGAACTCCCTGGCAAGCAGCGGAATATCACTGCGTCTTTCGCGCAGCGGTGGCAACAGTAGGGGGACTACACTGATCCGATAGTAAAGATCCGCGCGGAACTCGCTCCTTGCGACAGCCTCTTCAAGGTTCTTGTTGGTCGCAGCTATCACTCGAACATCGACCTTTATAGTCTGGTTGCTACCGACGCGCTCGAACTCCTGCTCTTGCAGAACGCGCAGCAACTTCGCCTGAAAGGGAGCTGAGATCTCGCCGATCTCGTCAAGAAACAGCGTTCCTTTGTCAGCAAGCTCGAAGCGCCCCTTGCGCGAGCTGAATGCACCGGTAAAGGCGCCTTTCTCATGGCCGAATAATTCGGATTCCAGGACGGTCTCAGGAAGGGCCGCGCAGTTCAGCCTAACGAATGGGCGCCTGGCGCGGGACGATGATTCGTGAATGGCCTTGGCGACGAGTTCCTTTCCGGTACCGGATTCGCCACGCAGCAGAACCGTGCTGTTCGATCTGGCTACAACCGCAATCTTCTCGAGCAGCCCACGCAGCGCCGGACTGTCGCCAATGATCCCATGGGCGTGTAGCTTCTTGCGCTCCCGAGGGGGTTGCCTCAGCTCTAGTACTTGCTTTTGTAGCCGGTCTTTCTCCGTCATCAGTCGTTCGCGATCGGAAGCGAACAAGCGATGTAACTTCACTGTTTGTCCCACCAGATTGGCGATCATGGCGAGCAGTCGCGCATCGTACTCGAGCCGGAGACTCGACCTATCGTCCCGGATACGGTCAACCGTCAGTGTACCTACGACCTTCGGATCAATACGAATCGGAACCCCGATGAACGACACTGGCATATCATCAGAGGCACCGAGCACTTCCCGGTCGGCAGCGCTGAATACCGGATCGGCGGCCATGTTCTCGACGACAAGGGGCCTGTCGGTCGCGATGATCTGGTCGATTGCCTTCCGCGGCAGCTGCATCCGGTAACGTTCGTCGCTGCCTTCGCTCCAGCCGGCGCCCACTGTCATGTCCGGCATGCCGTCGTCCTCGAACAGTGAGACGATGCCGTGCCGCATCTGCACAAACGATTGCAGAAGACCAACAACGTTAGCCAACGTGACTTCGAGCCGACTAGGAGCGGTGAGTATTTTCGATATTTCGAAGATGCCGGTCAGCGCGCTCTCACGCAACGGCTCCCCCGAGAGCTTACCCTCCGGATCAGGTTGCGAGGCAGGTCTTTCACGTGAGGAAGGGATATCGAGCATGAGGCGGCCTCCGTTCTCTTGATCATCCTCCCTGGTACCTTGCCCCGGTTGGCGAGCTTCGTTTTGCATGTCACTCTCGATCTAACCCCAAATGTTGACGAGATGACATAGGACCGTAACACCTTTAATGGCACGACGGTAAACTTACGGTGTGCTTTCATTTTCGTTTTGCGGAATGTGCGCGCGTCGTCAGCGGAGAACATAAGCACCGCTGGTGCAGCTCAAGTCTGCTATGTCGCCAGGGCCGGCCGGTTCACAGATGTTGCCCACCATTGATCGGCACCTCGGCCCCCGTGACATAGCTCGCCGCATCCGAGCACAGGAAGAAGATGACCTTGGCCACTTCATCCGGCGTTCCGAGCCTCCGCAGCGGGATACTTGGCACGAGACGCGCTTCTGTGTCGGGCGATAACATGTCGGTCCTGATTTCACCGGGCGCGATCGCATTCACGCGAATGCCATGGGGCGCGTAATCGTGGGCCATTTCGCGTGTGAGGCTCGCGAGCGCAGCTTTCGATGTCGCATAGGCGCTGCCGGCAAACGGGTGCACCCGTGAGCCCGCAATCGAAGTCACATTCACGATCGATCCTGACGCGGCTCTTAGCTTGTCAAACAAACCCTGCGCCAGCAGGATTGGAGCCACCAGATTGAGATGGAACACCCTCATCCAGGTCTCGGTTGACGTCGTCAACGATGTCATTCTATCGCCAGCGGGCGTTTTCGGTGAGACACCGGCATTGTTCACTAGCGCGTGCAAAGGTGCACCGGCCAAGCGTTTCTTGACCTCCGTGATCGCGCGCGGCAGCATTCGATGATTGCTGAGGTCGATCTGGACATGATCTTCCTTCCCTGCCTCCCAGGGGCATCGCTCGCCGTCGAACGGTTGACGCGCGCAAGAAATGATGCGCCAGCCCGCCTCCGAGAACAGCTTGGCAGTGGCATGACCAATTCCGCGCGATGCTCCGGTGAGCAACATCACTTTCTGTTCTCTGCCATGAACACGGGCTTTATCGGTCTGAAAAGGGCAAGCTAAATTTGTTTCGGGCACCTGGCCTTCGATCAGATCGTTCTTTTGTAGATCGAGATCCACGCCCGCCTCCTCTCCTGCTGCGTGCGGCATGCGTAGCAGGATTTGGGCCACTGCGATGCATGTAAATCCGCTCCCGTTTTGCGTCCTAATGTCGCGCACGCGGAATGCTCGGTTCGTTCAAGACATAGTGCGTGTGCTTTGCGACAGCGATGGTGCATCAGCTACGTAAACTCGCGAGCACACTCGCCGTCGTAAAGACAAGGCTGCGAGCAGCGCTCTCTTTCCCGATCGCACAACCGGAAGAGCCAAAAGATATCCAGCGCGTATCGTCGAGGCAAGCATCGATCAGGATAGCGGCCCCCGCCAGTAGCCGCCTCAACTCAAAAACTGACGTTACCAGCTTCGTACGTGAGATTTGTAGGCAACTGATCCCGACTGCATCGCGGCCTGCTCGGCCGTGTCCAGCACTGGCACATCACCGGGCGGATGATTCCGGACCGCGACCTGGCGTACTGAAGGTTTCTTCAAAATAGTGGATTTCAAAAGCGCCGTTCACACCAGCGAGTACCGACCGCCAAGACGGAGCTCACCGGATGAACTGAGAGCCTTTCGATATGTTCATCCGCGATCGACCACCGATTAAAGCGCGATGGGGTTAGGTTGAATCGATTTGGGATTCCCAGATCAGTGTGTTTCCGATTCACCATGCTGGCTGGATCGCAGGCCAGCATGGATGGGCAAGCCTTACTCTCTGGATCTTCGCAAGCGTGTCGTGGCTGCGATCGAGGGCGGGATGTCCCGCAATCAGGCGGCCAAGCAGTTTGGAGTAGCGATCAGCACGGCCATCGGTTGGATGCAGCGGGTCGAACAGACCGGCAGCGTTGCGCCTGGCCAAATGGGCGGTCACAAGCCGAAGGCGGTTTCGGGAGACCACGCCGTCTGGCTGTCGCAGCGGATCAAGGACGGCGATTTCACCATACGTGGCCTCGTTGCTGAGCTTGCCGGTCGTGGCGTGAAGGTCGACTACCACTCGGTGTGGGACTTTGTGCATGCCGAGAAGCTCAGCTTCAAAAAAAAGCGTGGCGGCTGGCGAGCGCGATCGCCCCGAGGTGGCGCGGCGGCGAGCCCAGTGGACAAAGTATCAAGATCGCGTCGAGGCTGAGCGGCTGGTCTTCATCGACGAGACTTGGAACCAGGACCGATATGACGCCATTGCGGGGATGGGCGCCGCGCGGCCACAGACTTCACGCGAAGGTTCCCCACGGCCGGTGGAAGACCATGACCTTCCTGGCGGCCCTGCGCCATGACCGGATCGATGCGCCATGGTTCATCGAGGGGCCGATCGACGGCGTGAGCTTTCGCACCTATGTCGAGAAAGTGCTTCTGCCCGTCCTTCGACCCGGCGATATCGTCATCCTGGATAACCTCGGCAGCCACAGGAGCAAGGCAGTTCGCCAACTCATCCGTTCGGTCGGTGCCAAGCTCTTCTTCCTGCCAAAATACTCGCCCGACCTGAACCCGATCGAACAGGTCTTTGCCAAGCTCAAGCACCTGCTCCGCAAAGCTGCCCCGCGAACCGTCGACGCAGTCCGCGCCGCAATCGGCCACGCACTCGATGTCTTCACCTCCGAGGAATGTGCCAAACACCTCAATTCAGGGTATCGCACTTGATGCCATCACGCTTTAGCTTCAACTTGCGCTCCCGAAGCGAGGACGTGTTACACCTATTTACCGTGGCGGCAGCCACGCTAAAGTCATTGTTGTCGACGTCGAGCTTCAGCGGAAGAAATTCGGCCCCCGCGTCGCTCAGTTCTCCGGTGGAAGTTCGCGACAGAGCATCACTTCGGCCAGACAATTCCCGCCCCGAAAAACTCTGCGAATGCTGCTGAATGCAAAAAGCGGCAATCAGATCGATCACGCGGGCAACGGCTCTCATGAAGCCACGAGCGCTTGCGAGGATTCTTCAATCAGGATCAATCGACTCGGATCGTTCAAATCGAATTCTATAACGCGTGGGGCAAAGAGACGCGCATAGCGCGTAAAGGCGCTCGTCGGGGGAAAACGAATCACAGTGTCGCAGCGCGCAAGGAGGTACATATCGATGAGGGCGGAAAAGCCGCCCTCGGCTCCTAGCGCGGCGTTGTGCAATGGGCCGGCCTGAGGGGCCTGGAACTGTTTTGGAATCGTGAAAACATCAGGAAATGTCGTCGAAACCTTCTCAAGGACGAGCGCGCTGTCCGTGCACAGGAAAGCCCTCACGGGTTTTGCGTGGGGTAAACCCCGGGCCTTATCAATGGCATTACAGACCTGTCGGAAGGCGCGCTCCGGGTCAGCCCAGTAGGGGGCATGCCCCATGATATCCTCGCCGTTGCCATGCCGGACATGAATGCCGATTACGCTGTACGGCTCAAAGTGCTCGCGGTAGATAGCATCAATTCGAGCCTGAATTTCAGGCCGTGGCTTGATGCTTCGAAAGATTACTCGTTCGGCCTCCTGATCGCAGCGCCACATCAGGCAGGCGTCACACACAACCGTCTCAGCATCACTATCTTTCCGACTCTGGAACAGTTGATCGAGCTCGTCGCGTTCCCGGAAAATCTGCTCGTCCGGGCGATAGACGCAATCGATGGATGGCTTGTTCCACCATGCCGGGAAGAATGGTCCGGGAAATGAACGCCGATTGATCTCGTCGTCGCAAATCACCCGCACGCCAGCAATGTCTTGAACCGGTTCGAAGAAGACTGGAAAGGCGTTGGTGAATGGCTCATCGAGATAACAAGATCCCCGCCAATCAATGGCTAGCGTCCGACCTGTCTGCTTTGCGAAACGCCAGGCGGCCGCCAGTGACCACAGGCAGTCGCCGAACCCCGTACGGCGCCGGGAAACTACGAACCGATCATTCCTCGAACCGCTAAGCATCTGCATTGCCTCTTCCCGGGCTCCTGGTTGGACAAGAGACGTCGTTGCAGACATCTCAGGTATTATCTTGTTTGGCGTCATGGTCTGAAATCGCGGTGCCGGCGAGCTGCGTCGGTAGAACTTCATAGCAGCGCTTTCCGTGATGGGCCGCGTTCTCTCAACACTTTTTGTCTTTCTTCAGCGGTGTTGCGTCGGCGCTCCGATTTTAGTCGGATGGCCGATGAACCTTGTGCGTCGGATGGCCTGGCCTCTTCACATGCAGGCATAAGCATGGCCATGCTCTGAGCTTCGGCTATGTTTCGCTTTGCAGTTTATTGCGGCCGCAAGCCCCGCGCGGCGGATGCAGGCGAACGCCCCGCAGCTCCCACACGAGCCGCAGTTCCTTCACGAGATCTTCACGCTTGCCCTGGCCTAGTATGGTTGCGTCGAGAAGCGAGCCGAGCGACGCCTCGCCCTCGATCCGCATCAAGATCTCGAAAAGCTCATATGAGATACGCATACTGCCGCGGCCTGAATGTCCCGTGCGGATCTCGCAGACTGTTTCCTGACGATCTGGCCCCGTGTGGGAGCGAACACGATGAAGGGATGCATACGGCGGCAATGAAACGCCCAGTGCACTCCACTCCTGCAGTGATGCTGCCCGCTTCCTGACGAGGAAAGGCCCAACAACAAGTCCGTCCAGGTCAGTCGTCAAGAACGTGGTGATCGCATCTGAAACGGACTCCACGATCGGCTCGGCATTGTTGTTAAATGACGTATTGAGAAGAACCGGGATGCCGGTTCGCCTCTTGAAAGCATTAATTACATCCCAATAGGTGGGGTTTGTCCTGCGCGATACTGTCTGCAGCCGAGCGGTCCCATCAACGTGCGTGGTCGCACCGAGCACGTTACGCTTGGCTTCACGCACACGAACCACGAAGTTCATGAAGGGGAGCTGCTGCGTGCCGTCCGGGAGCTCAAAGAACTCGATCGCATCCTCCTCCAGTACAGATGGCGCAAACGGGCGATAGCCCTCGCGCTTCTTGACCATCGCGTTGATGCGGTCCTTGTTTTCCGCAGGCCGCGGGTCCGCAAGAATGCTGCGGTTACCAAGCGCACGTGGGCCGAATTCAGAGCGGCCCTGAACCCAGCCGATTACAGCGCCATTTGCCATCCATTCTGCCGCACTGGATGCTATGTCATCACTTCGTTGAATGTCGAGGTGGCCTGACCATGCGTTGAGCTCATGCTCTACGGCTTGCTCGGTTCCGAGATCGGGCCCCCAATAAACGTCCGGCAGTCGCTCGCGCGGCGCTGGCCTGCCAAGCTCGTTTGACATCATCAATGCAGCGCCGAGTGCGCAACCGGCGTCGTGCGCTGCGGGTTGGACAAAGATGTCGTCAAATAGCCCGGAATAAAGCAGCTTGCCGTTCAGCGTGCAGTTATGGGCTACACCCCCAGCCAGGCACAAGCGAGTCATGCCCGTCGCTTCGCGATAGTGGCGCAGGATGTGAAACACGATCCGCTCCAGCGCTTCCTGCAGCGAAGCGCTGACATCTCGATGCTGTTGGGTGAATGGTATTCCTTTTCGCCGAACCTCAATGTTGCGGACTAGGGCCGGACCGATTCGATCCAGGTGAACGCGATAGCCACCGTTGTCCAACAACTCGTAGAACCGCGCGAAGAGCTCGCGATAGGGAGCGGGATCACCGTACGGGGCAAGGCCCATCACTTTGGACTCGTCGAATAACCCGTAGCCGAGATACCGGATCGTCTCGAGATAGAACAGTCCCAGGGAGTTATGTTCCGGGAAGGTTGCAAGTTTCGCAATTTCGGTGCCAGACCCCACCGACAATAGGCCCGAGAGAAAATCGCCACCGCCGTCGATCGTAAAAACGAGACTTTGCTCGAACCCGGACATAGCAAACGCGCTCACGGCATGCGCCTCGTGGTGATTCACGAAGCAAAGCCGGGACGGATCGATCTCGGCGCCGAACTCCCGTGCCAGCAGCTGCCGCAGCAACAATTTGGCGTCCAGCGGAACGGGCTGAGAAACAGAAAGACGCTCGAGCATAGTATTGCAGTAGGCTTCAGTCGCGTAGAACGCGACACGGTCGATCTCGCCGAGCTCAACTCCTGCGATGGAAAGGCAGTATCGGATCGAATTGCTCGGGAGCTTGTTGGAGTGCTTGACGCGATTGAGGCGTTCCTCTTCAACAGCAGCGATCACGCGCCCATCGCGCACAAGGACCGCTGCTCCATCGTGAAGAAATGTATTCGGCAGCTCCGGCGAGCTTTCATAGATTCGGTCAAGACCGCCACTAATTCCCAGGCACAACATGTCATTCTCCATTCGATGATGGCGGGACGGTCAACTGCCGTTCCATCTATCTGTACAGTCACGCTCCGTCGGCTGCACGGACCAGACAGCACAACCAGGATCTTCAAGTCCGTCTCGGCGGCTAGCGAGAGGCGCTCAGAAAATAACGGCGCTGGCGTCCGCACCAATCGACTGAACAGGCGACCGCAGACCTGGCTCGATCGCGGCGCTCTTAAGGCCGTTCAGCAACTGCTGTGACAGACCAGGTCCTCCCGAGCTACCGCAGAAAGCATCGTGACCCTGCATCGATTTGACTTTCTCCGTTATCGCTCAACTCACGTCAACGCAGCAGGCGGCGCCGAAACAGTACCGTCGACACGAAGAAGGACAATACCGCGTACAAGCAAAGCGCACCGACATGCAGCACAGCGTCGTCGGCGCCGCGCTCAAGCATCACTGGGCGAATGAGGTCGACCGAATGTGCGAGCGGCAACAATCCGGCGAAGTGCTGAAATGAGCCGGGCAGTTGGCTCATCGGAAAGACCGCGCCACACAGAAACACCATAGGGCTAAGGATGAGTGACTGGTAAAACACGAAGTAATCATAAGTTGGCGCAAGAGATATGACGACCATTGCCATGCTGGCGAAGACAAGGCCGGTAAGGGCGACTGTTGGTATCGCACAGAAAATCGACGTCCAGGATGCATAACCCAACGTGGCAGCGACAATCCCAATTGCTGTCCCGGCCAGAACGGACTTACTGGCCGCCCACATCAATTCACCTAGAACGATGTCGCCAAGCGTGAGCTGTGTGAACAGAATTGCTTCCCAGGTGCGCTTGGCATCCATGCGAGCAAAGGCTGCATACAGGGTTTCAAAGGTCGCGGATGTCATGGCGCTGAGCGCGACCATACCCGCTGCCAGAAAAGCGATGTACGAAGTCCCCTCGACCCGTCCCACGATGAGGCCGAGGCCAAAGCCAAGGCCGAGCAGATTGGTTATGGGATCTGCGAGGTTGCCGAGAAGCGATGCAAGCGCGACTTTCCTCCATGCCAGGAAATTTCGACGCCATACCGCGATCCAGTTGTACGCGTTAGCGGGCATTACCGCCGCATAGCTTTCACCCATCGCTCACTTCTCCATCTCGCGCCCGGTGAGCCGCAAAAACACGTCTTCGAGATTCGGCGGGCGCTGCAGAATACGAAGGCCCGCTCGCCCTCGCAGTTTCACGCGTACCTGCTCCGGATATGACGCATAACAAAAGAGAGTCTCTCCACTCACTTCGATGTGCCGCGCATACGGCCTGACCAGTTCGCAGAGCTGATGTAGATCCCCCCCATAGATTTCAATGACGTCGCAGCCAATATGCTCATCGATCAGAGCGTCTGGCTTGCCTTCGGCGATCTTGCGTCCACCCTCGAGGACACACAGCCGATCGCACAGGCGTTCGGCCTCTTCCATGAAGTGAGTGGTCAAGAGAATCGTCTTGCCCCGCCCAAGCAGAACTCGCAGACGTTCCCAAATCAGGTGACGGGCGTGCGGATCCAAACCAGTCGTCGGCTCGTCCATCACGAGCAGATGCGGGTCATTGATTAGCGCCCGCGCCAGCGTCAGCCGCCGTTTCATGCCGCCGGACAACTCAGAGACGCGCGTGTGCGCCTTGCTTTCGAGGCGCGCAAACTCGAGCAGCGACGGCGCGATCGCCTCGATCTTGCGAGCGCTCATGCCGAAATAGCGGCCAAACACAAGCAGATTCTCTCGCACAGTGAACTCGTGTTCAAGGTTATCGAACTGCGGCACGACGCCGATGCGCACACGCGCCACACGAGCGCGGGAAGGCACAGGCTCATTGAGGACCGTAATCTTGCCTGCGTCCGGCGAAATCGTGCCGAGCAACATACGCGCAATCGTACTCTTGCCAGCTCCATTTGGCCCAAGCAGGCCGAAGCATTCTCCGCGCGCAACCGAGAACGATAGTTCATTGACGATGACCTTGTCGCCAAATGACTTTTTCACGTCGGCAAGGTCGATCGCTATCGTGGACATGTTCATCTTAGGCTGAAAGAAGTCGTTCAGCAGACGAGGGCTTCTTAACGACCGTCTTGGCCCAGAGCTGGCCGTCGCACCACACATGCTCAACACGCCCCCATTGGCAGGCCGCGGCAGCATCCGGGAAGAATCCCCTTCCGTGGAGGTTGGCGCTCGTGTTGCAGAGTAGCGGAATCCCAGTGAGTTGCTCAAATTCGACGAGAAGCGCGGCGACCTTGTGCGGAGAGTAGCGGGAGATTGTCTGCAGCCGCGCCGAGCCGTCAAGGTGCACCACAGCGGGAACCTTGTCGCGCCATTCCGCCCGGGTCTGGTGATCGAATAGCATATAAGGATCTGGCGTACCTGGGCTGAAAATTTCTGACGCCCGATCCTCCAGACAGATCGGCGCCACCGGCCGGAAGTGCTCACGATGCTTGATGTCGTTGAGATGATCCTTCATTGCCGCCGAGGTCGGCGCTGCGAGAATGCTTCTGCCGCCCAACGCCCGTGGCCCAAGCTCGGCGCGCCCGGAAAGGAAGATGACCGGCTTGTTGTCGGCGAGAATCACCGCAAGTTCACGCAGACTGCATGGCGCCGCCTCCCACTCCGGCGGAAGCTCGCTGTCCTGCAGGGACGGACCACTGTAGACTGACCATTCCAATGGCCCGAAGCCATTCTGCACCGCCATCGCGCCGCAAGCAGCGCCAATTGCCGAACCGCTGTCATTCGGAAACGGCGGCACCCAAACATCATCGAACAATCCCGCCGCACGAAGCGCGCTGTTCCACTTGATATTCAGACCGCAACCTCCGGCGATACATAGATTTCGCGCTCCCGGAAGGGACGAGTGTCGCAGCAAAACCATCGCCATTTCCTTGACAAGAAGACGTTCCACGAACGCATGAAACGACGCGAGGACGTCCTCCGCTCGCTTGGCCGTCAGGCGCAATGCGCTTGCCTCGAAGAAGTCGTGTACAGCTGCAAGCGACGATTCTGCATTGTTGATGTCAGCGCGGTAGCGACGAGCCTGCTCCGTGTCAGCGGCGAAGCGCTTTTCGTAGAGCTCCTGAAACACTGCCACAATGCTTTCGTCGACAGAACCAAGCGCGATGTAAGCCATCAGCTTGCCGGCGATGCCTAAATCCCAACTGGAGCGGTTCGGCTGCCTGTAAGGGCCGAAGTGAAGGCCCGCGGCAGCATAGGCATGGCCGATCATCGGGAACAGGGATGCGATGAACCGTGCCCCCCGGGGTTCCACATAATAAAGACGCGGAAAGATGCAGCCATCCCATACCAGGCAGAACGCGGGTTTTCCCGCGCTGGCAAAGGGACTGGTGCTATATGCTGACGCGACGTGGCCCGTAACATGCGGGTAGCTCTTATATGGAAACACCTTGCCTCCGAGGATCAGGCCAAAGCCGTCGACGGAATCAAGAAGGCCCTCAGCATGGCGCTCGACATACGGCGCCCCTTTCAGCGCGATCGGTACAGCGCCACTTAGGACCTGGAACTGCGACTCAATCTCCCCATCCCAGCCGTCGATGACGAACTGATCGATATCCCGCGGATCCAGGCCATGCTCCGCCAAGGCGAGCACGACTGCATCGACATTCTCGACGGATTGATAGCGTGGACTGTTGCCGCGCTTCTCTTGCTCGGTGCAAAAGACAAGCCGCCCGTCCTCGACGACAGCAATTGCACCGTCATGTGTTAACTTGATGCCGCAGATGCGCATACGATCCCCTGCTCTAGTGGCCGACGTTTGATTGTTCTGACGAATGACCCGGCTTCCGGAACCGGACGATCAAGCAGTCTTCGTTGACCGACTCGGTGTGGCAATGCAGACGCTCGACCTCCGATAGGCTCTCGTTGAAGAGAGCGATCACCGTTTCGGCACCAGCAGCATGGCCCCATCGTTGACATGTGGCATCACGTGCGGACCCCAAAATCAGAGCTCCATTTGGCGCAAGCATACTCACTAGGTTGCGGATAGCCGCATGCATCTCGACAATGTCCTTGAGGTAGTAAAGAACTTCGGCCACGACAATCAAATCGAACCGCTCGGTGGTCGAGAACCGCTGGATGTCGGAGGTCACCCACGTGATATGCGACCACTTCCTGGTCCGTCGTCGCGCTCGCTCGATGGCCTGCGGCATGACATCGACCACAGTGAGCCGTTCGCATAGCGGCGCCAGCATGCCGGTGAATGCACCGGCTGCACATCCCACTTCGAGGGCACACGCAACGTCTCCATTGCAGCGCGACATCCGGAGCATTTGCGCGTATCGCTCCTGCTCGAAGGAACTGCTGTCGAGGCGCCATGGATCGTCGGCAGACAACTCTCGCTCTAATAGCTGATGGTTTGCGTCCGGGATCATGAGCCTATCACCTACTTGCAGGCGGTCGAACGATCGCAACCGCAAACACTCTTCGTTGCCGTTTGGCTCGATTCAGGGCTCGAAAGCCCTGCCTTATGAATTATTCCAGACATTCCCCATTTACTTGCAGCACTTCGTCCAGCGTTCGGGTGCGGGATGACAGACTGCTTTTCCCCTTCGGCCGGCACATTGACGACCTTGCGCGATAGCCAATCGCTGTTGCTCAAGGTACAAAGCGCATAGGCCTTCAAAGGAAGTAAGAGAAAGATATTGATCGGTGTGTGGAGCGCGAAGCCGAGAAACCGCAGTTCGCGAGCACGAAGGGCTGCCACACTGCAGCGGACCATTGTCATTGCTGCAAGCGTCAATCCTGTCCACCAGGGTACAGAGCCGGCGATTAGGAGCTGTGCGAGCGCAGCCAGTGATGACAGGGCGAGAAGCAACGGGCCGAGATTTTGCCCGACAACGTCTAGCGTCAGATAGCCATCGAGCTCTGGCAGCAGGCGTAATGCAAGGAACGTGTCCCGGAAGGTACTGCGCGCCCAGCGGAGTTGCTGGCGTAGATATGGCCCAAGGCTATCCGGGACGACTGTTGCTGCGATCGCGTCCGAGACGTATTCCGTTCGAAATCCCGCCTTGAGCATGAGGATCGTTAGATGGCGATCCTCGCCGAAATCGCTCGGCTTCCCACGAAAGAATTGGGCTTCGTATTGATCGAGAAGCAAGGCCAGCGCGGAGCGACGATACATGGCACATGGGCCGCAGCAGCACATGACGGCGCCGAAACGCGCCTGCGCCGCGCGCTCCTCGTTGCATGCCAACCAGTATTCCATATCGATCAACTTGGTCAGCCAGGTTTGGCTGCGGTTGCTCGCTATCAACTGACCCATGGCCGCACCGACTTCCGGGTCGTGCATCTTCAATACAAGCTTAGTGACGACGTCAGCGGCAAGTATCGTATCCGAGTCAACGTTGAGGACCAAGTCACCGGATGAGCCGCGTATTGCGGCGATCTGCGCCTTGCGCTTTCCAACGTTGTTTGCCAGCAAGATGACGCTGAACCTCGGATCGTTCGCATAGATTTTGTGTACAGGCGCGACAACGTCGCGATTTGCAGATCCGTCGTCGACCACATACACCTGTAGCTTTCCGGTGTAGTCTTGACTCGCCAGCGACTCCAGACATTGGGCGAGCGTGATTGGATCCTCGTTGAAGCACGGTACGATGACGTCTACACTGGGAAGGACCGCCTCCGATTGTCCCAGGTTGTCCTGCAGCGATGGGTTCGTCGCCGGTTGGGCATAAAGCGCTTGCGCGCTCTTGTAGATCGTCGAGAGCAGCGCATAAGACGAAACAGCGACGGCGCTTGTTGTAGCGAGCAGGTCCATAGGGTGTCAGTTTTTTTCAGTGAAGTTGAGGGAGTGGACGGATTACAAACCCGCGCCGTTGTAGCGCCGGGATCAGATGTGACAGCGCGATGGTGGTCTGATCGCGTAGCGTGGCATCAGTGCACGGTCGCTCCTCATCAGGAGGATATCCGTCGTGCAGGAGCACAATTGCACCCGGGCGAACGCTCGCCAGTACTGAATTCACAATTCTATCAACCCCGGGGCGGGACCAATCCCTCGGATCGACCGACCAGTGCACAGCTGTGAGACCAGCGCTCGCTGACACAGCGAGCACCTCTTGTGTCCACATGCCGTAAGGTGCTCGCATGTGCCTGGGTGAGGCCTGCGGGCACGCCGAACGGATCGCCTCGCTCGCCGCCAGAACTTCATCGCGTACCTCCGCTGGTCCGCATCTGGATAGATCCGGATGCGTCATCGTGTGGTTCGCAACCTCGTGCCCTTCCGCGATCATTCGTCGAATGAGTTCAGGTTGTTCGGCCGCGTACGTGCCGATCACGAAGAACGTCGCCGGAGTCCGATGTTGCGCCAGCACATCGAGCACCTCTGGCGTGCAAAATGGATTTGGCCCATCATCAAAGGTCAAATACACGGGGCGACTTCCACTCACGTCAGCGTAGTCGCAACGGACAGCAGATAGGGGGAAAAGCTCTTTCACAACTCGGGCCCGTTCCGATCGATGATCGTCCCGGCCGGCCACTCGCTCATCGAGCGTCCAACCGGAAA
This sequence comes from Bradyrhizobium sp. CCBAU 11434, assembly GCF_028128895.1. NCBI lineage: Bacteria > Pseudomonadati > Pseudomonadota > Alphaproteobacteria > Hyphomicrobiales > Nitrobacteraceae > Bradyrhizobium > Bradyrhizobium sp. CCBAU 11434. The sequence goes on from NZ_LBJX01000094.1 coordinate 117,044, forward strand.
AACCACCACGATCACGTCTTCGATGCGGATCGGCGACAAATTGGGATAGACATCCGGATGCGTGGAGCGGACGCGAATGCCAGATATGAGGGTGGCGAGCCCCTGCCTTTCGACCAGTCGGGTCATATGCTTCTCAAGCGCAGGCCGAACCGTGCCAAAGCCGAATGGAATCCCAAGCTTCTGCAGCATGGGATACATCACGCGCATTGCCTGGCTAATTCCCAGGCCTTCAAGATCCGGGCGCACCGCATATAACCCCAGTTCGCCCACGAGAAGGTCGACCCCACCAACGTTGATGAAACGGCGTAGTAGCCCGACGTGAGCAGCTATCCCACGCGCGTCGTAACCGATTACGCGGACCTCAGGTCTTGCACCGGCCCAACTTCGGTTGCCCTCAAATGGCTGCGCATTGAACGCACCGGTCGGCCCGTAACTTTTGCGGAAGAACTCGGCGAGCTCGGCATGATCAGCGAGCCGCAGTTCGCTTTCCCAGCGAAGGCTCCACTGCACTTGAGCGCGCGCGGTAGGAGCTCCCGCAGTCCGGGATGCGGCAATGTTCATGGCGGGCTTCCTTGCGCCAGTGGAATTATGAGCGGAGATGGTCACGAGAATTCGCTAGTCGCCGAACCGCTGATCAATACTGAAATGTGCTGCCTTGCCCCCTCGGAGCGCCGCACTCCTCGCCTGCACCGCGCCATGCGCCTTCGCTCGCGACGAAGCGATCTCATGGTTCGCACTCGTCATCCGGCCAATGCCCTGCGCGAGATAGGCCGGAAGATGCCGGCGAGGCAATTGGACTAGCCAGAACCTGCCTGCACCACGGAGCTTTTCGGCCTCGTCTAACATCTCTGTCGACGTTTTGACGTCTGCGGGCAGGCCTTCGATGCGCGGCGCCTCATCGATGGCGCAGCCGAGTGGCATCAGATCACACTGGTTCTTATACATCTTCGACACGCCCTGAATGCGGTGGACAGGCGAGCCATTTGGAGAGTCGCCTGAATGACTGGGCATCCGCAATCTGCGCCTGCCGCTATTTCCCGACACTAGAACGCAGCTGAACGCGCTCTCAAGTGTACGCGGGTAAACCTGCAATATGGAAACGGATGAAACACGCATACCAAGGTTTATGGAGATCTGCCTGGCGTCTCGATCGAGCGGCTTTCGCACCGAGACGAAGCGACGCGGCTCGCACGGCGCGCACATAGCCGCGCTCGAAGCGGATGCGCCGGCTGCTCGCACGTCCAGGAGCTTTTCTCTGAGCCAGCGTGAGCGAGCAGCAGCCATCGTGGTATGCCTGATTACTTTTGCAAACTGATGTTTGCTATCCAACGTCCAGCAATTTGGTAAAATCGATTGTTCCGATGGAACACATCCACACGATGGATAGACTTACAACATGCGGTTCAAGGGACTTGATCTAAACCTTCTCGTTGCGCTCGATGCTCTGATGACGGAGCGCAATCTCACAGCGGCGGCGCGCAAAATTCACCTGAGCCAGCCCGCTATGAGCGCTGCGATCGCGCGGCTGCGCACCTATTTCCGCGATGAACTGTTCACCATGAGAGGTCGCGAGCTCGTCCCGACACCTGGCGCGGAGGCGCTTGCAGGTCCGGTGCGCGAGGCCCTGCTGCATATCCAACTCTCGATCATATCGCGGGACGCGTTCGACCCTACTCAGTCGAGCCGACGCTTCAGGTTCATCCTCTCCGATTTCATGACGATCGTCTTTCTTCGCAAAATTGTGGACCGCATTGCACAGGAAGCCCCCGCGGTGCGCTTCGAATTGCTGCCATTTTCCGATGAACCCGATGAGCTGCTCCGCCGGGGCGAGGTGGACTTTCTCATTCTGCCGGAGCTGTTCATGTCGAGCGCGCATCCTAAGGCGATGCTGTTTGACGAGACCCTCGTATGCGTCGGATGCCGCGAGAACAAGCAGCTATCGCGGCAGCTGACATTCGAGAAATACATTTCGATGGGGCACGTTACGGCGAAGTTCGGACGGGCGCTCAGACCAAACATCGAAGAGTGGTTTTTGCTTGAGCACGGCGTCAAGAGACGCATTGAGATCGTTGTGCAGGGCTTTAGCCTGATTCCGCCCATATTGTTAGACACAGGCCGTATCGGCACAATGCCCTTACGACTCGCCAAACACTTCGAAAAGCGGATGCCACTGCGGATCGTCGAACCGCCGCTCCCGCTGCCCACATTTACTGAGGCTGTGCAGTGGCCTGCGTTCCACAATACTGATCCGGCGAGCATTTGGATGCGGCGGATATTGCTGGAGGAAGCATCCAACATGGCATCTGGGCATCTGGATCCTCCAACTCGCAGGCGCTGCTAGGCTCACCGTAAGCCACTCTCGGCACGATCCAAATACGCTAACAATCCTTCGACCTAGTCGGCCGCTTTCGTCACTTCTACGTCTCTGAGGCCAAGCTGCCAGCGACGGGCGATCGGCTGCGAAGACTTGCCGAGTCGTGAGCGTGGTGACCTCGCAGATGAGGCGCTTGCACCGCAAACAGGCGACGCCGGGCACTATCGCGGCACAACACGCCTCCTCCGGTACAATAATGTTTGGCTTGCCGCAAAAAATCGCTTGAACCACACACTGCGTCAGGTTGTAGGTTGGCCGCCGTGATGAAAGCTGTGCTAGGCGGCTCTCGACTGGACGCTTTGGCGAACTCACGGTACTGGCCGGACATTGGGTTGATCTGCCATTAACCAACCGGCCGGGTCCTGTTGCGTGGGTCGCGGGAACCGGCGACACCGATCACCTTTGGGACTCCTGACGGCTTCCGGCCGCTGCTGGTCGGCCTACCGCCTTGCTCTCCATTGTTGCGGTCAATGCACGAGCGTCTTTTTCGCGGTCGTGGGATGGAAACGATGTCCATTCGTGCGAGCCAATAGGACCTCTCCAGACGCAGCCATCACCGCTTGGTGTATGCGCCCAATTACGTTCGTGCCGGATAAGAAGACATGCGTTTCAAAGGTCTGGATCTAAATCTTCTCGTCGCGCTGGATGCTCTAATGACTGAGCGCAACCTCAGCGCAGCGGCCCGCAAGATCAATCTTAGTCAGCCGGCCATGAGCGCAGCTGTTGCCCGGCTGCGCTCCTACTTCCGTGATGAGCTGTTTGGGATGAGGGGGCGGGAACTTGTCCTGACCTCACGCGCGGAAGGACTCGCAGCCCCCGTACGCGAGGCTCTAACGCACATCGATCTTTCAATTATCGCGCGGGACGTGTTCGATCCAGCTCGATCGAACCGGCGATTCAGGATCGGCCTTTCTGATTTTATAACAGTCGTATTCTTCCGAAATGTCGTGGAGCGCGTCGCGCGAGAAGCACCGGCCGTCAGCTTCGAACTGGTCGCGCTCACCGATGAGCACGATGAACTTCTCCGCTGCGGCGAAGTCGATTTTGTTATCCTGCCGGAATTGTTCATGTCCGGAGCGCACCCCAGGGCGACCCTATTCGAGGAGAGACTGGTCTGCGTAGGTTGCTGCTCAAACAGCCAACTACTACGGGGGCTTACATTTGATCGGTATATGTCGATGGGGCACGTCGCGGTTAAGGTCAAAGGCGCGCGCAAGACGCCGGTCGAAGAATCCCTTTTACTCGATCTAGGTCTCAATCGGCGCATCGACATTCTCGTGCAGAGCTTCAGCATGATCCCGCCCCTGCTGGTAGGCACCAACCGCTTAGGGACGATGCCATTAGGGCTCGTAAAGCATTTCCAAAGAACAATGCCCCTTCGCATTGCGGAGCTCCCGCAGCCATTCCCCGCCTTCACTGAGGCGGTTCAATGGCCCGTGCTTCACAATAGCGACCCGGAAAGCCTGTGGATGCGAGAGATATTGTTGCAGGAAGCTACCCGCATGGCAACTGGGCAAGAGGCCTTCATCATCTGCACTTCGGAGCGGGCTGATACTGCCGGAGATTTCGCACGATCCGTCTCGCCGTTGTCGTAAGGACGTTCGTAAGATCTGCGAACCTCATATCCCAACGAATGTCTCAACGCATACAGTTTTGGCTCGCCTCGCTCGAATTCATGGACGCTCTATAAAGATGATCGCAACAGACGGCTATCATGACGACGTTGTGTACGTCTTCCGCACGTTGGCAATAGGCTCGACGTGCGAGCGGCGGGTCAGACTGTTGGCCTGGTTTTAGAGACAGGGACGTACGTTGCACCCGGCCGCCGGGCGCACCTGCTGTCGATACAGCAGAATCGGCGCCGGGCTACCCTCGTCAACTCTCCGAATCAGCAGTGGCCCCCGAAGAGCGGAGACGCTTCAGCTTCTTCGGAAGCCGTACCATCACGCACCGTGAGCGTGATGGTCATTGATCATGCACATGACCACGATCTCTTGCGCCGTCGAGGCAAGCATCGCGCACGCATGTTGCCCTGTCGCATCACATGGGAGTACATCGCATCTTCGTCGCTCCGCGCCGCGGGTCTGACTTCTTTTGGCCCTATCGCAGCCAAACGTCTTGACGACGTGCGCTGCCATGACGCAATGACAAGCAAGGAGCTGAACTTGGAGCAATGCAGCGGCGTATTCGATCCGGAAGAGCTTTCCGTCCTGGGACGCTTTTATGATAGTGCGATCACCGCGCTACCCCCATCGATGCGAAGTCCGGAAAATCGCACAGCAATCGCCAAACTCATCCTGGAGCGTACAACGGCTGGCGAGGCTCAACTGGCATGCCTGACGAACTTGTTGATCACCATTTCCCCTCAGGGTTGATCCCCCGCCATTCTGAGGATAGTCACCAGTCTCGCGCTGGAATGGAAGACGATCCAGCTAGAGCTTTGAAATAGCTTGAATCACACGTGACGTCAGGTTGTAGGCTTTGAAATGAACAACATGAGCAAAGCTACACCACGAAGGCGTCGATGGCGCATTGGCGAACTTGCAGAGGCGACCGGAGTAACGGTACGCACGCTGCATCATTATGAACACACCGGGCTCCTAGCAGCTTCAGAGCGTACTGACGGCGGCCACCGGATGTACGACCGCGAAAGTGTGCAGCGGGTTCACCAAATTCGAGCGCTACGTGAGCTTGGCTTCTCCCTTGTCGAGATCCGTAAAGCTATGGAGGGCACGACCTCACTTACCGATCTTCTGCGCAAACATTTAGAACGGATAGAGCTTCAAGTCGCTCGAGCAACTCTGCTGCGAGATCGCTTGCGCAACATGACCATCGACAGTGATATCCAGGTAAGTGTGGATGAGCTGCCTGCCACGCTCAACGCCATGTCGCGGGTCGAGACGCATAATCAGACGTCCCGATGCACCTGCAAGTTAGCTGCAGATCGCGAAGAGCGGTGGCGGCGGATCCGCGACGACCTGCGTGATTGTATGGATCGAGGCGAGCATCCTTGCGGCGAGCGGGCAAAGGCTGTCGCAGTTGCAGCACGCTTGCTGATCGGCGAAATCGCTGGCGCCGATTCACGCGTTTCGATGATCCTGAAGGTACTTGCACGATTAAGCGCCCCCCGTAGTTTGGCTGGTTGGGATCCCTGCCTGATGCAATATCTCGATCTGGCCCTTGGCGGGTTGGAGGATCAGCCGTACTGATGTCCTCCTGGCCGACCGCAAGGCATTGCTGATCGGCCCTGGCAATCTGAAAAGGCGATGGCGCTTGGCTGATCGGCGGCTCTGACGCGGTCCGACGGAAGCCGGACAGCCCTCATGACCTCCGATCGGCGATTCCTGAGGCACAGATCGAGGCTCCGTTAAAAAGGGGCTTGAACCGCACGTAACGTCAATTTGTAGGCTCAACCGTGGTCGAAACTGGCCGACCTTGACGCCAGGACTTCACCTGGCACACGGCCTCGACGTGCAGGCAGGCCTGATCACAGCTGCTCGCGGTTCACTTCAGGTAAGCATTGGGAGCTCTACGATGTTAAATGGGCGTTACGCTTCTGCTGCGAGTGCAGCGCTTCTCTTCTGCGCCCTCGCCTCGGTTGCGCGCGGCTCCGAGGTAAATATTGCCGTAGTTGGCCCAATGAGCGGAAGCAGCGCTGCCTTCGGCGCGCAAATGCGCGATGGTGCGGCTGCGGCGGTGGAGGCGCTCAACGCTTCTGGCCTACTCGTCAATACTAAGGTGATATTGACTGTCGCCGACGACGCTTGCGACCCGAAGCAAGCTGTCGCAGTTGCGAATAAGCTCACAACAGAGCGGATTCGGTTGGTCGTTGGCCATTTTTGTTCTTCTTCGTCGATCCCGGCTTCCGAGATTTACGCCGAAGCAGGCATCATTCAGGTGTCACCAGGCTCGTCAAATCCTCAGCTAACAGAACGCGGCCTGGAGACTGTCTTTCGGATCTGCGGCCGCGACGACCAACAGGGCATCGTTGCCGCAAAGTATATTCACCGAAACTACCCTAACGACAAGATCGCGGTGCTCGACGACAAGAGCACCGCAGGTAAGGGTATCGCCGACGTGGTTGACGCACAGCTTCGGAAGTTCGGTGAACAGGTCATTCGGCGAAGCTACGTAGCCGGTGAAAAGGATTACAGAGCGCTGGTCTCAAGAATGAAGAAGGATCGGGTGCGCGTCGCTTATATCGGCGGCTATCATACCGAAATCGGATTGTTTGTACGCCAGGCGTCAGAAGCAAGAGCGGGACTCATCGTCATGGCGAACGATCCGTTGATGACCTCTGAGTTCTGGGCCATTACAGGCAGCGCCGGAAATGGCACGTTGTTTACCTTCATGCCGGACCCCGCCAGGAATGCCGATGCGGCCGGCGTGGTGGCCGAACTCAAAGCTTCCAACCTGACCGCTGAAGGCTACACGCTTTATGCCTATGCGGCCGTGCAAGCATGGGCAGAGGCGGTGAACCGGACCGGTTCTTTCAATGCTGTGCGCGTAGCTAGCGCACTTCGTTCACGACCGACCGATACCGTGATTGGCCCAGTCCGGTTCGATAGAAAGGGAGACAATGCGGCTCCTGGCTTTCTGGTTTACCGCTGGCGAGAGGGCCGTGTTGAAACTGTCGAGCAGAACTGATTGGCGTCATCGCTATCTCCCCGAAGCCAAAGCGACACGGATAATGAGACGCGCTCAGATCGGAGAAGCGATACTCGCAAGCTCTCTCATACTTGCAGCCTTCGGAGCGTTTTTCGCGTTCGTTGCAGCGCTTGCAGAGCTCCCCGACGTCGCCCTGACGGAGACGCTACGTCCGATGATAGACAAATAATAGCCGTGCCGGGCTGATCTGGCTCGCGAGGCATAGGACCTCTGAAGCGAATAACGATGCTTCTGGTCGAGCATAACTCGCCTTTGGAGGCGATTCGCGGACGTCTATCAACGGCGCGGCGACGGCATTTCGAATTCTCGTCACCCGCTCACACGGTGCAGGCCCAGATCCACGCACTCAAAGAAAAACAGCCTGGCCGGTCCAAATGACGAACGAGACCTCTTTGAACTCAAAGGCACGCAGCAACCAGGACCCGCCATCTGACCGTAATCGGAGATTGATCGAGTGAAGAGTGGCCTTTCTTCAAGACTAAGGTGCGGCATTTTCGACCATTTAGATGACGACGGCCAAGATGCCGCACGACAATATGAAGATCGTCTCAAGCTGATCGAGGTGTGCGACTCGCTCGGCTTCTACGCTTATCACCTGGCCGAACATCACTGCACACCTCATGGCAGAGGGCCCTCGCCGCACCTGTTCCTATCAAGTGTCGCGCAGCGCACCCGGCGATTACGGCTCGGTCCGCTCGTACTGTTGCTCAACCTTTATCATCCATTGCGCGCATTCGAAGAGATCTGCATGCTTGACCAATTGAGCGGCGGCAGGCTCGAGATCGGGATAGGCCGCGGCTCCCAGCCGATTGAATGGGGCTATTTCGGCATCAGTGCAGACGCCGCACCAAGTCGTTATGCGGAAGCCAGTGAAATCTTGAATATTGCGCTGAAGGGACACACGCTATCTTATCAGGGAGACCACTTCGAGTTGAGCGACGTGCCCTTAGCGTTGAGGCCCCATCAACGTCCCTATCCGCCCATCTGGATCGCAAGCAATCGGGCTGAGTCGGCGCAGTGGGCCGCGGCAAATGCCGCCAATCTGGCGTGCATAGGCCCCGCCTGCGTTGTCCGGAACGTTACGGACACCTACCGTTCCCATCGACCCCACAGCACAGCCGCACACGGCCGCGAGCCACTTCTCGGGCTGGCCCGCATGATCGTGATTGCGAAGTCTGATCAGGACGCTCATGCGGCGGCCGAAACTGCGTATCGCCGATGGCTGGAGAGCTTTAAGTTTCTTTACGAGCTTAACGCCATTCCGACACCGCGCGCCCTTCCGCTGACCTTCGATGCAGCACTTGAGAGCGAATTGTGCGTCGTTGGAACGCCGGCCTCCGTCCGACAGGTCCTTCTCCAGCAGATGGAAGTGGCGGGTGCCAACTACTTGCCTTGCCAGCTTGCATTCGGAAACCTTCCGCTGGAGATTTCCCTGTACACCGCAACTGCAATTAAAGCTGAAATTCTCGATAGCTTTGGCGGATAATGTTCGCGTTGGGGGATCGTATGCGTGGCAAGTATACCGACGCACTGAGGTTATCCGAGGCTGGTTGCCATATTGGTTGTCCTTGCCCGGGGCGCAAAGGCGACCGTCAGCCTCAATGGCGGCGATATCTGACCGCCTCGCGCTCCTATTTTGGGGACAGCTTTGGCTAAGTTGTCTGCGAACCGCTTTATCAATTATCCGCGGTCGAACGCTCTTCGTCCGCTTCGATCTCGCGGACCTTTTCAATGAAGACCCGCGATTGCTCAGGGCTCATCCTGCATCTGCGGGCGGCCGGAGCTGGTCGGACAGTCCGGACGAGACTCTATGACCCTCCCTTCGGCTTATGGGGATCGATGAGTTTCTCTCACCTTCGTGAGATCTGGAGTCCAATTTAGAGGTATTCGCCTGCGCTCGCTGCTGGGACCTTTCTGGGCCGCCGGTCATCAACGAATCAGCAAGCTCGTCTAAGAGGCCCATAAGCTCACTGCACCAAACCGGCAGGAAACAACTAACTGACCCGCTTTCGATGTAAGAGGTGAGATTACGCGCGTCCGCGATCCACGAACTGGATGCATCCCATCGACACTTTCGATTTTACCAATTTCAGCCAAATACCCATAAGTCGATCGCCGGTTTCCGGAAAGCACATTCCACGGATGTCGTTTGAGCAATGAACCGATTTTACTTTCAGCATAGTCGCAGGGCGCTTCAAGGTTCTCGTGGCTGCTTCGCCAACGACAGCCATCAATCTTTGGAATCGACGCACGAGCGGCGTAAATGCGGTCAGATCGCTAATCGCAACGTCTGGCGCGTAATCTGTCGCGCTGGCGCCTCCCCCTTTGCAATCATACTAAGGCCCTCCAGGAAGATCGACTCTCACGCACACTGCTTGGCCAAGGCAAATGCGCGCGCTGCATAGAATTGGAGCAGGCGAACCGTCCTCTAGACCGGTGCAGGCTGCACTTTTTGCCCTGACCAGGCGGGCAGCACCGACGATCCGACGCTGTTGCGGCCTCCAAACAAAGCAGTGCAGTTGTCTATCTGACCACGCTATTCTCCGGCCAGGACGAGGCACTGATGTCGATGGGCGTGATGCGAACAGCCTCGCGATCTTACTGCCACCCCTACACGTGGTGTGATCGTGGATTCTCACTCTGCTCGCGTCCTCAGTCTTCGTCGTCGGGCGGCTCCCGCACCCATTTCCTACAGACTGACGCTACCCTATCTCATTCTATGCGCCGGCCCTCTTCGCATATCCCGGCGCGATTATCCCTTCTCTGCAATCCTTACATCGCCACCGGAACGAGGGGTGGACGCGATCTGCCGGTCTTGTCTCTTATCGCGCCCCTTCCAGGAGCCGATCCGCCCCCTCGCCGGGCCAGCATCGCCTGTCAACGAATGCAGAGAGAAACCGCAGACATGTGAAGCGGATGTTAATTCTGGGTTGCCTGGCATGAGCTGGGGCATAAACGTCTGGCATGATGATGAGACCGGTCTGGACCAGCTGACGGCGCGCCGCCTTCAGCAACAGCTTCGTCCAGCGCCGAGCGCTCTTGGCACTCTGCCTGGCAAGGCCTCAGGTTACGTCTGGATTGCTATGTCAGGCGACAAGCAATCGCGCAGCAGTTCGAGCCGCAATTCTCGACTTGCCGTCATCGCGGCGTGCCCGCCGGCTGGAGTTACTGCGACTGTCGACGCGCTGGATCGGCTCAATGGTCGAATCACATGACAGTTCACAGCGTTCTCTGGTCGATTCCGCCTTTGCGCTCTCTTCGCGGCACATGCCTGCAACCCTCTCTCTTCGGCGACCGCGCATCCGCACTTTGGCTTGTGCAGCAGCCATTCGCTCTATCGCCCCGTCTGCCGTCTCACGGACGAGAAAGCACGACGCAACCCTTACTCAGCCTGCTTCCTGCATTTAGCTAACTTTGGAGCAAATACCGTGGAACTTGACCCTTCCAATTCACGCTCAGAGGACCTCGAGGATCGCATCGACCTGCAACTTGACCTTGTAGCCGCCCTCGTACGCGAAGAAGGCAACGAGCTCGAAGCGATCCGACTGCTAAACGCCTTGACAAACCAAATGATTATGGCGGAACTCGAGCTCGGCCAGCTCGGCGATGCTAAAACCGGGGGCCCCGCCCGCGACCAGCAAACGACGCGACTCTCGAGAGACCGTGGCGTTTACTACCCAGAAGACCTTCAGGTTTTGGGACGCCTTTTCGATCAGGCCGTGGCGGCATTACCCGAAGTGCTCCGAACTCCCGCTAATCAAATGAAGATCGCGAAAGTAATTCTGTCACGTGCAGCAGCAGACTGAGATTTCATTTGGCTTTCTCTGCGGTTGATGCCGCTTTTATCGATCGTTTATCGCTGGGCTGACTGCTACGGCCGTACGCGCCAGGGATCGGCGACTTGGCGTTTATGGGCTCACCGTCGTAAGCACGCCGGTCCCGCTGGCTTTTCCGTATCACAACTGTTCCCCACCATGTCCGAAAGCGCGAGCCCGCACGGAGAGCAGGAGGCCACAAAGGTCGAGCAAAGGACGACGCCCCGCGGACACACGTCAGAAAGCAAACAAGCAGTGGCCGGAAAACGCCACCCGCTTCGATAAAGCGTTTTAGCTAGAGACCGCGAAAGGGAGGGGAACAATCCATTTTCATCGATCTTCGGCTTTAGTCGTGATTGGCATGGCGCTGATCTTCCGATCGCAGGAAAGAGAGCCTCAATTATCCGACAGATCCCGAGCAAGAAGAGCACTTCGGCAACGAAGCCGCGCGAACAGCGCGAGCTCGTTTCAACCGCTTCAGAATTATTCGAATGCGGCCGGCAATACGACATTCGGGGTCATCGGAACTTCAACAAACATCTATAAGTTCATTGAAGCATCGAGAGCAGCTCGATGGTCCGGGCGTTCTGCGGCTCTGATGTCTTACCTGCTGGGACAAGCCACAGACGCTCGGCTTGCTTTTGCGAAGGTACTTCCTTGTATCAGGACGGCGTGGAGTGTTGAGATGGATCAGCAGACGCAAGATGCTATCGTGAGCGTCGCATTTGATAAAGCCTGGCGTTTTGTTGAGAAGGATCCGTTGCTAGCGCATAATCGCAAGACGGTCCTCCATAGCCGATTGTGCACTTTCCTTGAGTCTTTGATAAGGAAGGGCGAACGGAATACGCTGAATCTGGCTAACGAGGCGATACGCAGCTTGCGGGCTGAACTGGCGCGGTCGACCGAGCAATAGGCGCTTGAACCCGTACTGCCACATAAGCTTGGCTTGTTGAGGCTCTTGGGGACCTTATGCGGCGGAAAAACACCGGGGCAGAGCGTGGTGGAGCTTACCCTCCGCTCATGTTCCGCCCCGCTGAAGAGGAGCACGTTCGCGACGACTATCGCTCCTATGCAGCTCTTATGGTGGCCCCAGACCAGTCACCTGGAATCCGGTGCAAGTCGGCGACGGGACAGCCACGCTAATATTCGCTGGCGCCAGGAAAAGCCATACCGTTTCCTCTCCTGACCCTTCGCTCGGCACGAGCCGCGCAACTTCAAGCAAGGGCCTCCTGAAGCACAGCCGCATCACATCCGTCAATCGAGGCCACGGTTGAGTAGCATTGTGCTACACTTGCGAAAAGTCCTGAGCCAAAAGCGATCCAGGCTGTGATCGATCATCGCCGCAAGCGGCAGCACGACCGTCCTGCCGGAAGAATGAGCTTGAGCGCCCGCGGCGGGTCCTCGATCAGCGGTCTTCATTTGCCGACTCTCTGAATAGCGAGCATGCAGGGACATGCTGACGCGGCCTGGCTCTGGCGCCAGTTAGCGATAAAGGAAGCCAAACAGTTCGCGTCGCGACCCATCAGACGCCATCACGACCGGATCGTGTTCGAAGAAGACTCCGCGCGAAACACGCCACTGTCAGGCCCCAGCATTTCGGTCGAGGCAGTGCATGGCAAATGCACGCTCCACAATCTGACGCGGCGTACGATTGGGCTCATTTCTTTCGATGACATGTTGTGCGGCAGTTACAGCAATTCGCGAGCATATTGTTAAACGCACGGCGCCGGGGGGCATCGAAAGGAACAAACTTAAATGAAGAATTTTCTGATTCTGACCGCAACCATCGGCGCACTCGGTGTCGCGGCTCCCTCGTTCGGCACGGACTTGGCGGGGCAACCTGTCAAGGTCAAGGCGGTCCCGCTGCCGGTCGCAGCCCCGATTATCGATTGGTCCGGCTACTATATCGGCGTCAATGGTGGCTGGGGAACGAGCCGGAACTGCTGGGATTTCAATGGTGTCACTCCCGAGGGCTGCCATAATTCGATTGGCGGCACCATTGGCGGCCAGATTGGCTATCGTTGGCACATCTTCAACATGGTTTACGGCATCGAAGGACAAGGCAACTGGGCTGATTTCAGCGGCTCCAATGTCAGCACCGCCTTTCCGGCAGACACCGTTGGCACCAAGACAGATGCATTCGGCCTTCTCACGGGCCACATCGGCTACGCGTTCAATGCCGTGCTACTGTACGGCAAGGGTGGTGCTGCAGTGACCAGCAACACCTATCACGTCAATTCGGTGGCTACTGGCACCGAGATTGGCAACAACAGTGATGTGCGCTGGGGTGGCGTGCTGGGCGCCGGTGCCGAAGTCAGCCTCACGCCGAACTGGTCAGCTGGCGTCGAGTATAGCCACTTGTTCATGCAGCGCAGCAACATAAGCTTCCCAGCCGCCCTTGGCACGGACCGCACCCACCAGGACATCGACCTCATCACGGCGCGGCTCAATTACAGGTTTGGCTCGCCCTTTCCCAAATAGAGACCTCCACGCGGTGGCGTGAATCGGAACCCCGACCCCGGTCGGGGTTCTTTCCTCAGCTGCTCCTCTCCCTGCCAGCCTCAATCCAGTTCCGAAGCACCAAGTGCGAGCTCGTCTGAGTAATGGATCCAGAGGCTGGTTGGAGTGTGGCCGAGATGCCACCAACACACGGTTAGGAACAGGTCAGTCGATTCCACAATTTATCGATCTCGTGAAGTCCCACAACCTCACCCAGCGTGAGATAGCGGACTTGCTCCAAGGAGCGTCGTATCTGCGCCGCAGGTGCCATGCTCAACGTGCCAGAAGCTGGAAGCCCACGATTGGCTGCTAGTGTCCCGTTCTCAAATTCAAAGAACATTGAGGCGAACAGCTATAGCGACCGCTTGAATTCGGCTGGTCGCATCCAGCTTGCGCATCGCATTCTTGACATGAAAGTTGACTGTATTGTCGCTGATTCCCAGAATTTTCCCAATTTCCCATGACGATTTCCCTTCTGCCACCCACCGCATGCAACTGAGCTCCCGCGGCGATAGTGCCACTTTTCTTTCGCAGCCATTATCGCAGGGACGAGCGATGTCGCCATAGGCGGTGTGAAACTGCCAGGCCAGGGCGTTGAGATGACCGATGCGGTCCTGAGGATCAGCATCGTCGAACGCAGATGCAAACGACACCACAGATATCCGACCCAACGGGCCAAACAACGGCACGCTCATGCCATGCTTCAGCCCCGCCTCTCTCGCCTCCTCCAGTACGCGTCTTTCGTCCGGTTGAAGCTGATAGTGGTCGGCGAGGTGATCCCACAAAAACGGCCGCGAAAGCATCGGCGTACGCCGGACCACCGGATCGATAGTATGGTACTTGCGCTTGAAGTATCGGTCGCACCAGTCTGGCGGCCACTTCACAGCCACAGTCGGGGGTGGATACTCCGCCAGCCGAAGGGGCTCAACGAAGTTGAGAGCGCCGTATGCGACTTCACCGAAACCTTCCTTGGTCGCACAGCTTACAAGAAGCTCGAATAGTGCTCTGAGTGAATGAGTCTGGTTCGCGCATTCGGTGAAGCTAAAGAGGTCCATGGTGGGCGCTTGAGTACGACGAGCGAGCTCCCCGTCGTCGGGTTCGATTGCGCTTGTTTCAGGCGGCGCCAAATTCCAGTCCATGAGCTGCACTCGAGGGTTAGTTATTCGTGCACTCTGAGCGCTCGCGCTGTGCCCGGCGTCATTCGCCAAATTCGTCTTCCTGCCGCCGACGCGCCGGCATGGTCGCATCAAACACCCGAGATAGGGCCATCATCCCTGCCTCCGAGACTGAGCGGCAGTAACCGGTCCAGTCCGCCGATAGCCTACTCGCCAAATTGGAGATCATCGCCGGCCATCCGTGCTGAAGGATTGTGCCATCGTTACGAATCCAACTGTGTCCTCTTTGATGTGCCGGAACTGGCCCCGGGCCCTGGACTGAGCTGACGACAGGAACCAAATAGGCCCTCTGCTAGAGGCTGAGCTCTGTTGAGCTTGCATGGCGAGAAACCGCAGTCGCGTCCGAAGGACCGTTTGGTTTGTGTCGAGGCCGAGCACGACGAGATCCCGGGCTCTGATCTGCGCGATAAGGCTGAGCTCAAGCGGCTTGGCAGCGCGGGAGTCCAGGAGCGCCTCGTGCGCATCCATTCCTTGCCTAGAGACGAAGACAATACGAGATTCATGTTTTTTCCCAATCTTGCGAATTGCCATCGCTAACCGATCGCCGATTCTCCGCCGAGCGACGGCGCCGGCGACGCGATCGATGAGCAACACGGAACAGTCGGGGCAGAAGCCCTACTCCCCGCATCATTGTGCGGCCTCTCATCGAATCCGTCCGGCGGGCCTGGCGCAAACGGACCGAACGTGCAGAAAGAGGCCACCTTAAAGGCGCAACGAGAGATACTCGTAACCGCGAGATCTGCTTGATGCGGAGGAGATTTTGCATGCGCTTCTCCAGCAGGGAGACGACCCGCGCCAAACTAGCAAGTGTCATACCAACTGCTGATTTCACAAAACCAAACGTCCCGACAGGCTTCGAACTCGCATGGTTGGTGCGATGTAGGTCCGTCGAAGCATTCATGACATGCGGAGGAAAGGCGACAGCACCATTGCGAGGTGCGACACGGTGAGCTACAGCAACAAATGCAGCTCACCTCGGCGGCCCGTCGAGTGCCGCTCCCTCAGGTCCTCTTCCAGCCCAGTCAAGTACCAAGTTCGGCAATTGATTGAAGGGTCCAAACATGGCACCCGTCAAGGAACTTGAACTGACTGCACCTCCGGCCAGCGATTCCGGCGAAGCGCTTCGATCCGTTCCTAAGCAGAAACACAGTTAGACCGCACCTGATTGCGCGATTCATGATGGGCTCGGTGGAAAAAGGCGAAGATCGTCGCCAAGATCGGTGAAGCATGGCTTGTCTGCTCTTCGCGATCATCTCACTGCTCTATGCGAGCGTTGGCCAGGCTGGTGGCACTGCATTCGTCTCGCTAATGGCATTTTTTGGTATGTCGTCGACAGAGATGCGCCCGACGGCGCTTGGTCTCAACATTGTCGTCGCGACTTATTCTACGTGGCTCTTCAACCGCAACAAGGCCGTTGACTGGGCCATCCTGCGCCCGCTTCTCTTTTCATCCATGCCAGCGTCGCTTGCCGGCGGCTTGATTGTGCTCGATGACCACATGTACAAGACGCTGACGGGGCTCGTTCTTCTTCTGGCGAGCGCCGTGATGATCATGCAGCGGGGACGCGCTGCTGATCGTGTTTGCGAAACTCCGCTCACAGCAATCGTGAGCATTGGCGCGGCCCTTGGCCTGGTTTCCGGTCTGACCGGGGTGGGTGGTGGAGTGTTCCTCGCGCCGACGCTCATCACGCTGAATTGGGCATCACCGAAGCAGACCGTCGCGTTATCACCCCCTTTTATTCTGGCCATTTCCGCAGTCGGCTTCGTCGGAGCTCTTTTCACCGGCCAATTTCCCTCTCCGGATTTGCCTCTTTACGCTATCTCCGCGCTGGCGGGTGCGGTCGCTGGAACGGTAATTAGTCTGAACTGCCTGAACCCGGCAGGCATCAGATATATCCTCGTGGCGGTTCTGGTCGTTGCCGGCATCCAATTGGTTCTCGCTTGAAAGTCTCAACGGATCGGCAGGAGATCCAGCACGGTCAGCTCGGGTGGGCACATGATGAAGGCCGCAGCTTAAGTCTGGTCCGCGCGCCTTGCCTCACCACCGCGAAAGCCGCCAACGCCACCATAAAAAGCTGTAGGGTCGAGCGACGAGGGGCGGATCACTCGTGCATCCCAGCTCATGGTCATGAGCCGAGCGGTTCGTACTTAGTTACATTCCGTTCGCGCCTCCCATTTGGCGGGAGGGCCAACGTTGGCGGGGCGCGCGAGCGGGATGAGGCGTACCTCCATTCGTCTATTGCTTGCGCGGCCCTCTAATCTAGGGCGCAGTAACGCAGAAGAGCATCTAGTGGAGGCGATCGGGGAGACGCTCTCGCTAGCCTGCGGATCGCGCCAGGGGGCGCAAGACTTCCTCAAGAGCGGTGCCGGCCTGGAAGATCTACTTCAATGTAGAACTGCAACGCCGCGCAATCTCGTGTCCGGTGTGTGTGTGTGTGTGTCGGTTACGTTCTCATGGAGAATGTCAGGGAATGATGTCCTGAGCGTCAGAACGTCGCAGGCCGTTCGAGATGGCATGGATGCGAAGGCGCGGCAATGAGCCGCCTCGGCCACGAAGCCGTCAAAATGTCGCGCGTGCTGCCTTTGAAATTAGCCGCGCCAAATAGCCATCCTTTTACCGGTCCTCGATGAGTTCGATGCCTCGGCAATCTCGTTGAGACCTGGCTAGCTCAGCTCTCATTTCCGCCAGACGAGCTCCAGCTTCGATTGGCCTACCGAATCACAAACTTCCCCGATCCGTTGTGAATGGACTGAAATGCCAAGATGCGAAGGCTATTTTCATGCAATGAACAGGCGCCAGATCTCCCAGCCGGCTCCTGTATCGACGGCTCCAACTCGCAGCATCGCGAACATAGTGACGGGTTTGGTCGACGCCTGACCAGGCGGTCTATGTGAAACTGAGAGCTGCAGGTGCATCGCATCGATACGACGCCAATGAAAGATAATGGAATAGATATGCGCGATCTGGCAGGGATCGATAGCTCCAAAGGCGATGTAAAAAGAAAACAACCCAGTTGATGAAGCAGAATAGAAACTGCGGCAGATAGTGTCTCGTCCGACGCATCTGGCCGCACTTCGCTTTGCCATCAGCAAGACGTTCAGAGTCGCTGTGAGTTGGTGAGTTGTGTTAGACAGCGACGAGGGCCGCCGAACCAAGGCGCCCCGACGCACTTCGCCGGGGGGCTGAAAGTGCGCTGGGGTCGCCCAACATCATCAGTACATCCGTGATGATGCTCGTGGCAATGAGACAACCAGCATGGCGGAATTGAGGCTTATGCGTTTGATACTAGGGATCAACAATCTGCTTTCGCCAGCTGCGCCAAAGATCCTGAATCGCACGTTGCGTCACGTTTTGCTATTGCGTTCCTCGCGCTCTCATCTAGCAGCCAACTTGTCTTCCGTGACACGCCGCGTTGGCAGGCATCCGTTGAACTCGGTGAGCAACCAAAATCGGCTCTTGAAGATCCACCGGCAAGCTCAATTGCTCCTGGTGAGACCTACAAGTCCATGTCTTCGTCGCAAAAATGGCTGGCCGTCAGCCAATGCGACGTGCCCTCGGATGAGCGATTGATCTTTCGCGCCGGCTCGTTCGTGCATGTCTAGCCGCTTCAACCGTACTCGCACGAGAAGTTCCATGTCCTAAACGTCCAGATAACCGCCAACGAACGGCTCTCACGCCCTGCTGCTCTTAAGCCGGTTTGCAGTAACATCGAAAACGGGACCAGATCTCAGAAACCACTAGGCGGGTTTGACTTAACGCAAAGACACAAGAGAGGTCATTGGTCAGCTTCATGCTCTCTGAGCATGGGAAAGTTAAGTCTTGCAGACCCCCCTCCTAAATAAGTATTGCGATGCTCGCCTGCCTTGGTACACCATCTATCCCACCGTACCGGATTTCTCCGCGACGGTCGGCGTCAAGACTTGCGAGACGTGGCTGAGGCGGCTGCCGCCCGACGAGCCCGTTTCGCTCTATATCCACGTTCCGTTCTGTCACTCTATATGTTGGTATTGCGGCTTCCCTACAAGCGTCAGTCGCAGCGAGCGACCGGTCCGCAATTACTTGGCGGCACTGCGGGACGAGATAGGCTTGGTCGCAGAGCAAGTGCCGCGCGCTCTGCCGGTGAGCGACGTGCATTTCGGCGGTGGGACGCCGACCACCATTGCACCAAGCGATTTTCTCGCCTTGATGAAACTCCTGCGCCACCGCTTTGCATTCAGCAATTCAGCTACCGTCGCCATAGAAATCGATCCGCGTGGGGTCACGGCCGCGATGGTGGAAACGTTGGAAGCGGCGGGGATCAACCGCGCGAGCATAGGCGTGCAAAGCTTTGACGGCGTGGTTCAAAGGGCGGTCAACCGAGTCCAGAGCGAGGTACAGACGACTTCTGTCGTCGAAAGCCTTCGCCAGCATGGGATAAGGCGCATCAATTTCGACCTTCTCTTCGGACTGCCGCATCAGACGGTGCGGTCTTGCGTGGACTCCGCGAGGACGGCTCTGGTCATGCGGCCAGACAGGTTTGCGGTTTTCGGCTATGCTCACGTCCCCTCCTATATGAAGCGTCAGCGCCGGATCGATGAGACGGCGCTGCCGGATAATGTCGCCCGCGCTGAGCAAGCCGCGGCTATTGCAGATACGCTGGTCTCGGCCGGCTACCGCCAGATCGGGCTCGACCATTTCGCCCTGCCCAATGACGAGCTGGCGCTGGCCCAGAAAGCTGGTCGGCTGCGCCGCAACTCTCTGGGTTATTCGGCTGATACCTGCAAAACCGTGATCGGCTTAGGTCCGTCAGCCATCGGCCGTCTGCGTGACGGTTACGTCCAGAACGAGATCGCAACCGCTTCCTATCACCAACACATTCAGGCTGGTCGCCTGGCAACCTCAAAAGGCTACTGTCTTACCGCCGAAGATCGCCTCCGCGCCGCAATCATCGAGCGTCTGATGTGCGATTTGCAGGCCGACGTACCAGCGATCTGTGCTGCTCACGGATTTGATCCGATTCCTCTTCTCGATTCGGCCGACCGCCTGGGAATGCTTGCAGAAGATGGGATAGTGGACATTGAAGAGGGGTTCATTCGGGTCAAGCAGGAGCACCGGTTTGTCATTCGCGCTGTTGCTGCCGCGTTCGACGCTCATCTCGACCGCATTCCGATTAACTAAGCCACGCATGTGAGCAGATCCAAAACCTCTAAGCTCTTTCGCGAGAGAGCGCTCCGAAGAAGCGCCTCGGGCAGAAAAGCCAGTTTCGAGAATGTGGCGGCGACGTGATGACACGAGCTATGAGATATGGCCTCAAAACTGGCGATAGCCGACTGGAAGAGAGCTGATTTGAAGGAAAGGCGCAGCGGATTCCGCCGTTCAGGGCCAAGGCTCGTGCGGAAAGTGCTCTGCACCACCTGCCCTGGAGTGCTCTCGATGATAGTGACGGCCGCAGTACATGCCGCTGGAGACGACGGCGCCCGCACAAGCTTCGGGTATTCTACGGCCGGAGGCAGCTTTGCGAACCTACGGGCCACCTCATCGGGCACAGTTGGAGAATCGACCACACCTGCAGCGCCTCAGACCTCAAGGCTCGGCTGTCTTCGGTCCGGCGGTCACTGGCGCGCCTCCGACGGAAACAGGTCCTTGTGGTTTGGACCGCCCGAAGCGTTTGCTGGCGACGCTCGAAGCAGCCCGGGCTGGCGAAGGAGGCTCGGAAGCAGCAGAAGGGACAGGTGTTAAACTCTGCAGCGACTCGATCCGCGAAGTCAGTATGGTGATCTGATCCAGGATCCCTTTGAGGTCATCCCGCTGAGCGTTGATCCGGCTGTTGAGTACTGCGATCTCATCGCCGGTTTTCTGCTGTGCCCACCTTATCTCAAACAAGGATGCCCTGTCCTCCAATGACAGGCTCATCGTTGAAGCTTCCGGCGTCTCGACAAAGGCTTCAAGGTTAGCCCAAAGCCAGGCGCCAGCAGCACACGAGCCAACGAGGACAAGCGGGAGCACCAAAACCGGGAGGATCCGTCTTGACGGCCCGTGCAAGAGCGGCCGCAAGTCTGAAGCGGCCGCTTGATCCATCAAGTCCATTGTCCCTCGCTCAAGATCCCATTCCAGCAGGCTTGTCTCGTCGATGCCAAAGGCTGCGATGCTCACGCGCTCCAGGAGCTGCGAGAGTCGACAATAATCAATCTTGCCGAGCTTCCCGATCGGCTTCCCTGCTCCTATGAAGCGCTACTTCTTGAGCAACACCAACGCGACAATTTGCGCGCGTTCTCCATGATAGCGTCACCGGCGAGCAACGGCACTCATCTTCGATGGCGATGTCGCAGCATTTTCTCACTATCCAGAAGACACCTGGAGATTTTCTTACACACGAATGCAAACCGTCTACTCATTCCTGCACTGTGTTCGATCGAGCGTCCTCACAGCTTGCCGAGACCAGCAACCTCCTGCGGCACGCGCCACGCAAGCGCCACGGCTGATCGGCCGAGCGGCAACGGCCGATTGGATCCGCAATCATCGCACCTGATCAACTACCAAATCCGGCAGCTTGTTGGAGATGACGCGCTCGTGCCAAGCGTGACCAACGAACTCCGCGCGCGTCAAGGATTCGGATGCAAGACAGGTCGTGCCGCGCTCACGGCAGCCAGCAACTGTTCGCCGATACCAGCCAAAGCTGCTCGATGGCTGCTTCCTCCGGTCTCCTGGGCCATCACGTTGGACGTTGTGGCGAGGTTGCCGCCCGCGCAACTTCAAGTCTGGCGATCGTCTCTTATTTCGCTGACAACGATACCGCTAAAGCGCTTCGTGAACCCAAGCCTCTTGCACGGCGAGCCTTGCTTTCCAGTAGCTTCCGTTTCGTCCAGAAGGCCGCCTTCGATGCAGATGCGCGACACCGCCAGACTCGCCTGACACGCAGTGAGCAGGGCGGACATTCGCAATGTTTTGCTGGC
Organism: Bradyrhizobium sp. CCBAU 11434; assembly: GCF_028128895.1. Classification (NCBI taxonomy): domain Bacteria; kingdom Pseudomonadati; phylum Pseudomonadota; class Alphaproteobacteria; order Hyphomicrobiales; family Nitrobacteraceae; genus Bradyrhizobium; species Bradyrhizobium sp. CCBAU 11434. The sequence continues at coordinate 138,507 of NZ_LBJX01000094.1, forward strand.
CCGGACAGCAAGCCCCCGCGCCCCCGTCGTGAGCATTGGCCGAGCCGGCGCCCTCCTCTGGCTCTCGGCGCGCCGGCGTCATGCACGAGCAAAGTTTCGGACCAGATCATCGTCGCGCCGCGGGCTGAGAGCTTCAGGAAGCCTGAGTGGTCCTCTTGGGATAGATCGTGGTCTGGCTCGTCCCCCTCGCCCTCGGACACGAAAACGCAGGGAGCTCACTCTGGCCAATCAGGCCGCATTTCAATCGATTCATGGCCGGCAGACATTGACCCGAATTGCGCCATACGTGATTGCCTTCTTGCGACGAGCTCGCCTCGGACAAACTCGGCTACGGCAGCACTCAGACCAAGGGGAAAGCAATTTTGGCTTGTTATCGCGCTTTCGCTAGCGGCTTATCTGGTCGGCAATTCCGTACTGGCACAAACCGCGAGCGGACTTGATCCTAGTAACCACTCAGTGGATCAGGCCAGCAAAAGAGGAAAGAGCTCCGATCGTGCCGCAAGGCTCCCGATCGACCTGATCCGTCAGGCAATCCGCCCTCCTGCCCCGGCGCCAGCAGCAGGTCCCGGAGTGCCTTTCGAAAAGCGCGGCAATGCGGGCAGAGGTGCTCAGAGGAGACCGCAAAAGACGATCGATCCCTTCGATCGGTACGACAAGCTGCGGGAAAAAGGGTTGTGGTTCAACATACCTGGCCCTGCGGACACGATTGATCAGGACAGGGACGGCGTTAGATCGGCGCTGGCCGATGTCGGCATCGGATACATCGGCTGGACACACAACAGCTTTGTAAATAACCAGCTGCCGAATGCGGCCAGAAGCACTATCGCAAACCAGCTCTATATGGGCCAGAATCCGACCTTCGCGTCGGCAAACTTCATGATCGTCACCTACGATCTCAGCCGGTTTGGCGTTGCCGACGGACAGATTGTCGTAGGAGCCGAGCAGCAATACTGGACGTGGGATCGCCCGGGACCAGATCGAGCGGGAATCAACACCCTCGCCTACTACCAGACTTTCTTCGACAGGACGCTAGAACTCAAACTTGGCTACCTCAGAAACCAAAATGAGTTCACCGGCACATTGTTCGGAGGGATTACAGGATCGAACATGTCTGCCTTGTTCCAGGCAGGGATGAGCACCAATGCTGCGCCGACGCCGGCGGTCAACTTGAAGTACAATTTTGACGATCGCTTGTACAACAAGGTCTCCGTCCAGCGCTCAATCAGTCCAGATGGTGCCTATGCCCACATAACCGAGAATCCCACCGGCTTGAACTGGAGCACGGCCAATGCGGGCATCCTTCTCGTTGAAGAAGCCGGCTACAAGAGCAAGGCTGCTGCCGGCGTACCCGACACGTGGCTGCGGGCGGGCGTTGGTTTGAACAGTAGCCGCTACACGAATTTGGCGGATCCCAAGCAACAAAGAGAGAGCGGGAATAACTTTCACTACATCGCCGCGGACAGGCAGCTCTGGCAGATTGACGCGAGTGGGACGCCGTCTCGCGGCATCTATGGCGGCTTCTCCATCATGGGAGCTCCGCCTGACTTCAACAGGATCAGCCAATATTACGAGCTTCGTCTATATGCGAAAGGGCCTTTTGATAGCCGGCCCAGTGATCTGATTGCAATCGTTGCTAGCAAGACGAGCTGGAGCACATTTGCGGTGAATGCTGCCCTGGCCAAAGGCCAGCTTGCGCATCGCGATACCACGGCAATCACCGGAACCTATACCGCCCATCTTGCTCCGGGAATATATGCAGGCGTGGGACTATCATACATTCATAACCCCACAAGCATCACGCACACGCCCCAAACTGAACACGCGCTCAATCTATTGGTGTCTACGTTGATATTCTTCTGATCCTCGCAAGCGCCCCTTCTGCTCCCATCACCGCCCGAACAGTACTGCCTCGTCAAACCGAGCTATGGCTGGCTGCGGCGGCGCCTCCGCAGCCGATGATTTCACCACCGCGCGCCTTGGTTTCCCCGACAACTTCTTGACCGAGGAGCTCCCGTCCCGAAGCGCCTCGACAAGACGAAGATACGCCCCTCGCCTCGCACACGGGAATTTTTGTCGCTCGGCAAGACTGAAAGACCCCTCATCGAGGGCAGCGCATTGCCAAGGCGCAAAAGCACCTTGGCAGCGATGGGCGAGCCTTCACGATCGATCTTTAGGTGCCGCCACAGAGCAATAATCGATATCTCTGCGGCGGTTTGTGAGCCTGATAGTTCGAGGCCATGCTCGGCAAGCACACGGTGCATGACCTCGCCTTTGATCTCGCCGGCGATCTCGTTTCGGACTTGGGCTCCGAGCACCCGCTCGGCATCTGGATCGCCCAGAAGACCATGCTCGGCGAGTCGTTGACCCAAGCGGGTTTGAAACTCTTCGTCCATGGCTTCGACCACCCGGTCTCGCAACGCGGCATGTTCGTCCGGAGCGATGCGCCTCAGCACGGTCTCCCAGGGTTGCCAGCCGCTGGCCATGCAGTCGGTGAACTGGCTTGCTTCCCGCTCCCGGACCAGCTCGAGCGCCCGCGTCGCATCATCCTCGCTTACGTGCGAGACCGCCAGGAAGCGCATGTCAGGGGCGAGATGACTGAGCTCCAAGGGCTCGCGCAGCCGATGTTGATAGGCCAGATAGACTTCGATGTCGTCTACGTTCGGGTTGCCGCTCGCGAGCGAGTTGATCCTGTCGCGCGCGATCTCGTCCAATGCCTCCAAGCGGAAGGCGGCGCGGCCGCGCTGAATCAGATCGCCAAGCCGATCGTCATATACCCCGTCCTTGACGTCAGCGTTGATGCGCGCGGTCTGCATACCATTCCAATGCAAGGTGACGCGATCCTCGCAGCTCGTGTTGGCCCCGGAAGCCTGCGCAAAGAACTGCTCGCGCAATGTCGGATTGGCGGCCGCATGCCGCAGACCATCAGCTACTGCCCGCCGAAACTCGTCATTACCGTAGTTCACGGTGCCTCGTAGCCTCTCGAGGAACTGTGCGTAGTCTGGGGCGCCGGGCTCGTCCGCAAAGTGCTGCCATTCGGCCAGCGTGGCCGGGTCGTCTGCTAGCCAGTGTGCGGCAGCCTCATGCAGGGATTGCTGCGCAAGCTGCGGTGGCGCTTCAGCCGCCGCCAGATGAGCGAGGAGGTCGTCCGGCAGCGCGTTATCCCCCAATTCGAGGCTCTCCAGATGCGGGTAGTCGAGGCTATTGTTCGGCATAAGAGCATCTAAAAGACCTTCAGGCAGGTTGGTCAGCCGGTTACCGCTGACATTGAGTTCAATGAGCCACGAGGGGAGGGACTCGGGGAGTTCGGTCAGCTGATTGCCACTGACCGCAAGCGAGGTGAGCCCGCTCGGGAGAGCGTCCGGCAGGCTGATGAGCCGGTTGTCGCTTGCGTTCAGGATCACGAGCCCGGCCGGAAGGTTTGCCGGCAGACTGGTCAAGCTGTTGTCAGCAACCTCCAGCTCAGAGAGGGTCGCCGGAAGATCGTCCGGCAAACTGGTCAAGCGATTATGGCTAATGAGAAGATGCTGGAGACCGGGTGGAACACAGCAGGCAGGCTGCTTAGCTCGTTGCGCCTGGCGTGTAGTTCCAGCAACCTTGGCGGCAGGGCGGCGGGCAGAGCGGTCAGCGAGAGCGAGGACAAATCCAGCGAGCGCGAGCCAGTGGTACCGGAATTCCTGATTTGTCTGCGCCCCTGTCGCCTATTCTCGGCTTCGCCCTGCCCCTCTTCGGCAACCCAATTGTCGAGGATTTGCGCGCGCGCGGAGGCTGGGGTCCGATAACCCTGTCAATGTTTCGACCAAATTCGCGACGGCAAGATTGAAGCCGGCTAGGTAGCTTTCCTGCTCCACCTCTTCAAATGCGTCCGGGGAGGAAGCCGCGCTCCGCTGGGCGTGTCCTGTGTCCATCAATCTCTCCATCGTGAGAACTAACGAGTACACCTCCGCTTCCCAAGGCCGGGAAGCAGCTAGGTCCGCAGAGCAAATAATCATTCGAAGGCCTGTGCGCGCGGGCCGCGACTGTAGTGCAGCACCTCTTCGACACAGGCCGATACGAGCCCAACCTGGACAATAGATCGATACTGCTGCCCGCAGTCTGCCATCTCGTTGGCCAGATAAGTCCGGAGATCCGTCAACGGTGGCAGTTTCCGCCCTTGGCAGGCCCACCTGTCGATCAGCTGACGAGTGTCGCTGCAAAAACACCCAGATCGTTGGGCTCGCCACCAACGGCAAATACCAGCACGGCAGCGATTGTCTTGGCACGAGAGAGGACCGACGCGGACGTTGGCCGTTGGGGAGCTTGCGCTCTTGCTTCGCAGCCAGTTGGAGAAAGGCACCGCCGCCACGCGCGGGCTTTAAACTTGAGCCGCTGCTGCGTGGTTATGCGCGGAAACGCGTCAGCGGAAAATATCATACGATCGGGGGAGCGGCCGATCAAATCCTGCATCCAAGGTCATACCAGCTTCGTTGCGATCGATGCCACTTATGGCGACAGTTTGTCAGCTTATCGAAAGCTAAGGGTCCTAGAGCATTGTCACCGTGGGCTGAGTCTGCGCTCAATTTCGTGAGGAGGGTGGGATGGATCCATTTGAGACAGGACATATTCAGCGCAACGGTGGCATCCCATCTGTATCTTCCGGACAGCAGGACGGGCAAAACGAAGACGCGGCGCAGTGGAACGCGGTCGTCGCAGGCTCCGCAGCAAACCCCGGAAATTCCGCCCATATCGAGGGCGATGGAGATGAGGTGCTTGAGATTTGGGCTGCTGAACCGGAGGTAGGCCCGCTCGAGGATCGGGAAGAAGCGGTGCGCCGAGTGAATACTCTCGGTGAGACCACTACACTGGATCTCCGATCGCTGTCCCTTACAAGCCTGCCAAGACTTCCGAACGCCGTCGTTGCGCTTGATGTGCCCTTCAATCGGTTGACCACTCTGCCCGACAGCCTCCCTGCTTCGCTCCGGCGTCTTGACGTTAGGGGCAATCAGCTGACCACCCTGCCCGCACTTCCGACCGAGCTCAGAGGCCTCGACGTGAGCTCAAACCGGCTGAGGAGTCTGCCTGGGGTCCTACCGGCTGAGCTCGAACTTCTCGACCTCAGCCACAATCAGTTGCAGGATATTCCCGAGGTGCTCCCTGCTTCGCTGCAGTTTCTCCGCGCCAGCCACAATCAGTTGGCCAATCTACCGGAGACCCTTCCCGCCGCCCTCCAGTTTCTCGACGTTAGCGAAAACCAACTGACGCGTCTGCCGCGGCGCCTCCCTGCTTCGCTGGATTTTCTCGACGTCGGCCAAAACCAATTGACGAGCGTACCGGACGACCTGCTGACGCAATTGGTCGCTTCTGGCAGCATAGTTCTGACCGACAATCCTCTGCCCGAGCAGGTGCTCGCGAACCTGGATTCAATCCTAGGCGCCGAGGGCTATGCCGGTCCGACGGTCTACCATTCGCGCAATGACCAAAGTGAATTGTCCGAGACAGACGATGAACAGGCCGATGCTCTCATTGAAACGGTCGCAAACTGGCTCCGGGGAAATCCACAGGAGGGTGATCGAGAGGTGCTGGCCGCTTGGCGGAGCGTCGCTGAAGAGCCGGGCGCCCGGGAATACGCGCTCTTCCTTGGCAAACTGTTTGACTCCGTGAACTCTGGCAACGAAGAATTCCGGCAGTCCGTGGCCAATGATCTGCGCCAAGTGGCGAAAAACTCGGAATTGCGTAAGCGCTACTTTCAGCTGGCCCTGGACGCCAACCAGAGCTGCGAGGATCGCAGAACTTTGACCTGGAACGGCATGCAGACCGCACGCCTCATCGCCGAGGTCGAGAACGGCGCCTATAACAACAAGGCTCGGCTTCCCGATCTCATCGATCTGGGGCGGGTCATGTTCCGCCTGGACGCGCTGGACAGAATTGCGCGCGAGAAGGTTCACGCGCTAGGCTCGGGCAACAATGTCGAAGACATCGACGCCATTGAGGTCTCTCTTGCTTATCAAAATAAGCTCCGCGAGCGGCTGGGACTGCAACACGTCGCCCCGAACATGCGCTTCTTTGAGGTTTCCGGTGTGACCGACGCTGACGTTGACAGCGCCGAGACATCCGTGCGCAACCGAGAGGCGGCGGAATTCGCCGACTATTTGGCGGTGGACTGGCAACCCTGGGACGACGTTGTGAGTCGCATCGCACCCGAAGACCACACCAGGGCGCACGACCAGCTCCTTGCTGCAATGGGGACGGAGTTCGACAGCCGGCTGCAGCAACAGCTCACCGACAAAGGTTTGATCGGGGTCGAAGCTGACCTTGTCGAGGATGCCAAGCTAGAGTTGGGTGCCGCAGTTCGCAAAGAGATCGCCCGTGAGATCAAGGGGGCTCTCAGAGATAAGGTGCTCAATGAGCACGGTCTCACCCTATGAAGTGGCCTTTGCCGTAGTAGAGCAGGTTCCGGCCTGGTCACTCCTAGGTCGTCCTCAACCGGGATCGTTGTCCCAGCCCGCCGGTGCTTTGCCAGGCGGGCAGCTCTGATGGTCTCGGATATTGTCGAGACCAACCTTCAGTGAACGAAGCCCTCCTCTCTTCTGGGCCGACGAGACTCGGGACAACGAAATGCGCAACCGAGGCTGGATCGGAAAGATTCCAAATCTGGATCGAGAATCTGGCAATGCTTTTCATGCGCGTGATCCGTCGCGCGGCCGCCCCACGCTTTCTAGCGGTGCTCGCGAAGCTGCCGCTCCAGATTGATGGCTTGATCGGCATTGTGGGCACGCTTCAGCAAGGCGCTGCGTTCATCACCTGAAGACTTCGCTCCGCTTGATCTCGCATATCCTGCGCGAACTGCATCAATCTCGCTTCCAGAGACTCTGTTGCTTGAACCGCCTGCGCTTCAATCCCATTGCGACTTCCTTCCACCATTGCAACGATCGTACGCCCTCATGCTGCGCGCCGCAGGAACATTTCAGCTCAAACCTATAAACGACTCGCGTGCAACAATCCTTCGGAAGATATACAAATGTTGGTTCGTTCGCGAGAGTCTAGGTATGCCGCGAAGCTGTAGCTGCCTCACCCGCGTAAAAGCCCCAGCATGCGCAGCAGTCCCCAAACCATTTTGATTATCCAAATCATTGAATATCCTATCTGACTCCCGCCCCTTGAATTGAAGGCGCATTTCGGGAGCGCAATCGATTCACGACATCAAATAGGACGGCACCGATTCGCAGGCGCGCCCTTTTCAAGCAAAGTGGCGCTTTGCACGAGATGGAGTACCTATTGTCGGCAGCTGCTGATCTCAGGCCCCTATTGGGCTCTTGTGCGTCAGTCGCGCCGCCCAAGAGGTCGGCGTGGAAAATACATCCGATCCAGGTAAAGGGACATCACCCACTCGAGTAGGGCTTCTTCAGGAGCGTCAAAGGTTTGCTAAGCCGCCGCTACGGTGGCCAGGAATTTCTGCACTTCAGCTTTAGACGGTTACTATCCTCAGCCAGGGACGTGGCAGCGGCAAGCACCTGCGGTGACGCGGTGCCCGTCTGGTCCGCACCTCGATTGACTTCGGCGATATTTGTAGCGACCTGAGTCGTGCCAAATTCCCGCCGGCTGCACATTCCGAGCAATCTGCTGGTTTGCAGCGCCTTGCCAAGCACCTCCTACGATCCCGGCTGCCGTGCCAGCGCCAGCATCCACCCGTCCAACAGCGCAACGTTCGAGACTTTTGTGGGTCGGCTGGTGAGCAGGCCGCTTCGTCCGCGGCGGGCAGACGCTGTGACTTGCGTTGATCCGCGAACGAGCGGCTCCGAAGCTTCAAATCGAAACAATGCGCTTTCTGTTTCGCTACGCAAGGCGAAGGACTTTCCGAGCTTCGAAAGAAGATTCAGAAGACGTCGCTTGCCTTCGTCGTTGCGCAAATTACCGCCGAGCAATGCCTTCGCTTGGCTTTTGAGAGTACTCACCTCGTCCCATTCAAGACCCCCATGTGCAGAACCCGACAGCAAACTTCGATTGAGTCGATCTGAAATCTCAAAGAGATGATGGTCTGAATCCACTTGGCGAGTCCTGGCATGTCAATTGCTGGGGAGTGCCCGCTACATCATGCCACTAACTAGACGCAAAGGCCGAGTCAGACCCGACTTGCCGTCCAAACCAAGTCTCTAGCATAGAGCGGCTCTGCTAACTGCCGCTGCGTTAACGGAGCCAGGTCATGTTGATCGACACATCCGAAATCTTCAACTCCATTCGCATCAATAAGCAGGAAGCGCAGGAGCGCAAGCCCGCGGCGCTGTGCGAATGGCCTGGCTGCCAGAACAAAGGTACTTATCCCGCGCCCAAGGGCCGCGACAATGCGCGCGCCTATTGGCACTTCTGCATCCACCATGTTCGCCAATACAATCAGTCCTACAATTTCTTCTCGGGAATGGACGCCGAAGCGGTCGCGCGCTACCAGAACGACGCGCTGACCGGCCATCGTCCGACCTGGAAGATGGGCGAGAACATCAGCGCACACACAATGACCGGCAGCACTGCCAATTTCGAGGACGACTGGCATGCCCTCTGCACGCTCGTCGAGCTGAACGGACGCGCCGGTGCCCGCCACCGCCCGAACGCCAAGCCTGAGGCGCGCAAGATTTTCAATGTCCAGGGCAAAGCGTTGCAGGTGATGGGCCTGAATGCCAATGCGACACTCGGCGATATCAAGGCGAAGTACAAGGCGTTGGTCAAGCAGCACCATCCCGATGCCAATGGCGGCGACCGCTCCACGGAGGATCGCCTGGTCGAGATCATCAAGGCCTACCAGTACCTGAAGACCGTGGTGCGCTAGAGCTATCCCGAACATCTCAGCGGGCCTCAATGGCGCATCGGAAGTGGAGGACGGAGCTATCCGAGCTTTGCTCTGGCGACGCGGGCAGTTTGACTTCCCTGGCTAACGCTTTCGGGCGATCATGGCGGACAATCGACACGATGACCGGTTCGTTTCGTTCCGCAGCGGTCAGGTAAGGGGCCGGAAAAAGGCAACATCCTGCGCACGTGGCGGCTGCATCGGCCCAGCGGTGAGCTCGTGGATATGCCAAACGGCTCCTTCCAGCCCTGACGGTTGAGTCGCTACGACCGCCGGTTACACCTTCGAAGCTCCAACAGGAGTTGCGCGCGATCGATCCCTCCGTTGTTCGAGAGGCAACACGAAAGTACAAATCTTTCCGGGGATACTCGTTGGCTCTATGGAAAGGGTTTCGGCGCAGAAGCGACCCATCCAGGCCTATTCGCTCGGTGGCGCCAGATCAACGATCGATCACAAGAGCCCAATGGATCGCGGGGTTCACGGCTGGTTCTGACATGGCCAGGGGCTCTAGCGCTCCGCGCCACCCACTTATCTCAAGGGCTCTGCCGATCGCCGCGAGGCAAGGCAGGCATCGTGAACTTGATCGCGCTCCACACCGTGCATCGCGTTCATCAAGCACTGGGCTATCGCACGCAGTTGCGCGTTTCCCTGTTCGTGAGTAACCGTCTGGTGAGGCTTTCGATGACCCACAAATATGGTGCCCAGCGCGATGGCAGTGACAGCCCACGCCGCCGTCATATCCGCACTCCCCGTCATTCATCCGACGATCGCCGTCGTCTCGTCACCGTTGCTTTGTCTTCATCGATATGGTTCCCTTGGCAGCCAATCTGTGGCGCCTCCGAAAAACACGCTCAGCGACCATCTCGCAGCTTCGCCATCTGTCAGTTGATGAGAGTGAGGCTCGCGGGCTGAGCGGTTGGCCCCGACGCCGAAGGATCGGTATTCAGCATAGTAGCTTGTCCTCAACGTATTGGTCTTGCCGGGCGTCCATTCGCGCCACCCTTCCGCGATCACGGGGGCATCTATCTCCGTCTCCAGGAAGACCACTGTGGCATAGGGGCGCCAAGGGCGGCCAAGTGCGATATAGCCCGCAGCAGGGTCGGAAGTTAGCCTGCAATGATCAAAAACATAGCCACTGTCCTCATCCGGCGCTGCCTTGCTCTGAGCGGTATAGACGATCGATTGATTTGCGATGCCGTGCAACTCACAATGCCGGAACCAGGCCTTGGCGTTGCCAAAGACGAAATCGACATGCCCTTCGATGTAGCAGTTCGAGAAGTATTGTCGTGACATTCTGCCGTTTGGTCCCTTGCCGGCAAATAGCGTGTCCTGGGCACCGAGCAGGCGGACGCGCGTAACGACGTCCCTGTCGCCGGTAACGGACAGCGCTACCGCCTGCGAGGGGGGATTGGCCGGATTGAGGGCGTAGTCGTTCTGGATGGTCAGATTCTCGAGCCGCAAGTCATCGCCAGCGGCATCCAGCGTCGCCGAACGGGCGGTTCCTCCTACATTGATCGCGCCGTCGCCATACACAATGACCGTATCCTCCGGCTTCCTGCCAGTCCCTTCGATATGAATACCGGATTTCGAGATTTTGACCTTCTCGCGATAGACGCCCGGCGCGATCCGGACATTGCCGCCTTCCGCAGGCAAGGCGTCGATGGCTTGCTGCACGGTGTTATAGTCTGCATTTCCGGCATGCGACACCAATAGTGGCTGAGCGTACGCTGCCGAAATGAAGAAACATCCGGCCAGAAGCGCAGACGGCACCAAAATTCGCATGTGATCTCACTCTTCGTTCAGTTCGCGGCACGTTCGACGCAGCCGATATAAGGCACCGCCGCGGCATAGCCGCCGCGCATGGTCAAACACATTTTTTGCACAGAATCAGAACCTGCACGTCACCTTCGCATTCCCGTCCCTGCAAACCGTCGGCAATTGCAACCAACTCGGGGCATGAGGCTGACCTTCGTCAACACCGGTCATCTTGCCCCAGATGCGGAACTCAGCAGCCGAGTTCGGCACCGGGTGTAGTGCTTTACCAACCGCCGTCGCGGAATGCGCTGGAACATACCTCCGATCCGCGCCGCAGCGGCTTTGCAACTCGTCCGGGCAGCGGCGGTGATACGTCAGATGCGGTAACGTTCGCATGTTCAACTTGCCAAGTCGCGGAACTGGCAAATCGGACATCTTCAAGTGTCACGTCGAGTGCATGCCCCTCGTCTAGGCCGCGCATCAGCAACACACCAGTGTCGCCATGCACATGACGGAGAACGATTTGCCGATAGACCGGAATCCTCGTGCCTCGTGCGCGCGGATCATATTTTGTATCGAAAGCCACCGGCCACCTGTTGCCCCTCAGGCACACGTACTCATAAGTCACGCTCTCTACCAGACCGCCTCGGCCAACATCGCTCTTGATGCGCAAGCCAGACGTCGTACCATCCAGCGTCAGATTACGCACCAATATGTCTCTCGCCCCGGAATTCACCTCACTGCCGATAGACATGCCATGCCCCCAGCCGAAATAATTATCAATGATAGAGATATGGCTGGTTGAGCCATTATCACCGGCCTTGATTGCAACGTTGTCGTCACCCGTACGGATCAAGCTGTGGGTGATGGTCACATCCTGACTCGCGCCAAGATCGATGCCGTCGGTGTTGCGGGCATCCGCCGGCGAATCAATCGTGAGGCCCCAAAACGTGGCACCGTCGACCCTGCTCATCGCGACATGAAAATTGGGAGCGTTGCGCAAGGTGACACCAGAGAACGTGATGTCCTGCGCATGATCGATCTGGATCAAGCGCGGGGCGTTCTGGCTGCCGCCCTGAGCTTGGGCGCGACGCGCTAGCTGCCACCAGCTTTCCGCGCCGCCGCCAATAATTGCTCCGCCCTGACCGTCGATGATGCCCTCCCCGTAGATGCCGCCGCCACGCGTTTTTGAAAAGCTGATGAATGGCCGGCAGCCGTCGCCCTTTTCCGCGATGCGACCACATTGTCCGAGGCCCTTGTCGTAAGCAGCAGGTTCGGGAATGGCGATCAGCGTCGCACCGCGTCCGATCCATAAGGTCACGCCCGATTTCATGTCGAGTGGACCTGAGTGAAACTCGCCGCGCGCGAGATAAACTGCAGCCCCAGCGGGGCAATGTTCTATGGCGTCTTGGAGGCTAACTGTATCGTTCTTGCCGGACGGCACAGGGCGGTCGCAGACCGTATGAGGTGCAACAGGTTCGGCGATAGTCCGGCGGTCTTGCGCCTTTGCGGTGGGGCAGACAACCATGGAGGTGAGTATGGACAATAGGGCCCAGTTGCGAAAACGCTTTATCATCGACCTGCTCTTGTTTTGTCGCACGCGTCCTTGCCGCGTGCCTTTTCTGGTATTTGAGCGCTGGCTCGATCGAGCCGTTGCGCGCGTCACTGGCCCGCGCAAGATGACATTTATAAGACGCAGCAGAGCCTCGACCGTGCGATCGCGCCGTAGCACCTTCTCTATGCGCGAAAATGATGAAGCGTTGTAGATAGTCCAAGATCCAAAAAGAGTCTCGGCGTTCTCACACTAATTGAGTGTCCAACTGGTCCTGATTTTCGGCATCTCAACTGCAGGTGAATCCGCACTCCGTCGCATCGGCGTTCGATCAAAGACTCCACTACAAGAAGTAACAGGAGCGCCCACGCTCACTTGACACCGTAGGGCCACGAAGGCGCACCGCAAGATTTGTAGCGACACGTCCGGAACGAACGCGGGGGATCAGCTTTCACGGCGGCGAGATCGAGATCGAGCGCGCAGGGTTAGGGACAAGAACTGTTCACCGCCCCTGACGCTAAACTTTATCCAAGGCGATCCGCTGCGCTTCGATTGAGCTCCGGCTAATTGGCCGCTGCCAGATCGGCAAGGGGACGAAACATCCAGCACTCCCAACGACAGTCGAAAATGCGGCCGATATTTCGCGCTAGGTGGCGCTCGCTCCGCAAGTGATGCAAGCGAAGCCGGTTCGCCGAAAGGCAACGCGACGGCTCGATACAAGCTAAATGCGGCGTAGGCTTTTCCGGGAATTTAAGGCGTCGTGATAGCGAGTGCAGAGCGTCTCTGCGACAATAGCTTGTATCCTTTAACTCGCTGGGCAACCGGCGAGGCGGTTGATCCGCCGCCGAGGATGGCGGCTCATCTTCGAGCAATCGCCGAAGCTCTCCTGGCGGCATGTGCTCCTCGTTGAATATAAACGCACCTGGATCAGCCGAAACCGGCAAATTGCCGACCGGCTGATCCCGGCGGGATGGCACGGGCTCGTCATCCAGCAGTCCGCGGAGCTCGCCTGGTGAGAATGGCAGGTACTCGAAATCAAGTGCCGCGGCATTGGTCATGGACGGCATGTGGCCGGCGAACCGGTCCACTCCGCCCGGTGTGGGCGCATCATCGATCAATGGAGCAAACTCTCTGAAGAAAGCGGCGGCAGGGCATCAGAGCTGAAAAGATTTGGCTCTATCGAGCCGGAATGCTGATCGAATAGCTGACCCGGCAGCGGCGGTGTGGATTCATCATCCAGCAGTCGCCAAAGCTCCTCAGGCAAAATGGGCGCTCGAGCGATAACCCTCGCGAGCGTGCGACCTCCTGCGCGAGTTGAACCTCCGCGCTGTTCTTGAACCGCCCGCAAAGCCATACCTACGTGCTTGTTCTCCTTGAACACGCTGTCAGAGAGCTGATTTAGTGCATTATCATCACTGGCTTCGAGCGACTGGCCGCGCTCGCCGAGGTAATTCGCCACCTTGTAAAGCATTTGAGCATACTTCTCGGCCGTCAACGGCGACAGTTTTCGGCGACGCGTCGCATCTAATTGCTGCGCGAAGGCGTCTTTTCCCCCCTGGTTCGGCTGATCGTCTGGAACGGCGTGCTGTACCGATGGCGGAGGTGCTGCATTGGATATGGCGAAATTGTGCGAGTCGATGCCAGCCTCCCGTCCAGGATCACTGGGTTAGTCCTTATTCGGAGAAGCTTTCGAGAAGCTGACGAGGCTACCGGCCGGCACCGGATCGCATTCGCACTGGGAACCCTCTTCCTGGTTCTCACGAATTTAGGGGACTGCCGTTCCTGCCCTCCGGATCGCATCGTGATCGTTTGCGGACATAGTCAGCCAGTTCTCGTCATCCTCCATGCGATGCCGGATGAGCATGGTCGGCTTCCGCGGTCAGCACCGCCGGTGACCCGCATGCCTTGCCCTCCTGCCACCGCGGACCATCGTGTCATTGGTCTGCATTCGAGGCGCTCTGCAAGTCGCTCTTAGGCCACGTCAAAGAGGCTGGCGCCAATGGCATTGCCGAGTCCGTTCTGAAGCGGAAGCGCGGGGTGATGGCGGCAGGCCAGCAGTACGACGCGGCCATCCAGTACCTTCTATCGTCAGACGAGGTTAGGCAGGCCGGAGACCACAAGGGCGGGAAGTACGTAGCTGCACGTTGAAGTCTCGTTGTGCAGGGTTGCTGGCACCGAAAACCGATGCCAAGCCGTTACAATGACGCGATGAGATGCAACGAGATTATTCCACAATTTCAACGTACTAAGTGTCATTGCTGTTATTGCAACGAGACTATCTCACCCGCCTAAATTGGTAGGGAATGAGGTAACCGCCAGGCGGAGATATCATCTGCCCGGTGGAAACCGGCGCTCGCTGTGGCATTAATCGTCATCATCATCGGGCCAGTATTCCTCGTCATCGCCTCGATGCAGTTCATATGTGTCCCCAAGCACGTTTGATCCGGCATCGATTTGGATTGCGTCAAACGCATCCGGTATAGTGTCGAAGGCTTTACGAAGCCCTCCGTCTTTTAACGGATCGCCGATGCGATACACGTGGATGTTTCCCCCCTCGCCCCGTAACTCGTAGTACGTCCCGTCCTCGCATTGCACCTGCGCGACAAAACTCATCGGACGCTCCCGGTGGTAGGCCTATTCGCTAGATGCCTTGGTCCAAGGCGATGCGCCTCAACGGCGTACGGCTGCAGCTCCAACCAAGCAATGGCGCAAATGGGGTAGGGGCGGTCGATTCCCTGCCAAGCCATAGGCTCTAACTGTCATTGAAGCGCCCCTCGCCCTTCAGACACGTCTAGCGGTGACTTGAAACGCCTTAAGATGGACAAAATGACCGAACCTGCTGGCTCAAGGTGGAGAGCTTTGACATTCCCTTCAGAACGTCTACGTGAGCAGCCCCCGAAACAAGACGCTCTCGCCAAAGACGCGGCGATACGTCTCGTATGTGGCGCTCCTCTGCGCGCATCCCCTGGCCAACCCACCGCGGTCAACCAAAAAGCGCAGCCTATCGACAGGGCCGCATCCAGTTGTCCGGTTCGCCCGCTGGGCTCGCAACCCCATGCGTCTCGAGATCTTCACCAACTCCGCGACGAAACCTTTCGCCGCTAACGTAGGCGGCACCCTTCAGCGGTCCCATGATCGACTCGAAAACGCCACGGCAGCATTCTGATCAACAGGATCATCGACGCTTCGCGATTTGCGCTGTCGCGCGTTGCGTATTGAATTGTTTGCCGCAGAGTTGCACTGGCGTTCATCGATCGGCGATGAGACTGCTCGACGCTCAAGCCTCCGCTCCAGATTCGCCAATCCTGCCTTACATTCCTCGATAACCGATTGGGCGCGAAGCAGCTTGACCTTGAGTTCATCCTGTTGCCTGACTATTTTCTCGAGATCCCAATCGTCCTGCATTAGCTCATTGACCATCTGTAAAGCACCGATTGAAGGCCGCCGCTTAGCTTTACAAAGCCAGGCTCGGCATCTCGCAGGTGCCCGCGCTTGAGCCCCAGGCCAAAAGTGACGCAACCAATGGTCCTGAGGTATAACGCTTTTGCCTCGGTGTGCACCATCTTGTTGAAGACCGCCATTCGTGCCGAGCCTTTTACAAGACAATCGGATTCTGCCCGGCGAACCGGAGCGGGATCCGAAGATGGCAGAGTTCGCGGCGCGGCCGCACGGTTTGGAATGCGCATCAGGAGACCTCTGCTACCGATCAAGCGGGCAAGTTTCATCTGAATACCTCGACCGAATGCCTGAACGAGCATCATAGTCACAAGTGGTTTCGTCGCATTTTCAGGCAACCGGCATGCCAATGTCGATTGAGCGTTTTTATGAAGGAACGATGTCGGTTTCCCCGTAGCACGTAGTTGCAGGCTGCGCTGTTGTCGCTCTTGAAACAAACCACGTCTTGAACGAGACAGCCGAGGCCGCAACCACGACGCCCAAAGCAGCGCTAACTGTGGAGGGTCAGTATAGGGAGAAGATTCTGCGCGTCGCCCAGAATGCTCTCACGATTCTTGAACAGTCGTGTGAGAACATGCTGTTGTAGCGAGCATGATGCGAATGCGACCGCAGCGATAAGATCGTGTCAGCAAGGGCAAAGGATAGCCCAGATGAGCTTCGCGGACATTCCGTTCCAAGAACGTCCTGCCCAATCCTAGTAGTGAAACGATCTTTTTAAGTTCCCGCGCAAACGACGGCGAAACAGCGTAATCGCACGGAACCAGATCAAATTTCAATTCTAGGCGATTTAAGCTTCGGTGACTTGAGAACTTTGGCAGGATCGAATTGAAAGTTCTTATCTGGAAGAGGCTTTGCAAATTTTAGGATTTCTTCAACGATCTCTCGGGCTGATTCAGCGCCGTTCTTCATCTCAGCCTTCACTGTTAGAGACTAAATGCAGCCGACAAGCTTGCTGACCCGCTCGATAAGCAAGTCGGCCGAGTCAACGATTGATCTGGTCTAGTCTATCCCCATCACATGTTGTGGACCACCGCGACTTCACGCGGAGCAGTCCGGCCGAGTGCGTCGCCAAGTTTTTCGTGGGTCGGCCCCAGAGGCGCACCTCGTCGTCGAGCTTCTTGGTCTGCGTTTGGACAAATGAGATCGTCTGTTCAGATCGCTTTCCGCCGAACTTTTGTCAGCTCAAGCAGCTGGCGGAGGACTAAGTCGTTCGAACAAGCTTTGCGAATTAGCAAGGTGCAGAAGGTCGATAATTTCCCAAGCAGGAGCGATTATCGTCATTCCGCCTTGAACGACAAGGTTGTCGCCCTCCAGGACCGGATCGCCGCGTCTCTCCATCTCCGCCTTTTGCTTCCTAAACTCGACACTTTCCCAAAATTGCCCGCAGTGAATGCCAAGCAATCCGACGAACCACTCTTTGTGTGTCACCGACCGGCCATCGGATAGGTACGCGTCCCTAAAGTGCGGATGAGATTGCCGTCGCAATTGCATATACGGGGAGCTGATATCCGTCGTATCGGTCCTGTATACAAATACGGGTGATCCCGAGAAGCCTCCGCGGGAACGCATGTCTCCAAGGTACGCAGGGCGCCTTGCCTCGTTTTCAAGCTGGATCAAGGCACGTGGGTGTGCGAGCATTGACAAGTTGCCGAAGCGAGCGGCCGGAACGTTGCGGTCACCTCCATGACTCTCGGCGAACATCCCGATCATGAACAAATCTTCGCCCAAGCCTACCTCGAATTCTTCGACAATCTCTTGTGTGACGAACATTTCCTCTGAAAGCTTGAAGATCTCGTCCGTTTCCTGAAGCTCTTCCGTGATCTCGATCAGAGCAATGTCGTCACGTCCAGGTCGGAAATGCCATTCGCTCGGATCGTATTCTAAGAACCTGACCCCGCCATTGCTGTTCAAGCGGATAATTGAGGCGCCTCGGATCGCAACATGCCAGTTGGCGACGGCATAGCATCGTTGCGGGTCCGCTTCGGGCGAAAAGAGGAAGCCTGTTCCCTCCGGGCCTACAACGTTGCCCGTCTTGGGATCCCTTCGAAACAGGTAGAAAATACTGTCCTTCAGGTCTTTCCGAATTCTTGGCATAGGTTTTACCGAGCAGTTCAGCGTAGAGTCGTCGTGTTACTCAATAGGTTATCGTAGCTGCTTGCTAATTTAGGCACCGTGTCACTGGATAACAAGCGACGCCGCCGCAATCCCGTTGAAGGGGGAGAGTGTATCACAGCCTTGCACCCAATGGTTTCTTGCCACCTCCCGACGTTCCGAAATTGCCTCCCACATGCGGTGAGACGTCCGCAAGCGGTCCAAAACCTGAACCACCTCTGGCGCTAACACCTGGCTAACCGTCAGCAGGGGACGAGAACTGTGATAGAGAGCTGCTCGGCTGTCTTCCGAACGACCAGCGCGGGTGACAGGGGGAAAGCATGCGGCTGATGCTTCGAGGTGCCCCTCAGATTTTGGCCTCTGCACAATTCCGGCCGGGGAGACGAAGGAGTGCAACGCCGGCCAGTCAGTCGGCGGTTACAACCTCAAGATAGTCAAAGTGCCAAGGTTTCGTGGTGCGGAGCTGATAGAGTGAGATGGCATCGGCCGAGACAGCGATACATTCTCTCAGCTCGATGTTTCTCCACTTCCTGTCCCTGAAATAATATTGTCTGAAGAGGCTCTTGATCAAGCTCGCAGCCTTAGTCGCTGTTGCGGCGGCTCGAACGGGATCTTCCGAAACATTATACACGAGTAAAATGGAGAGCGCGTACGGGTCATCCGGTCCCTCGTGAACTACAGCTTTGCCCGTGTCGATGTCGAACAGCACCGCCAGCAGATCAGTTCCGGTACCCTTAATGGCGTTAGCAATCTTCTTGTGCGTTTCGGCAGGCCGTTCTTTGAGCCGACGATCGAACTCATCTGGGAAGATGGACCGATGATAGCGCGACGATAACCAGGATTGGAGCGTGAAATGCTCATCTTGGGTTAGCCTCACGTCCTGCTGAGGGGTCTCAGCCAGCAACAATTCCTTCTTGATAGTCTTCTTATCAGTCGCAAGAAAATCACCAGCCATTGAAGCCGCACCAGCTGAAAAGGTTAGATGGAGCCGGCGAGGGCTTTTGCCATTTGTGTAATGGCCGTCCACACTGCCTATTTTGCGGCCGATAAGGATTTCGCACATGGGCTCTACGGCCGCACTCTCTAGCACGTCGCAGTCGTGTGAGATGAGTATGGCAATTGCGCCATCAGCATCCGAAACGAGCAGCCCCAGCTTTGCAGCACTCGATGCGCTTAAAACGCAGCCTTGCTCCCAAGCAGTATCATTCCGAGTTTCTTGCATACGTCATGACTTATCGACCAACCCCGGAATCCCGTGCCCGAGCAGGTTCTGTGATTTTCTATCAGCAAACAGTTTGGCAAGTGCGCTCCTCTGTTCGGCCTCCAACCGAGCCAGCTCGACAAGGGCACGCGCTGCTTCAACTCCACTGCCTCCGCCGGCAACGATGTCGATAAGTGTTTTGCCACCGGCCACTTTGCGCCTGAGGAAGAGCGCGCGCTCTGGCAAATTTGCAGCCGCGATCACGTCCGAAGCTGACTTCAGCTCCATCACTTTCGCCAGGTTCTCAGGCTTGATCGCGCCGCCGTCCAACCAATTGTATAGGGCTTGGCGAGACACTCCTAAGCATCGAGCCAAATCTGCCATCGACAGATCCAGCGTCGATCTAATGTTCTCAATGTCGGAGGTGATCGATGGTGGCTTCGATGCGGGCTGGGCATCACGTGGCTTGCTAAAGATGTTCTTGCTCTGGCGGAGCGCATGGTAGGCTGTCGTGTAATCACCGCCCGTCCCGACACCTAGAAGCATCGAGAAGGTTACGAGAGGGATCAAAACGCTCCCGTTCCAATGATTGGGAGTCGTGCGCTCTACTTTTTCAATCCCAAACG
This sequence comes from Bradyrhizobium sp. CCBAU 11434, assembly GCF_028128895.1. NCBI lineage: Bacteria > Pseudomonadati > Pseudomonadota > Alphaproteobacteria > Hyphomicrobiales > Nitrobacteraceae > Bradyrhizobium > Bradyrhizobium sp. CCBAU 11434. Next base: position 158,021 of record NZ_LBJX01000094.1, read on the forward strand.
CTGAGGGCATAGGGCGTTACCATCTGTTCGAAAGATCGGCCAATATCAGTGTGCAGCGAATCGAGTGCTTTTTCTATCCGATTCAACTCAAAATCGTCACGCTCTTCACTCCAACTATCGGTATCAATCACGGCGTACTGTCCGGAAATTTGATGTGAGAAGCGCTCGGGCAGCTGCAGCTGGAGAGGCTGCAGGTCTTCTGGGAAGGCCAGCCCTCCCTCTTTTTGGCTAATCACGATCGATCTACTTACCAGTGTCGAATGACCGCTAACCGTTTTTGTTTCAGACAGTGAATGGGCAAGTTGCCGATCTGGAAAGCTGCTACTGAGACCTAAAACACAGGGCTGAAGATATTTCGAAACGCTCTCCTCCGACCGAGGCAGCACAGCATCCAATACACGTATGCCAATCCGCTCGGAGTAACTTAGAACGGCTTCCTTATGAACAGTCTGAAGGCCACTAAGAAGAGCCGATCGGAATGGCGCGAAAGTGTCGTAGTCAGTTGTTTGAAAGGTTAGCCAAGACTGGTCGAGAACGAAGGCTGAGGTCTTCCGCGCGTTCCCGAACAGATACCGCGTAACGACTGCAGTTTTCGGCACAGCCGCTCCCAGCTCCAAATGTGCCATCTGGATCTTTTGAAAGTCGGGATAGCCCGCCTTTCGGAAGCTTTCTTGGATCGGAGGAATATAAGTGTCGAGAGCCGCCAAAGGGTTGAATCTGACTTGGGCGAGCGCGAAGTAGATCGGCGCATTTTTCATCTTCTTGCCCACGGCCAACCGCTCCACTGATCTGGTGTCAATTGACAACCCAGTTGTCACTTTACAAGTTACTTTACAGTTGTGAAGGCGAATTTTTTTCTAAGCCCTTCGCTAGTAAGATGGCGCTACCTCAACGGGGCAGAGAGACGGGACACTATGTGGAGCTTAAAACGCGAATGATTTCAGTGCCCTACAGGGATAGTCGACCAATCCTCGCTGTGATGAGCCTTGAGGGCAGACGTGCAGCCAATTTTCGCTCGGCTTTCGTCGCGACATGTTTCTATTGCCAGGGCGATGGGGCTGCTGCGCCTCCGGCGCTGGATCCGCTTGCTTGAAGCAGCAAATGTCCAGCGAAACGTTACCGAGCGGGAACTTTTCGCTCCAATTCCGAGGGAGAGAGCATAAAAGTTACCGAGTGGGAATTTTTCCAAAAACGACGCTGAGCGGCCGGAAAAGTTACCGATCGGGAATTCTGCTCCCAAATACGAACGGGGTTCATGAAGAGGAGATGGACGAAGGCCGGCCGGGAAATCCCCGCTAATCCCCATCGAGCGAAGCATCGTCCTTAGCGTCCGCTCGACGTCGAGCGGCGCTACCGGCCCCACAACCCACAACGGCGAGATAGCCTTCGCTCTGAAGAGGAGGCCAGCCTGATCGACGGCCCTGTCAAGGCAGCTGCTGCGCGTCGCGCATGGATAACCAACACCACTGAAAAATATTATCGGGGCCTTTCACCAAGTTGGCGAAACCTCTGCGTCCCGAGGACCGACAATTGCCGCGCTGGATCACAACTCGCTTCTAATTTAGCCCATGCGAGGTCATCACACCGAGGTGACAAGAACAGAAGTGCCGCCTGGGAGGGCGATCACGGACAGGAAGAGGCGATGGAGAGCCGCCCGTCAATTCTGCACGCTCTGCTGCGATACCTCACAGGCGCGGCAGGGTGGCAGCTGAGCAAATATGATCAAGACCTGCTCTAGCTGTCGAAGATTACGCGCGTCGCTTGCTCCGACAATCATTTCGTGGCCATGAACGACCGCAGTCGATTTGATTGATGCTGCGCGAGAACGACAGAACTCTAGCTAACATAGGTGCCGCGCTCCTCCCAGCCACGGCGACAGTCGAGGCGCTCCAGCGGGTCCGCTTCTCCTGCGACGACCCCGCGCCCTCTGACGGTGACTGCGGAGGGAATAAGTATTGCGACATCAGTGATCGCTTGCGCGGCGACTTCGCTCGGCGAGGAATTGGCCCAACCCGGCACTCGAGGCCGGCGCGCACGTCAAGCTGAAGCCCTGTTGGGGGCCACTCTCTTTGATCGGCGAAGCTCCTTTTCGAGGGCAGACAGGAATTGCCGCCGGTCTTGCGCATTTCCCAGCCAAGAGCATCGCGAAACACAAAGTCCGCCGGGATCCGGCCCGTGTTCTGCCAACCGCTTCATGCGCTCGTGGCGCGCGCGACGTGCACTTCTCGGCGTGTTCACGAGCGTACGGCTCGAACCGTTCGTGGTTAGCTCGCCGAAATATGTTTCCACAGCGGCACTGCCGGCACTGCGACGTGACGGGTACAGCTGTAACTCTGGCTGCAACTATTGGTCAATGGCTTCAGAAGATCGAGGCTCTCAAGCGGTTTGCGAGACAGCCCCACGCCTAGAAGAGACGGTCGAAGGCCGAACGCCCGGCGCGCCGTGACAAGGCATCGCCGGACAGGTGCGACAACAAGCTTTGCAGAGAGCAGTTTCCGGAGGCGGGGCAGATCAGCCAACCCGGAGATCCTCAGCTGACGTCTTACCCGAACGCCCGGTCTTGAGCTGATAACTTACCCGGGCCCCCTCTTCGAGAGTGGTGTAACCGGCCTTTTCGACTGCACTGATGTGCACGAAGACATCGGGGCTTCCGTCCTCAGGCCTGATGAACCCATAACCTTTGGTCGAGTTGAACCACTTCACAGTACCCATTGCCACGGCGGCATCTCCATAGTGAACCGTTGTGATCTAGCGAAGAGTCTTCCGGCCATCAAGACGGTCGGCAAGAGATACCCAGCGCTCTGCGCCGATCACGTGCTCGTTTTTTTATAGCGTGGTCTAGCTGCGACCGCATCGTGCAAGCGACAAAAATCCTGACGTCGACGACAGGCCCAGATGACGTTTTGACCTTCGCTTCACCCATCGCGCGCCATCGGCTCACAGAAGATTTCCGGAGCCTCGAACATGCCACTCTCACCCAAAGCCGGCGGATGCTCTTCATCGACGTCGAACAATAGGGCGGCCTTGAATTCCTTTGCGCACGTGGAGCAGGATTACCGCGCCTGCCTGCATTGAAGCAACCTGAAGTGCTTTCTCAAGCACGAAGAGGCTTGCATGGCTGCCCTTTGGCTGTTCGTCTTCGGACGTCAACCGCACATCGCGTCCTGTCGAATGAACAGGGCCCGCCGAGACAATCCTCAAGGAAGCGCATTTGGCAAGTTATCCGCTCGTCCTGTTTTGCGAGCCGGCAAACCCGTTCGACAACGGCGGAGCCTGTTCAACCGGTAGCTTCCGCATCTGATGAACTTCGATGAATTCAGCGAAGCAACGTGAAGACGTTTGAGATAATCAATGGTCTCGATTTTCTCTGCTTCGATCAGCCCGTCGACCGAACGTTTACTCGGAACAAAGCCGCCTCGATGCATAGGTGTATTCAAGGGCCAGTTGACGCGCGTGTTCTCTGAGATTGGCCGCGGCGCTGTGTCCACCGTCGATGTTCTCGTAATAAAGGTAAGGCTGGCCCAGCGCGGCGAGCTTCGCGGCAACCTTGCGGCCGTGCGCTGGATGCACACGATCGTCCTTGGTGGAGGTAAAAATTAAGGGAACGGGATAGGTCTTACCCGCCACCAGCTTCTGGTAGGGCGAGTAGCGTTCTATCCACGCACGCTGCTCGGCAATGGCGGGGTCACCGTACTCGCCGATCCAGTAGGCGCCCGCGCCCAGTTTGGTGTATCCAAGCATGTCAAGCAGCGGTACCTCGATGATCGCCGCGTTGAAGAGCTCGGGACGTTGGGTGATTGCCGCGCCAACGAGGAGGCCACCCTGGCTGCCGCCAATTACTCCAAGCCGGCGTGGACTCGTGATCTTGCGGCGGATCAGGTCCTCGGCAACGGCAATGAAATCATCCCATGTCGTCTGCTTCATTGCCCCTTGTGCGGCTTGATGCCATTGTGGGCCAAACTCGCCGCCCCCGCGCAGGTTCGCAACGACATAGGCGTTGCCCTGTTCGAGCCAGAGCCGCGCCCCCGACCCCAGATCAGAGGGCAGAAGCGGGACTTGGAAGCCGCCATAGCCATGCAGAAGTGTCGGAATTGCGCCATCAAACCTTGCATTCTTTGGTCGCACCAGAAAATACGGAATTGAAGTGCCATCACGGGAAGTGGCGTCCAGCTGCTCCACGACATGGTTGGACGCATCGAGGGCAGACGGTGTTTTGTTCAATTCCTCGAGCCTTTTGCTTTCGGCATCAAAATACCAGGCTGACGTTGGTCCGAGATAGCTCGAGACGGTAAACATGGCCCTGTCCGCGTCATCGTAGGTAACTGACAGGCTGACACCTGTATCCTGCGGCAGCGGTATCGGCGTCGCGGACCAAGCTCCTTGAACGTACTCATAAACGAACGCTTTGCTCTGAACGTTCTCAAGGATCGTCAGGATTAAAAACGTCTTTGTGGCGGTTAACTCGCTCAGGGCTTGGCGGGGCCCAGGTTGAAAGACAAGCGAGGCTTTGGCGCGCAGCGGATCCTGCTTCCATTCGTCCAGGTCATACGAGATCACCGAGCCCGCCGTGAAGCGGTTGTCCTCGGATGGCGTCCAGTCCTCATCAAGTTTCAAAAGCAGGCGGCCGCACACGAGCGTGACGATCTCAGCCTTCTTCGGCAGATTGAGCTTGACGGGCCCATCGGGGCGGAAAACCGCATATTCGAACTCGAAAGAGCTGATTGCGCGGACCGCGCCGATCGCGTGAATATGACCCTCGTTGTCGCGAAGCACGAGGGGCTGCGTCTCACTGTCGGTGGGCTCGCCACGAAAGATCTCGCGAGCCTCACTGAGCGACTGAGCGCGTTTGAGCTCCTTCACCACAAATGGGTAGCCGGCTTGCGTCAAAGTCCCCTCGCCCCAGTCCCGTGCAACAAGGACTGTGTCAGCATCGACCCAGCTGACGTCCTGCTTGCCCTCTGGGAGATAAAAGCCGCCCGCAACGAAGGTCTTGGCGACGCTATCGAACTCTCGTATGGACACGGCATCCTTGCCGCCATCGGAAAGACTAATTAGGCAGAGGCGCTTTTCAGGCGGAAGGCAACTGGTACCTCGAAAGACCCAATTTCTGTTCTCGGCGGCCGCCAAGGCGTCGACGTCGAGGATGGCTTCCCACTTTGGGACTTGGCTACGATCACTCTCACGCGTGGTGCGCCGCCAGACGCCGCGTACCTGGTTCTCGTCTTGCCAGAAATGCTCCGGACCGCGCCCTTCCAATGGAATATCTGCGGTCCGATCCTTCTGCAAGATGGAGAGCGCCTGTTCGTAGAAGTGCCGATAGCGAGGATCTGACTGAAGCACCCCGAGCGTTCTCTCGTTCTCGGCGCGAACCCAAGCCACTGCGGCTGGCCCTTCGATCTCCTCGAGCCAACGGAATGGATCATCCGTCAGTGCCAAATCGGTTCGCTCCTGTGAAAGCGTCGTGGAGATGAAGCAGGCCATCGAAATCAGTGTGGCAAAGAGGAGTGATGCCTTCATAAATTTGCTCCGGCTGAGGTCGAGCGGCCACGCTCACGGGCCGCGGAGCGTCCAGCAGAAGCGGCGGACAGCACGCAAGCGCATGACATAGCGCCGCTTGCGCTATGTCGCGCCCCCTCACTGCAAGCTGCGTGCCGGCTAAAGAGTCGCAAGTTTCAGCCGTTCGGGGCTCCGCGACCATGTTCGGTTGCCGCCATTGGTCGCCAAGCGGACATCACAGCGTGTCGGCGGACGGCCTGCGAGAGAGCACCAGCATTTTCGATTTTCAGTGGCAAGCCGGGGGCGCAGCGATGCTGCTTACCTGCGCATCTGCGGTCCTCCTGCTCGGCGTCACCGAGCGGGCTTCTCGACGGGCATCATCAGGACAAAGTCCAGCGCATTGATCAGCAGCCAGATCGACATCAGGCTAAGGGTGGTATGCATGGCGATCTCCGACCCGTCGGCTGTAGGCATTGCCGAGTTGGAGGAGCTTTTTCCTTACGAAAACACACACGAAGTGACACCGATAACTCGGGTCGGTAACTGGTTGCCGAGAGGATTGCGCTTGAGACGAGGAGAGTAAAAACGCCCCCGAAACGGCCTACGTAGCAACACCTCTTGAGATTGAGCCAACAATCAACAACAGGTACAAGCACCAGATCAAGTTCTTCTGCGCAACAAGATGGCGAAATGAAGCTGCGCATCAGCAGCAATTGAGGAGCCACACGGTCCAGCTTAAACGATCCTGATTCAGCCGGTTTGGACCGACGCACGAGCCGTGGTCTCATCGACGACGCCGATAACGAGACCAAGGGCGAGATTCCGATCGAGAATGCCCGCTGCTGCCGGATCATCCCGACCGGTCCAAGGCTAGTGCAACCCTCACTGCGAACTGTTCTGTAACGTTGCTGTTGCGGCCACCGAGCAAGTGCCGTTTTCCGGGGCGGAACGATCAACGGCAGCCGGGATAGTCCGCTTCCGGCAGATCCAGCCTCGCCACATCGCCCGCACCGGTCTTCACGAGCCGCAGCGGCTGTTCGCTCCCGTCGCCGCGGTTCTCCGAGGAGCCCATCCAGACCGCACCGTAACGTTCCACGACCGGCTCGAGGCCCGCCGCAAGCCCGCCGGTCTGGGGTTGATTGGGGTCGAACGGCGCAATGCGGTTCGAAATGACAACCAACTTCATTTCGGGCTTCTGGTTGACGCTATCGAAGGGGTCCTCTGAGTCGGCCGAAGCAAAAGCATCGGAAGGACCTGCACCTCCTTGCTGCTCCTGCTCCAACGGCATGTCGTGCATGTGCAGGTCAAAGGCCGCTTGGCCTAAGGGTTCATCTTGCTGGCTCGCGCCTGATGTGCTGCTGGAATCAAACGTTGCGGTGTCGAGCGCGTCATGGATCCGAACCATCTCGTAACTCCCTATGACGATGGTTGCGTGCGATGCAGTCGCAGATCAGCCCCACATACCTCCATTACGGACGATGGCAGGTCCAGCTTTCCGGAAGCTGACAGTCGAGCAAAATGGCCGGATTGCTGCATCCAACCAGGACTTTAAGGCGCTCGTGGCGGATGAGGCAACGAGATGCCGGATCAAGGCAAGACGGCGCTTGGCTTCACGGAGCTGATGAGCGCCAGCAGTGCGTGCCGCCGTAGCTGGCGAGGCGCAATGGGCCTTGCCGCTGGCGTACTGTAGCGAGGTCACCGTCCTGATCGGCACCATTTGAATGGCGCGAGCGCGCCTCGCCTAGTGGTCCACGGCGCCCCATGACGATCGGCGACGAAATCGAAGCAGGTTCTGTTAGTAGTAACAGCGTCTATAGCTCTACAGCTGCGACGCGTAATCCGCCTCGCATTCCGCCGGAGCAACCCACAGTCACCCCTTAGATCGCTGGCTCTACATGAGCGGCAACGCAACTGCGGCCGTTACCTTAAATAAGACCCAAGCGCCGCGCCTTGACAACGCACTGCGTCCGGCTGGTCGTTTCCAACTTTCGCATCGCATTCTTGACATGGAAGTTGACGGTGTTTTCGCTCACGTTCAGGATGACTCCGATTTCCCATGATGACTTTCCCTGCTCGATCCATCGCAAACACTGTTTTTCCCGTTCCGACAGCACAACCTCTTGCACATCCGCCATGATTTTCTCCTGGACTCGACAGAACAGGAGAGGCGTCAGCAAATGCAATGCCACTCAGTGGCGCCAGCAAACATCGGCGAGGCAGGACACATTCTTCGGCGATTGCCGCGACATTCGCGCGAGGCCGCCATCCCACTGCAGCCCTGTTGATGGGCTTGCGACATGTGTCGGAAAGACGACATCAGCATTACGACAATCGTGGCTGTCGATATTGCGTCCATCTCTAATGAGCCGGATATCACCCATTCACCAAGCACTCCTCCCCGCAAGAAGTGGGAGAATTCTCCTGGGAGCTGCAGGATCGGGCTCGCGAACCCAGGTCATCCATTTGCAAGCAAGGCCCTTCTTTGCAGCCTCACCAATCAACCGATAGCGAAAGCTTTGCGTTCGGCGCCACTCCTACGCAATTAAGCAAATCTGCGCGCCTCAAAAAACTACCAATGCTGGTCATTGGTCGGCATTCCCCCAAAAAGATATGTAGGGTGATGTTGGCGCCAATCGAGGATCGGCTTGCAGGATCTAGGCATGCAGTATCAACCACACGCCGTTGGGCCTGTCGCAGGTCGTTGATGCGCACACCCGTCGCCTATCGAAATGCTTCTCGCCCAGGTCTGCTCGAATGATGAGCTCTCGTTTTCTGATCGAACCCCAATGATGGCCTGTCCGCTACAATCGCCCAACGCTCAGGATTCAAGGGGCTCTGGGCCTCTGCCCTGTCGATTGCCAGCTCGCTCGGCTATCGCGATGCCAATGAAGCTTCATGGAGCCAGCTCGTCCAGAGCGTCGACGCCAGCAGAACTGGTTGCAAAGTCGACGTCCAGTGCGTGCCGATCGGAACGACTAGGTCAGACGGTCCGCAGTTTCGATCCTCTTGGTCCGGGACAGCAATGCGCCCCTGCTTCGCCTCGTGTGACGAGCGCCATCACGACAAAGATAGCACGTCGTCAGCAGCCAGATCATGTTCAGCCTCAAGGCTTTGTGCATCGCGATCTCCAGATCATTCACTGCAAGCATTTACTTGGATCGAGGCGCTCCGTCGCGGTATTCGCATAGAAGTTTTACGAGGAGACATAATCGCATGCCAGTGGACCGCTTGCTTGGGAGCACGACATGCGGCTCATAGCGCAAGCTCAGGTCGTGTCGTCACTGTTCTTGTCCTTGTTGCGCAGTAGGTCACGGTAGCCGCCGCGAATAAGTCTCAGTCCCTGGTGAACCAGACGAATGGTCCGGCTGCGCAGATCGTGCGTCTTCCAGCCTCGATCGGGGATGCGTGACTTACCAAAGAGACCCTGAGCGATATTGCGATAGCTGTTGCCTTCCAGCCACCCATCTGTCGCACGCAAAGCGAGGATGTGCCGGTGCTGGGCCCCGATCGAAGGAGCAAGAGGCGGCCGGCCAATGGGACGCTGTTCGAGAGCCATCCAAAATCGATGTGCAGCCTGCAAACGAACGTCGAAATTCCGGTCGAACGACAATTTAACGGCGACCAATGATCCGCGCCGTGGAAGTTCTCTCATCCAAAGCCGATGCTTCGCTCCTCCGAGCGGCACAATGGCATGCCATCCATCGGGAGCTTCACGAAGCACAGTGCCTCTCAGGCCGGCGAAATCAAGCTCGTACGGATTCGATGCAGTCGGCCCGTTGGCCATGCAAACGGTCAGCACGGTCGGCAGCGCCTCAGGCGACCAGAAAACCGCCTGTTTGTCGAACATCTCGTTCGGATCAGCTGCGAAACGTCAGCCCCCACTTCCGACGGAAGGGATCCGTCGCATCCGACCGTTTGCTGCCTTGCAGGCTTCTGAAGGCATTTTGATACTCGCGATCGCGGCGCAGCCACTCCCAGGCTATGTCGGCCGGTTCTGCTTTCCTGACATTGTCATATGCGCTCTCTGATCTCCACTCTGCACCCGACATCGCACGACTTCCCCGCATGTTTGAATGCACCACAGAGAGCCAAGATTTGCGACAATTTCTGGTTGCGCTTGCACTACCAACTAATGTTTGATGTACTTACCCGATGGAATAATCTACTTTTGCGATTGAATGGACGCGCGTCCGCTCCAGATACCCATCACACCTTGTTTTAGGTGCCCGGCGCAGCAGGCCAAGATAGCCCTGACGCACTGTCCCTGTGGGGCGCTCACGGATCTCGTGGCGCCTGCAAAAAAGGTCGAATACAACGAAGTGAGACCCCACAGGACAATGGAATGAGGGGACGCCGATGTCTTCAGTCCACCAGCCGCGTCCAACCGTGGAGGGCCCAGTTAGCGCTCGAGACTCGCCCGTGTTCGATCAACGAGGGACAAGAGGTCCAAAATGATAGCGCAATCGCCGTCGGCGCAAGGCGATCGCGCCAAATCGGTGCTGCTGGGTGCGCACCCTCAGGCAGTTGATGTGGGGTCCGCCAATATGCTTCGTCCCCGCTGAGCAGCTAGGACCGCTTCAGCCGCATGCTCGGTCGCTGTCGCCAGCGAGCACGTGGCTTGTTCGTAGTACGGTTGCAGTGTGCGGAGCAAAACCTCCAAAGTGCGCTGCTTGTCGACCAGCTTCCCGCTGAGCTGGCGAACGAGATCATAAAGCGCATCATAGGCAACGACCACTGCCGCAGCGTCGGCTTCAGTGGGCGCAGTTTCGGCCACCGCCGGCGCAAGGCGAGCAACGAGCCAATCGAGCGCTCCGATCCGGGCATGCTCCTGCTTGATTGGCGGAAATAGCCCCTCCCAATATACGTCCACCATCTCCTGCAAAAGGGTAAGGCCGACGGCAAGACCTACATATCCCTCGACCCTGAACAAACCATAGGTCGCCCAGCAGGCGACCAGAATGTCCTTTGACTGGCTCGACAGGATATCCAGCGATCGCATACCGATCTTGCCCCAATCAACCCCTGACGGGCAGTCACGCTCTACCCGACGAACCTCGGCTTCGAGGCGCTTGAATTCGGCGCCGCCGCGTATATACGCGCCGGCAGGTGCAGGGCCAGGCACAGGCGTAGCGCCGCAGCGCGACCTCGCCGCGATGTCGGCGCGAACCATAATCCAGTAATCGATCACGCCGACAAAGCCACACGGGCTCCCCAGTTGCCATGCGTCGCGTGCTTGGAACGGTCCAATTCGTGCCCGCACGATACAAGACATTGCGGACCGGTGATCTTGAGAGCCACCGCTTCCGCTCCTTGTACAGGCGCTGTTGCTGGACAGCTTCAATCAAGGTCTGTGCCAATCGGGATGGCTTGTTTCTTAACAGCTCTGCTTGATCGGGTGTCAGGGCTCCGACAGCACGTCGCGCAGCCGACACATCAGAGAATCTCGGCCCTCAGATCCGCCCATTCATTGGGCGGTGCTCGAGGATGCGGGAACTGCGGCGGGGGAAGGCCGCAGCCGACGATCATGCTGTCGCTGCTGCGTTTAGAGCACACGCTGGCGAACTGGGCCTCGCCAATCCCCTCAAATGGGCGCTTGGCTCCGCCCTCGTTTGGACCGCTTGACAATCCGATGGACGGGGGGCGCGATAAACCGTCCCCTGGCGCTCGCGCAAGCCGCACACCGCAGGGACAAATTGCAAGGCGCCCGACCGTAAACGATCGATCTAATAATTGTCCAGGCTTGGTCAGAGTTACCGTGCATTGACAGCGAGCCCAAGCAATTTGAGCTCGGAGTCAACTGCCAGCTCGCGTGATTGATCGAAATGACAGAGACATGTCACCATTCCCTGATGAACGTCGGCCGGTCAGACCACAAGGAATCGGCATGCAAGACCCGTCACCAAATGTCCTTGCCAAGGCCTCCATTCAATCCATCGGTTCCTCATACGTCGAACTGATGCGCGCGGAGGTCTGCTGCAACAGCGAACTTTCCTTCCTGATGGAAGCGCATGATGGCCTCTCCGCCGCGATCGCCAAGCGCGCAGGTTTCAAGGGCCTCTGGGCATCGGGCCTGTCGATAGCTTCCTCTCTGGGTTACCGCGACGCCAACGAAGCATCCTGGAGCCAACTTGTCGGTAGCGTCGAGCGGATCGTGGATTCGAGCCGGCTGCCGGTCCTGGTCGATGGGGACGGCGGCTTCGGCAACTTCAATAACGCTCGCCTGCTCGCGCGCAAGCTCCGTCAGCGCGGCGCCGCCGGATTAGCGCTGGAAGACAGCTGCTTTCCGAAGATGAACTCGTTCGTTGGCGATCGACATCCCCTCGCCGACACCCGCGAATTCGCGGGCCGCTTGCGCGCCGTGAAGGACACCGTTGCCGATGACCTCGTTCTGGTGGCGCGCATCGAGGCGTTGATCGCCGGGCACGGGATGGACGAAGCAATTTCGCGCGCTCACGCTTACGCCGATGCGGGTGCGGACGCGATCCTCATTCACTCGCGACGGAGCGCCGCAGACGAGATCCATGCGTTCGCGTGCGCCTGGCAGAACAGGCTGCCGGTGGTGATCGTTCCAACGAAGTACTATCGGACGCCTATCTCTGCCTATCGCAAAGACCGCATTTCGACGGTGATCTGGGCTAACCACTCCCTGCGAGCTGCAGTATCCGCAATGCGTCAAGTCTGCGGTCGCATCTTCGCCGAGGAGACCACTGCAAGCATTGAGCCCAATATCGCGCCGCTCGACGAGCTGTTCGACCTACTCGAGTACAACGAACTCGCGACTGCGGAAGCCCGATATCTGCAACCCGACGACATCGACCATTAGCTTCACATTTGATGTGCCAACCTCACTCATCAGCCTTGCGCGACCTGTTCGATAGACGCAGACGCGCTCTTGTATGCGCGTCATGATCGGATCTTCGCGAGGCGAGCCTCTTGAAACGTGATTCCACGACAAACGAAGAGCTCGAGAGCTCCGACGTCTGGCCGCCTAGCCAGCGCCTCGAGCTTACGGATCGAAGAGACGCGAGGCTTGTCTACCTGCTCGACTCCTTGGAACCAAGACGCGATGTCTATCGACGATAAGCGACCTCAATTGGCGAGTAGCGCTCCGGCAAAGGCCATTATTCTCGCCGCCGGTGTCGGCTCTCGCCTGCGACCGCTGACGGATTTGCGGCCGAAGCCGCTGGTCGAGGTCAACGGCACCTCCATCCTCCACAATGCCTTGCGCAACTTGGAGGCCATCGGGGTCAAAGAGGTGACGATCGTCGTCGGTTATCGCAAGGACGCTATTCAATACGCGTGCGGTCGACGCTTCGGTGCGATCGAGATCGATTATGTCGAATCGCCGGTCTTTGACCGCACCGGCAGCGCCTACTCCGTTTGGCTGGCGCGCGAGGCGCTGCTCTCCGGAGACTGCTTTCTCCTGGAGGGCGACGTCTTCTTCGAGGAGGATGCGCTGCGCTATCTGATCATCAGCCAAGCGCCCGACGTGGCTGCAATCGCTCCCTTCGATCAATCGATGGAAGGGTCGGCGGTTCTGTTGTCGGATTGCGGCTTCATCTCGGAGTTCCGAATGAAGCAAACCGGCGAAAACTTGGTCGGGAATGGGCCAAGCCTTTTCAAAACGATGAATCTGTTCCGGCTTTCAGGGCCGACCCTCAAGGCGACGATCGTTCCGGCTTTGGACGAGATCATCGGGTCCGGCGCGACCCAGGCCTACACAGAGGAGCTTCTTTCTTATCTCGTCGAACGGCGGGGCCTGCAGCTTGCGGCGGTGCGATGCGATGGCCTCAGGTGGTATGAGATCGACACGACCGAGGATCTGCAGGTTGCAGAGCGTATTTTCGGAAGAGCGAACGGCCGAGGCTTGCCCGGTAGAAGGTGAAAGTCCGATGCTCAAATATCTTTGGGATCCAGCGAACATCATCACGACGGTCGGTCTTCTTTTTTCTTCCGCGAGTATGTTTCTCGCTCTTTCCGGGCGCCTCGAGCTGTCCGTAGCCGCAGCGCTCTGGGCCGTTCTGTCGGATCACCTGGACGGGATCGTTGCAGGTCGCACGAAAGATCGCGACCCGGACGTTGCGAACATGGGAAAGAGCCTCGACGGGTTCGCAGACATTGTCTATGGGGCCGTTTTGCCCGCGGTCATCGTGATACAACTCAGCCAGCTCTCGCTTCTTGCCCTTGCGACCGCGACAGCGTTACTGGTAGCGGGGGCAGTCAGGCTGAGCTACTTTGCCAATTTCGGCAGGTCGTCCGATGGGCGCTTCCTGGGGGTCCCCTTGTCTTACGATGTGCCGCTGCTTGCGCTCTTATTCCTTGTCCAGCCTCTCATTCCCGCCGAAGCATTTTCCGGTGTCGTCAACACCTGCTTCTTGCTTCTGGCCGTCGCTCATGTGGCATCCATTCGCGTCCCATCGCCGAATGCGGCAGCGTACGCGACGATCAGCGTCTTCGCCATCGCATCCTCGGCAGCTTTAGCCAGTCGTTACTTCGAATAGCCGCGAGCGGTGAGCAGGAGACCACCGACTCTAGCGGCCAGCGGCACCGACCGGAGCAGGTGCTTACTAGGCAGGAGCAGGCGCCGGATAGCCGGTCCTTCAAGATCGGGGCGGCGCGTAATGAAGCGCTTATCTATTGACAACGACAGGTCCCATGACGAGCACCGCCCAGGTCAACGTGAATCCCAAGTCCTTCGACGACTCTGACCTCGTCAATCGCTTCCCAGGCGGCTATTGGAAGCATGACATCAAAGACTTCGTCCTTCTGGTCAATCCCTACTTTCCGCCGCGGTCGTTCCTTGACGAACTCAAAGACGCTTTACCGAGGCTGATTGCCTGCTATCCCTCCCCTCACGCGCAGATGGTCGAGCTCGTTGCCGAGGTCGTGAAAATCCCGGCGAGCAATCTCGCCGTTTGCAATGGCGTGGCTGAGCTGCTCCCCATCCTCCTCGGTCGAATGGGCCTGAAGATCGCGGTCCCGGTCCCATCCTTCAATCCCTATGAAACGATTGCCCTGCCGGGACGCTTGTACCGCTTTATTCTTCCGCCGCCCGATTTCGAACTCGACGTGCACCATTACGCGGCTTTCGCGCGAGCGAATAGAGTGAGCGGTGTGGTGGCGATATCGCCGAACAATCCTACCTCGCGAATGGTTCGATGCGAGGATCTGCTGTGTCTCGCTTCGGAGCTCCGAGATCGACAACAACTCCTGCTACTCGACGAGTCATTCATCGAATTCAGCGAGGCGGGACGCAGCGCGAGTCTTGAAAATCATCTCTTCGAATTTCCCAACGTCATCATTCTGAAAAGCCTGGGCAAGATTTACGGAACGTGCGGTTTGCGCATCGGATACGCGGCATCGGCGAATAGAGAACTGATCAACCAAATGAGAGCGGCTCTCCCCCCTTGGAACGTCAATACGTGTGCCGAGTTCTTTCTGAGCAAGCTTCCGCACCTTGACCACGAAGCAAATGAGTCTTGGGCGAGGGTGCGCAGCGATAGGGACAGACTATACAAAGATTTGCTCGGCATCGACGGGATGAGAGTTCTCAAGCCCGACGCAAATTTCGTCTTCTGCGAACTGCCCTCTCGTTGGCCGGACGGGGATGTGATTGCGTCGAAACTTCTGAAGGATAGACGCATATTGATCCGGCACAACGGCGGCAAAACCCTACAAAATGGCAAACGGTTCTTGCGTATCGCAAGCCGTACTGCCGAAGACAATCAGCTCTTGGTCGCAGCGCTAGAGGGACTCTGCAATGGAACGTGGTAAAATCGGCCTCTATTCGGCGGAGTTGGAGCGCTCTCATGGAAGAGCAAGGCCACCGGGCGCCCGTAGATCGACCCGGATCTGCTGACGGGGTGCAAGGAACCATGCGCGCGAGCCTGCGATACTCTTGCCCGGGTTGGAAGTGGCACCGCGAACAGCTGTAGTCCAGCCCGAGCGAAAGGCGCCGAAACGCACGTTCGTCATTCGGGAGATGTCCTTAGCCGTTCCGATCGTCGCCGTCTGGAATCAAGACCGGCTAGCGATAACCGTCCGACCAGACAGGAGCCGTGAGGACCGCGGACCGAATACCTCGCTCAATCCTTGATCCGTTAGGGGGTCGACGCTCAATCTTTTGCTCATGTGGAGGCAGCTCGTCATAGAACATCGGAAGCATCGAGATACACGGCCGCACCGACCCGCACGCGACGGAGGCGCTGCCGGTATGCGCCTTCGCGTGTTTCGTGGACCACCTCGGTCATTCCAGGCACCTCCCTTCCGACTTCGCTAAAAACCTCGGCAAGGGCACGACCCGTCATGGAAGATGGCGGAGAGATGCCAAGCAGACGTAGCACGGTCGGTGCAAGGTCGCAAATACTCGAGGGGATTTGCGAGGCGAAGCCGTGCTTGATCAGCGGTCCCGCCAAGATGCCGAGCGACGACATCTCCTTGGCGTGCAATCCGCCATGAACACCGACGCCAATCGGCCAGCTTGCGCTCCAGCTGCGGCCACAAAGACCAAATGCATCTAGACCGTCGTCGGCCCGGAACGAAAACAGGATGTCCGCCGAACGAGCATGATCGGCGAAGACAAGCCGGCGGGCGAAGCTGCCTGGTGCGATGCCGTCGAGCTCGCCGCGACCGGCTGTGAAAATCGGTCCACACCAGGGCCGCCTGATCATCGCTGCTACGACCTGGCGGATGAGAAGGTCTGTAGGCTCGGCCAGGTAAATTGCTCCGACTTGCCCTGGTATGACGATAGCGTCGATCCCTGGCCCGGTCGCTGGGCCACAGCGCAGCCCGGCCGCCTCGAGTGTCTCGATGAGATCGGCCCGCGCGTGCACCGTCACGTGGCCATGATCGGACATGGCGATCAGATGCACCCCTTCGGATTCGCCTTCGCTCTCCCACCAATCCAGCACTCGACCGAACTGCCGGTCGACAAAGCCGATCGCCTCCAGCGTCTTCGGCGCGCCGACCCCGTGATCGTGCGACGAAATATCTGGCTCGCCGAAGGAGAGGATCGCGACGTCAGGGCGAATTTGGGGCCAGATCACGTCCAGGAAAGCGGAGGTCAGAAAGGCTTGAGCGTGCAGATCCGGTGTGCCCGACGGGGGCGGCGTAGGCGTGGGTCCGAGCAGGGCCTCGACCCGCTCGAGCATCTCGGTCGAGGTCGCGACCCGAGGGAAGTGGCCCGAGAGCGTCACTTGGCCAAGCTTTCGCGCCTTATGGTTCAGCAGGCGGGTTGCACCGGCCGAGTTCGACGCGAGAACTGTCAAAGTCCTGCCGCTCGCCTGAAGAATCTCGCCGAGTGACGGCACGCCGAGCAAATGGCCACCGCTCGCCTCATCAATATCCTCGATCGTGTGCGCTTCACTCGTATCGACATGCCGTGGCGTCGGGGATAGTCGGTCGAAATACTCGTTCCCGACGATGCCGTGTCGTTCTGGCGTCGTTCCCGTGACGAGGCTTGTCAGGGCGATTCGTGTCTCGCTGGGATAGACCGTGCGCTGCCGCGCAAGCGTCGCGCCCCGGCGCTGAAGCCTTACAAGATTCGGTGTCAATGATGAATTGACGAGATCGGGCCTAAGCCCATCAAACAGCACGATGAGGACCCGATTTCGGGCCGAACGCTCGGACATGATGCAAGCCTTGCTAGCTGGGATATAGCGGGCAGTAGTCGGGGTTTCGCGCCAGATCGAGGCATTCTCCCTGAACCGGCGAACCACATGGGCCGGCTACAAAACGACCGTGATCGCGGTGAGCGCGAGCAACTCTCATCGGGCAATGCTGGCCGGGCTGATCGACGTCTGATCGACTATGACATTCAGCTGTATCTCGTGAGCCCGTCCTGGAGTTCGCAGATTCCAAGGTTCGCACATCTATCGAAATCCGGTTGGCCCTGAGTAAGCATGATCGCACCGCGGCCTGGTCGTGCCACCGTCCGCTTAAGCCCCATGGCATGCACTTCAAAGCAGAAGGACGAGGCTGAAAGCTCGCGAATTATGAATAAAGCATGCCGACGCTACTCGCCCTTAAACAGGCTAGCCAATTTGATCATCGTATTTTTTGATTCATCGATCGAAATTTGCGTTGTTTGCGTCAGGCACGGATCTCCTGGAACGTGCACGTCGTTGACGGCCCGTTGCGCTGCGATTTCTATGCAGCGGTAAAAGTTCGCCAGCCGCTCAACCGTGACAGTAAGAGCGCGTGGTCAGGTACTGAAACCGCAGTACCAGCAACGCCGCATAGAGGGTCGTCCCGCTCGACAACCCAATCCAGATGCCAACGGCGCCAAGACCGATCTTCAAACCAAGCAGGTAGCTAAGCGGAAGGCCGATCAGCCACCAAGCTATGGCGGCGAACAGAAGTGGCATTCGCGTGTCCTTAAGTCCGCGCAGGCCCCCTGTCGCAACGCACTGCAGGGCATCGGTGACAAAGAGGGTTGCGCCGACCAGGAGAAGCCTTGCGGTAAGGCTGATCGTCGCATTGGCATCATCGGCCGATCCAATGAGAAACAGCGCGGCGATCTTGAAACGGGCGGCGATCACCGCAAGCGTCAGCGTCGCCGCGATGGCGATACCGAGCAGCATCGCCGCCAGATTTGCCCGATTAATGGCGGCGCGGTCGTTGCGGCCGACCGCTTGGCCAACGCGCACCGCCGCTGCCATACCGACGCCGAAATAGATCATGTACAGGATCGCGGCGACCTGAACCGCGATCTGATGAGCGGCGAGCGCGTTCGTGCTGATCACGCCTGCCAGAAGCGATGCGGCCCAGAATAGCCCCGACTCGATCAAGGAGGCGATTGAGATCGGGGCTCCGATCGCGATCAGCTGCCGCAGGACGGGCCAATCGAAGCGCCACAGATGCGCAAAAACGTGGTAGTCACGAAACGGCTGACGCTGTGTAGCGAAATAGGCACTTGCCAGAAACGTGCCGCAGTTCACCAGCGCGGTCGAAAGACCTGCCCCGAATATCCCGAGCCGGGGCAGTCCGAAATTTCCGTAGGTGAGCGTATAAACCAGCAGTGCGTTGAGCGGGATGGCTGCCATCGTAATCCAGAAGACCGGCTGCGGCCGATTGACCGAGCCCATGAAACCGCGGATGGCCAGAAACCACAGCGTGGGCGCTGCGCCCCACACCAATCCGGACAAATACTGCTGGGCGAGCCGCGCCACGCCCGGGTCCTGATCAAGAGCAAGCAGTATTCGCTCACCTTGCAGCGCGCTCGCCATGATCGGAACGGAAAGGATCAGCGCAATCCATAGGCCCATGCGCAGCGCGCGCCGCACCATACCCGGATTATTGGCCCCAAATGCCTGCGCCGCCAAAGGCGCTATGGCTGACATCAGGCCCGCGCCGAGCGTGATGCTGATGAAATAGAACCGGCTCGCAAGCGCCGCTGCGGCCAGCGCCTCAGCGCTGATGCGTCCGATGAAAGCGATATCAGTCGTCATCATCGCGATCTGCCCGACCTGCGTCAGCACCATGGGTAAGGCGAGTTTCGCTGTTTCAGCGAGCTCTTTGGTGAATTGATCGGCGGCCGCACCTCTCGTCAGATGGTGCCGAAAAGCCGAGACCAGCTTTGTTTTGATCAACTTGTACATGGAACTTGAGCTGCCCTGCTTGTGTCGCCAAACGAGGGACGGCGTTTTCCCACAAGACATCTCGTGCCGCCTGAAGTCGGGAGGCCTCTTTGTGATGCGAACTGACGCGCAGCCTTGGTGCACGCACGCGTCACAGAAGCTGATCGCGCAATCGGCTTGGACCTACCCGGGCCCACCAGCGCCTTCGATCTTTTCAGCGCAGCTCTGAGCGCCAGGAATATGCACGCAGTGGCTGGCATCTTCGATTTGCCAACTGGACCATACGGCGAACTGAAGAATGATTGTCATGCGGCCATGGCTGCGATCCTTCTCGCGCGTCTTCCCTGTTCAAGGTTTGTGCCAAGCGAGAGGGATTGATGAAGGAGGTTCGCTCAAAATCGGACCTGTCGCGGCTCCGACGACGTCGGAAGGCCGACACGATATCAGCTACTCTTGATTTGCACCGTATTCTCGCGCTAATCCCCGGAAGGGCCGCGCTTGTCGATGGCGACGACTTAGAGAGATCGTTCGCCTGGAGATACCCTGGCTCAGCGCCGACTGGAGCAGACCAATGAGGAAAATGCGTTCGCACGTTGATGAGCCACGTCGCCTTGAACGAGGCTTGCCGCCTTGATGTGCGGCACGGCCACTCGGCATTAGAGAGCATAGGCTATCGGCGCAAGGTGCAGCCGATTATCACTGCGCCGCCTTCGATGCCTGACAAGAAGCTTTTGCCGGCTTGTCTGTTCAATCCTTCATTCGGACCGCGTATCACGCTCGAGAGGTCGCCCAGGCCATCAGCTTCAATAACCGCGTGTCGAACCCAGAACGAAAAAGGCCCCCGACGGGCACGTCGGAGGCCTCCTTGGGAGGTTGACCTGGATTCATGGAGCCGGCTTAGCATCTTCTTTCGCCGGCTTCGACCCTCACCAGTTGCGCTGAGCTCGGAGGAGCAGGGTCAGCGTACTCTGGTCTTTCAGCTCGTAGACAGCAGCCGGTTTGGCGATCGCCGACTGGGTTGGCAACGTAACCGTGCTCCCGCTCGCGTATTTTTGGTCAAGCATGGTGTAGGCCAGGTCAACGGTAAAAGTCAGGTTCTTGAGTGGCGTCCAGCGCGTGACGACGCCAACAACCCCATAGTTGAAGTCGGGATTGCAGCCGGAAACGCCGCTCGAGAACGACAGGTTCGCGACGAAAGCGCCGCAAATATACCCTTTGGCGGTTCTCGAATACCGAACGGCGGCCCACCCGCCGTAGAAACCCGTATTCCAGCGTGGACCCCAGTTATGCGTGTAACCGCCATGGAATCCGTAGGTCGTTGTCAACTCTTGGCCGGCGCCCGCAACGAACACGGAGTCGGATAGGCCGGCCAAGCCGACGCTCTGGTAGGCGCCCGTCAGGGCGCTACCGCCATACATCGCGTAAGTCGTCGCCATCAGATCGTTGAAATTGTAGCGGGTCGCACCAGTCGTGTAGGCGCCGGACAAATTGATGGTGTCGCCGACCCCAGTCGGAATGTTCTTGAGAGACAAGGCCAACTGAGCAGCCCAGCCCCACTTGTCGCCTGGATGGCCGCTCGTCTCGTCGATGCCATAATGAGCCGCATGGTTATCATGTGCAGCAAGTGAGGCCTGGAACAGACCCCAGCTCTGATCCACGCGAGTCATCGCGATGAGATCGGGCGAGCGCGAACCGCCGATGTCATTGACGCCATACGCTCCTGTGGCAAGACCGGCGGCCGTCGCACCGCTTATGTTCCAGATGTTGGTGGTGCCATAGGCAACTTGATCCTGAGCGGAAAAGGAAGCCGTAATTCCTTGGCCGAAATCAGCGGTATAGGTCAGCTGGTTTACGCCGGTCACCCAGCCGCCGCCGCCGGGTAGATCATCAAACTCGTTCGCCGGATAATTGGTCCAAGGTGCGGAAAATTGAGAGACGGCCTTACCCAGGGTAAAGCCAGCGAACTGGATGAACGCCGAATAGACACCGAGCGATCCTTGTGCGATCGCGCCAGTGCCCTGTCCTCCGGCCACAGCTGCCGTATAGGTCGTTGCACCGCCGGCATCGCCTGCACCTGCACCAGCATAGCCACCCGAAGTCCAGCTGAATGCGGCTTGGAAGAAAGTGCGGACCACGCCATACTCGGTTGCAGTGCGCGTATCGATACCCAAGCTTTCACGAGAGCGCCAAGTGTAGGAGTTGCTCAAGCGGTTCCGCGCCCCTGCCACGCCATTGGCAGCCGGATCAAAATCGCTGTTACTGTTCGCGATCAAGTCGACGCGTAGATAACCGCCCAACTTGATGCAAGTGTCCGTGCCAGGGACGTAATAGAAGCCGGCGCCATACAGCGCGCAAGCCCTCACATATTCGATTCCCTTGGCTTTGACGGGAAGGTCCGCAGCTTTCGCCGCACCCGATGCAATCAAGCCTGTCGCTGATATCAGTAAAACTCTCTTGATCGTTCGAAAGAACTCCGAGCTCATCTTCAGGAATGTCATTGCCTCTATCCTCCGGGTCAGAACTTATGCGGGCGAGGCAGTAGCGTCGGGGCGCAAACATCCAGTGACAGAAATCAAATAATGCGATGGGATCTCTCCGATTTGATGATGGACTGGATTCAAACCGCGATCGAACTCTCACCGTTGTACCAATCAGGATCCGGCCGCAGCAAGATGATCCAGCAAATCGTCTTTTGCCCGCGATATCGATCACGTTTAGCAATGGCGTGACTGACGGCGCATTCTCAAATCTTTCTTGTAACGCAACACCGTTCAGAGATTTCTGGCGGGCGACTGCACCACGATGTATTTGCGGCCAAAGTCGCGTCTAGCTTCGCGGCGCGCTCGCCATCACGGCGGAACGATCGGTCAGCTCGAACAAGATCGTGTTTGCGCCATGCCTCGATTGGATAGAGGACCGGCGCTGAGTTCCCTGCTGGGCTCATAGCAGTGAAACGTCGAAGTGAGCGGGAGAGAGAGCCAATCATCGCTCAGACGACCACTTAGCATTGGCCGCGCGATCGACTTCGTTCGTGTGCCCAGGCAAGAGCACCAGCCCTTTCTCTGGCCGGCCGCTTCCGTCCAGCGTAAGGCTAGCGTGAGGCAGCTCCGAATGGGATCACAGGCGACCTTGTCGTTGCCGCACTGACGCGGACGATCGCTCGCTTTGCCGCGGGCTGATTGGCATGGCCGCGCAGACCTCAAGCCAACGTTTTGTCGATCCGGTCGCGCAGCCAATCTCCGACGAGCGACATCGATAATGTCGTGAGCGAAATGACCAGCGAGGGAAGGACAAGTATCCAGGGCGCTCGCGCCAGATAGTCACGACCGTAGCCGACCATGTTGCCGAGGGACGTAAGCGGCGGCTGGACGCCAAGCCCAAGAAAGCTGAGACCGCTTTCGAGCAGGATGATGTCCGGAAAGGCGATCGTCATGGTCACTATCAGGGTCGACGCGATGTTCGGCAGGACATGTCGCAAATAGACGCGCCATGGTCCAGCGCCAAGCTGGCGCACCGCGATCACATAGACTTGCGCATTCGAGCTTATCGCGAGCGCGCGCGTGATGCGGGCGTAGCGTTCCCAGCCGTGCAGGCCGACGAGCGCCACGAAGAGGAACAGAGAATTTCCGAAAAACGCGAGAACGGCAAGCGCCAGAACGAGAAATGGCATGCTTGCCTGGAAATCGACGCATGCGAGGATCACCTGTTCGACGTAGCCGCGGAAATGAGCAGCGAGCACGCCAAGCGTGGTCCCGAGAGCGGCCCCGATCAGCGTAGCTCCGAAGGCGATGAGAAGGCTGACGCGGATCGACATGACGAGACGCGCCAGCACGTCGCGGCCGAGCTCATCCGAACCGAAAGGATGCGCGAGGCTCCCGCCGAATCCGAGAGATGGAGCGAGACGATGACGAAGGTCGAGGGTTGAATAATCATGAGGGGTGATCCGATCAGCCAAGAGCACGATGGCGAGCATGAGGGCGAGCCAGACGAGTGCCGCTACGATCGCGCGATTGCGCCACCGCTTGCCCGTCCTCGACGAGGGCAAGACCCGTTCTGCAGAAACGTGGGACAATTATGCGCCTCCGGCCGAGCGTGATTCGCGCAGGCGCGGATCGAGGACGCCATAGAGCAAATCGACAGTGACATTGGTGGTAATCATGGCGGCCGCCACGAGGAGCATGATGCACTGAACGACGGCCAGATCCCGGCTTGCGACCGACACGATGAGCAGGCTGCCAATGCCTGGCCATGAAAAGACGCTTTCGACGAGCACGGTTCCTGCGACAAGGTTACCAACCATGAAACCTATGATGGTCAACAACGCTATGGCGGCGTTCGGCAAGGCGTGCCCCGTCACGACGCTCCGCCATGGCACCCCCTTCGCGCTGCCGGTCCGGATATAGGGCTGCCCAAGCACCTCGAGCATGGCGCTGCGGGTGAAACGAGCCAGAACGGCAGCACCAGAAAGCCCGAGCGTAACGACCGGCAGCACCATTTGGGGCCAACTGCCCGCACCACCCGAAGGAAACCAGGGGAGCTCGACGGCGAAGACCAGGACGAGAACGAGGCCGAGCACGAAAGACGGCACGGTGAACCCAAGAACCGCCACCGTCATCACCAGCCGGTCCGCCAGGCTATCGCGTTTCAGGGCGGCGTAGATGCCGGCGGGGATGCCGATGCAAAGATTCAGGATGAGAGCAGGCATCGTCAGCATCAGCGTGACGGGAATGCGCTCGGCAACGACCCTGATGGCGGCCCGTCCGTCACGCATGGATTGGCCGAGATCTCCGTGGGCGACGGCACCCAGATATCTGACGTATTGGACCCAGAGCGGCGCATCGAGGCCCCATGATTTCCGGAACGCCTCGACCGCCGCGGCGGGGGTCTCGGGCGATAAAAGCGCCCGGGCGGGATCGCCAGAGGCACGCAGCACCACGAACGCGAATGTGACCACGATCGTGATGGTGAGCACCGCGCGTACCAAGCGGACCGCGACGAAGCGAGCCATCACCCTTCGCCTCCGCGCTCGGCACCATCGCCGACGAGATGGCAGGCGACGCGGCGCCCGTCAGGGACAACGGATCTCAGCTCTGGCGCGAACCGCGCACAAACCGGGCGGGCGGCAGGACAGCGGGGATGGAATGCGCAGCCGCTCGGCCGCGCAGCTGGATTGGGCGGATCTCCCTGAAGGATCGTGCGTTCGCGATGGCGTCCGGGCGTCGGCACCGCGGAAACGAGTGCTCGTGCATAGGGGTGCAAAGGATCCAGCAGAACCGCGTCGGACAAGCCTTCTTCGACGATGGCACCGAGATACATGACGGCAATACGGTCGCAGATCTGCCGGACCACGCGCAGATCATGGCTGATAAAGATCATCGCCATGCGGCGACGCTCCTGAAGGTCATGTAAGAGGTTGATGACTTGCGCCTGAATGGAGACATCGAGAGCCGATACGGGTTCATCGCAAACGAGGAGATCTGGATCGGTCGCGAGCGCACGGGCCAAGACGGCTCTTTGTCGCTGGCCGCCTGACAGCTCATGCGAAAAGCGCTTGATGTGGTCGCTCCCGAGCCCAACATCGGCGAGAAGCGTATGGACCCGATCCTCGCGCTCGGATTTGCTGCCGAGTTGATGAATGTCGAGCGGTTCGGCGATCTGCGCACCGATCGTCGAGCGAGGATCAAGCGCGCCCAGCGGATCCTGAAAGACCATTTGGATTCGCATCCTGAGACGCCGCCATGGAGCATGGCCAATAGGAGGTAAAGCTTCGCCGTCGAAGCTGACCACGCCAGAGTCAGGTCGTTCCAAGCCGATCAGGAGCCGGCCCGCCGTGGACTTACCGCAGCCGGATTCGCCAACTAATCCGAGCGTTTCACCGCGAGCCAAGGCCAGAGAGAGCCCATTGATGGCGTATACCTTCGCTGGCCGTTGGAACAGGCCCTCTCGCAAGTGATAGTGGCGGACAACCTTGTTGGCTTGGAGAAGTGGTGGAGTGGTCCTCGTCATGCCGCCACGATCTCGCCTGCAGAGGGTTCCTCGACGGCACGCAAACAGGCAGCCCTGTGTCGGGCCTCGCCACGGAGCGGAGCGAGCTCGGTCACCCATTCACCACAGCGTTCGATCCGCAGATCACAGCGGGGAGCGAACGGGCAGCCTGGCGGCAACTCGGCCGCGCTTGGAACAACACCACGAATGGCCGGCAAACGGCGCCGTGGTGCCTCCAGGTCGGGAAGCGCCGCAAGAAGACCTCGCGTATAGGGATGAACAGGCTGATCAAAGAGACGGTGGGCGGGCAGCTCCTCGACGATGTGCCCCGCGTAAAGGACCAGGATGCGTTCGCACATCTCGCCGACGACGCCAAGATCGTGCGAGATCAGGACCAGCGCCATGCCTGTTTCCCGCTGGATCTGCTGCAGAAGGTCAAGGATCTGCGCTTGAATGGAGACATCCAACGCGGTGGTGGGCTCATCAGCGATCAAGACGTCAGGCTCCCCCGCAAGTGCCATGGCGATCATGACCCGCTGGCTCTGCCCACCGGAGAACTCGTGCGGATAGGCTCTCAGCCGGCGCGCCGCGTCCGGAACGCCAACCTGGTCCAGCAGACGCCGCGCTTCGGCCAAGGCGGTGTGCCGGTCCATGCCGCGATGGAGCCGCAGGGCTTCGACGATCTGATCACCTACCGTGTGTACCGGGTTGAGCGCGCTCGCCGGATCCTGAAAGATCATCGCGATTCGACCGCCGCGCACCTTGTCGAGGCGAGAGGCCGAAGCATGGAGGAGCTCCTCGCCGGCCAACCGTACGCTGCCCGTTATCCGGGCACGGCGGGTCAAAAGCCCTAGCGCCGCAAGCCATGTCACGGACTTGCCGCAACCGCTTTCGCCAACCATGCCGAGCGACTCGCCGCGCGCGAGCGTGAGATCGATTCCGCGCAGCATCGGGACATTGTCGAACGCCACACCAAGACCGGCGATCTCGAGAATCGGCTCCATTTGAGATCTCTGTCCTTGTCGCGTCATGGCGGCCCCTACGGTTCAAGGCGAGCGGCATCGTCGCGGCCGCACGGACGGAACAACGCGATCGCATCGCTGACCGCGCCGAGAAACTCCGCGGCAGCTCGTGTACCGGTCGCAAGGGCCCCTACCCGCAGACCGACTCCACGAAGCGTGCGTCCATGCGCCGGACTTTGTCGGCGTCGCTCAGCCCGATGGCGAGAGCCCTCGCCAGGCTGCATCGCGCCGATAGCTGCATGCGATTCGGATTGTCTTGCACTCGCGCTGATCTCACGCGACGGCACCGCAGTTCCAGCCGCCAGCGCCTTGGTCTCGCTGCCCGTCATGAAGGGATCTGACACCTGCCGCTGCCCTTTCAGATCGACGGCAACGGTCGGAACTGCGCCGCTACGTATGCGCCGCGGCTTCCCCGCCCCGGGAAGAGCGCAGTCATCGCGTCGGATCCCCCGCGCAAACAGGATTGCAGGATTGCCGGCAGCGATCGTGGTGCCTTGCGAAATGATCCCGACGCTACTCGGTTAAGGCAGGCCGCCAAGCTGGGGGCGCGGGATCGCAGATTAGAGCGACCGATCATGACGATCAGGTCCGGATCAGAGCTTTGTTGCGCGGCCCGAAATCGAGATCGAGCGTCAGCCCTGGCAACCACGGCACGTCGCGGCGCTTGCCGTAGAACTGTCCGGACACGTGCAGGATAACGCAAGGTGGATCGACCTCGTTGATGATCTCGAGCATGCGACGGATGATCGGTCGCCGCTGGTCGGGCTGGACGGTATCCTGAAGCTTCGCGCCCAGGGAGAAATATTCCTCGTTGTGCCAGACCCCGATCGACTTTGGCAGGGAGCCGCTGGGACCGTATTCACGCCAGGGATGACCGAGATGATCGAGAAAGAGCGCCGTGTTGGAGGTATCGAATATAGCCCGCACCGGCTGACCTTGAACTTGCGCGAAGTTTTCCATCATCTGGATTTTGACGTTCAGGCCGACAGCACGCCACATCTCGATCATGATCTGCGCGGTGGAGACTTGATTTGGATAGTAGTTGTTGAGCAGACGATACGTGATCTGCTCTCCATTGTAGCGCGCCGCCGCGAGCAGCTCTTTGGCTTTGTCGGGGTCATAGGCAAGCGCCGGGAAGTCTTGGATATAGCTTTCGCCATAGCTCGGCAGCTGGTAGCCGTTTGGGATAGGAAGGCGATTCTCCCATAGACTCTCCACGATCAGCCTGCGATCGAGCGCGAGGCTGATGGCGCGGCGAACGCGTACATCCTTCAGGACCGGATCGGTCTGATCGAGGACGAGCGAGCGGATATTCTGCACGGGGCCACCAACGACCTCGAGATCGGCGCGCTTCTGGATGCCCTCGAACTGATCCGGCGGAATATCGGTGACGATGTCGAGCTCGCCGGCGAGCAGGCCGTTCACGCGCGCGGAGAGTTCGGGAAGGATACGATATTCGATGCCTTCGAATGCCGGCCGGCCACCCCAATAGCCATTGTGCGCGGCCAACGTGACATGGATGTCGAGCTTGTGATCGACCAGCTTGTACGGCCCGCTTCCCACGGGGGCGGTCATCCAGCGCTCCCACGAGCCCGCGGCCGTGAAGGCGCGCTTGCTGACGATCTCCGATCCCCAGGCCGCGAGCCGCTGCTCGAGGAGCGCATCACCGCCCTTCGCATGCACAACGACGATGTAGGGATCAATGATCTCGACCTTCTCGAGGCGGTCGAGCGACTGCAACGCCTCCGACATTCCGCTGCGCCCAGGTCCCAGCAGATGGTCCGGACCCAGGCTGAAGGCCACGTCTTCCGCGGTCAGCGGGGCTCCGTCATGGAAGGTTACGTCCTTGCGCAAGAACAATCGCAGCGACCGCGCATCGATACGTTCCCACTTCTCGGCCAAGCAGGGCCGCAGCGTCATGTCCCGGCCGTGATCAAAGGTGATGAGCGTATCGAAAAGCTGTGGCATGATCCGGCGAATGGCAGTGTCTGTCGCGATGACTGGGTCGAATGCGCGAGGAAAGCCGGACATGCCGACCGTCAGCCGACGACGCGGCAGCTTCCTGAAATCGTTCTTGACAGCCCCGAGGCCCGTGCTGGCCAACATGCTGGCCGAAAGAGCGCCGGTGAGAGCTTGTCGTCGCGTCAGATCGTAACGGGTCATCACTGCCTCGGAATTCAACTTCAGTTTGGATCAAGGATGTTACTGCCGTGACTTCGAGATCGGCATGAGTCTGGTGTAGGCAAATCCGAATGTGCGCGACCTTAGAAACCCGAACTGCTACGGCGGAATGACGTTCATCGAATAAGTCGATGCAAACTTTCGAATATGCGATTGACTATGGGTCTCCGAGGGAGACCGAAGCCTTGATTGCGGGTATTGGCGAAGCAGAAGTTCCGCACCGGTCCGAAGCCTACAGGGAAGCTGGACCCGACCCGATCGGTCCGCTCGCAATCTTGCGAAATCGAGAGCCGTCCGCGCGCTTGGACCGGATCGGCGCGGTTCTTTGACCTTGCCGAAAAACGCTCACCCCATCCCGATGCCAAGCTCGTCGGGACAAGAGCGATGTATGCGCAGAGTGATCTGGGACAATTATGGCGATCACGCCTCGGCCATGCAGAGGACTTCGTGGCAAATCATTGCCGACCGTGCTGTCCAGAACGTCCACGAGGACATCCTGCCATGGAGGAGATTCTCAGACTTAAAATTCTTATCATCCAAGAGCTAAGATAAATTCCCTCGAAATCATCATCTTAGGCGATTGACGGAGCTCCGAAGCCTTAGCACGATGTTAGGCGAAGGTTTCTTTTAGCGCCCTGGGCGGGGGTCGGCCACGAGCGGACGAAAGACAAGCGTCATGGACGACGTCGCGCTGCATAGGGCTGGACGGGAGGCGGGCGGACTTCAATAGCGTTCGCCTTCAGCAGAACGCGGGAAGGTTCGGACTCGACCGCTGCGAAAACGCGGAAACATATCGCGCGTCTAAAGACCCGGCGTGCCCTACTACGCCGCGGGCATCCGCGACTCTGAACCGATCGGGGCAGCAGCGGCGGATCGGGCATCGGCCTCAGAGCGCCCCCTTCACGCTGCTCAGCGGGCCGCGCAAGTCCACATCACGGAGCTTGACCGGTTGTTTTTCGAGCTGCTCGGTTTGCGTGAGAACCAGCTCGTTCGCCAGGCGGCTTGGTCAAACCGCTTTCGATACGGCCGCCAGGATCTCACGCACCTTCACGTAGCAGATCGTTCGCGCCCGCGATGACACGAAGGGCCCCTAACAAGCCGATGGTGTCTTGGACCAAAGCAAT
This sequence comes from Bradyrhizobium sp. CCBAU 11434, assembly GCF_028128895.1. Classification (NCBI taxonomy): domain Bacteria; kingdom Pseudomonadati; phylum Pseudomonadota; class Alphaproteobacteria; order Hyphomicrobiales; family Nitrobacteraceae; genus Bradyrhizobium; species Bradyrhizobium sp. CCBAU 11434. The sequence continues at coordinate 187,406 of NZ_LBJX01000094.1, forward strand.
TCATCGTCGACCCGAGATTGCGGACGTCCAAGACGTTGATTTATAATCTCTGACGATATTAGGCCATCCCCCTGGGAGAAGGGCCACAAGCAAGTTCAAACGCGAGTTCATTGGCGGGAGGAGATCATGAGCCACAAGGCTTTGATGTTCGCTGTTCTGAGCTTCCTGGTCACTTTGCTACCCAGCCACGCTCCCGGAGCCGGCCCAACGAAGTACGCGATCCTAACCCAGGGCACGTCATGCTCTCTGGATATATCGGAGGTATCGATCAAGTCCTTTCGATTGCTTGCTCCCGTCAACCAGATAGACAAGCTCGCGGGCAAGGGCATCATCAACGTTCATGTCTGCGAGTGCTACCTGATGGCGGGTAATCTGCAAAAGTGTGTGCTCGACACCATAAGAAATGCCGAGACCCCTCAATCTCTCACAAAGGAACAGGCAGACCTGCTCGGCGGGAAGATGTTCTTGCTCCTCCCCGACAGGGACGAATTTGTCGCCCTTTACCTCGCCTTGCAGTCAGAGTCGTCTGCTGCGGCTTTTGAGCTTGCCTCCCGCCTGCTCCAGCAGGCTGCCGTAGCGCCATCGCCAGATGCTCCGCCCCCACCTGCTCCACCGCCACCACCGCGAGAGCCCGCAAAGAACGTCGATGCCGAGGGGGCAAAGCGCCATCGAAGCTGTGAAATTGAGCCACAGATTTGCGTGAAGCCGAAGAAATCCGCGGGAAAGGAATCCAAATCGTCGGAAGGCCCCGATCTAGTGGCTGAATACGAATTGAAATGCGAAGGTTTCCCGCCGATCATCGTTTCCACCGAGGGAAAGGCTGGCTTTAAGGTCGGTCCGCTGGAGGTCTCTCTTTCAAAGCCCTAGTTGCAGATCACGGTCGCACCGGGCTGTCGCGGGAACGGCATCGTTGGTCAATGCTGGCCAACCATCGTACTTTTTGCACCAGCGCCAATGCCGCCGCGAGCGATAGCTGACCTTTGCGGCAGGCACCGAATAGCAGGATGTCGCTGCGGAAGAGAATTAGGCGCGCCTGCCCGGCAGGCGCAGCACCTCGGAAAGGGTCAGCAGCCAGTGGCCGGTCTCGGAGAGACCCGTCGAATGCTGCTGGCGCATCATGTCCATGTTCGACCGCGAGGTGCCCTGGTTCTTGGCCAGCGACGTTGCTTGGCCGATGATTTCGAAACGAATCTCGCCGCCTCGAACTCGACAACGACACGTCCAAGTCCCGTTCGCGAGGCACGAACCTGACGGTCGGTATAGCTCGCGCAGCTGGCTCATGTCCTGGGAGACGAGAAGGTGGGTACAATAAGCCCGCAGGCACCCTACTCCGCGCTCAAGCGGCTCAAGTCTCCCCAAGGCGGCCGCCTCATCAGGAGTACCTTGTGTTTGGGGCACGGCAGGTGCTTGCCGCGCGTCAACGCTTAGTGACGCACCCCTCATGACGCGCAGGAATCCAGCGTAGACTGTGAGTTTCTCCTCGTCGACGATCTGGTAGATGCGTGGAGACTTCGCTCAGCAGCTCGGTGAGCCGGAAGGTGGAGGTGGTGCTGATCTCGCCGGCTGGGCTTGCCCAACATCAGAGGCAGGTCGGCTTCTCCGCGTTGGACTACACGCTGCGGTACCCTCGCTGCCTTCCGTCGCGCAGAAACTGCCGGCCAGTTCTCGGGCGCCCTCGCTGGCCTGGTGCGTAGCAGCTCCCTGAGGCTCTCCGGCGGTCGCGTCGAGAGCGTACGCAATTGCACCATGGTGCGCAGGTACGGCCCAAGCCGCACCAGGTCCAGGATGAGGCAGGTCAGCAGGTCTTCGGCTTTGAATATCCATGAAGTCAAGGCTGCTGAAGCTCGCTTCCTTTGAACGCTGCGCGTCTTCCACTTGAGCCAGCGAGATCTTGCGCGAATTCAGCCGCTTGATGGGGGCTCGGCGCCGTCCTGATTTGTGGACACGCCAAGTAGAAGACCTTCGTCGAGAGGACGTGGGCTGCTCGTCGGCCGTGGCCAAGCAATTGCGGCCAGTTCGCGGCGCTTAAATATTCTCCGAAAGCTGCCCACGATCATGAAATCTCAAACTGGACCGTACACATAGTACCAAAGACCGCCGATCTTGCGCTCAAAATGTCGTCGATCAGCAGTAATCCGACAACCTACATTGATTAATGTGATGAAGCATTCACTTTTGGCAAAGCCTGCCGCGTCACTAGCGGACCTTCAAGACTCTACCGGAGCAGAAGATGCCTGCCGAACACGATGACGTGCCCCTCAATGCAATCAGAGTGTTCGTGACCATTGCGCGAGAAGGAAGCGTAACACGCGCAGCTCGCACCTTGGGAACGACACAGAGCTCGGTCAGCCGCTATCTCTCGGTGTTGCAGGATTACTTTGGTACGAACCTCGTGGAACGGAAAGGCCGGCGCAGCGAACTGACGGAATTCGGACGGCTGTTTGTCAACACCGTAGCCGAACCGCTTGATACGGTGTGCTTTACCGCAAAGAGGATGCGGCGCCGCAATCGACCGGACGCCAATCGGATCGTGGTCCGCACGTCGCTTTCCACTTTCGCGTACTCCTTTCTTATTCCGAATCTCCAGGCGTTCTCCGCCGAGATGGGCGGCGTCATCGTCGACGTGATCAGTTCATTGTCGCCGCCCACGTCCTCCGACGATTTCGATATCTTGATTACCCGTGATCTTTCGGTCATTGAACCGGCCGATGATTGGGAGATTTATAATGAGACACTCGTATGTGTCGGCTCTCCAAATCATGTCGCGGGAAAAACACTCTCGATCGTTCGCTCGATGCCCGTCCTCAACATCACATCCCGACCCGACGTATTGCCGACATGGCTGAGGGCGATGAACTTAACCTCGAACGACATAAAGTCGGGAGCGCGATATGATCACAATTATCTTGCGCTGCCGGCCGTTATAACGGGCAAATGCCTGTTGGTGGCGCCTGAAATCATCGTCAGCGATCTCGTGCGCGGGGGTATCCTGAACGTGATACCAGGATCGCGAACTCCCAGCGGCATGCAGTACCGGGCCTATGCGGTCGACCGCAGCGGCAATCCCGAAATCGCTCGTGCCTTCTGCCGATGGGTAGCACGGCTCTGTAAGAAGGCAGCAATCCCAGAGGCGGCCTGATATCGTTTGGACCGTGTCGGAACCTTGGTGATCGGATCGAGCGTAGGCCCCCGGTACCAAACGATAGCGAGAGCTCTTCCAAGACGAAAAACCAAAATAACACAAGTTGGTGGCACTGCTCGCGTCCGACTAAATGCATCTTCTTCGCCGCAACGCTGCTAACGGATTCACGGCATCGTGGTAGGGAGCCTTGCGGCGTCCAACAACGTTTTCCTGCCAGAACGTCGATGGTCGACCGCCCTCGAATGTGCTTTGCCGAGAGCTTCCTATCCGGCATGGTCCGCTTTTTGCTCGTTCGGCGGGATCGAGCCAGCGGAGAGGTAAGCGCCTGCCAGTTGAGCACCGGGTTCTCACGTACGAGATTCAAGACAACGGATTTGGCATCTCGAGCGACCGCAATGCACGCCGCGGCAGCTTTGGCTGGCCCATCGATCTTTTGCAGCGTCACGGCTCGCTGACAGCGCTTCGCGATCACGCTTGCCCGCGATCTGGATGGATACATTTGAGCAACTTTCGCGCAGTCGGCGCTCGCGCGCCGCCATTAAGCATCCGCCAACATTATCGGATGTTTCTCGTCAGGAGCCGAGAGCATTGGATATTACCCGGACCAAAACGAGCAATGACAGGGGTGCGGGGGAATGCTCAGCATGGACTTTCGAATGCGCGATCGACGTAGTTTCCGTTCACAACGCGCATGCGACGTCACTTTGTCTGGTATATCGAGGTGCAGTATACCGAGCAACCGGCATCCTCTCCTGCATGGACTTGCGGGAGACATTCGCCACCAATTTGCGCCGTCTGCGCAATGCCAGGAGATGGTCGCAAGACGAACTTGCCTTGGAAGCAAAGATAAGCCGGAGCTATTTGAGCCAGCTTGAGAAAGGCGCGTACTACGTCAGCATAAAGATCATAGGCCGCCTTGCTGACAAGCTCGACGTCGAGCCGGCTGAATTCCTGAAGCGGCCCACAAAGAGAGTTCGCTAGATGGACCAGCCCAACACATGTCGTACTCCCAATCCATTTTTTTGGTCGCCGTAGCCTTTGCTGGTCCAGGTCTATCCATCATAACGGGCCTTGCTGAGAACGGGGGCTCGAAAGCAGGAGCGGGCCGATCTCGTGGGAATGGTCGCGAAGACCTTGATGGCGGTACTGGAAACGACCGCGGGCGGGCCGACACTAGCATCTCCTGAGCCATCGTTGCACAGGCATCGCGTTGACTTGGAGCCAGTCGCGAAGGGAGAAAACCGGTAGAGGGGCCCGCCAGGATCGGCATCTGAAAAATTGCGCTATGCGGAGACGAGGGAGCACGCTTCCCAGCGCGCTCCATCTCGTGCCGCTCGATCTCGGCGCGATACGAAGTGCAAAAACACGAGTGCCGCACCCAAAACCGTCGGCATTGGTCAAGCCGCCAGCTAAAGGCCAAAAGAGCGCGACGCGATATCGACCGGCCGATGCGTCGTAGGCGATTGCTGTCGGAAGGAGCCTTGATATGTGCATCGACGGGTTTGCTCGACAGCGCCGTAGCCTTTATGTCGGGTGAAAGCGCAACGGTCTGCGGACCGTTCAGGCCGCCCGGAGTAGCACGGGAGGATCTGGCCGTGAATTGCGCCTAAGCACAATACAATGTCGGGCAGCCCGCCCGTCAAGAGCTCAGGAGGTGTCCTCGTTGTCTTTTGCCTTGTGACGCAGCCTGCGCAGATCGTGTGTTTTCCAGCCTCGATCCGGAATGCGAGCTTTGCCAAACAGGCCTTCCGCGATTTTGCGGTAGCTATTCCCTTCCAGCCATCCATCCAGCGCACGCAGAGCGAGGACGAGGTGAAGACGGGCTTGGGGCGGTAGAGCAAGAGGGGGCGGTCCGAGAGGGCGCTGCTCGAGCGCCAACCAAAATCGATCTGCTGCCTGCAAGCGGATGTCGAACTCGCGGTCAAGCGGTAGCTCGACTGTCGCCAATGAGAGGCTCGACGGAAGCTCCTTAAGCCAAAGGCGATGCTGCACACCTCCGAGGAGGACGATGCCATGCCATCCATCTGGCGCATGCCGAAGATTCCCGCCTGCTAGTTTGGCGAAATCAAGCTCATATGATTCGGAGTTCGCCGAACGGAGGGCCGTGCGAACGGCTAGCACGGTCGACAGCGTCTCAGGCGCCCAGAAAACGGCTTGCTTGTCGAACGCCTTTTTCGGATCGGCTGCAAAACGTCAGCCCCCACTTTCGTCGAAAGTCATCGCTCGCCGCGCTGGATAGTTCGCTACCGGCCAGAGCCGTGAAGGCCTTCTGATACGCGCGGTCCCGGCGAAGCCACTCCCAGGCTATGCCGGCAGTTTCTGCTCGTCTGACTTCACGGTATGCGCTTTCTGATCTCCAATCGGCACCCGGCATCACGCTCATTTCCCCCATGTTCTCGATGCGTACGCAGGAGAATTGCAGCCCGACAATTGTGACGGTTTCTGGTCGTGCGCATGCAGGTCTCTTCTACTGATGCGCTTTCGCGATGGAATGATCTGCTTGTGCGATGGGAAAGAAGGTCGCGTCGGTTTCAGCCCCCTTCACTCTTCACTTTTGGGCCACCCTCGGCGCAGGAGATCACGATAGCCGTGACTCGCAGCCCACTTGGCGCGAGCCAGATGACTTTCGAACGCACGGCGTGCGCGATCTGGCTCAACGCTCGGATCGAAGCCAAGAACAACGCGCGCGACTTCGCGCCAGTCAGCGTTGTCAGCTTCGGCATCGAGAAGGCGCATATACGTGACGGCGTGCTGCTGGTCGTACGACGTGAGCTCGGGCGCACTCGGCGCCAAATCTGTGATCTTGGAATCTTGCGGCACGCCTGGAACTCCTACGAACCGAAAAACCTCGATAAATCCGCGCGATGGTAGCCGTATTGACGGCATCTTGGCACCAGCCCGATTGTCGCGGCTTGCAGGAACCTTTCCTGCAGATCGTCGATCGGAGGCTGCTATCGGACATCCTGGCGGTCCCCGTCCGCCGTTTGTTTCGATTACGATGGCTCGGTTTCCCTTGTTGCCGACCAGCTGGCATCCGCTTGTGCTCTGGCGGACGAACCCGTTGCGTGCTCGCTGGCCGACGGTCCGGCTGCTCGGTCCAGCCGCGGTAAGAACTTCGTTCTCGGTTTCGACGCCACATGACCCATTTTGCTATTTGGCCGCGCGACCGCCACGAAAGCCGCAGCAAGCTCGGTTGTCCTTCCATCCGGCGCCCACCAAACGGCTACCGGCCGTTCGCGAGCACGCACGGGTCCGCGCTGGACCGATATGCAGCACGGTCCGAGTAACCTCTTCCCCGGGCGACGCCCGCGGTTTCCCGGTTGAAAAGTCCGCTATATGTCAGGGGCTCATCATAGACCATGGGCATCGATTTTAAGCGGAGCAGCATCAATGACGACAGGATCAAGAGGGGGTCTGCATGATCTTGCGAACGGACGGGAGACTGATGCGCAGCCCCCTCACAACGTGCATGAGCGGCACTTTGTGAAGTATATCGGGGTACGGTATATTGAGCAAGCGTCATCCGTTTCCCGCATGGATCTGTGGGAGACATTGGCCACCAATTTGCGTCATATGCGCATGTCAGGGGATGGTCCCAAGATGAACTTGCCTACGAGGCCCGGATCAGCCGGAGCTATATGAGCAAGCTCGAAAAGGGCGCGTACTACGTGAGTATCAAAATGATAGGTCGCCTTGCCGACAAGCTCAACGTTGAGCCTGCTGAGCTCCTGAACGGCATTCAAAGAGAGAGCGCTAAGTTAGACCCATCCCAATACAGGTCCTTGCTCTCAATCCATTCCTTTTGGCTATCGTAGCCCTTCAATGCTGGTTTAGGAGGTGATCTCCGCCGGATGATCGTGCGCACCTGCAGCAGATTGAGCAGTTTCTGTTTTCAAGGCGCATGAGATGACGTTGTGTGAATTATGTCGAGGTCCGTATGTCGAACAAACGGCTTCCTGTCCCGCATGGATTTGCGGACACATTCGCCACTAATTTGCGCCGCCGTTGAACCTGCTGAGTTCCTGGATTCCCGCAACGACAGCCGGCAGGTAATCACATCCCAATACGCGTCCTACTCTCGATCTATTTCTTCTCGATCGAATGGCTCTACCGCTCGCGAACTCCCACATTGTGATCGCCCCGATCAGAACGTCTGCCAAGCTCAAGGCCGCCACTATGAGGAATCTTGCTGCATCATTGGCGCATTCTCAACCTTATCAGATTCCAGCCTTTAAGAAGGAATGGTCTGTTCCGCGTACAGAACTCGCGCGTCAAATTCGTCCGAACCGTACGAACGATCTGCCTTCTCCGGGCGGCATTGTCCCTGCTTCTGGTCGCGCCAAGTGAAATTCCTAAACTTGATAGTCAATGAGCAACAGCGAGCCTGTACTGCAATGGCGCACGAGCATTTCCCCTTCCTTGCGGCCCTGTCGGCGAGATCTTGAAGGCGGCGCGTCAGAATCTGGATCCGCAGTGGGACCTCGCCTGTGCGCGCATAAGGCGACAAGTTTCTTCGTCCGCCGGCTGCCGTCCGACGAGCTGAGATTTCGATGACTGCGGCCAGGCGCGCGCCGTGCCGGGTGCGGTCTGCGCCGAGGATGCACCAGGAAAGATCGACTGCGAGATTACGCGTCCAGGTCAAAGACAGTGGTTGGATTTCCGAGATGCCGTACGCGAAGATACGCTTCATTGCAGGCGACACGTCGTCGGGCTGATCACAGGCCGGAAATAATGAGAGCGCTTTCCCAGAACTTCAATACTGCCCACGCCATCTGGGCCACCGCGCGTTTAACTAGAACATCGCGATGCGAATTCGTTAAATCGAGAGCGACGAGGAGATCGGCTTAGTGATGCCTCGAATTCGTATTCACGAGGTAGATACTCGGAGCGTTTACGCCATCGTTCATCAACTCGCGTCGCTGTTCGGCGTGCGTGATGTCCGGCGTCGCCGCCAAAGCTTCCAGAATTAATTTGCAGGTCGCCCCGATGCTCCGCGACTTGCCGTCTCTTCCTTGCTGTTTGGGAGACGGTGTTGGCAGCCTCCTTCGGTCTGCCCCGCCGGCAGATTGCGCGATTCCGAAGCTCACCGCTGAGGCGACAGACCGCCATAGAGCGGCGAATACTTTTGGCGGAGATCAACGGAACGTGCCCCGGCCATTCATGTCGGGCGCATTTGCCAAGAAGCGCAAATCTGATTCGAGCCGTCCTGGGAATCGCAGCCGATTCATTCAATTAGCAAGCCCGGCGCTAAAGGTGGCAGTCGCGACCATACGGGCCTGAGCGGTCCGTACTTAACTTTGGTTTCAACGGCAGCCTCTAACCGAACTTTTGTCGCGCTTCACGCGCGTGGCATGATACTGAAACTACGACTATGAAGTCAGAGCTCTCGTTGGTGTGGGGCCGGCGTTACGAACGGAAGTTGCGACCGGACTTGTGAAGATTCAAAAGAATATTCGACGACAAAACATCATCAAGCCACCTGGCAAGTGATCGCCGGCAACGAGCTATGATTGGCGGTGACGGGGTTCATCGCGACGATCGTGTCCCGTGACGTAGTGTAGCTGATTGCGGGTCACCGCATTTGCCGGCAAGAGGTGGCGATTGCCGGGAAGCTGACGGGAGGATCATCGCCCAACGGCGCGATCGTTTCCAGTGTCATGTAGCGGGCGCGCTGGACCGCCCACTCATCGTTCTGCTCGAGCAGGATCGCGCCGAGCAGACGGGTGATGGCATCCTCATTGGGGAAGATGCCGCTTGATCGAGCCGTTGACCCGTTCGAGCGGATTGGTAACCGGTATGAGATGTCTCGGTGCCAACGTTCCCGCTGCGGTGTTCTACATCGTGGCGTATGGTGCGACCGTCGGGACAGAGGCACCGGGAGCACGAAGTGCGGGCAGGCCGATGTTATTCGATGAGCCGAGAGCTCGAGTTAGTAGCTGGCCGCCTCTGCGACTCGCCCGGTTGCGCTGGGAGCGCGAATCCGTAGTTGTCGTGTCGCCGCAGCTCCCGTCATATGTCTGGGCAGGAGGTGCGAATGCGACGGGTGATTGGCATCGACATCCACCGAACTTTCGGCGAGGTGGTGTCTTGGGAGGACGGCAGGCTCCGACGTGCGGGCCGCATCGATATGACGCGGACTCGCTGGAGGGATTTAGCAAGACCCTGCTGGCCAGTGATGAGGTGGTGGTCGAAGCGACTGCCAACAGCATGGCGGTGTCGCGGGTTCTGGTGCCGTTCGTGGCACGGGTGATTATCGCCAATCCGCTGCAGGTGGAAGGCGATCGCCCAGGCTCACGTTAAGACCGACAAGATCGATGCCGGAACGCTCGCCAGTCTGCAGGCGGCCGGGTACCTGCCGCAGATCTGGACGCCTGACGCGGAGACCGAACGCAAGCGTCGGCAGGTGACGCGGCGCTACCAGGTCGTGCGGCATCGCACGCGGCTCAAGAACGAGGTGCATTCGATCCTGCACGCGCACCTAATCCCGAAGTGCCCGCATGCCGAGATGCCATCGACGATGCGATTTGCCATCACGCGCTCACTCTCACCCTACTAGCGCCCATTGCATCCAGCACCGCATCCGCTCCTAATCTCTGCGGGGCTTGGCTTGCGAACCCGGCGTTGATGCAGTTATAGCCATTGGCCCGGAAAACCTACTACACAATGTGTCCCTCATGAATGTCGCCGGTGTGAGGGCGCGCCAAGCGTTTGCAATCCCGCCTGCGGCTGGGAAGGCGCTAATCGCTACGACAGAGCGGCAGCAGATGGCTGATGAAGATTGGATTAAGGATATTTGGGATCCATACCTGGTTTCTGAACTACGCCCGGTGGATGCACTCGCAGACGTGCTCATTGATATTGGCTTGGACTAGGGAACAATTTGCATCTCGAGTACCTGCCGATCACGTCGGATGCACAACTTGCACGAACGTTTCCCAATGTTACCACTAGCAAAAACATTGCTCCAATTCGCGCGGTCGTTACAGAGCGATCCTGTTCCTTGAGAAGACGACGAAGCAGACGCATCGAGCGGTGTCGTGGGCCAGAACGAACTTCAAACTGGATTAAGCCCATGGGGCAAGTCACGAGCGTGCGCATACGGCGTAGGCCGCAGGCTGTTTGGATCAGTCCCGCTGCCAGCACGTGAGCAGCTTGGGGATTTCTTTGTAGAACCTGACGAGCTCGATCAGGTTCTCGATTCCGAAGTCGGTGAACGCCTGGACGCCGTCTTCTCCAGGCGCCATAGACCCTGACGCCATCCTCGATCTCCATCTCGTTGGCGATGTCCCACAGCCAATCTTCATCTTCGCCGAGGTCTTTGGCGACCTTGGCCGGAGGGATTTCACCTCCCAATCTCTCGCAGAACCGGGCGTGAGACTCTCGCCTCGCCCGGCTGGCATCAGGCAAGCTTGCGCATTCGAAGTCCAAGAGATGGCGGCCAAGCGCCTTCATGCCGATGGTAGGACCGGCCCGGACCGCTCCGAGAGGCTGCCTGCTGGTCGCATGGAAGACGCCCGTTCTTTGCTGACGGCTGACATCGAAGAGAATAAGCGGCGCAAGGGCGCCGGAAAATGGACGGCTCGCTCCGATTGCGATCGAGGTCGTGCGGCGGATCGATGCCCTGTTCGAGATCGAACGCTTCATCAATGGCAGGAGCCCCGACGGGCATCTGGAGGTGCGACAGACGCTGAGCCGGCCTGTGGTAGAGGACCTTCAGGTCTACATGCGCGAGCAGCGCGCCAAACTGTCTTGCGGTCACGACCTGGCCAAGGCGTTCAACTAAGTCCTGAAGCGATGGGGAGCTTCACGCTGCTCCTGGAAGATGGACGCGGGTATCGGGCGCTCGCGAGGCATCGCTCTTGGACGTAAGTCTTGGCTGTGTTCTGCGGATCTGATCGCGAAGGGCGGCGCGCCGCAGCTAAGTATAGTCTCATCACCACGACAAAAAGGTGTGGCCCTCGCCTCGATCGCCGCCCATCCGGCTCATCGGCTGGACGAACTTCTGCCCTGGAATTGGACGCCAGCATCAGCGCCCTGCGCTCGAGCGGCCGGCTGACGCCGCCCGCGAGCCTCATGATTTACGTGGCGACGCAACCTGTGGACTTCAGAAAAGGTGCGGAGGGCCGGGCGCTGTTGGCGAAGGAGACGCTGGGCCATGCCCCGATGAAGGGCGTGGCGGTGGTGTTCCGTGCGAAGCGCGCCGATCGGGTGAAGATTATCGTCTGGGATGGCAGCGGCCTTGTGATGTATTGGAAGCGGCTCGATGGCAGCGGCTTCAAATGGCCTCCCATCGTGGCCGGTGTGATGCGGATAAAGTGTAGAAGTTTCGACTTAATCTGACGGCAAGGTTTGAACTGGCAGGGAATGGAGCTGCGGGCGAGCAGGAGCGCTCACCCAAAGGGCGCTCCCGCGCAGCCCCGCAGCGTCTCACAGGAGACATTACCATGACCCAGGAACAGAAGGTCATTCGCGCGAAAGTCGGAATGCTGGAATTGGCCAAGCAGCTCGGCAACGTCAGCCAGGCTTGCCGGATGATGGGCTATAGCCGCGACAGCTTCTACCGGTTCAAGGAACTGTACGACAAGGGTGGCGAGCTGGCGCCGATTGAGATCAGCCGCAAGAAACCGATCCTGAAGAACCGTGTCGCGCCGGAGGTCGAGGCGGCCGTTGTTGAGCTGGCGATCGACCAGCCGGCCTGGGGTCAGGTGCGAGTCAGCAATGAGCTCAGGAGCCGCGGCCTGTCGATCTCCCCGTTCGGCGTGCGGGCGGTGTGACTGCGTCACGACCTCGCCAACGTCAAGAAGCGGCTGACGGCGCTGGAGGCCAAGATGGCCCAGGACGGCCTGGTGCTGACCGAGGCCCAGCTCGTTGCGTTGGAAAGGGCCAAGTCCGAGAAGGAGGCGCACGGCGAGTTCGAGAGCGAGTGCCCGGGCTATTGTGGTGCGCAGGACACCTTCTATGTCGGCAACATGAAGGGGGTCTGGCGAATCTATCAGCAGACCTTCATTGACACCTACAGCAAGGTGGCGTTCGCCAAGCTGTATGATCGCAAGACGCCGATCACGGCGGCCGAACTGTTGAATGATCGCGTGGTACCGTTCTTCGATGCGCGGGGCATCCCGCTGAACCGGATCCTGACCGACCGCGGCACAGAGTATTGCGGCAATCCGGAGCATCACGAATACGAGCTCTACCTCGCCGTCGAGGACATCGATCACACCCGCACCAAGACGAAGAGCCCACAGACCAACGGCATTGTCGAACGCTTCCACCGCACCGTGCTCGAGGAGTTCTATCGCGTCGCGTTCCGCAAGAAGATCTATCCGCGCATCACTGCGTTGCAGAGCGATCTCGATGAGTGGATCGCTGCCTACAATGAGGTGCGCCCGCATCAGGGGCGCTGGTGCTACGGCAAGACGCCGATGCAAACCTTGCTTGACGCAAGTGCTCTGTCGAGAGAGAAATTGTTGCCGGCTGCGTGAGGTCGGCCATGAACTCTTTGTCAGACACCTGCCGCGACAAAGCACCCACCGTCAGCCCAAGTCCCTTCTTTTACAGATAAAGCCGCGCAGCTCTCCGCGCTTGACATCAGTGCCGAGCACTGGCTCGCTGATGTTCTCGCGAAGCTCGTCAATGGCTGGCCTGCGGCGCGACTGGACGAACTGCTCCCTTGGGCATCGATCTACACGATGCATGCACACGATCCGAGGTTGGCGGCATGAGCCTGAATACGACCGCGGTCCGGATCAAGGTGACCCTCAAGGACGTGAAACCAGAGGTGATGCGATGCCTTGTCGTGCCGCTCACGCTGCGCCTTGATCGGCTGCATCTGACGCTTCAGGCCGCGTTTGGCTGGACGAATAGCCGTCTCTTCGAGTTCCTGGCTGGCGACGGACGTTCGGGTATCCCTGATCCCGATGCAGTTGGCCCTCAGCCCATCGATGCTCGCAAGACACGGCTCTCCAATATCGTTCAAGAGACCAGCGCGAAGACGATCTATTATCTCTAGGACTTCGGCGACAGCTGGGATCACGTGATCAAGCTCGAAAAGTGGTTCGACAACACGACAACGGAGGGACTTCCCCTCTTGCTCGAAGCCACCGGCCGTTGTCCTCCGGAAGATGTCGGCGACGCGTTATGCTATGCCGAATACCTTGACGCCATCAGCGACCCTACCCATCCGGAGCACGAACAAATGCGCCTCTGGGGCCCCGAGTAGTTCGATCCAACGTCCTCGACCGTAAGGCGCTCGAGGCCGCCGTCAACGCATTGTGGAAATATGGAAGCGCGTGGGCGCACCATACGCTCAAAATAGACATCAATCGCCAATCAAATGAGCCTCAGAGCTACGCTTACGTTTCAGTCCCTCGTGCCCTCATCTTCAGCGTCTTCAGCCGCTTGGCTTGGGAGGCATCGATCGCGACGAACTTCGCTTTCCAGGCTGGCGTCGCAGGCAAACGTACTTCCGGCGCGGTCAGCGACCCAAGCCGGCCTCACGCTCCTTCAAAACCTCCGAATGATCTGCAAGATCAGCTGCGCGTCAAGCTATGCCTTGTCGAGCGACTGGATTAAGCCCGTCGGGCAAGATCACATGCGTTGCTATTGGGTTCAAGCAGTACGTAAGCACTCGTTCTGAGCGCGCCTCCATCTACCTTCTTGCGCACAAAGAGGCGCACCACCTTCACCCACCAGAGCATCGGAACACGTCGTCCGACACGAACCGATTCTTCTCCAAGATAACGAATGTCCGCGGCCTTCCAACCGACTCCGGCAAAAAAGCCGAACCAATCCTCGGGACAGAATTGGTAAGGCGCGTTCTTCGTTTCCTCTTTATTTATTAGAAGGTACAGCGCTATGCGCGGAGAAAAATAGTCAGCGATCCAAAAACGAAAATTGTTTTCGCCGCGAAGATCTTTCGCAAGCGACGCCACCTGTGCTTCCGTCAGATAGCAAATGACACCTTCAGTGAGAACCGCGATCTTTTTCGCCTCGCCATTGACCCTGCGGAAGAAATTTCGTCTCGACTGTACGTTAGTAAGATCCATTTCCATCCTCTCGAGATGGCATTTCGGCTTTTCGCTGCCCAATTTTTGTTCCTTTAATCGGATGATCTGAGGATAGTCGACCTCGATCCAGCGAAGCGACGAAGGCAGATCGAGACGATACGGGCGCGTATCCAACCCCGCCCCAAGATTGACAACCGTATCCACTCCCCGATCGATCAATTCGTGACAATAATTGTCGATGATATGCGTTTTGAGCACTGTCGACCATGATACGTAGTGCGAGCGGCTCATCTTCGATTCGATGTACCTTCCGCGCTCACCGACCAGCCGGTCTGCTAATGGATCATGAAAAAGCGCATCTGCGCGCTTAGTTTCGTTGGCACGATAAACTGCGACCCACAGCGCCGTGTCCGACACATCTTGAATGACCACTTCACCCATCATGATCCTCTAAACCGTGAGTGAGAACGCTGTCCAATTTTGGTCTTTTTGAACCCGCTCGCTAAGGGCTCGAAGGCCCGCGCAGCGTGACACGCGTGGGGAGCTGACTATGCACACCAATAACATTGGTCGGGCATGATCTGGCCCGAGACAAGAAAGATCGGCCATGCGGAATCGCGACCACTCCCCAATGAGCAGTTCAAAACGGCCGTGCGGATTCTCGCGGTAGCAATCCGCTCCATAAAGCGAAGAGCCACCAAACTTCATCGCCCCGGTCACGGCACGTTAGACAAAACGAAGATGGACGCACCTACTAGTACTGAGAGTGCCTGAATTGGACGAGCAGGTATCGACATTTGGAATTGTGACTGTGGAATGCGGCCCGGTTCGACAGCGCCGAAAAGAAGACTGCTTTGCCCGAGCTTACGCGAGGCGTCGACGCCAATGTGGTCGAATGATGGGCCTGCAGTCTACGAGAGTCAGGGCGTCTCGTGCCATGAGTAGCGCTAGCGCGCTTGTGCCTTCGAGCACTACTTCTGCATCAACCGAAAGACATGTCATCTCTCCGCTCGAAACCGAGTTCGAAGGGATGACAAAGAGATTAGAATTATAGTCACCACTTCCTGCTTGATTCAGAAAGACTTGGTCACGTACCCGTGCACTGCCTTTTCTGCCATTTCCAGGAACAATACTCCTGAGCGTCCCCAAGAGCCTGTCACCACCTCGTCGAACACGGCTGCCAATTCACAGTGCCCGTGAAAGGCACCATCGAATTTTCGCAATTTTGCTGCGTCGCACCTCGCCAGCCGAAGTGCATAAAAGTTGGCCTCCGCTCTATCGCTACAAAATCTCACCGACTGCAGGGCGCCAGCTACAAATTCTGGCCACAAGCTCCTGCGCGGGTATATTTACGAGAAAGTAGTGAGTCCTCCTATGACGGCCTGCTCGCGGTCGCGCCAGAACCATGGCCCCTTACCGCTCGCAACGGTGAATGCCACTTCGTCTGCACGGTGTATCTTCCGAGAGCAGTTCCGGCGAGATAGCTATTGTTCACCGTTGTATGCATCAGGTCTCCTTGAGCATTGTTGATCATCTGTATCTGGTATAGTATCGGAACACGCGCACGTTCTCTGGCGGCATACCTGATTGATTTCATCCTCCTGCGCGCGGGGCTAAACAAACTGAGCAGCTGATCCTTGTGTTCGCTACTGAGCCAAGCCCATTTTCGGCGCCCTTATGCTGACGGGCGCCAGCTTCATCGCGGAGTTGCATCGTGATCTTAGCAATCTGGCCAACGCCGGTCGATCCGAGCGGATGGCCCATGGTAACCAGGCCTCCGTAGGGACTTACAACCATCCCTCCGTCGATATCGAAGGCACCTTCCTTGAACAGGTGGATGCTTGTCCCGCTTGGCAGGCTTCCATCGCAGAAGAAGCTGAGCAAACGGCGATGTCCGCCGCTACCTGAATCGGAAGCGTTTTCAATGTGCACGAGAGGTTGATCGGTGGCACGGAGATGCTTCAACATCGCCGAGCCCTCCGCCATGCCGAGACGACCTGTGCTGATATAGGACGACTCGATGTCTGGCCACGCAATGGCATCTGCCAGTGTCGGGCGACACGAAAAAATGACGGCCGCCTGAGGACACGAGAAAATTGCCCCCACGACAAGGTCACAACGGGGGTTTGTGCAGCGATTCAGTTCAGCTCGTCTGCGGTTCAAGGACCCGCGGAGGGAGGCCATGCTGGAGCCGGACGAGGTTTCGGCGATACTCCGGCTCAACGAGCTGGGGTGGAGTAGCAGGCGGATTGCCCGAGAGCTCGGGATTAGCCGCAACACCGTGAAGGACCATGTTGTGGCCGGCGGCTGGACACCTCTATCGACAGCCGCAGCGCATAATGGCTCTCGCTGGCCAGGGGGATCTGGCTCAAGGAGCGTCTGCGGCAGCACTACGGCAATGCTAACGTAATCCACAGAAGCTGACGGTTGAGAAAGGGCATCATCGTCAGCCTGCGCACAGTCGAACGTGCGGTGCAGCGCTATCGCCAGGAGCGTGCGGCGGAAGCGCGCGCGACGCGTGCGGTTCGAGACGCCGCCGGGCAAGCAGCGGCTGATCGATTTTGGCGAACGACTGGTCGAGATCGGCGGCAGCAAGGTTCGCACCAACCTGTTCGTCGCCACGTTGGCTACTCGCGCCGGCATCATGTCAGAGCATTCCGCAACGAACGGCAAGAGAGCTGGTTCGATGGCCTGGGACACGCCCGTTCGTGACGCTCGGTGCGTGCTCGAAGAGGTGCTGCTTGATAGTACGCGTGCCTCATATCGTCGCGGGGTTAAATCCGGGCGTCGCTTGACAGCCAGAGACTGTCGGATCGCTTGCAGCCCAAGCGCCACGTATGCCGTCTCGCGCTTGAAGGACTGATAACTCCACAAAGTCACTGCGAGCTTCTCTCGCGACTTCGAACACGTCATACAAAGCTCTGGCCGGCCCTGCCCCGATGGCCACCGGGCAAGCGAAAATAGTTTTGCGAAAATCGGGGATACTTCGCCGCAAGCCGTTCTCGGGATTCCAATAGCATGGCCTTGCTATTTGGGTTCAAGCAGTACGTAGGCGCTCGTCCTGAGTGCGCCTCCATCTACCTTCTTGCGCAGAAAGAGGCGCACCACCTTCATCCACCAGAGCATCGGAATACGTCGCCTGACACGAATCGACTCTTCTCCAAGATAGCGGATGTCCAAGGCCTTCCAACCAACTGCGGCAAAAAAGCCGAACCAATCTTCGGGACAGAATTGGTAAGGCGCGTTCTTCGTTTCCTTCATCCCTTTCCTGATTAGCATATACAAGGCGGTACGCGGCGAAAAATAGTCGGTGATCCAGAAACGGAAATTATTTTGAGCGCGAAGATCTTGCGCTAGCAACGCCACCTGTTCTTCCGTTAAATAGTAAGTCACGCCTTCGGTGAGAATGGCGGCCTTTTTTGTCTCACCATTGATCCTGCGGAAGAAACTTCGTCTCAACTCCCTGTCGGTGAGATCCATCGCGACCCGCTCGAGGCGGCACTTCGGTTTTTCGCCGCCTAATTCCTCTTCTTTTAATCGGTTAATCTGAGGATAGTCGACTTCAATCCACCGGAGCCGCGAAGGCAGATCGAGACGATATGGGCGGGTATCCAGACCCGCCCCAAGGTTGAGAACTGTGTCCACTCCCCGCCCCATCAGTTCGCGAAAGAAATTGTCAATTATGTGCGTTCTGAGCACGGTCGACCATGATACGTACCGCGAGCGGCTCATCTTCGATGCGATGTACCTTCCTCGTTCACCGACTAACCGGTGTGCGAACGGATCGCGAAAAAGTGCATCTGGGCGCTTAGTTTCGTTGGCACGATAAACTGCGACCCATAGCGCCGTGTCCGACACATCCTGAATAACGACTTTACCCATCGTGATCCCTCTAAAGTAGGTGAGTGAGGACGTCTGCCCATTTCTCGAAGTTTTTACGCCTGCTCGTTATAGGCTTGAACCTCCCGCAGGGTGAATCCACGTGGGCCCGACTACACGCACATCAACAGCATTGATCAGTCGTTGTCTCACCTTGATAATAGCCATCTACCATGCATATGGGCGACCGCCCCCCAACGGGCAGGTCAACACGGCCGTGCGGACTCTCGCGAGCAGCAATCGCCCCCCAAAATCGAAGCGTCACCAGACTTCAACATTTTTCCTCTCATTGAAATCGCCTCGGCTGACGAAGTCGCCTCGGCCACGGCCCATTAGACAAGACGCAGACGATGCTCGCACCTATCAGAAGTGAGAGTGCGCTCGATTAACCAAGCAACTTGGTTGCTCGCGAACTCGCGTCGTGCGCATCATTTCAAGTCGAGAGGCTGCTATCATGCAGCGGTCGTGAGCGTGCTCGCGTGAAGTCAAGATTCGTGCATCGAAATGGCGCGCGCTCGGCTAAGTCCTGAATAGGACGAACCACTCGATCGACGGAATGCTCGAAAAATATCGAGCGAATGTGAGGAAGCGACTCCCGCTGTCCCTTCGGAACTGGCAACCCTCATTCAACCAAAATGTCCAAATGAGGATGACGGGTCTCTCTGGTCACTGAAGAAGACGTCCATCGCGAGAACGAGCCGGTCTCGATCGAGCAGCCTATCGCAGAACTCGCTAGTAGCCCAAGAATATCATATAAAAAGCGGCCCGGACTCGGTCGCTGCATTCAGGCACGGCAGCATTCTACGTCGCGCTACTGATCAAGATTCACACACGGTTATGCGGACTATCGGCTCGCCGATCAGTTTAGTCCTTTTAGAGAACCGACAACTCGTCGCGGAGGCACCGGCGCACAGGCTGCTGATCGCCGACTCGCGAGACCGAATAGACCCATTGACAGGTCGCCCAGATCCGATCGCAAGTCCAGCACTAGCGCGGATAGAACCCCGTTCCGAGGTTGATTACATCAGCAAGGCACGGCCTCCGTTGATAGTATAAACCACGCCGCCCTCATGGCTACCGTAGAGCCACCGATTTGTGCCGTAGCACACTCACGTCGTCGCTCACTCACTCAACTAGCCCATCAAGCTCGGCTCTTGTCGGCAGAATATCAACCCGTACTCAAGGAGCATAAGAACGACTTTCACGATGCAGCAGCCATCGTGGAGGCACCCAGCGCCCGCATGCGCTTCATATCGGTCAAATCGCCCGAACAACTCGCCTTGCGGGCGGTTCACAGAGTTCGCAGTCGTGAGGGGAACGAAGCGATCGCTGCGACTGTGCATTTCTGCCGCATGGACGTCCTTCTTGCAGGCGCATCTCGCAGTCGGCTCGTTCTCCTGTCGGCGCGAATGGTCGCGATCTTGCCAGCGTCATCTACTTGGAGCGAGACTCCGCATTGAGCCATACACAACGAGATCGCCACACGCGCCGCTGCCGATCCCCATCGACGTTGACGAAGTACTCGGCGCCTAGTTCGGGCAGGCGACGATTTGCAGGTACTTTGCTTCTCATGCGCGTCGAGTCAAAATTGGTGGGCGCGCTCGGAGTCGCCGCCCAGGGGATAGGGCCGCTCCCCGAAAGACGACCTACAGTACTACAGCGACGCTAAAACGGGGACACGACACGTGGCCGGCCCCTCGGCTGACCCGGGCTAAGAAATCGCCAATGCGGTGCAGCGAGGCGCCCACTGCGCAAAATCGTGATGGCTTACTATTGTGGCGTCACACCGCCGCGGATCATGCTTGCACGCGATTCGGCGACCGATCTCACCCTTACTGTTCTGCTGCTCACACTAGCCGCTTCCGCGCGATGATTGAACGGAAATTCTCGGCGCTATGCTGGCGATGCATGAAATTTGCTAGAAGCGCCATGGGAAAGTGTTCGCGCAGCACGACTAGGCAGGTCGCGTCGCCTTCGCCCTTCCACTGGGTTGCCATTGCGACCCAGGCCGCGCCGGCGGCTACTCCGCCAAACAATTGAACCTCCGGGCGCATCGCGGAAGTTCAAGCAACTTGGAAGTTAGAAAATAGTTCTGTTAGGATCTCCTCTCGATCAGTTCCTTGACCATCCGCGTTTGAACGATTGTACCGCAAGCTCTTAAGCTCGGTTACGGACCAATCTAGGCTAAGTCGGCGATCTTAGAGCTTTCAGCTCGCATCATGCACATCAATAAATCCTCGCTACACCTTGACGGCGGAAACGAGTTGCCGGGCATCGTCATTGTTCGTCTCTGATCGACGTTCGGGCCGTTGACGATGATCACCACCGACGATGTTTGGCCGACGGTGCCGCAAGGCCAGCCACACCCAAGCGGCCGCGTCCTTCGGAAGTTCTGCAGACCTTTTTGGAATGGGAGAGTCGCGCGCCAAGCTCATCGAGTAATCCATCCTGCTCGCGTACAAGTTTCCCCAACCATTGCCCAGAGGATCGCGTTCTCAGCGAGATCTTACCGCATTCGTTCTGCCTTTCGCGCGACCGATAACTAAATCGAATTTTAGGCTCTCGAAGGTCGTAAGGCCGCCGAATTGTCGGTTTCGATCCGCGACTGCTTCCACACCCAGCCGCGACCGTTGAGATGTCTGCGCCCCCCGGCCGCGGGATCATCCGTTTGCCGTTCACGGTTGAATAGGCCGGAGAATAGTTGTTCGTGGGCGAGGCGGACATTGACGTGATTGATAGCGATCCTGGATTGAGCGGCGCTGCGGCAACCCACAGGAAATGATAAGGATCTGGTCGCGCGGGTCACTCTGCGTGAGGTTGGCCTTCTATCGATGGACGTGACGCGGCTGGTGCGCATTTGTTCGGAATGGTAGCCGCTGCTTGATGTCTGCGGGCACCGCCGTTGTTTGATCCCCGACTTGGATGGGGTCTATGATCCCGCGACGGCCAATGGGCGCCTGCTGCTCGGCCTGAAGGGGACGATCTCAAAGCTGGAACTGCACAAGATCAAGAGCCGGGTGACGACTGGGCGTACGGCGAAGGCCCAACGCGGTGATTTGGTCGCGCAGCGGCCGGCGAACTCCGCGCCCCTTCGGCTTGGTCACGAAGGATCCCGATCTCGAGGGGCAACGACGCCTGTCGCTCTTCGAGACCTTCCTGAAAGTGCGGACGACCGCGCAAGCTACGCGGGCCTTTGTGGGCCGTGGCTTGACACTGTCTCGCCGTGACCGCCATGGCGGTCTGCGCTGGCAGCCTACGACGATATCGTCATCACAGCGATCCTGAAGAATGCGGCCTATGCAGGCGCCTTTGGTTATGGGAGGACTTGGCAGAAGCCATGCCAAATAGCGGGAGAGCGTCCACAAAATTCTACGACTCACTTCTCATTTCAGGAGCGGTCAACTTAGAATGTCCGTAGAAACGCAAGTCTTGGCATCGGAATTGCACCCGTTCCATTGAGCCCCGTGAAAAAACTGAGCAAACAATACGATCTCTTGGGAGCGGCGGAGCCGCACTGGGTCATCTCGCGCCTGCGCAGCAAGCTGTTGTCCTGGACGCAGATGTCATTGCACCTGAGTTATCCCGTGCTAAGGCCAAGGATGGGTTTGCGGTACCCGCGAGGTCCCCCTCCCGCAAAAGGCTTTCGAGTCGGTCAAGTCTACTCAATTCATCGATATCTGAATGATAAGCCATGAAATCGCATGCTTCCAAGCGCAGCTCTGTAGCTCAAGTTTTTGCACCCTTCGATTACTCGGGAACGAAGCACGCTATCCATTTTAGTCTTGGATTGCCAGACCCATCGATGTTTGAAAAACTTCCCTGGCCGGATGCCTTTGACCAAAATACCGGCGTCGCCGCTTCCGATCTACCTCAGTACACAGATGCGGTAGGCTTGCCTGAGCTAGTTAACAGTCTCGCACTGCGCTACGGTGTGCGGGATAATCAGGTCCTTATCACCGGGGGCGCTGCGCAGGCCATCCAACTAATCGCCGAAGCCTGGATCGATCCGGGCGATGTCATCCTGACAGAGGATCCGTCCTACCTGGGCGCACTGCGCACTTTTTCGGTGATGGGCGCCACAGTCATTCAGATCGGTATGAGCGCTGAAGGTCTCGATTTGAATGAACTTGAATCAACGTTGCGTTCTAATACACATGTAAAACTCTTCTATACGACGCCCGCTTTTCACAATCCGACAGGGCGCGAGTTGTCGCGCAATCACATGGCGCGACTGGCGGCACTATTAGCACAGCACGGCTTGCCGCTAATCCAGGATCTAGTCTACGCGGAGCTACCTTATGCACAAGCAGTTGACTGGTTAGCACCGGCTGATAACGTAATTAACGTCCATAGCGTTTCCAAGGTTGCCGGACCGGGCTTACGAGTCGGCTGGGTTCTCGCAGAGTCAGACATCATCAATAGACTCACACAACTCAAATACGATGGCGGCGTAAGCCCAATTGTCAGCAACGTCGTCTTGGGCTTGCTGCAATCCGGGGCTCTTGATAGGCACATAGGCCGTTTACGCCAGCATTATCGCGCCAAGCGAGACACAATGCACGCAATACTGCAATGTAGCCGCCTCTGCGACCCGGAATATGTGGTCCCATCCGGCGGGTTCTCGTTCTGGGTACGGCTCTCCGGCGGCATTGACCTTGACACATTCATCGAAGCCGCGCGGCGCAAACACAATGTGCATCTTACTCACGGCCGACAATATGGCCCGCGAAGTGGTGATCATGTGCGGCTGTGCTTTAGTTATCTCCCCATATTCGAAATTGAGCGAGAACTAGCCCACTTGGATGACTTGCATGGCAAGCTCTACACGCCCAGTCACTCTCCGATTTCGACGCTTGAGAATTTACGCGGTAGCGTGGCTCGATTTTCCGTTTGATGCCTGTGATCTGACGGGGTGGATTGGTCCCGGGTTCAATGCAGCTCTAGCCACCCGGTGACAGCTCGCGGCTCAATCGAGGGTGACCGACGGCGAAAGCGCTATTTCGACTCAGCTCTCGCACGTAGTTGAAGGTGGAAAAGTGCGGACGCAACTGATACGCGCTTACCGAATGAAGCGGACGCGCAGCGTCATGCAAAGATATGCGACGGCAAATAGTTGGTGTGCATGCCGAGCGATTCCGGATTCGCTGCTCCGGACGCCCGGCAGCAGTGCGGTGCCTGCGATGGCCCCATCATGTTCCTATTCCTAGCGATGGCCTGAATAGAGTACTGAACGAACAGGTGCCTCCCCGGGAAGAGCGCGAGCTCACAAAAGGATGCATCGGTCAGTGAGGATTGCTTCATCGCTGCGCAATACCCTTGCTGAATGGGATAGTGACCTTAAAGCCAAAAGGACAGGCCTGCCGCAGCCTCGCCGAGCGCCGGAATGATCGCTGGACGTGATGCGTGGCGCGCTCTCAATAAAGGTAGGAGCGCTCGCAAGGCGACTAAGTTCGTCGCAGGTTTGTTCGCGCCCCTGTTTGCTTTGCGACATGTGTCGGATTTCCGACAAGACGGCTGTGGCTCAGCGGAGCGGGCACTTCCCGTTGTCTTAGGCCGATGGACGGTCGCGGCGTCTGACGGCAAGCAATTTGCATTTCGTGACTGGCCAACCGGCATGCTGCACTCAACTTCAAGGAGGACGCTCATGAACGCGAGCCGGAATACGTCTGCCCACCCATCAAGTAAGGAAGGACCTATGCGGTGCGTCCTGATCTCGAGCCGATTGGATCTACGGCGCTACCTTGGCCCGGAGATATCACTTATCGCCGATCAAGTGGAACTTGTTGAATGGAAGAAAGATGGCGACCCCGATGTTCGCCTCGCGATGGCATGGCATCCTTCCAATGACGCGTTTTCTGGCTATCCAAATTTGCGAGCGATCTGTTCGATTGGTGCGGGAGTCGACAACATAGTCGGTTGTCCGAGCCTCAAGTCCGAAGTCGATGTAGTCCGTGTCGTTGATCCTGGTCAGGCCCAGATGATGTCGGGCTTCGTCGCGTGGCATGTGATTGGCCATCAGCGCAACTTTGCCGGATACCAAGCGCAACAGCGCGATCGTATCTGGCACTCCGGCCCCCAGCGCCGTGCCGATAGCTTGCCTGTCGGCATTCTCGGCTACGGCGCAATCGGCCGAAAATTAGCCATTGATCTCGCATATCTTGGATTTTCCGTCATGTGCTGGAGCCGCACTCCCAAGCGCCCCGCGACTGCTGCGATCCGGAGCTACAATGGACCTGCAGGACTGTGTGAGATGCTCAACAACACCGAGGTACTGGTCAACGTCCTCCCGCTGACGCCGGAGACCCGCGGCATCCTAAACGCGCAACTATTTGCGAACATCCGACGCGGCGGCTATCTCATCCAGGTCGGTCGTGGTGAACACTTGCTGGAATCCGACCTGCTCGCGGCGCTTGAAGACGGCCAGCTGACGGGCGCGGCACTCGATGTGTTCCCGAGCGAGCCATTGCCCAGGACGCATCCATTCTGGGGCCACCCAAAAATCATCCTGACGCCGCACAATGCAAGCGACGTCAGCGTTCGCGCAGTTGCAGCTACTCTTGTCACGACCGCGGATGCTATCCGCACCGGTCGTCGACCGCCACATGCCATTGACCGTACCCTCGGCTA
The DNA here is from genome assembly GCF_028128895.1 of Bradyrhizobium sp. CCBAU 11434. Lineage (NCBI taxonomy): Bacteria > Pseudomonadati > Pseudomonadota > Alphaproteobacteria > Hyphomicrobiales > Nitrobacteraceae > Bradyrhizobium > Bradyrhizobium sp. CCBAU 11434. Next base: position 212,060 of record NZ_LBJX01000094.1, read on the forward strand.
CTAAGGCCGTCCAGTTTAGGACTGGCAAAGGCAGCTACTCCAAAACAGTTGACACATTCGGCCGATGGGACGGTCCCGAGAACCGGAAGGATAGCGCTCGTGGAGGGTCTACGCTGTCAATATTTGAAGCTGGCGAAGGACTGATCAATCGGACTTAGATCGGCTAGTGTAGACGTAAGAGCCCGGCCTCTCATAACGGATGGGACGCCCCACCTCGTTTGCCTTTTACTAGCCGGAATACTCTAAAAGCTGCACTACTGGAAGAGTTGATCAGCCTTAAAAGAGATACGATGGAATGCAGCGGGCCGTCACTGAACGTCATGTTCCGCCGGCGCCCCCGCGGCACCTCAGATCTTAATGCGATCAACTCTCTGGAGACTAACCTAGAAGCTGCGCCATAGTGCTTTTGATCCACGTCTGATCATTTATTCCCACTCTGGAAGTGTCGGAACGCCTCTGCTCGACCACAATCGGAGCCTCTCGTTTGAGATAATTTTCAAGAACACCGATGCTACACGATACTATCCCTCGAGGCCAAGCTCAGCGAGTTTGACCTCAGTCAGCGTATGCTGCATCGAGTTCATTGATTCCCGGTCCATCCGTTCCTGGGACCGCATGGCTTCGGTTGGACTGGCGCTTGGCTCTACGTGTTTAGTCCCAAGCTTTGATGGTGCATTCTTATCACACGATTCGAAGGATGCGCTATGGGACAGGTTTTACACGGCTGCGCCACCACGACGGAGGCAGTCCGTCGAGCAATACAAAATAGTCAAGAGAGCCTGAAAGGTCTCGCCAAGCGCTACGGGATCAACCAGAAGACTCTTGCGAAGTTTAAGCAGCGCGAGACCGTCGCCCATCGTTCGACTAGCCCTAAGGAAGCCAAGTCGACCATCCTTTCCATCGAGGAGGAGGCTATCATTGTCGCTTTCCGGCGGCACACGCTGCGGCCACTCGACGATACCTCTATGCGCTGCAGCCGACCATCCCGCATCTGACGCGGTCATCCCTGCATCGTTGCCTCCAGCGTCGAAGTCGGAAAGCCCTCGAAGAAGAAGTTCAAGGCTTATCCGATTGGCTATTTCCACATCGACATCGCCGAGCTCCAGACCGCTGAAGGCAAGCTCTACCTCTACGTCGCAATCGATCGCACCACCAAGTTCGCCTTCGTGCAACTGGTTAAGAAGACGGGAAGGACCTCAGCCGCGGCCTTTCTCGAAGCCCTGATCGCGGCCGCCCCCTACAAGATCCACACGGTGCTCACCGACAATGGGATCCAGTTCACCTTCCCGCCGCGCTATGCGGACGGCCCGACGCGAGATACGTGACGCATATGTTCGATATGCGATGTCAGGAAAACGGGATCGAACATCGGCTGACCAAGATCAAGCATCCCTGGACCAATGGCCAGGTCGAGCGCATGAACCGCACGATCACCGTCCAACGCTACCATTATGATCGACACGATCAGATCGAAGCTCACCTTATCACCGCCTACAATTACGCTCGGCGGCTGAAGACCCTGAAGGGCCTCACGCCCTACGAATACATCTGCAAATTCTGGACTTCCCAGCCAGAACGATTAAAACTCAATCCGCTCCAGCAAATGCCGGGACTAAACACCTAGTCCACATTCCAGCCAATAGACTCGATCCCGGCATAACTTGCGCAAGCTTCTCAAGTTGAGAAGAGGCAATGAGCTAATGTGTTCCCTATTCCTGCGGTCCGTGCGCCTCGAGATCTCAACCTTGCTCCGGCTTTGGCCAGCAGGGTGCGCGGGTAAAGGACAAACATTCTGCACTCGCGCACGATCCCAATTTGGTAAAGCGGAGCGATTCCTACCACAAATGGGAGGAGCGCTTCCTTGCTCTTTGTCCTATTGTCTATCAGTGTGATACTCGCAACTGCATCCAGGTGCGGGAGACGATGCCTAAGCCAAGAGTTGTCAACGCAATGTTCAAGGAATTGCGCTGTTGATAAACTTTTATGGAGACTGGGTCGAGCGAAACGAAATAGAACTCAGTCGTTCTCTCACAGGTTTATAGCTACCTATGATCAACCACCCTCATCCCTTTCTTCTTAAAGTACCTGCTCGCGCAACAGTTCGCGAGCTCCCCCGCCAGCCGGTCCTTCGAAGCTCCAAACAGGGCCGCGCCGCTGGCCACAATCAGTCCGCAGTCAGCGCTAAGCGAAAACAACTCTTCAGCATTATCGACTTACTTCGCTATGTAGAGTCCCAAGTAGCCGAGATGAATCTTGAAGCGTCAACGGTCCTCATTAGCGCCACAATCGCGGATATCGCTCGACGTCTAGAATAGTCGCGTTAGGCAAAGAGTAGCGTCGCAATGTGCAAGGACAGAAGCACCGACTGACAACTGTCATCAGCGCGGAAAGGTCCAAAGCCCTGACCACCAATCAAGCTGCGGCTGCTGGTGGCCTGAAAGACTTGCCAACCTTTTCCTCACATTTGAATGCCAAGAGTGATCATTTTTATGCGTCAGCAACGGTAAATGGGGTGATCCAACAAGATCTACGCCGCGAAGGCATGCTCAAGCCGGCTAGTCGGACCCTGCGAAACTCCTTCGGTCCATGCGATTAGCGGGATTGGGCTTCGACAACGTTGCTACAACCGACCTGTTCTTCAAGTAAAGTTGCAGACACAGACTAGCTCGGCTGCCCTCGCGGCCGACAGCACGCCATCTTACCATTTCGATGACCAGTGATCTGCCACTGAATTTTCATCCGGCAGCGGTTAGAGTCTAGGGGCTTTGTACGCGAAGTGGCGCGGGTGGAGCAACGGACCATCGGCGGAGCTGGTCGGGGTGGCGCCGCCGATCGTGCGTTGCTGTGAGGTGGGCGGCGTAGGCCGCGGGGGTCAGGTATTTCAGCGACGAGTGAGGCCGCCAGATATTGTAGTCGGCGACCCAGTTGGCGATCTTGGCGCGGGCGTCATGCAGATCGAAGAACAGGGTCTCGTTGAGCAGTTCATCGCGCATCCGGCCATTAAAAACTCTCGATGAAGCCGTTCTGCATCGGCTTTCCGGTGCGATGAAGTGCCAATCGATGGCTGCGTCCTTGCACCCAGCCAGTGTGGCAGGTGAACTCGGTGCCATGGTCGGACACGATCATTCCTGGCTTGCGGTGTCGCTCGACGATTGCCGTCAGTTCGCGCGCCACGCGCCGCCCCGAGATCGACGTGTCCGGAATGGCGCTCAGGCATTCCTTGGTGACGTCGTCGACGATGTTGAGAATGCGGAAGCGCCGGCCGTTGGCGAACTGGTCGTGGACCAAGTCCAGCGACCGGCGCGCTTTGGGCCTCGCCTCGATCAGGATCGGGGAACAGGTCCCAACAACTTTGCGGCGAGCCGGCCGCTTGCGGAGGGTGAGCCCCTTCCTCGCGATAAAGCCGGTAGATCCGATTGATCCCCGAGGGCTCTCCCTCCCGCCGCAGTAGGACGAATAGCCGGCGGTAGCCGAACCGCAGTCGCTCGTTGGCGAGGTCGCGCAACCGGCCGCGCAGAGCCGCGTCCGCCGGTCGGCTGGAGTGATAACGGATCATCTTCCGATCCGCGCCGACGATCGAGCAGGCCCGCCGTTCCGACAGGCTCATGACGGCCTGTAGATGCGCGACCGCAGCGCGCTTGGCGGTCGGCCCTACCACTTTTTTGAAGCACCGCGAAGGGTGCCCGCGTCGAGCATCTGCTCCGCCAGATGCTTCTTCAGCTTCGCGTTCGCCTTTAACCGCTTGGCCTCAGAGACATCCATGCCGCCGAACTCGGCCTTCCAATTATAGATCGTCGCCTCGGGGATCCCATGCTTGCGAGCCAGGTCAGCCGTCTTCGCCCCAGCCTCATGCTCCTTCAATACCGCGATAATCTGCTCTTCTGTGAACCTTGCTCGCTTCATCTGTCCGCCCTTTTTCGGGCCGGACTCTAAACTCCTTCTGGAGGAAATACTCAGTGGCATCAGCCATTGGAGATGACCACCACAAAGCTAACTATCCGGTTCCGTCCAGCCAATACAATCCAGGTCGCGGACGGCGCCTGCCACGGACATCAGGCGATCCGTTTTGTCATTGGCAGCGCGCCATCATTGAACCGCGACTGCCGCGATGGCCCCCTTCTCCGGCCCATCGTAAACCAATCAGTATTCGAGGGTGAGCAACATCTGATTTCCGGAAAGCTCTTCGCCAGAAAAGCCGCACACTGATGGCAGAAATCGGGCTATCAAGAGTCAGGAGCACGCCGACGGACGTACCCATACGACTTCGCGGCCAACCTCTGCGAGAAGGGTTTCATCCGCTTGTCGGACTGAGACCAGCATTCCCCAAATGAACCGAGTTCATTCCGTAAGTGCCAAGTCCTCACTATCAACGATCTTATCGGGTTCACGACAAACGCTCCTACCCGGTGTCCCCGATAGCTGAGCCATACGGCGCAACTCTGAGCTGGAATAAACAGAGAGCCCCCGAGCAATTTCGCGGCGCCTCAAATCCTGTAGAATGACGGCATCGCCGCGCGAAAAGTCTCCCTCGAACGATATGAGCCCTCCCAAGCGAAGACCGCCACCCAAACGCAACCGCGTCGTTGAAGCACTGTCAACCATGAGGGTTCCGGTCGGCTTCATGGTGCCGGCAATCCATGTTTTTCGGCTGGCGCGCGCTGTGGCGGGGGGACGAAACCAGGTGCACGGCTCACCAGCCTCGATAGCCGAGAGCGGATGCGCACGGCGACCATCTGCAATAATCATGTTGAATCCGGAGGCAAGTGCCAATCGCGCGGCAGCGAGCTTGGTTACCATGCCACCAGTGCCTTGATCAGACCGGAACCTACCCGCCATCAACTCAATTTCCGGTGTAACCTCCTGCACTTCCCTGATGAGAGTTGCGTTGGGCATTTCATGCGGATCCGCCGAGTAAAGACCAGACACGTTAGAAAGCAATACTAAGGTATCACTTGCGACCAACTTTGCGACGCGCGCGGCAAGCTGATCATTATCGCTGAAGCTTGGCTCCGCGCCGATGGCGTCGTTTTCGTTGAGCACGGGAACCGCTCGCAAAGTAAGGAGTCCGTTCATTGTCACACGGAGGTTTCGCATGCGCCGCCGTTCTGTGGTATCTTCTAAGGCCAGCAGGAGCTGCGCTGTCGTCAGTCCATGTCGTGCGAATATTTCCCGGTGGGCCCTTGCAAGCTTCATTTGGCCGATCGCCGCGGCGGCCCGCCGTTCTTTCCCCGACAGCTTTCCGCATTGCAAATCGAGAGCATGTCTCCCAATAGCAACGGCGCCGGATGAAACGAGAGCTATATCCAGCCCGCGCCTCCAGTATCTGGCTATATCGTGGACTAGCATCTCAAGCCATCGCTCTCTAGTTGCGCCAGTCGCTCGGTCGACAATAAGATCCGAACCAATCTTCACGACGATGCGCCGCGCCGATGCAAGCGCGCGCGCAGGGTGAAAGTAATGCGACTCCGCGCCTATGGTTTTTCTCCTGCCCTCAGATTGGGTTGTCAGAGCAGATTGAAGATCCTCGCTGGTCATATTTTGCCTGTATAGCTCGGATCAAGTTGCAGTCGCTATCTGCAGACCGTGACGCTTCTCTCGTCGAAATTCGGGAATTATCGTCGTAAGATTCGTGCAAAATGCGCTTGAGCGGAGCGGCCAAAAAATCCTGCCACGTTGATATTCTTCGCGGTAGGTGTCAATGCTCGCAGCCCCGAAATGAAGGAGAGGTTCACAGCTTCCTTCGTTTTGCGATAGGTGACGTCGGGATAGGAACCAAGCAGCATGGCTCGGGAAATAGCTGTCGAGACGACATCCTTCGCCTCGACAATCTCGTTGTAAAACCTGCGTTCTGTTGCCCACCCAATTGGCATGATCTCGCAACCAAAAATAATGTCGGACATTGCCGCGCGCCCTAGGGTTTTTCTCAGCATGTAAGCGCCAATCGGGCAAGCGAGGCCGTGCTTGAGTTCTGAGCCCAGCGCCATAGCGGTCGGCGTTCCCACACGCCAATCGCAGCAGAGCGCCATGTCCAGACCGGCGCCGATTGCATATCCGTCAATTCCGGCAATCGTAGGCTTTGTTACGTTTAGAATCGCAATATAAAGTTCGATCAAGCGATCTATGAATGTCTCGATTTCTGTCACTGTCTTAAGTTCGCTTGCTTCGTTGAAATCATCACCCACGCAAAACGAGCGACGGACCCCGCCAGTAAGGACAATCGCCTTTACGCTGGATTCATCGTTGGCCAGTTGGCAAGTTTCCACGATGCTTCGCTCGAGTTCCCGGTTCAACGGGTTTACAGGTTTTTCACGATTGAACTGCGCCACAAGGATAGGGCCGTTTCTATAAACGTTCATCACCGCCATTGCACGGCTCCCCGTAATTGCGGAACGTCTCCGCCGGCCATGTCCCACGGGTTCATGCCATCACCTTGGTCCACGTCGGTTGCGGCAGAGTATAACACTTCCTCGAAGAGCGACAATGAAGATTTCTTCATTTCGTTGTATTTTTTATTGTATTATTCTCCCTATTGTTGTACGCTTGGTTCGGTCAAAATGTTCAAAGGCTTGGTCATGCAGAGCAACCCCGCAGCGCGATTTTATGGCGATCCGAAGGAGCCATGTGGCGGACCGTTATCTCGCCTTGAGGAAATTGTCGGTTGCGTCAATCGCAGTGTGGATGAACCGCTCCCCCGCCTCCTCATAAAATGCAAGACTCAATTCGAACAGAGCGGAGGAAGCCAACCGCGGGGCAGCGGCTCGCGACCGTTTTCCGCTTTCCCGGAACTGGGCGCCGCTCTCGCGCACTGGTGAGTACGACTCAACTCGTCACAGGCACTGGGCGGCGTTCGTCTTAATGACCCCGCCTGTTCAACTTTTTTGCCGAGGTACGCATGAGCGGAATGATTCAGCAAGGCTGCGACGGTACGACCCTGAACAATCGTGCTGGGACACCAGAGGGGCTTCTTTACGAGATTGGAGAAATTCCACTGCTGGGGCGGGTACCAAAGCGCATGTATGCATGGGTAATACGCCGTGAGAGGCACGGGGACCCTGAGGTCGCAATGCAGGTGGAGACCGTTGATACGCCCGCCATAAGATCAGATGACGCCTTAGTTATGATCATGGCTGCCGGCGTGGGCTATAATGGTGTTTGGGCGTCTCTCGGGCAACCGGTCTCGCCCTTTGACCTACATCGTGACTGTCGTCACGTCGCCGGCTCCGATGCTGCCGGTATCGTTTGGGCGGTCGGGGATCGCGTAACGAAATGGAAGGTGGGGGACGAGGTCGTTCTCCATAGCCACCAGGACGACGGCGAAGATTTCGAGTGTAATGGGGGCGATCCCATGCTGTCCCCCTCTCAGCGAATTTGGGGATATGATACGCCCGACGGATCCTTTGCGCAGTTCGCCCGTGTTCAATCAACTCAGCTATTGCCTCGGCCAAAGCACCTAAGTTGGGAGGAGAGCGCCTGTTATTCTGGTACCCTGGGAACTGCATACAGAATGTTGTTTGGTCATCCGCCACACGCCGTACGACCGGGCCAGTACGTTTTGATTTGGGGTGCCGCTGGCGGGCTTGGTTCGATGGCCGTTCAACTCGTAACTGCGACGGGAGCCAACGCGATCGGTATTGTTTCGGACGAGTCCAAGCGCGATCATGTAATGTCACTGGGAGCTAAAGGCGTAATAAATCGGAAAGATTTTGATTGCTGGGGGCGGCTCCCTGATATTCGTGATCAAACAGTATACCGCGCTTACATGAAGGAAGTGCGCCGCTTTGGCAGAGCCATTTGGGATATGACGGGAGGACATGATGTCGACATTGTCTTTGAACACCCGGGAGAAGTGACATTTCCAGTGAGTTGCTATGTCGTGAAACGGGGCGGAATGGTCGTCTTTTGCGGCGGCACCTCCGGTTATAATCTTACGATGGACGCACGTTTTATGTGGATGCGACAGAAGCGAATTCAGGGCAGCCACTTCGCGAATCCACATCAGATTTGGGAAGCAAACCGGCTTGTTATTGAACGCCGCATAGACCCGTGCCTGTCTGAAGTGTTCGCCTGGACTGAGATTCCGCGCGCTCACGGAAAGATGTGGAGAAACCAGCATCAGCCCGGAAATATGGCGGTTCTTGTCCAAGCCACGGCACAGCATCCCTAGCTTGGTGAACGATGCTGACAGTGGCTAGCGTAGGCACGGTGCGGGCATCGTCGTTGCGCAAGCTTGCGCGCCGCGGCCTGCGCGGCACCAAGCTGGTTGTGTCTGATGCTAATGGGGCATCAAGGCCACCGTCGCTAAGGTGCTCAACGCCAGCTGACAGAGCTGCCGCGTGGGAGCGTTGAAGAAGTGGCCAATAGATTTCGCGCGATGCAGCGACCGGACCCGTCATGGTCCTCACGTCAAAACCCACGCTGCGGCGCGACCTGAAGCCGCAAACGCGCTATAAGCGACAATCCAAGGCAGAGTAAGCACAACGAGAGCGGCTGCCAGTCGCTTGAGGTTGATGGCGGAGGCCGTCAGGTAGGCCTGGACCTTTATATTCGGTAGACCACGCCGTATGGCGCGCGCCAGTCCATGCCAGGTGGATTCGCCGTGGAAGCCCTCTGAGCGCCAGCGATGGCGCTGATAGAGCGGTGATCCTGCTTACTGCATCGCTCGCGACGGCGGCGGGCGCGGAGCAGTCAGGATAATCGTCACCGACAACAACTGCCTCGTTAACCTGCCCTTTGGACAGGCAATCGCCCTTGAGCGGACACCGGGCGCAATCCTTCACCTTCGAGCAAAAGAAAGGGCCGTGCTTGATGGGCCGCGCAGGGCGCAAGATA
>NZ_LBJX01000095.1:0-237860 GCF_028128895.1 Bradyrhizobium sp. CCBAU 11434
CGGGGGCGCGACCCGCGGCGGAGGCGGCGCCACGTGTGGCGGAGGTGGAGGCGTCGGCCTTGCGAGCGCCTGCGGGTGCGGCGCTGGCGGCGGCGGCCTTGTTACCTGCGCGGGCGATGGCGTTGCGGGCCGCTGGCCCTGCGGCTTGATCGGCTCGTGCGCGGCGACGGGCGGCGACGGCTGCGTCGGCTTTCCATTGGTCACATTGGTCGTGGTCACGCCCGGCTTGCCTGCCGGGGTCGTGGTCGGCGGCGTGACGGGCGGCTCATGCGCCAGTGATTTGGCATGCGGATCCGGCGCGCCCGTCGGCGGTGTTTGCGCCACGGGCGGCTTGGAGGCCGGCGTGGTTGCGGCGTTGGCGGGGGCGGTCGTGGTGGCAGGCGCGGTCGTCGTCGTGGGATGAGCCAGCGGCTGGCCACTGGCGGGCGCATTTGCCGTCGGCGCCAGCTTGCCGTTGGGGGCTTGGCCCGCACCGGCTGGTGCGGTCGGCCCGTTCTGGAAGCCCGGCAACGCATGGCCGGGCGCCGCCGGCGCCGCCGTAGACGGAGTGACCGCGGTCGGCGTCGCGTGAACCTGCATCACCTTCATCGCCGCCGGCTTTGCCGTGGGGTTGCTGACGAGCGCCGCCTGGCTCGGCTTGAGCGGCTGGTTCGGATTGGCCTGGATCTGTTGCGCCTGCTGCTTCACGACCGTCGGCACCTGCGTCATCCCGCTCGGGCGCCCCGGTCCGTTGGCGGCAATGGCTGCGGCCGCAGCCGCGTTGCCGGCCGGCAGCGGCGCCGGTGGCTGGTTGATCACGGTGTTGATGACCGTGGTGTTATGAATGTTGTTGAAGATGATGTTGTTCGGCGGCGGCGCGACATAGACCGGCGGACTGTAGAATGCCGGCATCGGCACGAACACCGGCTGCGGCAGCACGAACAGGCCGACGACGGCAAGCGGCGGTGCCAGCACCACGAAATCCGGCGGCGGCGGCGGGCAGAAATAGACCGGCGGCGGCGGCGGCGGCGCAAAACCGAAATCCGGGTCGCTGAAATACAGTACCGGACGGTCGACATACACAACCTCCTCCGGTGGCGGCGGCGGCACGTCATAGTCCATCATCGCGAAAGTCGGCGGCGGCTCGAGCGGCGCGGTCAGGATTGCGAGCCTGCGCCTTGCATCGCCCGCATGCGGCCCGCGCGGATAGCGGCGCAGATACGACCAATAGGCATCCGGCGTGTCGGCGCGATAGGTCCGCCGCCAGGTGATCGCCTCGCGGCGCGCCGCCACGATCGCCATCACGCGCTTGGCCAGGGGATCGCCGGGATAGGCTGCGAGAAAATCCTCGTAGGCCGGCAGCGTGTCGCGCTCGAGCGCGGCTGCATAGGCATCCTGCACGCCGAGATCGCGAATCGGCCTGTTGCGGATCGCTGCGACCTGGTCGGGCGTGGTCGCTGGCGGCGGCGCGTCGGGGGCGCGATCGAAGAAAGTAAACTGAGCGGAGATCTTCTGGTCGTCCCACGGCACCTGTGCGCCTTTCGAGGACTCATTGACGCGCAGGCGGACACGGTCGAACACCTCAGGCAACGACAGGCCGCCGGTGCGGATCATCTCGGCAAGCGACTGCGCATAGATACCGTAGGGTCCCGGCTCCTCTGGGGCCACCGTGCCCGGCGCCGCATTGAAGGCGATCAGCATGTTCGGATCCGGCTCGACCAGCGCCAGTCCGCTCGCGATCGGCTGCTGGCCGCCCTCGACGAAGGGCTGCGCCCGCGCGGCGTCGAGCACGATGATGTTGGCCTTGAGCTGGATGGCGGCAAGCTGGCGGGCATAGTCGCTGAGGCGAAGCGCCTCGGTCGGAATGTCGGTGTCCCGCGTGATGTTGGAGTCGACGGGGATGAAATAGTTCTCGCCGGCCAGCTGCACGCCATAGCCGGACAGATAGATCATCGCGACGGTGCCGGGTCCCGAGGCCTGCGCCTTCTGGATGAAGTCACGCAGACTCTTGCGCAGCGTGTCGCCATCGAGATCGCGCGCGCCGACCACGTCGAAGCCCGCGGCCTGCAGCGTCTGCGCGATCAGGCCGGCATCATTTGCGGTGGTTGCCAGCGGCGACTTGGAATAGGCGCCGTTGCCGACCACCAGCGCGATGCGCTTTTCCTGCTGCTGCGCGCGCGCCGGAGCAATCACGCCTGCAACAAGCAGGATCGGTAGAAGGAAGCAGAGGAAGGCCTTGTGTGTCCCGCGCATGGCTTGCTGCCCATTATTGTTGTTGAATGTCCACCACGCATGAGACGCGCGGCCGTCTGAACGGCACTTGAACGAAAGGCTCGGATTGAGGCGGCGCCATGGCATCCGCCGATCCCGCCGGATCGCGTCAGCTCCGCGTAAGCTTCCGCCTTTGCCTTAGCCTTGCGCGATCAGATCCACTGTTCCCGTCGAGAGCCGGTAGATGCCGCCGGCGATCTTCAGCTTGCCCTGCTCCACGGCCGCGTTGAGGATCGGCGCCGCCGCCTTCAGCTTCGCGACATTGTCGATCACGTTCTGGCGGATCGCCTTGTCGAGCGTGTCCCCGCCCTGTTGCATCGCGGCCTTTGCAGCCGGCGCAATCGCATCGACCAGCGAGGGGATGTGTCCCGGCGGCGGCTTGTCGTCCTTGATCGCCTTCAGCGTTGCATCGACCGCACCGCAAGCGTCATGGCCGAGCACGAGGATCAGCGGCGTATTGAGCACCGCGACCGCGTATTCCATGCTGGCGATGGTCTCGGTGCCGGCAAAATTGCCTGCGACACGGCAGACGAAGAGATCGCCGCGTCCGGTGTCAAACGCGTATTCCGGCGCAATGCGCGAGTCGGCGCAGCTCAGCACTGCCGCAAACGGATTCTGCCCGCCCGCCAGCGCCTCACGCTCGTGCTTGAAATCGTGACGCCGCGTGACGCCGTCGACATAGCGGGCATTGCCGTCCATCAGCCGCTTCAGCGCCGCGTCCGGCGCCAGCACGTTCTGCGGCTTGGGCGGCGCCTTGTGCTCCTTGGCGAAGGCGCGATCGGCGAAGACGGTGCCCAGCACAGAGGCTCCGAGCAGTATCGCAGACCGGCGTGAAGGCACTGCATGATTGGAGCGATCTTCAGGGCATTGGTCGCACATGATTGGTCTCCTCGACCGTTCCGACGGGATCAGCGCAGGCGCGCTATCTTACATCCCTGCTGCGACGACGTCACGAACCCCGGAGCCGCCCTGCTCCGCACCTACTCGGCCTGGGCCAACTTCAGCTCGGCGATCGTCGTTCGTGCCGCCGCTTCATCCAGCGCCAGGAAATCGACGGGCCCCTGGTTCTTGTAGCCAGAGGTCATTGCGAGTGTGAGACCATAGCCCAGCAATCCCGTACTGGCATTTGCGATCACGGCGTTCTTGCGTTCGCTCACGCGGGCGACGAAAAACAAGGTCTCCCCCGAACGCGCAGTAAACTCGACGTGCGTGACGCCGGGAAAGCCTGCCTCCTCCGCCACGAACCAATGCAGACCTGCCGGACGATCAGCATAGACGTAGGTGCCGGTCTTCAGCCCCGAGAGCGGCGTGCCATCAAGCTTAAATCCCCAGCCCGCATCGGCAAGACCGCCATAACCCTTTTCGCGAAGCACAACGATGCGCGCCTGGCCCGCTTTCGGTGGCCCGATCTTCCGCAGCGTGTCCGCATAATCCAGCCCGCTTCGAGCAGTCGTCTCACAGCCGCACAGCAACGCCGCAGCCACGAGCAGCACCAGTCCACGCAACAACATCACGCCCCCGAACTTTATTCCCCGAAGGCATGCTAGCCGGAAACATCGTCTGGTTGCAACGGCGTGTTTGCGTTTACCGCGCCCGCCGGGCTCACGCGCAATTGCGCGGCAGCACGGCTATATCTGCTGCACATCCACCACGCCGGCCACCGCCTTGATGGCACCGGCGATCTGCGGCGAGACCTTGAAGCGCCCGGGCAGCTTCATCTCGACCTCGGTCTCGAGGTCGAGCATCATCACCAGCGAGACCTCGCCGTCGCCGTTGGAGCGCGGTGCGATGCCGGGGCTGCCGATTTTTGGTGCGGCGGCATTCGTGCCTGCGGCTTCGGGGCCGGCCAGGCGCTTGGCGATCGAGTCCAGCGGCTTGGTATCGCGCACGAAGATGCGCAGGCCCTTCTGTGTCTTGGCGGCAGCGTCATCGAGCGGCTCGGCATGCAGCACGCGGGCGCGGACGTCCTCGCCCTGCAATTCCGCACCGAGCTGCAGCAGCACGGCCGCGCCCGGCTCCAGCACATCGCGATATTGTGCAAGGCCTTCGGAGAACAGCACGGCCTCGAAATGGCCCGTGGGATCGGACAACCCCATGATGCCCATCTTGTTGCCGGTCTTGGTGCGCCGCTCCATGCGCGATACCACCGTCGCTGCAACCTTGCCCGCGGTGGCGCCGGTCTTCACCGCGCGCGAGAATTCCGCCCACGACTGCACCCGCAGCCGCTTCAACACGGTGGCGTAATCATCGAGCGGATGGCCCGACAGGAAGAAGCCGACGGCGTCGTATTCGCGGCGGAGTTTTTCGGCCGGCAGCCACGGCTCGATCTGCGGCAGCATGATGGTCGGCGCATCTGCCGCCATGCCGAACATGTCGTTCTGGCCGCTGGTCTCGGCCTGATGCGCGCGCTGGCAAGCGGCCAGAATCGAATCCGCGCCGGCGAAAACACGGGCGCGGTTCGGCTCCAGCGTGTCGAATGCGCCGGCGGCAGCGAGACTCTCGATGATGCGCTTGTTGATCGCGCGCGGATTGACGCGTGCGGCGAAGTCGGCGAGCGAGGTGAACAGGCCGCGCTTGGTCCGCTCCTCGATGATCTGGTCGATGGCCTGGATGCCGACGCCCTTGAGCGCGGCGAGCGCGTAATAGATGACCTTGTCGCCGACCTCGAAGGTCGCGCCGGAGCGGTTGATGTTCGGCGGCTCGACCTTGATGCCGAGGCGCTGCGCCTCGGAGCGGAATTCGGAGAGCTTGTCCGTATTGTTCAGATCGAGCGTCATCGACGCAGCGATGAACTCCACCGGATAATGCGCCTTCATGTAGGCGGTGTGGTAGGACACCAGCGCGTAGGCCGCCGCGTGGCTCTTGTTGAAGCCGTAGTCGGCGAACTTGGCGAGCAGTTCGAAGATGGTCTCGGCCTGCCCCTTCGGCACGCCGTTCTTCACCGCGCCCGCGACGAAGATGTCGCGCTGCTTGTCCATCTCGGCGCGGATCTTCTTACCCATGGCGCGGCGCAGGAGATCGGCGTCGCCGAGCGAATAGCCCGACATCACCTGCGCGATCTGCATCACCTGTTCCTGGTAGATGATGACGCCGAAGGTCTCCTTCAGGATCGGCTCGAGCACGGGGTGCAGATATTCCGGCTCCTCGTCGCCGTGCTTGCGCGCGCAATAGGTCGGGATGTTCGCCATCGGGCCCGGGCGATACAGCGCGACCAGCGCGATGATGTCCTCGAAACGGTCGGGCCGCATGTCGACCAGCGCGCGCCGCATGCCCTGGCTTTCAACCTGGAACACGCCGACCACCTCGCCGCGCGCCAGCATCTGGTAGCTCTCGGCATCGTCGATCGGCAGCGTGGCGAGATCGACATGGATGTCGCGCGGCTTGAGCAGCTTGCAGGCGACGTCGAGCACGGTCAGCGTCTTCAGGCCGAGGAAGTCGAACTTCACGAGGCCGGCCGGCTCGACCCATTTCATGTTGAACTGGGTCACCGGCATGTCGGATTTCGGATCGCGGTAGAGCGGCACCAGCTCGCTCAACGGACGATCGCCGATCACGATGCCGGCCGCGTGGGTCGAGGCGTGACGGGTCAGGCCTTCGAGGCGCTGGGCGATGTCGAAGGCGCGCGCCACGATCGGATCTTCATCGCGGAAGGCCTGCAGCTTCGGCTCGCTCTCGATCGCGGCCGCGAGCGTGACAGGCGCCGCCGGATTCTGCGGCACGAGCTTGGTGAGCTTGTCGACCTGGCCGTAGGGCATTTGCAGCACACGGCCGACGTCGCGCAGCACGCCGCGGGCCTGCAGCGTACCGAAGGTGATGATCTGCGCGACCTGATCGCGGCCATAGCGTTCCTGGACGTACCTGATCACCTCGCCGCGGCGATCCTGGCAGAAGTCGATGTCGAAGTCCGGCATCGAGACGCGCTCGGGATTGAGGAAGCGCTCGAACAGCAGGCCGAACTTGATCGGGTCGAGGTCGGTGATGGTCAAGGCCCACGCCACCAGCGAGCCTGCGCCGGAGCCGCGGCCGGGGCCGACCGGAATGCCCTGAGACTTCGCCCATTTGATGAAGTCGGACACGATCAGGAAGTAGCCCGCGTACTTCATGCGCAGGATGACGTCGAGCTCGAACGCCAGGCGCTTGTTGTAATCTTCCTCGCTCGTGCCCTGCGACAGTCCGTGCACGCGCAGGCGATTGGCGAGCCCCTCCTCCGCCTGCCGCTTCAGCTCCGCCGCCTCGACCGCGGCCGCGTCCGTGCTTGCCGCGGCACCGACCGTGAAGAACGGCAGGATCGGCTTGCGCGTCATCGGGCGGAACGAGCAGCGCTCGGCGATCTCGACGGTGGATGCCAGCGCTTCCGGAATGTCCGCGAACAGCACCGCCATCTCGGCGCGGGTCTTGAAGCGGTGATCGGGCGTGAGCTGCTCGCGCTCGCTCTCCGCGATCAGCCGGCCGCCGGCGATGCAAAGCAGCGCGTCATGCGCCTCATAATCGTCGGTCGACGCGAAATACGGCTCGTTGGTCGCGACCAGCGGCAGGCCTTTGGCGTAGGCGATGTCGATCAGCCCGCTCTCGATGCGCCGTTCCTTGTCGACGTTGTGGCGCTGCAGCTCGACATAGAGGCGATCGCCGAACAGGCCGGCGAGACGCTCGCAGCGCGCGGCCGCAACCTCGGCCTGGCCGCTCGCCAGCGCCAACGAGATCGGGCCATCAGGGCCGCCGGTCAGCGCGATCAGGCCTTCGGTCTCGCCGTCGAACCAATCGAACTTGATGAACGGCGCGTGGCTGTCAGGGGATTCGAGGAAGGCGCGCGAATTCAGCCGCATCAGGCTGCGATAACCGCGCTCCTGCGCTGCCAGCAGCACCACGCGCGAAGGCGGCAGCGCGTTGCGCGCGCTGGGATCCTGGTCGCCGAAATCGATCGCGAGTTCCAGGCCGACGATCGGCTGGATGCCGTAGCCTGCCATCTTGTCGGAGAATTCGAGCGCACCGAACAGATTGTCGGTATCGGTCAGCGCCAGCGCGGGCTGGTGGTCCTTCTTCGCGAGCTCGCCGAGCTTGGCGATCTTGATCGAGCCCTTGAGCAGCGAATAGGCCGAGTGAATGTGAAGGTGGACAAATCCGGCGCTCGGCATGGTCGCGTAACGGCCTCTTGCAGATGAGATGGAGCGGTCGCCGGCGTCGGGATCATCATCCACTCGCCATTGGAGTACCCTTGCCGACTCGCCTCACAATGGTGGGGGCTCGCCGCGCCAGAGTCCACGCTGTAGCTGCCGCTTCGCCGTCTCATCCCGGTTTTCCCCAAGGGGCCTGGAGCTGCGGGATCACAGCTGCGGTATGACCTGAGCCCAGATCGCGATCATCCCGACAAACAGTGCGATCGACGTCAGTGCAGCGGCTTCTTCCACGAAAATCCTGAACATGGCTTGCTCCATCACCAGAACGTATGAGGAACATTGTTCTCATTTCGTTCTATGGAGTCAAGCAAGCTCAGGCGCTTCAAAATGAAATGGTTAACTCGCTGAATCCACGCAAGAAAAAGCCCCGGCGCAAGGCCGGGGCTTTCCACAATCGCCCGTTCCAGAGCGATTATTCTCAGTACTCAGTACTCAGTACTCAGTACTCAGTACTCAGTACTCAGTACTTGGCGATGACCGGGCCACCGAACTTGTAGTTCAGGCGGACGAGGCCCATGTCGACGTCCTGCTTGATGTGGTCGGTCTGGAAGCCGGCGAAGGTGACATCCTTGCCGGACAGGAAGATGTGGTTGTACTCGACGCCAACCGACCAGTTCGGAGCGAATCCGAACTCCAGGCCCGCACCGACGGTGCCGCCCCAGCGGGTGTCGCTGACCGAAGCGAAGGTCGTGCCGGCGGCGCGCAGCTCGTTCTTGGTGCCAACCACAGCCGCACCGCCCTTCACGTAGAGCAGGACGTTGTTCCAGGCGTAGCCGACCTGACCGGTGAGCAGACCGAACGAATCGATCTTCGAGCGATCGGTGAAGCCCGTCACAGCGCTGAGATTGTCGCCCGAGAAGTCAGCCCAGTTGCCCTGGCCTTCGAGACCGAACACCCACTGCGCCGACTGCCAGCGATAGCCGACCTGGCCACCGACCGTGCCGCCCGTGGCGTTGTGGGAACCTTCACCGGCCACCAGCGGAGCGGTCTGATCCCAGGTCGTGTGCGCCGAAGCGCCGCCGCCGTTGATACCGATGTAGAAGCCGCTCCAGTCATAGACCGTGGCGATCATCGCCGGCGCCTTGGTGTAAGGACGCGCAGCGAGGTCAGCAGCCAGCGCCGGCGCAGTCGCGCTGATCGCGACAAGGCTCACAGCAGCGAGCAACAAATTCTTGTTCATTTGAATCCCGTTCCAGTTTCGTCGTTAGGCCCCCGGGCCGTGGCGACGTCATAACAGTGATCGACGGAATTGCTGTAACTCCGACGCAACAGTTCACGTCAAAGGGCCCGGTTTCATTACCGAGTGTTTAGCAACGCGTGCGCGGAAACCCTTTGAAACAAGAGTGTTCAGCGATTCCAGCGTTGAAGCTGCGCATTGCGGCGGGAACCGGCGTAACGACGCCGCACGCACGATTCTGTGATTGGAAAAGCGAAGCGCGTGTTCTCTCCGCATTGCCGCCACATTGTCGCACGCGATCGCCACATTTGCATTTGCCTCGCGCGCGGGCACGTGACGCGCTGCTCTTATTGCCAAGGTGGAACGCGCAAGGACGGCGCGATCTCGACCGCGCCCTCCTCGCCTCGTTGCGCCAGATCATCACAGCGCAACAGCGCTGAAGCGTCCAAGGGCGAGATGCGAATTGCGTGGGACTTCTCCATGAAGGCGCGCAAACAGTCTGCGCGCATCTCAACCGGGAGGGCCGCGGCCACATCGCATCACAGCGCGCCAGCGTGCCACTAAAAGTTGTGGCGGCTCCGATCGTCCTGTAACGTTGGCTCACGTCCTTCATCACATCGGCTTCCTCATTCCATGCTTGTCCGCGTTCTGCTCCTCTTGGCCTCCCTGACGATTCCCACTGCATTGTGCGCGGAGCAGACGGCGGCCGAGAAAGCCGGATTTGCCTCCAATCTGACGATCTATCTTGCGAAGGGCGCACCTGGCGCATGCGGACCGGGCTGCGACCGCTGGATCGCCATCGAGGGCGAGATCGACGCGAACGCGGCGTCGCGCGTTCGCCGCTTCCTCGCCGGCGTCAAGGACACGCAGCGCCCGATCTACCTGCATTCGCCCGGCGGCAATGTGGAGCAGTCCTATGTCATCGGGCGGCTCCTTCGTAGCCGCAAGGCGGTTGCCCGCGTCGGCCAGACGATTGCAACAGCGTGTGCCGCAGGCACGCAGGTTGACGCCGCCTGCCTGAAGGCGAAGAACGCAGGCGGCGAGATCGAGGCCGAGCTCACCACCTATCATGCGATGTGCAACTCGGCCTGCGGCTACGTGTTTCTCGGCGCGACATCGCGCGAAGTGGCGCCCGACGCTGCGCTGGGGGTTCATAATTCCCGGCTCGTCTTCGCGATTCACGGCCATCCGCCCGAGGCATTGCTCGCCGAATTCAGGCAGCGTCGGACCGCAAGCGCCGACCACGAGCGCGCGGCCTATATCGTAGCGATGGGCATCAGCCGCGAGCTTGACGATCTGATTCATACTGTGAAGTTTGAAAACCTGCACATGCTGACGCGCACTGAGCTCGACAGGTTCAACATCGACAAGCGGCCGTTGGCCGAGACGATGTGGCGGCTGGTGAAGGGAGCCCGGCCCTATATCAGCAAGTTCGCGACGCTCAGAAGCGACAACGGCCCGTCGTTCCGAACCATGGAATGGCGCCTGTACTGCGACAGCAAAAATCGCGTGCCGCTGATGTTCGCGGCCGAGATCGACGAGGCGGCGATCGGCCAGCGCACCATCATGATGACGGCGGATGCCGCCCCCACCGAGGAAGCGGGAGGACGTCCGCTGCGGTCAGGCAAGTACGAAGTGTGGAGCGGCTCGCTCGATTTCGGCAGGTTCAGGGCGATCATGGCGTCCCGCGCCCTGCATGTCCGTGAGACCACGCAGAAGCCGGACGAAACGGCAGACACGGCAAAGTTCGACATCGACACCACCGGCCTGCCTTCGGCCTGGACGCAGCTCGAGGAAACATGCCCACCGGCGACGACGAGCCAGAAGCCCCCTTGGCCGGCAATTCCTCCGCCGAAGACCACGGCAACACCATCGGCCGCGCCGTCGCCCTGACTCCATCGAGATTTGCGGCGGTCTCGTGCGCCCTGCTCAGCGCGTCGCCGCGATTCTCGCGCGGAACGACTCCTGTCCTTCGACGATCTTGTCGATCAGCGCATCCAGCGCCCAGAACCGCTCGCGGATATCGAAGTCGACCGCCCGGCTCTCGATGCAGGAAAAGGTGCCGAGCCGCTGGTGATAGAGTTTTGCCAGTTTCGGATAGCCCATGGGCTCCGCCATCGCAGCGAGCGCCAGATACACCGAAAGCTCGGTCGCAAGCTGCGGATGCTTCTGGTGCCGCGTCAACAGCCATTTGTAGAGATCCGGGTGGAAGTTCGTGAACACGCCGGTAAAGCCGGGAGCGCCCGACTTCATCGCATCGAAGGCGATCGCCGCATTGGCATTGACGATGGTCAGCGGCGAGCCGCTGGTCAGCTTGACCCGGCGTTGCACGGTCGGCAAATCACACGAGACGTCCTTGAGAATGGCAAAGCGGCCGCTGTCGGCGCAAAAGGCCAGCTCGTCGTCGGAAAGCAGTCGGCGGAACGGCGCCGGGCATTCATAGAGGCCGAGCGTCATGTCCTTGGGCAGCCGGTCGAGCAGCCAGGTCAGATTGGCGGTGAAGTCAGTTCCCGCCGGATCGCGCGAGGCGAGACGGTTGGTCACTAGCACCAATCCGTCGACGCCTGTCTTCGCGATCGACGACAGCTCAGCGAGCTGGTCTTCCCTGGAATCGCTGATATGGCCTGAGGCGATGACCGGAAGCCGGCCGGCCGCGGTCTTGGCGACAAACCGCGCCAGCGCGACGCGCTCGTCCAGCGTCAGGAACTGCATCTCGCTCGACTGGGCGACCGCAAACAAAGCGTCGGCACCATTGGCGACATACCATTCGATCAGCCGTTCGAGGCCGGCATAGTCGATCGTGTTCGCTTCGGTGAACGGCGTCAGCATCACGGGAATGATGCCCTTGAGGGCGATGGTCACAGGCGAGCTCCAAACGATATCTGATAGTGCCGACGAACCTACCCCGAAACGTCGTCGTTTCGCAAAGAGGCTCAGTGGACAAGGTCCTTCGCCGCTGTCCTTCTTACGGACGAGAGGCCGCTCGCACCTGTGTCATGGCAACACCTGATATCGCGAGCAGCCCGCCGACGACCAGCTTTGGCGTCACGTGCTCACCGAGGAACAACACACTCGATATCAAGGCGAACACCGGCAGCAGCAGGCCGAACGGCGCAACGCGGCCCATGGAGCATCGGGCGATCAGCCAGAACCAGAGGCCGAATCCGACAATCCCTCCGATGAAGATCGTGTAGGCCAGCGCCAGCCAACCACGTTCATCCGCGACGACGAGGCTTGCGAGCTGTCCATGCTCGAGCAGCAACGACATCACCAGCACCTGCGGCACCGTGAGCAGCGACGACCACCCCATCAGCATCAGCGGATCGAAAGGGCCATAGCGCTTGGTCAGGACGTTGGACACCGCGAACGCGAATGCGGCTCCGACCACGAGCAGCAGCGGAAGCGCGTTGGCCGACAGGCCCGGCCCCGCAGCGAGCACGGCCACGCCGGCGAACGCGATCACGACGCCGCCGGAGGTGGTGAGCGACGGCTTCTCCGCCAGCAGCGGCCAGGCCAACAGGACGGTAAAGGGCGGGGCAAGCTGGTACGCGACGGCCGACAGGCTTCCCGAGCCGAGCCCGAGACCGACATAGAAGAGCCCGAAATTCAGTCCGCCGAGGAACAGCGAAATGGCAGCGACAGGACCGAATTGTTGCCGCGTCGGCCGCCTGACGAAAGGAACGAGCAGCAGCGCGATGACCATAAAGCGCAGTGCGAGGAAGAAGAGCGGCGGAAATTCCGTCACGCCGACCTTGATGACCACGAACTGATAACCCCAGAGCAAGGGGACGGCCACGGCACAGACGACCTGGATGGTCGACATGGCACCGTTACTTTCAAGACCATTCGGTCCAGATATTGACGTGCGACCAGCGGGAGCGTCCATGGCGTGTTTACCTGATGAAGCGATCGAGCAAAGCGTCAACGGTGGCTTGCGAGATGACCCGTGTGGGTGCCGTTTTCCCGACCACCCGCATGCCCTCGACGAAACAGACGATAATTCGTGCGGCACTCGAAGGCTCGACGCCATCGGCCAACTTGCCCGCGGCCTTCGCACGGGACAGTGCATCAGCCACCCTCGCCTCCATGGCTTTGAAGAAGCGCGCGATGCGACGGTCAACCTCGGCATCGCGGCCAGCCAGCTCCATGGCTGTGGCGACCAGCAGGCATCCGCGCCGACCATTGGCGCCGCTGTTGCGCTCAACATAGCCGGCGAAGTACGCCCGCAAGCCATCGACCGGCTCTCTATCAGGGGCAAACTCGACGTCCATCCGAGCGAGGGCATCGGCAATGTAGCGATCAAGTGTACGCAGGAAGAGCGAGTGCTTGTCACCGAAGGCGGCATAAAGGCTGCCGCGCGAGAGCCTGGTCGCCCGAAGAAGATCAGGCAGCGCCGTGGCGTGATAGCCGCGCGTCCAGAACACATTCATCGCACGTTCGACAGCAGCCTCCGTGTCGAACGTCCGGGGACGGCCACGGGGCAACGGCTCTGAGGTCTGGCGGTGCATAGCACATATATAGACTACTCGGTCTTTAAATGGCAAGAACCATTCGCCCTGGCGTTTCTGCTCATTGTTCAAAGTCCGACGCGAGTTCCTGCAATCCCGCGTACCCCCCGCTGGCGCAGTTCGCGGCCCCGCCACTGGTTCGAATGACGAACCTGCTCCGAAACTTCGTGGTGTCGCAAAACGGTTCACTGGCCTTCTCGGACTTCGCGGCCTCAGCCCGCCGAGAGGCCGATGCTATTTCCCACGATGCCTGAGAGCCTCGACGAGCAGCGAAAACGCCTGCGAAGGCTGGCGCCTGCTGGGATAATAGAGGTGATAGCCGGAGAATGGCGGACACCAATCGGACAGGACCCTGACCAGCCGTCCTTGCGAAACGTAGGGCTGCACGTGTCCCTCCGTCAGGTAGGCGAGTCCCAATCCCTTGAGTGCTCCATCCAGGAGGAGGCCCGCGCTGTTGAACACCAGCTGTCCCTCGACGCGCACATTGAGCTCTCGCCCATTCTTCTCGAACTCCCACGCATAGAGGCTGCCACCGTGGGTCGGTAGGCGAAGGTTGAGGCAGTTGTGATGCGTGAGATCCTGGGGAATTCTTGGGCGCTTGCGCTCGGCAAAGTAGGACGGCGATCCCACGACGGCCATCCGCAGATCGGGACTGACGCGGACCGAAATCATATCCTTGGCAACGAGCTCGCCCGGGCGAATGCCCGCATCCACCTGCTGCGCCACGATGTTGGTAAGACCGTAATCAACGATGATCTCGACGTGGATGTCGGGGTATTTCGGCAGGACTTTTTTCAGCGCGGGCAACAGGATTTCAGCGGCGGCATATTCTGTCGCCGTCAGTCTGACCAATCCCGCCGGCTTTTCACGAAATTCGCCGAGCGCGGCAAGATCGGCATCCATCTCGGTAAATTTGGGTCCGACGCTCAAGAACAACCGTTCTCCGGCCTGGGTCGGTGTGACGCTCCGCGTCGTTCGGTTCAGCAGCCGGACGCCCAGCCGTTCCTCCAGATTCCGGATGATCTGGCTGAGCGCGGATTGCGTCATACCGAGCTTCGAGGCGGCGCGCGTGAAGTTGCGCTCCCGCGCAACAGCGAGGAAGGCCAGGAGGTCGCTCGCGTCGTCCCGATGCATTGATTAGCTGCCCTAATGATTGCATTCGGAATTTATCACCTAATCACGGGACGACGAAAGGCCTAGGTTCCGATCAGCCATCGGGCGGCTACGCCGTGTCCGGCACGTAATGCTCCACCGCCGGCCCCCAGCGGGAACTTCGAGGTCGACATGTCAATAGCCGCTCTACGAGAGCCGACCGCGAGTCCTCGGGTCGCCGGGGACTTGCTGCCGATCATGGGCGTGGTGTTCGTCGCCTTCCTGGTCATCGGTGTCGCGATGCCCGTGCTTCCGCTCCACGTGCACGACGGTCTCGGGCTCGGTACGCTCGCTGTGGGCGTTGTCGCGGGCAGCCAGTTTGGAGCCTCGCTGATCTCGCGGCCGTGGGCGGGTCACTTTTCGGACCGCCGCGGAGCGAAGCGAGGCGTGGTCGTTGGTCTCGTTGCGGCGGCGGCTTCCGGGCTGCTCTATCTGCTCTCGCTGTATTTCAGCGAGCTGCCGCTGGCCTCTGTAACTATTCTCCTGCTGGGGCGAGGCCTGCTCGGTGCGGCGGAGAGCTTCATCATCACCGCAGCGGTCAGTTGGGGATTGGCGCTCGCCGACGCCCGTAGCACAGGCAAGGTCATTGCCTGGGTTGGTTCGGCGATGTTCGCGGCCTTCGCGATCGGTGCACCCACAGGCGCCGCGCTCTATGCCGCCCACGGCTTCGCAGCGATCGCGATCGCCACGGCCGCGGCTCCGTTGATGACGCTGCTGCTCGTCGTACCGCTTCCCACGGTCGCGCCGATCCAGCACGCGCGCCCTTCGTTCACCGAAGTGGTCGGTGCCGTCTGGGTGCCCGGCCTTGGCTCGGCGCTCGGAAGCGTCGGTTTCGGTGCGGTGACAACGTTCGTTGCATTGCTATTCGCCAACCGCGGCTGGGCCAACGGGTGGCTCGCCTATACGGCTTACGCTACGGCCTTCATTTTGGCCCGGATCTGCTTCAGTCACTTGGCCGATGCGATCGGCGGCGCAAAGGTTGCGCTAGCCTGCGCATTGATCGAAGCCGTCGGCCAAATCCTGATCTGGCTGGCGGTTCGACCCGAAATGGCGTTGGCAGGGGCGGCCCTCACCGGGTTCGGCTTTTCGCTGGTCTACCCGGGCTTCGGGGTCGAGGCGGTTCGCCGCGTTCCAGCGCAGAGCCGCGGCATGGCGATGGGAGCCTACACGGCCTTTCTAGACTTGGCCCAGGGACTTGCCAGCCCCGTGCTTGGTTTGATCGCGACGGAGCGAGGCTGAACGTCCTGTTTCTCGCCAGCGCCCTGACGGTGCTGTGTGCTGCGCTGGTTGCGTGGTGGTTGCTGGCAAACCCGTTCACAGCCGAAGGAAGCCGGCAATGAAACCGAGCGCAGCCACTCTGTTTTCCATCGGTCTGTGGGTTGGCGGCGCGACTGCCGCCGAATAGGCCGCCATCAAAGGAGCTGATCCCATGTTGAAATCGGAAGACGTCCGCGCCGTCGCACCCGCGCTGGAGATGTACGGGCAGAAATTTCTGGTCGACGATCTCTGGAAGCGCGCCGGTCTCTCTGCTCGTAACCGCAGCATCGTCACGGTCGCGGCTCTCATCGCGCGCAACCAGACCGTCGAACTGTCGCGTTATCTCGCCCTTGCCCTCGACGTCGGTGTGAAGCCTGCCGAGATATCCGAAATCGTCACGCATCTGGCGTTCTATACCGGATGGTCTAACGCGACGAGTGCGATCTCTGCATTGAGCGAGGTCTTCAAGAGCCGCAATATCGGGGCCGATCAGCTTCCGCCGGCATCAGGGCCGCAGCTGCCTCTCGACGAGGCGGCCGAGACGGAGCGGGCAACGCGCGTCGGCGAACAATTCGGCCAGATTACACCGAGCCTCGTCCAATACACGACCGACGCACTTTTCCGGGATCTCTGGCTGAGGCCCGATCTTGCACCGCGGGACCGCAGCCTGGTCACCGTCAGCGCTCTCATCGCGACGGGCCAAGTCGCTCAGATCACCTACCATTTGAACCGGGCGATGGACAACGGATTGACGCGGGCGGAAGCCGGCGAAGTGCTCGGTCATCTCGCCTTCTACGCCGGATGGCCCAATGCATTCTCCGCGGCGCCCGTTTTCAAGGACGTGATCGAAAAACGTCCGCGGTGATCGCGCGCAGAGGCGTGCTCATCCGCGGCAGCGCTGCCGCGACAATCGGAGGAGAATGGACGCGGGCGCTTGCGTCCGGAGCAAAGGAGTTTGCCATGGACCTCGACATCAAGCGAAACGGATCTCGCCCATCCCAAAAGGGCTCCCAGGACTGGTTCACCGGCGCGGTGCGCGTGGACGCGCTCTTCCAGGCTCCTGATCCTGCCCGCGTCGGCGCGGGTCAGGTCACGTTCGAGCCCGGCGCCCGTACCGCCTGGCACACCCACCCTCTTGGACAGACGCTGATCGTCACGGCAGGACTTGGTTGGGTGCAGCGCGAGGGCGGCACGGTCGAGGAAATCCGCCCCGGCGACGTCGTTTGGTTTCCGCCGGGATTGAAGCACTGGCACGGCGCGTCGCCGACAACGGCGATGACGCACATCGCAATCCAGGAATCCCTCGACGGCAAGAATGTCGACTGGATGGAGAAGGTTAGCGACGAGCAATATCGGAAGTAATCGAGGAAGCCGGCCAAAGGAGCACAGACGAGAAGCCGACATGGACGCCAGACAATGTCTCGTTCTTGCAGCGTCGATGCTGACGGTCGCCTTGGCTGGTCCCGCAGGAGACCAAGAGAAAGCCCAAGAGAAAGTTCATGAGATGCATCAGCCCTATGTGCGAGTCGCGGAGATCGAGATCGAGCCGTCGCAGGTCGAGTCCTACGGGGCGGCAGTGAAGGAGCAGATCGAGGCTGCTGTCCGGCTCGAAGCGGGAGTGCTCGCATTATATGCAGTGGCGGACGAACAGGATCCGGCGCACGTTTTCGTGTTCGAGATCTATGCCGACATCGATGCTTACATAGCTCACATCGAGACGGCTCATTTCAAGACGTACAAGACGATCACGCAGGACATGGTGAAATCCCTCAAGCTCCGGGATACCGTTCCTATCTTGCTGGGCGCAAAACAAACGTGAACACTGGGCCGTCGAGTCCGCCCGCCTACACCGGCGTATAGATCACGAGCTTCAGCGCCGGATCGTCATTGGCCTGAAAGCTGGCATGCTCGAAATGCAGCACGCCCTTGGTTGGATGGGTCATGGTCTTGCGGCCCGACAAGGTGCCGTGCACCTCATGCGCGCCCCACCATTTGACGAACTCGGGGCTGCCTGCGCGCAAGCGCGTCAGCAATTCGGCGAACGCGGGATCGCCGGCCCAGACGTCGTGGGTGGCGCGAAACATCGCGACCATGCGCTTGGCAACATCAGCCCAGCCCGCGCCGTAGGATTTCCGGGTCTTCTTGTTGGTCATCATCAACAGCAGCGTGTTGCGATCCTCTTCCGGC
Source organism: Bradyrhizobium sp. CCBAU 11434 (assembly GCF_028128895.1). Taxonomy (NCBI): domain Bacteria; kingdom Pseudomonadati; phylum Pseudomonadota; class Alphaproteobacteria; order Hyphomicrobiales; family Nitrobacteraceae; genus Bradyrhizobium; species Bradyrhizobium sp. CCBAU 11434. The sequence continues at coordinate 17,706 of NZ_LBJX01000095.1, forward strand.
AGTCGCCCGAACGCGAAGACCTCCTCGGCGGCATCGTTCCAGGCCAGCACGTCCCAGCGCCTGCCGGTGATGTAGGCCGGATGCGGCAGGCTTTCGACCAGGCGCCGAATGGCCGGCGGCACCACTTCGCGGGTGAAGGGGCCCCTCGCGCCATCGCGCGCGAGGTCCTTCAGATGCGCATGCTCGGTCTTGCTCAGCCGCAGCGCCCGCGCCAGCGCATCGACCGTCGTGACCGACGGGCTGACGGTGCGGCCCTGCTCGAGCCGGATGTACCAGTCGACCCCAATGCCGGCGAGTTGCGCCACCTCCTCGCGCCGCAGCCCCGCAGTGCGCCGCCGCTGGCCTGCGGGAAGGCCGACGGTCTTAGGCGACAGCTTCTCGCGGCGGGAGCGGAGGAAATCGCCGAATTCGACGCGGCGGGGATCGGCCATGGATTGGTCCCGAGACGGAGGATTCTTGGAATACTAGGATAATACCAGGGACGCTTGCATGTCCGCAATCCGAAGCTTTCGCTGGCGGAGGTCGACCGGATTGTTGAACGAGATTACCTCCATGGCGGAGCCGTTAAGAACGGCGCTCATGCTCGTCGGCTCAGAATAGCAGCCACGCTAAGATGCGCCAACTCAGCCAGCCCAGAGTAGCGACCCATGCGATCATGGCTGTGCCGGCGAGTGTAAAGAAGATGAACGGAATAGCGAAATCACCGACGTGTCGCTGTTCGGTTTGAGATTTTGAAAATTCGGCTGTTGTTGTGTCCAGCATGTCCTGCTCCCGCCTTGGAGCCAAGGTCATTTGCACCGGAACGCCGGCCGTTTTCCTTGCGCTGAATCAAATCGTCAGAAGATGGTCCGATGAGGTCAAGGCAGTTCCCCGCCTTCACTTCCTGAGGGGCTGCGAACCACTCTTTCGTTGAGGAATATCGCGATCGCATGCAGGGCCTCCTCAATACTAGGATAATACCAGGCCTTCTTGTCCCCACCGCGCCGCCTCATATGACTATCACCTGTGTCTGAGGTGAACATCATGAAAGCTGCCGTACTCAAATCCCTGGGATCGCCGCTGGTGGTCGAGACTGCTCCGGACCCGGTGCTCGGCACCGGCGAGGTCATCGTCGACGTCGTCGCCACGCGTGTCCTCTCATACATGAACGAGATCTTCAGCGGCGAACGCAATTACGCGCTGGCCCTGCCGATCATTCCGGGCCCCGGCGCCATCGGGCGGGTGCGCGCGATCGGCCCCGATGCCACCAAGCTCAGCGTCGGCGACTGGGTGTTCTGCGACCCGACAGTGCGTTCGCGCGACGATGTCGTGGCGCCCGATATCGCCCTGCAAGGGCTCACCGCCGCGGGCCCCGGCGGCATGAAGCTGCAACAGCATTTTCGCCACGGCTCGTATGCCGAACAGATGCGCGTGCCGACCGAGAACGTGAAGAAGCTCGGCGAGATCAATTCGGAGGACGCCTCGCAATGGTGCGCGCTGGGGACGGCGCTGGTGCCCTATGGCGGCTTTCTCGCCGCAAAGCTTCAGCCGGGCGAGACCGTGCTGGTGAGCGGGGCGACCGGCAATTTCGGCAGCGCGGCCGCCTCGGTTGCGCTCGCGATGGGCGCGGCCTGCGTGGTGACGCCCGGCCGCAACGAGGCTGTTATCGCCGATCTCGTCCGCCGCTTCGGCGCGCGGGTGAAGCCGGTGAGGCTCTCCGGCAACGAGGACGACGACCGCGAGGCGATGAAGCGCGCGGCAGGCGGACCGATCGACTGCGTGCTCGACATCATGCCGCCCTCGGTCAGCACCCACGTGGTGCGCGCGGCGGTCATGACGGTGCGCGCTTACGGCCGCGTCGTGCTGATGGGCGGCGTCGGCATGGCGGGCGGTGCGGGGCTCGAGCTGCCCTACCCCTGGCTCATGCGCAACTGCATCTCCATCCATGGCGTCTGGATGTATCCGCCGGATGCGGCGGGCCGCCTGATCTCGATGGTGCGCGCAGGCCTGTTGCGGCTCGACGAATACCAGACGACGAACTTCGACCTCGATCACGTCAACGAGGCTGTCGCGCATGCCGCGGCCAATGGCGGGCCGTTCAAGATGACGGTGATCAGGCCGTGATTGGCCTGCCCGCTGTGGCGACGCGCTGTCGCGGCTGATAGGCCTGATTTATCAGAGGGCTGGAGGCGATCACCCCTGATGTAGCCGGCCGCGGCCGTCTACTGTGCATGGGGTTGTTTTTGGCTTTTGGCTATTCGAGCTCGACGACCTGGCCGTTCGCCAGCGACACGCGCCGATCCATGCGGCCGGCGAGCTCCATGTTGTGGGTTGCGATCAGCATCGAGACCTTGGTCGCCTTGACCAGCTGCATCAGCGCCTGGAACACGTGGTCGGCGGTGTGCGGATCGAGATTGCCGGTCGGCTCGTCCGCCAGCAGCACGCGCGGCGCATTGGCGACCGCGCGGGCGATCGCGACGCGCTGCTGCTCGCCGCCTGACAGCTCGGCGGGGCGGTGCGTGATGCGGTCGCCGAGGCCGAGATAGCCGAGGATCTCCTTGGCGCGCTTGACGCTCTCGGACTTCTTGAGGCCGCGGATCATCTGCGGCAACATGACGTTCTCCAGCGCCGAGAATTCCGGCAGCAGCCGGTGCGACTGGTAGACGAAGCCGATATCGCTGCGGCGGAGTTGGGTGCGCTCGATGTCGGGCAGTTGCGATGTCGGCGCGCCGTTGACATAGACCTCGCCGGAATCGGGCGCCTCAAGCAGCCCCGCAATGTGCAGCAGCGTCGACTTGCCTGACCCTGATGGCGCGACCAGCGCGACCGACTGCCCGGCCCACAGCGCCAGCTTGGCGTTGTCGAGGATCGTCAGCGCCGCTTCACCCTGGAGATACTGGCGCCTTATCTCGTGGAGATAAATGACCGGTACATCCTCAGCCCCCTGCTGCTGCTCCATCAGCCCCTCACTCGTACCGCAGCGCTTCGACCGGATCGAGGCGCGCGGCGCGCCACGACGGGTACAGCGTCGCCAGGAACGACAGTGTCAATGCCATGATGACGACGGCCGTGGTCTCGCCGACGTCGATCTCGGCGGGCAGTTTCGACAGGAAGTAGAGCTCCGGCGAGAACAATTCCGTACTGGTCAGCCAGGACAGGAATTGCCTGATCGATTCGATGTTGAGGCAGATCACGAGACCGACGAAGAAGCCGACCAGCGTGCCGACCACGCCGATCGAGGCACCGGTGATCAGGAAGATCCGCATGATCGAGCCTTGCGACGCCCCCATCGTCCTCAGGATCGCGATGTCGCTGCCCTTGTCCTTCACCAGCATGATCAGGCCGGAGACAATGTTGAGCGCCGCGACCAGCACGATCATGGTCAGGATCAGGAACATCACGTTGCGCTCGACCTGGAGCGCGTTGAAGAAAGTTGAGTTGCGCTGCCGCCAGTCGACCAGGAACACCGGCCTGCCTGCGGCTTCCGTCACCGATTTGCGGAAGGCGTCGATCCTGTCAGGGTTGGTGGTGAACACCTCGATCGAGGTGACGTCGCTGCTGCGATTGAAATAGGCCTGCGCTTCGGCGAGCGGCATGAACACGAAGCCGAGGTCGTATTCGGACATGCCGATCTCGAATACGGCGACGATCTTGTACGGCTTGATGCGCGGCGTCGTGCCCATCGGGGTCACCGCGCCTTTCGGCGCCACCAGCGTCACGCTGTCGCCGGCATGCAGCGACAGCTGGTCGGCGAGCCGCCGGCCGATCGCGACGCCCTGCCCGTCATCAAAGCCCTCGAGCGAGCCCTGCTTGATGTTCTTGGCGATGGAGGTGAGGTTGTTGAGGTCGTCCGAGCGGATGCCGCGCACCAGCACGCCCGAGGCGTTCCAGGGCGAGGACGCCAGCGCCTGGCCATCGACCACGGGGGCCGCCAGCCGGATGCCCTGGACCTGGCTGATGCGCTCGGCGACGTCCTTCCAGTCGGTCAGCGGCGATTCCAGCGGCTGGACCAGGATATGGCCGTTCAGGCCGAGGATCTTGTCCAGCAGCTCTTTCCGGAAGCCGTTCATCACGGCCATCACGATGATCAGCGTCGCGACGCCCAGCATGATGCCGAGGAAGGAGAACCCGGCGATGACCGAGATGAATCCCTCCTTGCGCCGCGCCCGCAGATAGCGGGCCGACAGCATCCACTCGAAGGGCGCGAACGGCGCAGTTTGGACGGTCTCGGTCATGGTTTCATCCATCGCTCGATAATCCCATGATTCGGGGTCAATTGTGGCCGGATTGGCGGCCGCGATCTCGGGCGATGAACAATATTCAGCCGACCAGGCGCGCGACCGCGTCCGCAGGCGACATCGTCTCGCGGGCGCCGTCACTGCGCTTCTTGATCTCGACTTTGCCGTCGGCCAGCCCCTTCGGCCCGATCATGATCTGCCAGGGGATACCAATCAGGTCGGCGGCGGCGAATTTGGCGCCGGCACGCTGGTCGGTGTCGTCGTAGAGCACATCGACGCCCTTGGTGGTGAGCTCGGCATAGAGCTTCTCGCAGGCGCCATCGACGGCCGCGTCGCCCTGCTTGAGGTTGAGAATCGCGACGCGGAACGGCGCCACCGCCTCCGGCCATTTGATGCCGGCATCGTCATGGCAGGCCTCGATGATGGCGCCAAGCAGGCGCGAGACACCGACGCCGTAGGACCCGCCGTGGATCGGCACGTCGACACCGTCGGGGCCCGCCACCATCGCCTTCATCGGCTCGGAGTACTTGGTGCCAAAATAGAAGATCTGACCGACCTCGATGCCGCGGGTGTTCACGCGCTTCTCGGCCGGCACTTCCTGTTGGAACCGCGCGGGATCGTGGACGTCTTCCGTCGCGGCATAGACCGAGGTCCATTGCTTGATGATCGGCGTCAGATCGCCGTCATAGTCGACGTCCTCGCCCGGCACCGGCAGGTCCAACACGTCGCGATTGATGAAAACGCCGGATTCGCCGGTCTCAGCGAGCACGATGAACTCGTGGCTGAGATCGCCGCCGATCGGGCCGGTTTCTGCGCGCATCGGGATCGCCTTCAGCCCCATCCGCGCAAAGGTGCGCAAATAGGCGACGAACATCTTGTTGTAGGCGGCGCGTGCAGCGGCCTCGTTGAGATCGAAGGAATAGGCGTCCTTCATCAGGAACTCGCGGCCGCGCATCACGCCGAAGCGCGGACGCTGCTCGTCGCGGAATTTCCATTGAATATGATAGAGATTCAGCGGCAGGTTCTTGTAGGACTTCACGTAGGCGCGGAAGATCTCGGTGATCATTTCCTCGTTGGTCGGCCCATACAGCAGTTCGCGTTTGTGGCGGTCAGCGATGCGCAGCATCTCCGGACCATAGGCGTCATAGCGGCCGCTCTCGCGCCAGAGGTCGGCGAGCTGGAGCGTGGGCATCAGCAGTTCCAGCGCACCGGAACGGTCCTGCTCCTCGCGCACGATCTGCTCGATCTTCTTCAGCACCCGGAAACCGAGCGGCAGCCAGGCGTAGATGCCGGCCGCCTCCTGCCGGATCATGCCAGCGCGCAGCATCAGCCGATGCGAGACGATCTCCGCCTCTTTCGGATTTTCCTTCAGGATGGGCAGAAAGAACCGCGACAACCGCATGGCAATACTCTGGGAATCAGTGAGGGGCTGCAGTGAAACCGGATTGGGAGCGAAAACACAAGACCGGGAATGAGGAAAAGCCGCTAACGCGGCGGAATTCCTGTCATTTTTCCGTTGCCTTAAGGTTCGAGTTGAACCGTGTCGACGCTAGGGCGGCGCGACCTCGAGGTCGTCCTCAAGGGTGATCTTCTCGAAATCGGTCACCAGCGCGTCGATCCGCGCATGCCAGCGGCCCGCAAAGGGCAATTCGACCTTGCGCACGTGCCAATAGCCGTCGGGCCCGAGCTCGGCGTTACGCTCCATCGGCTCGATCCCGCGCTCCGGCAGGCTCAGCGTCAGCGTCGCCTCCTTGGCCTTCAGCGGCGTCGCCTCGCCGGTCATGAGTTGGAGCACGAAATCGTCCATGCCGGCTTTGCCCGGGGAAACCAGCACCTGGAACATCGCCTTGTCGCTGTGGATGTGGATCGCGAGCGGCGTCTCCGGCACGATGGTCCGCGGCGGCGGCGTGAAGCGCCAGCCAGCGACGATGGCGAAGATACCGAACGCAGCCCCGCACTCCAGCAGGATCGAACGTTTGAGCGCGGATGCGGCCCCGCGGTCTTTCGCCAGCGCTGGCGTCCATCGATAACGATTGAGCGCAGCTAGCACCAACAAGGACAGGACCAGCGCCAGCTTGACCGACAGAATGAGGCCGTAAGTGGTTTCTATCAGTGCCGACGGCTTTTCGAGTTGGATGATCGCAAGCGTAAGCCCGGTCAGAGCCAGCGCCACGACCACCGGCATGGCGATGCGCGAGAAGCGGTTCAGGAGCGGCAGCGCGGCCGGCGTCGGCTTCGAGACCAGCGCAGCCAGCGGGGCCAATGCGCCGATCCAGAAAGCGACAGCGAGGCCATGGACGAAGACCGCCGGTCGCGTCAGCACCTCGGGCGACGCCGTTGCCGCGTGGCCGGTCATCGCGAGCGACAGGCCGACGCCGGCCAACGCGATGGCGGCAAACACGCGCGCGTACCAAGCCCGGCTCAGCGCCATCAGCGCTAGCAGCATCGCCGCGATGGCGACGAGCAAGGCGCGGCCGGCACTGGTCGCGAATGCGATGCTCCAAGGCGCCGTCGTCACAACAGCTGCCAACGGCAGGCCGAGGAGATCGAGGCCCAGCACGCCAAGAGATACGACCGCGCTCGGGATGCCGATGAGCAGCGTCGCGCGCGGCATGCCCATGCCCGTCATCGACCACGCGATCCAGCGGCCAAAGAACACGCCGCCGACGCCGACGAACAGTCCGAGATAGAGACCGATCCGCGACAGCCAGATCAACACGTCCAACCGGCCGTCGGCATTGGGCAGAGGCTGTGTGGCCGTCGGCGCGCCGACGGAAAAGATCACCGATCCCGCCACAGGGTGGCCGTCCTGCGAGATCACACGGTAGCTCACGACCGCCGTGCCCTGCGGCAGGTCCGGCGGCATCGCAACGGAAATGCCCGCGCCCGATGTCGTGACGCGTGCGTCATCGCGCGCCCTGCCCGCGCCGTCGATCAACTGGATCGCGCCTGGCGTCACCGCCTCGTTGAAGCGAAATTCCACCGCCTTTGGCGCGCTCGCAAGGACACTGCCGCTCGCCGGCTCGACCGAAATCAGCGCCGCATGCGCTGACGCGCCGGTCGAGGTGCCGACGAGGATGAGCAGCGTGACGAGCGCGGCGAGAAGACGCATTACGGCTTGGGCAGCAGTTTCACGCCAGGCGCCGGCGACTTGTCTTCACGCGAATGCGCTGCGCCCTCCGCCGGGATTTCAATCCAGCGGCTGACACCCTTCTCGCATTCCTGCACCACCGGGAAATAGAGCGTGGTGTTCGGCTTCAGGCTGTCGGTGAGGAAGCTGCTGACGACGAACTCGTCGTAATTGTGATCCGGCAGCTTGCCGCCGGACCAGACAACTTCCTTTACGCCCGAGGTCAGCTTATTGCCGTGATAGTCGTATGCGCTGGCATACTGCCCCTCGACGACATCGACGTTCCAGCCGGCCTTCGGCATCGGCTTCACGGCGATCACGCCTTCGGGAATCTGCACGCGGATCTTGACCGTCGGCGAACCGGAACAGCCGTGCGGCACGGCGAAGACGGCCTTGTAGGACCCGCCGACCGTGGCCTGCTTGCCTTCCAGATAGACGTGGGCCGCCGCAGGCGATGCGGCAAGCGTAGCCATCAGGATCAGCCAGGGTGTCTTTGACATGCTCTATCTCCCGGACGTTAGATCACGTCTGTTACATTTTCATTCCCGAATGATCGGGCATCTTCTTCATCATCATGCCACCACCGCCTGGCGCCTGCGCGCCGACGCCCTGGACGTCGAGCGAGACGGAGACCTTGCCGGCCTTCTCGAACTCGAGCGTAACCGGCACCTTATCGCCCTGCTTGAAGGGGCCCTTCAGGTCCTGGAGCATCAGATGGTTGCCGCCGGGCGCAAGCTTCACGGTCTTGCCGGGCTCGATGACGAGGCCCTTGTCCAGCGGGCGCATCTTCATCACGCCATTGTCCATCGCCATCTCGTGGACCTCGGCCTTGCCGGCGATCTCAGCGGACACGGCGATGAGCTTGTCGGGCGCCGTGCCTTTGTTTTCGATGGTCAGGAAACCTCCCGCGACCTTGGCGCCTCCAGGCGTAGCCCGGCTCCAGGCCTGCGAAATGACGAGGTCGCCAGCCTTGACGTCGTCGGCGCGGACGGGAGCCGCGATCACGACGGCTGAGAGAGCCGCGAACGCGAAGAGAGTTGAGAGCTTGTTCATGTCGATTGCCTTTCTTGTCGCCGTCGAGAGAGTACCCCATCCGTCAGAACGTATACTTGCCGGCGAGAACGAAAGTTCGTCCCGGGAACGGATGGAAGAGGAAATATTGCTCGTTCAACAGATTATCGATGCCGAAGTCGAACGCGAAATTCTTCGTCGCGTTGTAATGGATCTTCAAGTCCACAACGAAAAAGTTATCGAAGGCGCCGTAGACGTGCGACACGCTGTCGGTGTTGTCCAATGTTGAATACTGCTTGCCACTATAGCGCGCCGCGACCGTGTAGGCCCAGCTCTCGTTCGGCCGATAGGTGACGCCGAACTTGGCGCGCCAGTCGGGCACGAAAGGCACGCGCTTGCCGACCACGCCGGTCGGGCCCTTCCAGTTCGGATCGGAGATGATCCTGGAATCGACATAAGTGACGCTGCCAAAAACTTGCAGGCCGCTCACGAGCACGTTGTCCTTGTCAGCCGACAGTTCAACGCCGTTCATGCGAACAGCGCCGACGTTGCTGACGGCCGTCTGAACCGACTGCGCCCCACTTGCGTCCGTCACGGTGGTCGATTGCGAGATCAGCGCGTTGTTGGTCCGCTCGCCGAACACGGAAAGCCGTACACGCCCGTCGACCCAGCGCCGTTCGAGATTGAGCTCACCGGTGAAATCCTGCTCCGGTGATAGCAGCGGATTGGCGAGATAGGTGACGCCGCCGACGCTGATATTCTGATAGAGCTCGGTCACCGTCGGATAGCGGTAGGCCTCGCCGAAATTGGCGGTCACGTTCCAGTCCTTGGTGGGATCGAACGAAAGCGACGCCTTCGGTGAGAAATTGGTTGAGGACAGCCCCGGTTGCCATGTCGGCACCGCCGATGTGATGACGCCAGCGCCCGTCGTCGTGGTGTTGAGATTGAAGCCTTCCACCGCCTGCCAGCTCTCCAGCCGTCCTCCGAGTGTCAGCTTGACGAGCGGATTGATCTTCCAGGCGTCCTGTAGCCAGAGCGCTTCGGTGCGCGTCTCGCCGACACCGGTCGAATAGACCTGGCCATTCCCTGTCGAGGACGCATTGAACCAGACGGTCGAGGCATAGACGGGGTTCTCCAGCCGATAGCGGTCGCCATGAGCGCCAAAGCTGATCTCGTGCGGACCATCGCCGCCGAACGGGCGCCAGATGCCCTTGGCGTCGGCGTTCTGCCAGTTTGTCCCATCCATCCGCGTTACCTTGCCATTGAGCGAATAGCCGAGGCCAGGCGACGGCACGACGGTAAAGGGATTGACCTGGGTGTCCTGGAGGTAGTTGTAGCTTGAGGCAGCTAGGTCGAAGTCGAAAACGCCCTTGGTGTCGCTCTTGAGCGCGACGGCGTTGCTCATGTGGAGCTGGTCCCAGGTATACTTGCTGCTGGCGAAGCTGCTGACGCCGCCAAACGTCGGCAAACCTGTCGCTGCTGATCTGAGATAGGTCTGCGGATCGGAGGTCTGGTGGTTATTCCAGATGCCGAGTGAGTATGTCGCCTGCACCAGCGGCGTTATGTCGTAGGCGAGTCGCAGATTGCCGGATGTCTGCTGCGAATGCGCCAACGTGCCCGTGCCCACGACGTTGGCGACGCCTCCGGTCTTGTTGAGGGCTGCAAAGCCGCCAGTCGTACCGGCGGGGAATGTGGCGTTCGTCGTGTAGGTCAGCGGCTGCTGGTAGCTGTCGAGATAGTTCGCGCTGCCGAGCCAGGACAGCTTGCCGTCGCGATTGCCCGCAGCGGTGCTCGTCTGGCTGGTCACATAGGTGTCCTTGGTGCCGTATTGATTCCACGGCATCACCGAGACGGTTTCCTTCGCCACCGCAAACGGTTTGTCCGGCATCTTCGACGTGATCAGCAGGACACCGCCGATGGAATTGCCGGGATAGGCAGCTGCGAACGGTCCATTGAGGAAATCGATCCGCCCGATCGCCTCAGGCGAGATGAGATTCCACTTCGGCGAGGCGCCGGAGTTGTTGTTGCCGATCAGGGCCGAGATCAGCAGGTCATCGTAATAGATCAGCGTTCGCGCACTCGAGTTCAGGCCCCAGCTTCGGGTCGCAAGGACGGCCTGGTTGTCACCGTCGTTGCGCTTTCGCACGAACAGGCTCGGCATGTATTTGACGGCGTCTTCGGGGTCCTTGAGATTGATGGTCTCGTCGGCCTCCTTGGCCGTAATGCTGAAGGAGCGTTGCGGCAGCTGATAGCGCGCCACCGCCGTCGGCTGATCGAGTGACGCCCGGGATCTGCCCGTGCCTTGCTCATTGGTTGTGGCGACCGAGGCCGGCCGCTCGACCGTCGGCTTGGCCGAATTTCTCCTGATACCAGCAGTTTGTACGGTGGGCTTGCGCGGCCTGGGTTTCGCCGTTGCGGGCGCGTCAACGGTCACCGCTGGCAGTTCTCTTGGCAGTTCTCGTGGACTGCTCTGGGCAAAGGTTCCACTCGGCGCGGCGAGCAGCGCTGCCTGAACGGCAACGACGCTCACGCCGCAGCGGGCATGACGAGGTAACATGGTTGCATTCCTGACGCCGGCTGTCGCTCCGGCCAATCGACAACATCAATCGCCAGCGGATGGACCGCTGCGATCATGAAGGCTGGTCAGGAAATGGAGGGAGGTCCCCGAGCTTGGGCGCTTGCGCCTTTGTGAGCGACGAGAACGGATGCATCCGCCTCATGCCACACTACGCGTTCGGCGTGACGGAGGGGACTGGAGAGCGCTGCATGCGGCGGCGAATCGAACGACGCGTTGGCCTGCGCCAGGCAACACAGCGCGCAGGCACCGGAATGGGCGATCGGCGAGCCACCCTGGTTATTCGGAGCGCCCTGCTCACTGACGCTGTGGCAGATGATGCCGGCACCAACCGGATCGGCAACGGCTTGGCCGGCCGCCCAGCAGGCGGCAATCGGCGCCAGCACCTGCATCACCAAAGCGAGCAGGACAACCGGTAGGAATTTTTGCAGCCGTGCGCGCATCCGCCGAACCATTCGTTCGTCTGCTAACTAAACACCACGCTTGGCTCGAGTCGAGATCACATCGCCAGCCTCGTTGGGGCGGCGCAAATTTCTCGACGGATGTCCTCGGAGGGCTCCGCCCGGGCGGTATCCGGCATTTGAGGCAGCGGCACCGCCCCGCCATATCTACAAAATTCATATATTTGTCATATACTTACGCCCCTTACAGCCCGATCGTTTCGTCAACTGCTCGAATTTTGAACAATCGTTGCCGAAAATGATGACAAGTGAGAAAAGTTGATCTAGCATCCCTCTTGCTCAGGCTGGCCGTGAGGTCGAAGTCTGGTGGTCCAAGTCTCGGGAGGAGCCCCTGGCGCGCAAAACGCAGCGTCGCCCCGTCAATCAAGAGCAAATCTTAGAATCGGGGATAATAGGGTCGACACAATTTTTGAGCGGGGCTAGGGCCCCGCTCTTTTTTTATCTGCGCGGCTGATGTGCCGATGAGTACCTCCCCCAATCCGATCGAACAGAGCTTGGAGCTCGCAGCCTTGCGCTGCGCCGATTTCACGCCCCTCGTCTACCAGCGGCTGTTCGAAGAGCATCCAGAGACGCGGACGATGTTCCGCACACAGGGGAGCGAGCTCGTGATGGGATCGATGCTCGCGTTGACGATCGAGGCGATTCTCGACTTCGCAGGCGAGCGCAGTGGACATTTCAGGCTGATCGCCTGCGAAGCCGCCTCGCACGACGCCTATGGCACGCCGCGCGAGCTGTTCATCGCCTTCTTCGGCGTCATCCGGGATACGTTGCGCGAGTTGCTCGGCAGCGCATGGTCACCGAACATTGCTCAAGCGTGGGACACCTTCCTCGTCGAGATCGAGGACTTCGTAGGCAGCGCAGTGTAACGCTTTGCGCTGCACCAACGCTGCCGTGACAATCTCACCATTGATTGCGCATTGAGTGGCATCACTTCTTGTGAGACACTTTCCAGATCGGTAGCGCAACCAATGACGCGCCGACGACAAGATATATGGGAGCGAGCGATGTCCGGGACGAAAGATTTCTCGACGACGAGGCGCGATCTTCTTCAGGCGGCTGCGACCGCCGGCGCCGCGACTGCCATCCTCGGCAGCATGGGCATAAACCCAGCACTGGCAGCCGAAATGGGACGAAGCGAGAAGCCGCTGAAGGCGGCGTTCTCCAATGCAGGCCTTCAGGCCACCTGGTGCGCGCAGGGAAAGCAGGCCGCGGAATTCTGGGGCAAGCTGTTCAATGTCGAAGTCACCTGGTTCGACGGCCAGCTCGATGCGGTGAAGCAGCGCGCTGCGATCGACAACATGGCCTCGCAGAAATGGGATTTCGTCGCGATCCAGGCTTTCGGCATCGGCACCCTCACCCAGCCTGTGCAGAAGATGATCGACACCGGCACGCCCGTCATCGACATGGACACGCTGATTGCTCCTCTTGATCAAATCAACGTCCATTCCTTCCTCGCCCCCGACAACGAGTTCATGGGCGCCTCGGTGACGCAGGCGCTCTGCAACGCCATGGGCGGCAAGGGCAAGATCATCATGACGCAAGGAGCGCTCGGCCATACCGGCGCGCAAGGCCGCGCCAAGGGCTTTAACTCGGTGGTGAAGCAATTCCCTGGGATCGAGGTGCTCGACACCCAGCCGGCGGATTGGGACGTTTCCAAGACCGCGCGGCTCTGGGAGACCTACCTGACCAAGTACCCGCAGATCGACGCGGCGTTCTTCCACAACGACGACATGGCGCTTGCTGCCGCCAACATCATGAAGGCGCACAACCGCACCAACATCCTGATCGGTGGCGTCGATGCCATGCCGCCGGCCATCCAGGCGGTAAGCGAGGGCCGGATGTACGCGACCGTCCGCAATCCGTCTTGCCGCATCCATGGCGGCGCGATCGTTGCGGGCGTCGCGGCGGTGGCGGGCGGCGAGAAGAGCGGCCAGGGCATTCCCAAGAACGTCGTGACCGACGGCCCTGTCGTGACCAAGGCCAATGCCGCCGGCATGCAGTGGATGCAGGATCACTTCCTGATCTGAAATCCTCCAAGATCTGATCTTGCATGCCTGAGGGTCGACAGCCCATCCTGGAACTCCAGGGCATCACGAAGAGCTTCGGCGGCGTCGAGGCGCTTCGTGGTGTCGACTTCGCGCTTCTCCCCGGCGAGATCCACGGTCTCGTCGGCGAGAACGGCGCGGGAAAAAGCACGCTGATGAAGATCATCGCGGGCGTGCACACCGAATTCTCCGGCCGCTTCCTGATCGACGGCCATGAGACCCATTTCCGATCGGCGCGCGATGCGCACGCCGCCGGCATCGCCATGGTGCATCAGGAGCTCTCTGTCGCCCCTGACCTCACGGTCGCCGAGAACGTCTTCCTCGGCAACCAGCCGACCAACGCCCTTGGCCTCGTGCAATGGCGACGCATGGCGCGCGAGGCGGGCGAGCAGCTCGCGCGCTTCGGCATCAATGTCGATCCGATGTCGAGACTGGGCGACCTGCCGATCGGGCTGCAGCAGCTGATCGAGATCGCCCGCGTGCTGTTCTCGGGCGCGCGCATCGTCATCCTGGACGAGCCGACCTCCGCCCTCTCGCCGCCCGAGGTCGAGCGGCTGTTTACGACGCTGCGGCGCTTGCGCGAGGAAGGCACGGCCATCGTCTTCATCTCGCATTTCATCGAGGACATTCTTCGCGTCTCCGACACGGTGACTGTCTTCCGCAACGGGCGGAAGGTCGCCGAGACCGCAAGCGCTGCGACCACCAAGGGCGCGCTGATCGAGGCCATGATCGGCCGCGGCGGCGAAGCGCTCGAGCACAGCTACACCGATGATCTGATGCTGCCGAAACCGAGCGACAGCTCGGTCGTGCTGAAGGTCGACCAGCTGTCGCTGGCGCGCAGCCTCAAGGACGTCTCCTTCGAGGCCCGCGCCGGAGAGGTGCTCGGCATCTACGGCTTCATGGGCTGCGGCCAGCAGGAACTGTCGCGTATCCTGTTCGGCAAGCTGAAGCCCGACGCCGGCACGCTGATCGTCGAAGGCGCATCCAAGACTTTCGCCAGCACGGCGGCGGCGCGGCGCGCGGGCATCGCGCTGGTGCCGGAGAGCCGGCGCGCGATGCTGTTTCATCAGGAGCCGGTCTACAAGAACATCTCGATCAGCATCCTCGATCGCATCTCGTCGCTGCTGCTCAAGCCGGCGCAGGAGCGCGATATCGCCCAGCGCCAGGTCGAGCAGCTGCAGATCAGGCCGCCGGTGGTCGGCCTCGATCTCGGCATGCTGTCGGGCGGCAACCAGCAGAAAGTTGCGCTGGCAAAATGGCTGACCTATCCGCCCAAGCTGCTCGTGCTGTGCGAGCCGACCCGTGGCATGGATGTCGGCGCCAAGAACGACGTCATCAACATCGTCCGCGACCTCCGCGCCAGGGGACTCGCGATCATCGTGCTGTCGACCGAGCCGGAAACGGTGCTGTCGCTGGCCGACCGCATCCTTGTGCTCAAGCGCGGCGCGTTGGTGCGGGAATTCAAGAACGAGCCGGTCAGCAAGGACCGCCTGCTGGAAGCGGCGTGACGGAGAAGCACAATGGCGAGCAGTGAGACGGCACCGGCAGCAAGCCAACGCGCACGCGGCGTTGCGACCTTCCTGCGCTCGCAGATGCGCAACATCGCGCCGTTCCTGACGCTGATCTTCCTGTCCGCCTTCTTCGCCGTCGCCAGCCCCTCCTTCGCGACCATCGACAATCTCGGCAATATCCTGACGCAGGTGTCGGTCACAGGCATCATCGCCGTCGGCCTCACCTTCGTGATCCTCTGCGCCGAGATCGACCTCTCGATTGCCGGCATCGCCAACGTCACCGGCATCGCGGTCGCCTACTTCACGCTGCAGGAGTCCTACGTCAACATCGCCAACATCCCGCTGCCCGGCGCGATCGCGATCATCCTGTCGCTCCTGCTCTGCGCGGCTCTCGGCCTCGTCAACGCGCTGGGGCTGACGGTCATCGGCATCCCCTCCTTCATCATGACGCTGGCCATGATGCAGATCGCGGCCGGCATCTCGGCCCTCCTGGTGCGTGGCCAGATCGCCTACAAGGTCCCGAGCCTGATCACGACCCTCGGCTCGGGCTCGATCGGCGGCATCCCCTGGATCGTCATCGTCGCCGCGATCATGCTGCTCGCCGGGCACCTGGTGCTGACCTACACGCGCTTCGGCCGCTACGTCTACATGGTCGGGGGAAATCGCGAGGCGGCCGAATATTCCGGCCTCAACGTCAAGCTCATCCTAGGCAGTGTGATGATCATCTCCGCGGTGTGCTCCGGCATCGGCGGCATGCTCGGCGTCGCCCATTTCGGCAGCGCGCAGCAGAACGAGTTCGACACCTATCTGCTCGACTCCATCGCCGCGGTCGTGGTCGGCGGCACCAGCCTGTTCGGCGGGCGCGGCGGCATCGGCAACACCATCGTCGGCCTGTTCGTGCTCGGCGTGCTCAACAATGGCCTCGACCACGTCAACATCGACAGCTTCCTGAAGATCCTGATCCGCGGCCTGATCCTGCTGGCCGCCCTGATCATCAACGTCTATGCGCAGCGCTTGCGCGAAAAAACGGCGGAGTAGACCGCCCGCAAGACAAAGCCGCGAAAACAACCCCACGCACAGTACAATTCATTGGGGAATTCGGCGCGGAGCACATTGCGATATTTCCGAACTCCAGTTTGACGCGTCGGGCAAAACAGGAGTAGGATGTCATCATGGCGGCGAGCACCCGGCCCGGGGTGCGTGCCCGGGTTGGTGAAGCGACCCCCGGTTCCTCTCCTCCCTCTCCGATCCTGCACCACCCTCAGAGCGAGGCCATTGTCATGGGGTATCTTGTGCTGCTCGCGACCTTGCCGTTCTGGTCGGGGTGGGCAAGTGCCGAGCTCGGATCTGAATGGCAGTCTCTGGATTCCAAGCAGGCGGCGCGGGTGTCGCCAGTTCAAGGCGCTATCGAGAGCTACGCGCGAAAATACAAGCCGACTGCAATCATGGTCGTGCAGGACGGACTCGTGGTCGCAACCTCGGGCGACATCGCCCGCAAGGTCAATGTTCGCTCCGTTCGAAAGAGCTTCCTGAGTGCTCTCTACGGCATCGCCATCGAGCGCGGTCAGATCAAGCTCGAAAGCACGCTCGAACAATTGAGAATCGACGACACCGCCCCATCATCGCGCGTCCCATCGGGATGCAGGATTTCACGGCCCATGACGGGACTTTCGTTGGAGACGGTTCGTCGCGATATCGCGCCTATGTGTTCAGCATGAGCGCGTGGGATCTTGCACGCTTTGGATTGCTGTTCCTCAACAAGGGGCGATGGAATGACGCTTCCGTCGTTCCGTCGCAGTGGACGGCGGAGTCGACGAAGGCCTATTCAGAGACCGATCGAAAACACCGCGGCTATGGCTATCTATGGTGGACTCTCGATGCCGGCGCGTGGGGACGCGGCGCAATCTTTGCGTCCGGCTACGGAGGACAGTTGATCGTGATCGTTCCGGAGAAGCGTCTCGTCGCCGTTCAGGTCGTTGAATTGAATGAACGCCAGCAAGGAATTCACTCCACGACGCTTCTCGACCTCGTTCGGCAAATTATGGCTCCCGCCAATTGACGCAGGCGGAATGGCTCTGCGAGACGTCCCGCCACGTGATGTTCAGGCAGGCTGAAGCAACTCACGCCGCCATTTGAACAGGTTGCGCGTTGCAATTGCCGTCAGGAATACGGCTGCCGGAAGAAAGCCGAGATTTCCGGAGATCGCGATCCAGATGAACCAGAGTGCCTGAGTGAGAAGCGGCACATACCACGACCACCAGCTCCTGTTGCCGATGACCCAATATCCGTACATGGTCATCAAAGACATGCCCCACGGCATGTAAGTGACGAAATCCTGCCTGGTCATAACCGCTGCTCCCCGGCGCGGCGTTTGCGCGCCGCCACTGCATAAGCCCCTTGCCGCCGCCCGATCGGGTTCATGCCGGGCTCAACAATCGTGCGCTTGAATGCCTGCCAGTCCTCGGCCGTCAATCCATCGAAACCCGTATGCACCGTGAAATTGTTCAGCTTCTCATCGGCATATTCGGCGCGGTGAATTGGGATCAACTGAAGGAACGGTTGATCGGCGCGAAAGTCGACAGGAATGCCGGTGTCGATCAGCCTGATATTGGTAAACAGCGGACCGAACCAGCGGTCGGTCTCAACGATGCCCTCCATGATGTGATAGGCATCATCCGGCACGACGTTGACGGGAGCGCGCACCATCAGGCTATAGCCCGGCGCCGTCTTGATCAGGTACCCCGGCCATATCTGCATGATCCCATAAAACTGGGTCATGCCGCACATCCAGGGTGAAGAGAATTTCGCAGACTCTGGCGCGCGGCTCTGAAACATCGGCTCGAAGTCCGGATACTGGATAGCGTCCAGTTTATTCCAGGTCTTGCCGTCGTCGAGGCTGATCAGGGTTTTGCGACCCGACCACAGAAGCTTGAACGAGATCGGCAGGAAAACATACCATCCGAGGCCCGATGCAGCTCGCACCGGTTCGCAACGATGATGCCCGGCGGGAAGCTGGTCGCCCGCCGTCTTGGACGCGCGAACCGGCGAACGATGATTGTAGACGAGCTCATGAAATGTGATGAGAGACACTGGCAGACCTCCCGACCCATCAGGTATTCGCTTCGCCGCACATGAGCAGACGCACCGCTTCGCCCACCGCGACGAAAGACGGGCGAGGGATACGGCCACTCCACTTGCTTTCGAATATACCAGCAGCTTTACGGGAAATGGGGCAAGCGATGCCGGCCCCATCTCGTCGAACAAAAGGCTACTTCACCGCCGTGAACACGGGCGCCATACCACCGATATTGACATTGTCCCGATCACGAATGTTCTTCGGTAAAGTCTTTTCGACCTTCACACCCAACTTCATGCGGACCTCCTATCGGAGCGAGATGCTCCTGGATTTAGGAATGTTTCACGCCTGAATTCAGCAGCATCTCCGGGAAGCATGCATGCTCAGATACTATATACGATTCGCAGGCAATCTTGTGTTACACTCACGGTGTCGGACGACATCGATGTCGTGAGCTTCATCCACCTGCACCAGCCGCGGCTCGTCGATCGTGCGCTTGCGCGTTCCGGATCAACTCGACATCGATGTTTTGCACGAGATGCGGCACTTCGAGACTTACCGAAGAGCGGCCACCTCGGGGTGATCGGGAAAGGACGACGCTTGCTGGACCGACCTGATGGCGAGCGCAGGTTGAATATCCATACCCAGCGTCAGCGCGGTGTGAATTGGTTCAGGTCGTGAATGCCCATCTGCTGCTCCAGCTGAGCGACGCGCGCGGCCATCTTCTCGAAGCCGTCTTCGCCGAACAATTCATGCTCTTTCTTCTCGAAGTCCTCGGCCATCGCGTCGTACTCGTTTGAGACGTCTTCGCGCAGATGGTTCCTTATATCGTGCGAGGCCTTCTGCATCTTCTGCGCATGGTGTCGGGGATCGCGATCTGCCGCACTTGCCATGGCCGCTCTCCTCGCTGCTAATGTGGCGCCTCCGACCCGAAACCTCGTTCCAATTACGAGGATCCGGTAAGGCGCATGAGGTTCAATGCCCACGAGCAAGCTCAATCCATCGACCGGCATCTCAGCCGGTCAAGCATCCCCGGCAGGCTCGCCGCTGGAAGTCCTGCGCATCTTCCTCAAGCTGGGTCTGACCTGCTTCGGCGGCCCGATCGCTCACATCGGCTACTTTCGTGACGAGTTCGTCGTGCGGCGAAAGTGGATCGACGAGCACGCTTACGCCGATCTGGTCGCGCTGTGCCAGTTCCTGCCTGGCCCGGCCAGCAGCCAGGTCGGCTTCTCGATCGGCTTGACGCGCGCCGGCTATCCCGGCGCGCTCGCCGCCTGGACCGGCTTCACCCTGCCGTCGGCCGCTATCCTCGTCCTGTTCGCCTATGGTGCCGGCGCGCTGGGCGGACCGGTCGGCGCCGGCCTGCTGCACGGACTGAAGCTCACCGCGGTCGCCATCGTGGCGCAGGCCGTCTGGGGCATGGCGCGCAACCTCTGCCCGGATCGCGAGCGTGCGTCGATCGCCGTCGTGGCGGCACTGATCATCCTGTTCAGTACCGCTTCGATCGCCCAGATCGGCGCGATCGTCCTTGGCGGGCTCGCCGGTCTGTGGCTGTGCCGTAGCGATGCGCAAGCCTCGTCCGGGCATGTGAAGATGCCGGTGTCACGTACCGCAGGGTTTGTCACCCTCGGGATATTCTTCGTTCTTCTGGCAGGTCTCCCTGCGCTCCAGGCCCTGACCGGCTCGACGGGCATCGCCCTGTTCGACGCCTTCTATCGCTCCGGCGCGCTCGTGTTCGGCGGCGGCCATGTCGTGTTGCCGCTCCTCCGGGAAGCTTTCGTCACGCCGGGCTGGTTGACCGACGATGCCTTCCTCGCCGGCTACGGCGCAGCCCAGGCGGTGCCGGGCCCGCTCTTCACTTTTGCGGCGTATCTCGGCGCGGTGGTCTCTCCGGAACCGCATGGCGTGGCCGGGGCGGTGCTCGGCCTTGTCGGCATCTTCCTGCCGGGGATCCTCGTCCTGCTCGGTGCCTTGCCGTTCTGGGATTCGTTCCGGAAGCGCGCAGGCGCCCAGGCCATGATGCGCGGCGTCAACGCCGCGGTGGTCGGCGTGCTCGGTGCGGCGCTCTACAATCCGGTCTGGACCACCACCGTGCATTCGCCACGGGATTTCGGCATCGCCCTTGTCGGCTTCGTCCTGCTGGTCGCCTGGCGCGCCCCTCCCCTGGTCGTGGTCGCCTTCAGCGCCGCTGCAGGAACTGCGATGGCGCTGATTTGAGGTCTGGTCCGCAGAGCGGCGTTATCGGACTTCAATGACGTTCTCTCAGGGCGCCCCAGCAATCGGTTGTCATGGACTATGGGCACCGCTCGGTTCGTCTATTAGCCCCCGGGGCCGTCCTTCATAATGTAGCCCATCAGGTCGTCTACGTTGTGCTCCAAATCCCGGATGATGTTCTTGACGACGTCTCCGACCGAGATCACGCCCACGACCTTGCCCGCGTCGAGCACCGGCAGATGGCGAAAACCGCGCTGAGCCATCATTGCCATGCAGCCCTCCAGTGGATCATCCGGCTTGACCGTGACGGGGTTGCCCGTCATCACCTGGCTCACCGGCGTCTGCTTCGCGTCGAGCCCGGGCAGCAGCACTTTGATGGCGCAGTCACCCTGGGTCACGATACCGACAAGGACGTCGTCGTCCATGACCAGCACCGAGCGCACTTTGTTGTCGCGCATCTGGCGCAGGGCTTCGACGACCATGTCGCTGGAACGAACATGGATCAGGGCGCCACGCTTCTGAGCCAGAGCGCTTTTTACTGTGCTCATCGATCTCCCCTCGTGGGCCCTGCCCGCCTTTGATGATCCAGACTGAAGGATAGTCGAAATATCTGGCCTCGTCAGCACCGCGCCGATATCGCCGGCGAAGCTTGCGACCGCAAAAGCGCCAGGGCGCTACGCCAAACGCGTTCAGAACGTGACGCTCAGACCGCCCGACACCTGGTTGCTGCGCGCATGGTCACGCGCCTCGCCGGGCCAGCGGACGAAGCCGGTCAGCCGGTTCGTCAGCGTGTCCAGGACTATCCGCCCTCAGTGGACGCGAGTGCCATGCGTCCGGCAATCTCCTCAGCTCGCCAGCACCTTACCGCATGCCCATCGGGCCGCGTCTCCAGCGCCGGCCCCGGCTCATGGCGGCACACGTCTTCCGCGTACCGACACCGCGGACTGAAGGCGCATCCGTTGGGCGGATTGAGCGGATTGGGCAAATCGCCGCCGGTCGTCGCCAATGGCGCATGGTGCAGGGGATCGGGGATCGCTGATATCAGTGCCCGCGTATAGGGATGCGCCGGCCGCTCGAAAATTTCACGCCAGTCGCCGTTTTCGACAATGCGGCCGAGATACATCACGGCGACGCGGTCGCTCATGTGCTCGACGACGCCGAGATCGTGGCTGATCATGATGTAGGACAGACCGAGCGTGTCCTTCAATTCCAGCAGCAGATTGATGATCTGGGCGCGGATCGAGACGTCGAGAGCCGATACCGGCTCGTCGCAGATGACGATCTTGGGGTTGAGGATCAGCGCGCGCGCAATGCCGATGCGCTGGCGCTGGCCGCCGGAGAATTCATGCGGGTAGCGGTCGGCCTGTTCGGGCCGCAGGCCGACATGCCGCAGCATGGTCGCGACGCGGTCCTCGATCTCGCTTCTTGCGGTCACGCCATGCACGCGCAGGGGATCTTCCAGCGTGCGGCGCACGGTCTGGCGCGGATTGAGCGAGGCGTAAGGATCCTGGAAGACCATCTGCACAATGCGGGCGAGCGCCTTGCGATCGCCTGATGGCCTTGATGTCACCACCTGCCCGTCCAGCACGATGCGGCCGCGTGTCGGCGCCAGCAGGCCCAGGATCGACAAGGCCACCGTCGACTTGCCCGATCCGGACTCGCCGACGAGGCCGAGGCATTCGCCGCGCTTGAGCTTGAGATCGACACCATCAACGGCGCGGAGCACTCGCCGGTTGCGGCCCAACAGGCCGCCGCCAACGGGAAAATGAACCGCGAGATCCTCGACGCTGAGAATGAGATCGTTGTCCACCTTCCCTGGCGGCTCATGCATGGTGGTGACACCTCACCAGGCCGCCAGCCTCCAGGAAATCCGCCGTCGGCACGACGCTCCTGCAAATGTCGGTCGCATGGGCGCAGCGCGGGTTGAAGCGGCAGCCGTCAGGGAAACTGGTGATAGCCGGGACGACGCCCGCGATCTCCTTGAGTCTGCTCCGGCCAAGCGCTGCGCGGCTGCCCAGCCGCGGCAGCGAGTCGACCAGGCCCTGGGTATAGGGATGCGAAGGCGCGCGGAAAATATCGGCAGAGCCGCGCTCCTCGACGATGCGGCCGGCATACATGACGGCGACGCGGCGGCAGACATTGGCAACAAGGCCGAGATCGTGGCTGATCATCAGGATCGCCGTGCCGCGCTCGGCGCAGAGATTGCGCATCAGCTCGATGATTTCGGCCTGCACGGTGACATCGAGCGCGGTGGTCGGCTCGTCCGCGATCAGCAGATCCGGGCCGCAGGCGAGCGCGATCGCGATCATCACGCGCTGGCGCATGCCGCCGGAAAGCTGGTGCGGGTAATCGTTCACGCGCCGCTCCGGCGCGGTCACGCGGACATCAGCCAGCGCCTCGACCGCGAGTTTGTTGGCCTCACGCCAGCTCTTGCCCTTGTGCAGCACGAACATCTCGGCGATCTGCCGCCCCACCGGCGAGACCGGGTTCAGCGCCGTCATCGGCTCCTGGAAGATCATGGCGATCCTGTTGCCGCGCAGGTCGCGCTGGGCGGCCGCAGACAGATGCTGGATCTCCCGACCGTCAAACCTGATGACGCCGGCCCCGATCGACAGCGGCGGCCGCAACAGGCCGATCAGAGCGAGCGCCGTGATGCTCTTGCCGCAGCCGGATTCGCCCACGAGACCAAAAGTCTCGCCGCGATCGATGCGGAACGAGATGCCCTCGGCCGCGGCAACGCGCCCGGATCCACTGTCGAGATCGATACGGAGGTCCTCGACTTCGATCAGCGGCGCGCCCGTCATGTCCGCCGGCTCCGCGAGTGGGGATCGAGAATGTCGCGCAGGCCGTCGCCGAGCAGATTGAGGCCGAGCACCGTCAGGAAGATGGCAAGGCCCGGAAATAACGAGAGCCACGGTGCCGTCGTAATCTGGTCGCGGGCATCCGACAGCATGCTGCCCCAGCTCGGAAACGGTGGACGGACGCCGAGGCCGAGGAACGACAAGGCCGCCTCCGAGAGCACCGCGCTGCCCATGCCGAGCGTGCCGATGACGACGATCGGTCCCAGCATGTTCGGCAGCAGCTGCGTGATCATGATGCGCAAATCGCCATAGCCGAGCACGGTGGCGGCCTGCACATAGCCCTGGCTCCGCAGCGAGAGTGCCGAGGCGCGGGCGATCCGGCAGGTGAAGGACCAGTTGGTGAGGCCAAGCGCGATCAGGAGGCTGGTCAGGCCCGGTCCCAGCACTGCCATGATGGCAAGCGCGAAGATCAGCGAGGGGATCGCGAGCATGACATTGGTCAGGGCGTTGACGACATCGTCCCACCAGCCGCCCCAATAGCCGGCGCTGAGGCCCAGCGCCACGCCGATGACGCTGTTGATGAGCTGCGAGACGATGCCGACCGTCAGCGAGACGCGCGCGCCATAGACGACGCGGGAATAGATGTCGCGGCCCTGGTCGTCGGTGCCGAACCACCA
This sequence comes from Bradyrhizobium sp. CCBAU 11434, assembly GCF_028128895.1. Classification (NCBI taxonomy): domain Bacteria; kingdom Pseudomonadati; phylum Pseudomonadota; class Alphaproteobacteria; order Hyphomicrobiales; family Nitrobacteraceae; genus Bradyrhizobium; species Bradyrhizobium sp. CCBAU 11434. Next base: position 41,424 of record NZ_LBJX01000095.1, read on the forward strand.
GGTCCAGCTCGGCGGCTCTTCCGCGTTCATGAGGTTGGCATCCATGACGGGATCGGTGTGCGCCAGCCATGGGGCCAGCACGCCGACCACGATCGCGAGCGCGAACAACGTGCCACCGATGATGAGATTGGCGCGGAGCTTCATGCGTATCTGATCCTCGGATCGATCACGCCGTAGAGCAAATCGACCAGCAGATTGATCGCGAGAAAGGCCAGCACCACCACGAGAATGGAGCCCTGCACGGCTGGAATGTCGCGCTGCAGGACACTGTCGACCAGCAGCGAGCCGATGCCCGGCCAGGAAAACAGTTTTTCGACGACGACCGCCTGCCCCATCAGGCCGCCGAATTGCAGGCCGACGGTGGTGAGGATGATGACGAGCGCGTTGCGCATCACATGCCACTTCACCACCCTGGTCTCGCTCATGCCCTTGGAGCGCGCGGTGCGGACGAAATCGGCCGTCATGATCTCGAGGACCGCAGCGCGCGTCGTCCGCGCAAACAGGGCCATCGGCGAGACGCCGAGGGTCAAGGCCGGCAGCAGCAGATGTTTCAGGCCGCCATCGCCGTAGCCGAAACTCGGCAGCCAGCCGAGCTTCAGCGCAAAGACGTACATGATCACCAATCCGAGCCAGAACTTGGCAATGGACAGCCCCGTCACCGCGACGATCATCGCCGCACTGTCGACAAGGCCGCCCGGCCGCAAAGCGGCGACGAAGCCAAGCGGCACGCCGAGCAAGACGGAAAACGCCATGGCCGTGAAGATCAGCTGCAGCGTCGGCCAGGCCCGCTTGGCGATCATGCTCGTGACAGGCTCGCGGGTCCGAAACGACGTCCCGAAATCACCGATCGCGAGCTTGCCGATGTAATTGCCAAACCGCACATAGATGGGATCGTTGAGGCCGAGCTGCTGTTTCAGGCGCAGCTCGACCTGGGGATCGACGTCGTCGCTGATGGTCGAGGCAATGCTGCCGGGAACGACGCTGAACAGCACGAAGACCAGCAGCACCACGGCGAGCACGGTCGGAATGGTTTGCAGCAGACGACGGATCAGGAAGGAGAGCATCGGCACTTTCTTCCGTCCCTCCACCGCTCATGGCGATGGAGGGAGCACGAGAACGCGTGTCATTTCGCGGGCGAAGTGTCGTCCACCCATAGCTCCTCGGTGTTCTGATGGGTCAGCTCCGTCGGGTTCTGCTGAATGCCGTGGAGCCAGGGCTGCACGGCCATGACCGCCTTGTTGTAGTTGAAGAACCAGACCGGCGCTTCCTCGTAGAGGAACGCATTGGCCTTTTGCAGCAGTTGGTTGCGCTTGGCGGTGTCGTCGGTCTGTCCCGCCTCGTCGAGGATCTTGTCGAAGTCGGGATTCCTGAAATTCATGTAATTGCAGGCCGGCTGCGGCGTCGACGAGTGGAAGCATTTGAGCGCAGCCAGCGGATCCGGTCCGCTCTGCTGGGAATAGATGAAGGCCTGGTAGTCGCCGGTGCGCACCACCTCCGCAAGCACCGCGGTCTCGACCTGCTTGACCTTCACCTTGATGCCGACCTTGTCCAGCATCGGGATGACGGCCGAGACGATCGGCAGGCCCCAGCTTTCATTCTGGCTGGTGGTCCATTCGAATTCGAAGCCCTGGGGATAGCCGGCCTCGGTGAGCAGCTGCTTGGCCTTGGCCGGATCGTAGGGATACGGCTTCATCGTCTTGTCGTAGGCCGGCGAAGTCAGCGGCAGCCAGCTGGTGGCACGATAGGCCTTGTTCTTGACCAGCTTGTTGATGATCAGGTCGCTGTCGATCGCGTAGTTGATCGCCTGCCGGACACGCTTGTCGGAGAACGGCTTGAACGCGGGGTTCATCCCCATGTAGCGCGTGAAGACCTCGGCGACCTCGACGATGGTGCCCTTGAGGTTGGGATCAGCCTGATAGGCGACATACTGCGCCGGCCCGAGCACCGAGGTATCGATTTCCTTGTTGCGGAAGGCGACGTCGCGCGCCGCGGCCTCGCCCATGATCGAGACGACGACCTTGTCGGCGTAGGGCTTGCCGGGCTTGTAGAACTTGTCCCACCGCTCCAGAACGATGCGCGAACCCGGCACGTGCTCGACGAACTTGAACGGTCCAAGACCGATCGGATGCTGGATGAAGCTGTCCTTGGCGCCCTCGTCGGCGGGATAGATCGAGGTCAGCGCGGTGAAGAAATAGAAGCCGGGATCGACCTTCTCGGTCAGCTTCATCTCGAGGGTGAAGTCGTCGATCTTCTTCAGGCCGGAGATCTCCTTGGCCTGCCCCTTCTCGACTGCGGCCGCCCCCTCGATGATGCGGACATAACGCGCGCCGGGATAGGCCTTGGTGCCGTCCATGATGCGGTTGAAGGTCCAGATGATGTCGTCGGCCGTCATCTTGCGACCGTTGTGGAAATAGGCGTCGTCGCGGAGCTTGAAGGTTTGAACGAGACCGCCGCCCGAGACGACGACCTCCTTTGCGAGCTCGGGAACCGGCTTTCCTTCCGCGGAGTCCCAGGTGTAGAGCGAGCGATGCAGCGCCTTGGCGTAGATCTCGTCCTGGGCACGCTGGGTGGTGTGAATGTCGAGGCTGGTGAAGCTCGAACCATAGGGCGCGGTCATGCGGATGGTTCCGCCCTTGCGTGGGGTCTGGGCCTCCGCTGATCCGGCAAGCGCCAGTGCCATCCCCGCGACGATCACGCTCATCCTGAACATCATGTGGTCCCCCATCAACGCAGGTATTTCGATCAGGGATTTGATCATCCGTCGCCCGTGGAATGCAAGCTTCGTTTTGATGGCAGCTGATGCCGGTTCCTGAGGCAGGCATGAAGACCTCGCGGGGTTGCATTCCCACGTGACGCAAGCCCGCCTGATGACGCAGTGCGTCATCGAGCAACCAGGGCGGTGAACATTTTTCGGGATCGCCGCGACCAAGCTGACGATCGTTGTCTAAGCGCCAGGGATTGCGGAAAAAATGAATCGTCGAACGCCAGCTGTCCTGCTCGCCGGCATTCTGGTCGCCGCGATCGCTGCGATGGCGATCCCCGTCACACCGGCCCCTGACAGGGACGGAGCCGCTGACGGCATCGAGGCCGGCTGGTCCCACATCTCGCGGTCAAACGGGGAAGTTGCCGATATCTGGTGGACGATCAGGGGCCGTTGCTCCCCCAATTTTCTCGGCAAGCGTCTGATCTGCAACGCGGTGGACGGCAGTGCGGCGCGCAGCCGGGAGTTTGAGGTCGCGGCCAACGAGACCTGGGGTCTGCTCGTCGAGACGCACGGCGTCTTGCTGCCAGTGCATCTTTATTAGCGTTCTGCGACCGTCTCGCCCCGTCATTGCGACGGCTTTAACCTGACAATTCCGGCTGCCACTCCCGCAATTTCCGCGCAGCTCCGGTGACGTCGGCGATCGTCCGAAATGCCGCCGCCTCCACCATCATCCCGCGGGCCAGCCTGATGGCGCGGGCTTCGCTGATCGCCCGCTTTCTGGGATCCTCGATCAGCTCGAAATCGATGTTGTGGGCAAGGCCGAAGATGCGACGGATGGTTTTGGCCGCGGCAAAACCGACGGTGTCGATGAACAGACGCTGCATGTAGGCCTGCCGCTCGGCCTCGAGGCGCATCGCGCCCTTCTCGCCGGCAAAGAGCGAGACGGGATAGGCATCGCCGCTCGCCTCCGATCGCCAGAGGTCGAGGAATCTTCGCGCAAACTCGCTCCAGACCTGCTCGACCGTCTCCAGCAACCAAGTCTCGAATTCGCGCCGCTCGCCCGCCGCGCGCTCGTGGCCGGCGGACGCGAAATAAGCCATCAGCAGATTGGCCAGCACCGCGCCGACATCGAACCCCATCGGACCGAAGAAGGCGAATTCCGGATCGATCACCCGCGTCTCCGACGCCGTCACCATGATCGAGCCGGTGTGGAGATCGCCATGCAGCAGCGCTTCCGGGCTCGACATGAATTTCAGCTTCAACCTGCTGATCGCGACATGCAGCTCCATGTCCTCGCGCAAGGATGCGGCGAGGCCATCGAGATAAGGCGCGGTCCAGCGGTTCTGCTCGGCGATGCGGTAGGGATCCGTGAAGATCAGATCCTCGGTGATCTTGCAGAGCGCATGGTTGCCGGCAAAGGACGCGATGGCTTCCTTCTTCTCGGCAGCGATGAGCGCGAGATCGGAGGTGAAAAACAGCGTCCTCGCCATGAACGTCGTGATGTCGTCGACGAAGCGCGGATAGCGCGTGCCCGCGATCAGCCCTTTGCGCATGATGATGTGGGGCTCGAGCAGCTCCATCACGGTGAGCGCGAGCGTCTCGTTGTGGTGCAGCAGGGCCGGCACGAGGCCGGGCGCCAGCCGGGCCTGCCGGGACAGCGCGAGATATTCGTAATGGGCCCGCGACAGCGGCAGCGGCCAGCTCTCGCCGACGAGGCGGACGTAAGGCAGCGCCTGCTTCACGGCGATGCCGCCGCTCGCGCCCTTCACGATGAAGACGAGGTTGAGATTGCCGTCGCCGACCTCGGTAATGGACCAGACGGCCGGCTCGCCGCCGAGCAGCTTCTTGATGTCAGGCAGGCCTGCGAGATAGTCCCGCAAGGCCGCTTCCTGCAAGATCCGATAGTCCCCCGTCCGGCTCCCGGTCATGACGATCCTGTCCAATTGCTTGAGCATGATCTTCTCGGAAAACCGCTTCACACTTTTCCGGATCATGCTTGGTAGGCGCCGGATCGTTACTCCCGCTCCAGGAAGCTCGAGCCGATCTCGGCCTTTCTTTTGATGGGATCGTAATCACAATAAACGCTGTCCGCCACCAGCGTGTAGCTGGCGCTAACGGTGTATTTATCCAGCTTGACCGAGTTCAGGCCGATCACCGAGGTGCTTTTGCCGCCATTCCATTTGAACGGCGTCGAGCTCTTGGCCTGCTCGCAGGCCATCACGGCTTCGTTAAAGACATAGCCCTCGACGAACGCCTTGAGCGTTCGCACCTGCACAGCCATCTTCCACTCGAAATAGCCGATTGCCCCGAGACCGGCGACCACAAGCACCAGAAGCGCGACGACGATCCTCTGAAAAGTCATTTGCTCCCCCAAAACCAGACGCAACGGAAAAAACTAAAACGGCATGCCCATCAATCTCGAGAGACGCTCGAGCGAGAGATAGCCGGCGTGATAGGCGGCAACGCCGAGGCCATAGATGATCGCGGAGATGATCGTGGTCCAGATCAGCTTACGCTTCATGCCCGTCAGCACAGGCGCGCCGGGGTCTGTGCCGGGTGCGCCGACGCCGTCCTCGTGCTGGCTGCGAACGCCGAACGGCAGCGTCAAAAACAAGGAGATCCACCAGATGACGAAGTAGATCGCGAGCGCGGTTGAGATCTGGATGGCCATGATCCGGTCTTACGCCTGCTCGATTTCGACCAGCGCGCCGGAAAAATCCTTCGGATGCAGAAACAGCACCGGCTTGCCGTGGGCGCCGATCTTCGGCACGCCGTCGCCGAGCACCCGCGCGCCCTCCTTCACCAGCGTGTCGCGCGAGGCGATGATGTCGACGACCTCGTAGCAAACATGGTGGATGCCGCCATCAGGATTGCGCTCGACGAATTTTGCGATCGGGGAGGCTTCGCCGAGCGGCTCGATGAACTCGATCTTGGTGTTGGGCAGCGTCGCGAACACGGTGATGACGCCATGCTCGGGCAGCGGCACGGCCTCGGAGATCTGGGCGCCGAACGCCGCGCCGTAGATCCTGGCGGCCTTGGCGGCGTCCTTGGTCGCGATCGCGACGTGATTGAGGCGACCCAGCATATCTCTTCTCCCTCAGGGCATGATCCAAAAGACCACGCCCAACCTACACTGTCAGGACGTGGACCAGACAGGGGGGCTTTTTACCCCAATGTTCGTTGATGACGGCCCGGACGGCGCGTCGCACCGATTCCGCCAGCGCATCCGGATCCCGCCGGCGCGCCTTTGGCAGGCCCTCGACCGTGGACATCACGGCATCGAAGACGATGTCGTCGAGCGGCTCGCCGGCCCGGTTCTTGTCGGGGATCCCGACCAGATCGACCTCGGGCTCGTCGGCAAGCTCGCCCTGCGCGGTCATGGCGATGGCGACGAAGGCGCAGCCGGAGAACGCCATGCGGCGGCGCTCGACCACCGCACGGGACTTGGAATCCTCAAGGATGGAGCCGTCCTTGTAGAGCCGGCCCGACGGCACCTCGCCGACCACGCCGGGATCGCCGGGGCCGAGCTTGACCAGGTCGCCGTTACGAATGACGAGGACTCGCGGCACGCCGGCGGCGCGCGCGAGCTTGGCGTGCTCGTTCAAATGCAGCGCTTCGCCGTGGACGGGGATCAGCAGCTGCGGCTTCACCCAGGAGATCATGTCGCGCAGCTCGTCGCGGCGCGGATGGCCCGAGACATGGACCAGATGGTCGCGGTCGGTGAGGACCTCGACGCCCTGCAGCACCAGATTGTTGATGATCGAGCCGACCGCCTTCTCGTTGCCCGGGATGGTGCGCGAGGAGAAGATCACGCTGTCGCCGCGGTTGAGCGTGATCTCAGGGTGGTCGTCATTGGCGATGCGGGCGAGCGCCGCGCGGGGTTCGCCCTGGCTGCCGGTGCACAGCGCCAGCACCTTGTCCTGCGGCAGATGACCGTAGACCTCGGGCGAGCGGAAGTTCTGCACGCCGTCGAGATAGCCGGTCTCGCGCGCCACCTGCACCACGCGCTCCATGGCGCGGCCGACCACGACGACCTCGCGATCGGCGGCCTTCGCGGCATCGGCGACCGCCTTGATACGCGCGACGTTGGAAGCGAAGGTCGTGACCGCGACGCGGCCCTTGGCCGACTTGACGAGATCAATGATCGTACGCGCGACCTCGGCTTCCGACGGTGAACGGCCGTCGCGCACGGCATTGGTGGAATCCCCGATCAAGGCGAGCACGCCCTCCTCGCCGAGCTCACGCAGCCGCTTCTCATCGGTCGGACGTCCGAGCGTCGGGGTCGGGTCGATCTTCCAGTCGCCGGTGTGGAGCACCACTCCGGCATCGGTGTGGATCGCCAGCGCATGCGCTTCCGGAATCGAATGCGCAACCGGAATGAACTCGATGTTGAACGGGCCGACGTCGATGCGGCCACCTGACGGGACCACGGTGACGGGGATGACGGGCGCGTTGCGCTCGGCGGCGCATTTGGCCTCGAACAGCGCCGCGCTGAACTGCGTCGCATAGATCGGACATTTCAGCTTCGGCCAGAGGTCGATGATGGCGCCGAAATGGTCCTCATGGGCGTGCGTCAGCACCAGGCCCATCAGGTTCTTGCGTTCCTTCTCAAGGAAGGAGATGTCCGGCATGATCAGGTCGATGCCGGGCAGATGCTCCTCGTCGCCGAAGGAGACGCCGAGATCGACCGCGAGCCAAGACCGCTGGTGACGGTTGCCGAGGCCGTAGATCGACAGGTTCATGCCGATCTCGCCGACACCGCCGAGCGGCGCAAACACCAGTTCGTCAGGCCTTGCCATCACGCAGCTCCCACCGAACGGGCCGGGCCGAAGAACACTTCGCCCGCCGCCACGGGCACAAGGCGGCCCTCCGCGGTGCGGACGATCAGGCAGCCGGTGTCGTCGATCGTATCGAAGATGCCTTCCAAGACCGTGGTTCCCGTATGGATCGCGATCGGCTCGCCCAGGCGGGCGGCACGCTCCAGCCACAGCTTACGGATCTCGGCAAAGCCTCGGCCATTGTCCCAAATGCCGCGGAATTCGACCCAGGCGTCCGAGAGCGCCGAGAACAGCTCCTCCGCGCTGATCTGGACGCCGAGGGCCGCGAGCGACACCGCCGGCGTCGGCGTGCCCTCGGGGGCCGCCACGATGTTGGTGCCGATGCCGACCACGATGGCCAGGCGATCGCCGACGATTTCGGCCTCCAGGCCAATGCCGACCAGCTTCTTGCCGTTGGCGAGGACGTCGTTCGGCCATTTCAAGGTGTAGCGGGGCCTGCCTTCCCCGAGCCGTAGCGCAGCCTCGAGGCTGACCCTCTCCAAGGCGGCCTCCTCGGCCAGTCCGGCGGCGAAGCCGATCGTGGCCCCGACGGCTGGGGAGACGTCCAGGACTTCGAGGACGCTGGCGGCGAGATTGCCCTTGGGCGCGATCCAGGGGCGCTGGCGACGGCCGCGACCGGCCGTCTGCTCTGATGTGACGAACCAGATCGGGCCGCGCTCGCCGGCGCGGGCCGCTTCGATGGCGTCAGCATTGGTCGAGCCGGTCCGCTCAAGGGCGGCGAGCTTGTAGCCTGCCGCTGACGCGCGAGAACCGAGCGCGAATCCCATCCTAGAACAGCGATTTTGCTGCGGCGGAGGCGACGCTCACCACCGGGCCCGCGAACAGGGCGAACAGGATGTTGAACAGGCCCGCGACCGCCAGCACCGACTTCACCTCGAACCTGACAGGATCGACCTGGCCGGCCGGCTCATCAAAGTACATCGTCTTGACGATGGTGAGATAGTAGTAGGCGCCCACGACGCTGGAGAGCACGCCGATCACGGCGAGCGTGAACAAATTCGCCTTGATGGCGGCGACGAACACGTACCATTTGGCGAAAAAGCCGGCGAGCGGCGGAATGCCTGCGAGCGAGAACAGCAGCATCGCGAACATGAAGGCGAGCAGCGGGTTGGTGCGGGAGAGACCGGCGAAGTCGCTGATCTGCTCAACGGCCTGGCCGTTGCGCTTCATGGCGAGGATGATCGAGAACGAACCGAGCGTCATCGCGACATAGATCACGATGTACATCAGCACGCCCTGCGCGCCCTCGACCGTGCCCGAGGCGAGGCCGACCAGCGCGAAGCCCATATGGCCGATCGAGGAATACGCCATCAGGCGCTTGATGTTGCTCTGGCCGATCGCGGCGAACGAGCCCAGCGCCATTGAGGCGATCGCCACGAACACCAGGATCTGCTGCCACTGCGAGACGATGCCCGGGAATGCGGTCAGCGTGACGCGCGTGAAGACCGCGAGCGCGGCGACCTTCGGCGCCGAGGCGAAGAAGGCGGTGACCGGCGTCGGCGCGCCCTCGTACACGTCAGGCGTCCACATGTGGAACGGCACGGCCGAGACCTTGAAGCAGAGGCCGGCGAGCAGGAACACCAGGCCGAACACCAGGCCGACATTCGCGGCGGTCGCGGCCGTTGCGATGCCGGTGAAGCTGACGGTCCCAGTGAAGCCGTAAACCAGCGAGGAGCCGTACAGCAGCATGCCCGAGGACAGCGCGCCCAGCACGAAATACTTCAAGCCGGCTTCGGTGGACTTGGCGTTGTCGCGGTTCGATGCCGCCACGACATAGAGCGCGAGCGACATTAGTTCGAGGCCGAGATAGAGCGTGATCAGATCGCCGGCCGAGATCAGCACCATCATGCCGAGCGTCGAGAGCAGCACCAGAATGGCGTATTCGAAGATGCGGCGCGACGCGTCGGCCAGGAACTCGGTCGACAGGATCAGCGTCACCGCCGAGCCGATCAGCGCCAGGATCTTCATGAAGCGGGCAAAGTCGTCGACGATGAAGCTGCCGCCGAAGGTGACCTGCTTGCCTGCGGGCAGCATGTATTCGAGCACGCCGACCAGGATCAGCAGCAGCACCGCCAGCGTCGTGACCGTGCTCGTGGTCCCCTGCCCGCGATAAGCGCCGAGCATCAGAAGCGCCATGGCACCGATCGCGAGCACGAGCTCGGGCAGCACCGGCGCCAGTTGATAACCTGCAGTCGTAATGCTCATGGCGATATCCTGACCTGCCCGATCACTGGAGCAGTGCGGCGGCCTTCACGGCCGTCACAGCGGTGTTGTAATTATTGACGAGTTGCTGGACCGAGGCGGCCGACATGTCGAGCACCGGTTTCGGATAGACGCCGAACAGGATCGTCAGCGCGATCATCGGGAACAGAATCACGCATTCCCGCAAGGTGAGATCCTTCATGCTCATCAGCGTCGGCTTGACCAGCGTCCCGAACACGACCTTGCGGTAAAGCCACAGCGCGTAAGCAGCCGACAGGATCACGCCGAAAGTGGCGAAGAACGCGGTCGGGATCGAGACCTTGAAGGTGCCGAGCAATGTCATGAACTCGCCGACGAAGCCTGATGTGCCGGGCAGACCGACATTGGCCATGGTGAAGATCATGAAGGTCAGCGCGTAGAGCGGCATCCGGTTGACGAGGCCGCCATAGGCCGCGATCTCGCGGGTGTGCAGGCGGTCGTAAACGACGCCGACGCAAAGGAACAGCGCGCCGGAGACGATGCCGTGCGAGATCATTTGGAACATGCCGCCGGCCACACCCTGCATGGTGCCGGCGAAGATGCCCATGGTGACGAAGCCCATGTGCGCAACCGACGAGTACGCGATCAGCTTCTTCATATCCTCCTGCATCAAGGCCACCAGCGAGGTGTAGATGATGGCAATCGCGGACATGGTGAAGATCAGCGGCGCGAAGTCGTGCGAGGCCAGCGGGAACATCGGCAGCGAGAAGCGCAAGAAGCCGTAGCCGCCCATCTTCAGCAGGATCGCGGCGAGCACCACGGAGCCCGCGGTCGGCGCCTCGACGTGCGCATCAGGAAGCCAGGTGTGCACCGGCCACATCGGCATCTTCACCGCGAAGGAGGCGAAGAAGGCCAGCCACGCCCAGGTCTGCAACGACCGCGGCACGGCCGTGTGCATCAGGGTCGGGATGTCGGTGGTGCCGCCGTTCCAGTACAGCGCCATGATGGCGAGCAGCATCAAGACCGAGCCGAGCAGCGTGTAGAGGAAAAACTTGAACGACGCGTAGACCCGGCGCGGACCGCCCCAGACGCCGATGATCAGGAACATCGGGATCAGGCCGCCTTCGAAGAACAGGTAGAACAGCACGAGATCGAGCGCCGAGAAGGTGCCGATCATCAGCGTTTCCAGGATCAGAAACGCCATCATATATTCGCGAACGCGGTTGGTGATCGCCTTCCAGCTCGCGATGATGCAGAACGGCATGATCGCGGTGGTCAGGATCACCAGCGGCAATGAGATGCCGTCGACGCCCATGTGGTAGGTGATGCCGGTGGCGAGCCAGGCCGACTTCTCGACGAACTGGAAGTCGGCATTCGAGGGGTCGAAGCGCATCACCAGGATCACCGACACGGCAAAGGTGATGATCGTGGTCCACAGTGCGATCCAGCGCGAATTGCGCCTGCTAGCCTCGTCATCGCCGCGGCTCAGGTAAACGATCAGCGCGCCGACCAGCGGCAGGAACGTCGTGACCGAAAGGATGGGCCAGGTTGTCATTTACTGGCCTCCAAAGCCGAACATGAACCAGGTGATCAGGCCAGCGGCGCCGATCAGCATGGCGAATGCGTAGTGATAGAGATAGCCGGTCTGGATCTTCACGACGTTGCGGGTGACATCCAGCACACGGGCCGAGACGCCGTCGGGGCCGAAGCCGTCGATGATGAACCCGTCGCCCTTCTTCCAGAGCTGGTAGCCGATCCACTTCGCCGGACGGACGAAGATGAGGTCGTAGAGCTCATCGAAGTACCATTTGTTGAGCAGGAACTTGTAGAGCATCGGCTGCGTGTTCGCGAGCTCGACCGGCAGGTAGGGCTTGCGGATGTAGAACGTATAGGACACCAGGAAGCCGCCCACCATCATCACGAAGGGCAGCCAGCCCAAGAGATGCGGCATGTGCTCCATATCCTCGAGGATATGCGGGTTCATCTTCACGGACTCGCGGAAGAATTCCTCCACGCCGTGCGGTCCGGTGAACAGTTCCTTGAACGGGAAGCCGGCAAGGACCGAACCGACCGCCAGCACGCCGATCGGGATCAGCATCCAGATCGGGCTCTCATGTGCGGCTTCGTAATGCTCCTGGTCGTGGGGTTCGCCGAAGAAGGTCTTGAACACCAGACGCCAGGAATAGAACGAGGTCAGGCCGGCGGCCACGATCGTCAGCAGGTAGGCGTAGGTCGAGAACGGGTTATGCGAGGCATAGGCCGCCTCGATGATCGCGTCCTTGGAGAAGTAGCCGGCGAACAGCGGGAAGCCGGTCAGCGCCAGCGTGCCGACGGTCATCACCGCGAACGTGTACGGGATCTTCTTCCAGAGACCGCCCATGTTGCGGATGTCCTGCTCGTGGTGCATCGCGTAGATCACCGAGCCGGAGCCTAGGAACAGCAGCGCCTTGAAGAAGGCGTGCGTGAACAAATGGAACATGCCGACCGAATAGGCCCCTGCCCCCATCGCCACGAACATGTAGCCGAGCTGCGAACAGGTCGAGTAGGCGACGATGCGCTTGATGTCGTTCTGGACGAGACCGATGGTCGCCGCGAAGAACGCGGTGGTGGCGCCGAAGAACATCACGACGGCCTGGGCATTCGGAGCGAGCTCGAACAGCGGCGACAGGCGCGCCACCATGAACACGCCGGCGGTGACCATGGTCGCGGCATGGATCAGCGCCGACACCGGGGTCGGGCCTTCCATCGCGTCCGGCAGCCAGGTGTGCAGCAGGAACTGCGCCGACTTGCCCATCGCGCCCATGAACAACAGGAGGCACGTGAGGGTCAGCGCATCGGCATGCCAGCCGAGGAAGTTGATGGTCTTGCCGGTCAGGCCGGGCGCGGCGTGGAAGATGGTCTCGAAATCGGTCGAGTTCGTCAGCATGAAGATCGCGAAGATGCCGAGCGCGAAGCCGAAATCGCCGACGCGGTTGACCACGAAGGCCTTGATGGCGGCGGCGTTCGCCGACGGCTTCTGGTACCAGAAGCCGATCAGGAGATAGCTCGCCAGGCCCACGCCTTCCCAGCCGAAGAACAGCTGCACCAAATTGTCAGCCGTCACCAGCATCAGCATGGCGAAGGTGAACAGGCTGAGATATCCGAAGAAGCGCGGTCGGTTCGGATCCTCGTCCATGTAGCCGATGGAATAGAGGTGCACGAGCGACGACACGGTCGTCACCACCACCAGCATCACGGCGGTGAGCGTGTCGACGCGCAAGCTCCACCAGACCTCGAGGTCGCCAGAGAAGATCCAGGGCAGCAGCTGATACCTGACGTCGTGGCCGTTGAAGCCGACATCCACCAGCGTCATCCAGGACAGCGCCGCCGAGACAAACAGCAGCGCCGTGGTGATCAGCTCGGCACCGCGCGAGCCGGCGGCTGCCGGTTCAACCGGACCGTGGCCGTGGTCGTCATGGGCGTGGTCGTCGTGACCATGGTCGTCATGAGCGACTGAGGCATGCGCATCGCCATGGCCGTGATCGCCGTGATGCTCGACCTCGTCGCCCGAGGGGTTGCGGCCATGCGCGCCAACGAGCGCGATCAGGCCGGCCAGAATGGCGCCCAGCAGCGGCAGAAAGACAATTGCCTGGACCATTTGAGAGCTCAGCCCTTCATCAGATTGACGTCCTCAACCGCGATCGAGCCGCGGTTGCGGAAATAGACCACCAGGATGGCAAGACCGATCGCGGCTTCGGCGGCCGCAACGGTCAAGACCAGCAGCGCGAAGACCTGACCGACGATGTCGCCGAGGAAGGTCGAGAATGCCACCAGGTTGATGTTGACCGAGAGCAGGATCAGCTCGATCGACATCAGGATGACGATGATGTTCTTGCGGTTCAGGAAGATACCGAGGATGCCGAGCGTGAACAGGATCGCGCCGACCGCCAGATAATGTCCGAGCCCGATCGTCATTTCACCCACTCCGCAGCATCCGCGTCCGAGAGCCCCTGCCCCGGCGCCACCTTGCGCATCGCCATCGCCATGTCGGGCGTGCGTGCGTTCTGAACGTTGATGTCCTGCCGCTTCACGCTCGCCTTGTGGCGCAGCGTCAGCACGATGGCGCCGATCATGGCGACCAGCAGCACCATGCCCGCGAGCTGGAAGTAGTGGATGTACTTCGTATAGAGCACCAGGCCGAGCGCCTCGGTGTTCGAGACGTTGCTCGGGATCGGCGCCGTGATGGTCTTGCTCACGGTCGGGTTGATGACCCAGGCGCCGACGGTCAGGAGCAGCTCGAACAGGAAGATGCCGCCGATCACGACGCCGACCGGCAGGTATTGGATGAAGCCTTCGCGCAGCTCGAGGAAGTCGACATCGAGCATCATGATCACGAACAGGAACAGCACCGCGACCGCGCCGACATAGACGACGATCAGCATCATGCCGAGAAATTCGGCGCCCATCAGCACGAACAGGCCCGAGGCGTTGACGAAGGCCAGGATCAGGTACAGCACGGAGTGCACGGGATTGCGCGAGACAATCACCATCACGGCCGAGGCGACGCAGACGGCGGCGAAGAGATAGAAGAAGAGCGCGGGAAGGATCATGCTCTCATCTCACCGGTACGGCGCGTCGAGCTCGATCGCTTTCGCGATCTCGCGTTCCCAACGGTCGCCGTTGGCGAGCAGCTTGGCCTTGTCATAGAACAGTTCCTCGCGGGTCTCGGTCGCGAACTCGAAGTTCGGACCTTCGACGATGGCGTCGACCGGACAGGCCTCCTGGCAGAGGCCGCAATAGATGCACTTCACCATGTCGATGTCGTACCGCACGGTGCGGCGGGTGCCGTCGTTGCGGCGCGGACCGGCCTCGATGGTGATGGCCTGCGCCGGGCAGACCGCTTCGCAGAGCTTGCAGGCGATGCAACGCTCTTCGCCGTTCGGATAGCGGCGCAGCGCGTGCTCACCACGGAAACGCGGCGAGATCGGGCCCTTCTCGAACGGGTAGTTCAGCGTCGGCTTCGGCTGGAAGAAATAGCGCATGGCGAGGAAAAACGCCGAGACGAATTCCGACAGCAGAAGCGAGCGTGCAGTGGCGTTGATGTTGATACCCATGACGGCCCTCACTTCGGCGCGATGCCGGCGAACTGCAGCACGCCGGCCACCACGACCACCATCGCCAGCGACAGCGGCAGGAACACCTTCCAGCCGAGACGCATCAGTTGGTCATAGCGGTAGCGCGGCACGATCGCCTTTGCCATCGCGAACAGGAAGAACATGAAGAACAGCTTCAGCGAGAACCAGATGATCCCCGGCACCCAATTGAAGGGCGGCAGGTCCACCGGCGGCAGCCAGCCTCCGAGGAACAGGATCGTGGCCATCGCGCACATCGTGACGATCGCGACGTACTCACCGAGCATGAACAGCAAATACGGCGTCGAGCCGTATTCGACCATGAAGCCGGCGACGAGCTCGGATTCAGCTTCGACAAGGTCGAAGGGCGGACGGTTGGTTTCCGCCAGCGCCGAGACGTAGAACACCACGAACATCGGGAACAGCGGCCAGACGTACCAGTTCAGGATCGTCAGCTGCGGCAGCCCGATCAGGCTGGCAAGACCGCGGACATGCTGGGCCTCGACCACGGCCGAGAGGTTCAGCGTGCCGGCGCAGAGCAGCACCGTGATGATGACGAAGCCGATCGAGACCTCGTAGGACACCATCTGCGCCGCCGAGCGCAGCGCGGCCAGGAACGGGTATTTCGAGTTCGACGACCAGCCGGCCATGATGATGCCGTAGATCGACAGCGACGAGATCGCGAAGATGAAGAGGATGCCGACATTGATGTCGGAGATCACCCAGCCGAGATTGGTCGGGATCACCGCCCAGGCCGCCAGCGCGAGCACGCAGGAGACCAAGGGAGCAAGGAGAAACACGCCCTTGTTGGCGCCGGCCGGAATGATCGGCTCCTTCAGCACGAATTTGAGCAGGTCGGCGAAGGACTGGAACAGGCCCCAGGGCCCGACCACGTTCGGGCCGCGGCGGATCTGCACCGCCGCCCAGATCTTGCGGTCGGCGAGCAGGATGTAGGCGATCGCGACCAGGAGGACGACGAGCACCAGCACGCTCTCCGCGATCATGATGATCAGCGGCCAGAGGAAGCCGGTCCAGAATGCGCTTTCGAAGAATTCCATTCTAGCTCACTCCGCTGCGGTCAGCATCTGCCCGGAGGCAAGCCGCGAGCATTCCGCCATCACGGCGGACGCACGCGCGATTGGGTTGGTCAAATAGAAGTCCTCGATGACGGCCTTGAACGGCGCCTTCTCGGACGAGCCGCCCTTCCCCGCCAGCTTCTTGATCTGGTCGGCGGAGCCGGCCTCGATCTGGTCGAGACGGATCAGATGCGGCACGGCCTTGAACATCGCCTGGCGCAGCGCGGCAAGCGAGTCGTAGCCGAGCTTCTTGCCAAGCGCTTCCGAGAGCGCGCGGATGATCGCCCAGTCCTCCCGGGCTTCGCCCGGCGGGAACGCGGCACGGCCGGTCATCTGCACGCGGCCTTCGGTGTTGACGTAGATCGCTGATTTCTCGGTATAGGCGGCCGCCGGCAGGATCACGTCGGCGCGGTGCGCGCCGCGGTCGCCATGGGTGCCGATGTAGACAACGAAAGTGCCATCAGGCGCCTTGATCTCGTCCGCGCCGAGCAGGAACAGCAGATCCAGCGTGCCGAAAGTCGTCATCTGCGCGGCGTTCAGGCCGCCCTGACCTGCAACAAAGCCGATGTCGAGTGCGCCGACGCGCGAAGCGGTCTCGTGCAGCACGCCAAAGCCGTTCCAGCCGTCCTTCACCGCGCCGACGTCGAGCGCGAGCTTGGCGGCGGCGGCGAGAATGGCAGCGCCGTCGTGGCGCGAGGCTGCGCCTGCGCCGATCAGGATGACGGGATTCTTGGCGTTCTTCAGCACGTCCATGAAGGAGTGCTTGCCGGAGGCGAGCTCGCCGAGCGTCTCGGTGCCTGCGCCGAGATGATCATAGTCGTAAGTGAGATCGGCCTTGGCGCCGATCACACCGACCTTGAAGCCGCCGGCGCGCCAACGCTTGCGGATGCGGGCGTTGAATACGGCCGCCTCTTTCCGCGGATTTGCGCCGATGATGAGAAGCGCATCCGCCTGCTCGACGCCTGCGAGCGTCGGGTTGAAGATGTAGGAGCCGCGGCCGAGCGCGGGATCGAAGGCGTCGCCGCCCTGCACCGCCAGATTGGCCGAGCCGAATTTTGCCAGCAGATCCTTCACCGCGAACATTTCTTCGACGCCGGAGAGATCGCCGGCGATCGCGCCAATGCGCTTGCCGTCGGTTCGCGCCGCCTTGGAGGCGATCGCCGCGAAGGCTTCCGGCCAGCTCGCTGCGCGCAGCTTGCCAGCTTCGCGGATATAGGGCCGGTCGAGGCGCTGGGTGCGCAGGCCGTCGACGATGTGGCGGGTCTTGTCGGAGATCCACTCCTCGTTCACGGCCTCGTTGATGCGCGGCAGCACGCGCATGACTTCACGGCCGCGCGTGTCGACGCGGATCGCAGAGCCGATGCCGTCCATCACGTCGATCGACTGGGTCTTGCCGAGCTCCCAGGGGCGCGCAGCGAATGCATAGGGCTTCGATGTCAGCGCACCGACCGGGCAGATGTCGACGAGATTGCCTTGAAGCTCCGACGTCAGTGCGTGCTGGAGATAGGTCGTGATCTCCATGTCCTCGCCGCGCCCCGTCGCCCCCATCTCAGGGGCGCCGGCGACTTCCGCCGAGAAGCGGACGCAGCGCGTGCACTGGATGCAGCGGTTCATCGAGGTCTTGACCAGCGCACCGAGATACTTGTCCTCGACCGCGCGCTTGTTCTCGGCGAAGCGGCTGGTGTCGACACCATAGCCCATCGCCTGGTCCTGGAGGTCGCACTCGCCGCCCTGATCGCAGATCGGGCAGTCCAGCGGATGGTTGATGAGGAGGAATTCCATCACGCCTTCGCGTGCCTTCTTCACCATCGGCGACCGCGTCGAGATTTCCGGCGGCTCGCCCTTCGGGCCCGGACGGCAATCACGCACGCCCCAGGCACAGGATGCGACCGGCTTGGGGCCGCCCTTCACCTCGACGAGGCACATCCGGCAATTGCCGGCGATCGACAGGCGCTCGTGATAGCAGAAGCGCGGAATCTCTGCGCCGGCCGCCTCGCACGCCTGAAGCAGCGTGTAGTCGGCGGGGACATCGATCTCTTTGCCGTCGATGATGAGCTTGGTCATTCTCTCTACTCCGCCGCGACCATGTTCACGGGATCGCGGACGCCGGCATCGTCGATGTCGGCCTTGTGCGAATACTGGTCGATACGCGCTTCGATCTCATGACGGAAATGCGCGATCAGGCCCTGGATCGGCCACGCCGCCGCGTCGCCGAGCGCGCAGATGGTGTGTCCTTCGACCTGCTTGGTGACTTCCAGCAGCATGTCGATCTCGCGCTTGTGGGCGCGGCCTTCGGCCATGCGGGTGAGCACGCGCCACATCCACCCCGTGCCCTCGCGGCACGGCGTGCACTGGCCGCAGCTTTCATGCTTGTAGAAATAGGAGATGCGGGCGATGGCACGGATCAAATCGGTCGACTTGTCCATCACGATCACGGCCGCGGTGCCGAGGCCCGAGCGTAGCTTGCTCAGGCTGTCGAAATCCATCGGCGTGTCGATGATCTGCTCGGCCGGTACCATGCGCACCGACGAGCCACCGGGGATCACGGCCTTGAGATTGTCCCAGCCGCCACGGATGCCGCCGCAATGCTTGTCGATCAGCTCACGGAACGGAATGCCCATGGCTTCTTCGACGTTGCACGGCCGCTCGACATGGCCGGAGATGCAGAACAGCTTCGTGCCGACATTGTTCGGACGGCCGATGCCGGCGAACCAGGCGGCGCCGCGGCGCAGGATGTCCGGGGCAACCGCGATCGACTCGACGTTGTTCACGGTGGTCGGGCAACCGAATAGGCCGACATTGGCCGGGAACGGCGGCTTCAGGCGCGGCTGGCCCTTCTTGCCTTCGAGGCTTTCGAGCAGCGCGGTCTCTTCGCCGCAGATATAGGCGCCGGCGCCGTGCGCGACGTAGATGTCGAACGGCCAGCCGTTGACGTTGTCCTTGCCGACGAGCTTGGCGTCATAGGCCTGGTCGATCGCGGCCTGTAGGTGCTCGCGCTCGCGGATGAATTCGCCGCGGACATAGATGTAGCAGGTGTGCGCGTTCATCGCGCAGCTGGCGATCAGGCAGCCCTCGATCAGGAGATGCGGATCGTGCCGCATGATCTCGCGATCCTTGCAGGTGCCGGGCTCGGATTCGTCGGCGTTGACGACGAGATAGCTCGGACGGCCGTCGGTGGATTCCTTCGGCATGAAGGACCACTTCAGACCGGTCGGGAAGCCGGCGCCGCCGCGGCCGCGCAGGCCCGACGCCTTCATCTCGTTGATGATCCAGTCGCGGCCCTTGTCGATGATAGTCTTGGTACCATCCCAGGCGCCGCGGCGCCGCGCGCCCTCGAGCCCCCAATCATGGAGGCCGTAGAGGTTCTTGAAGATGCGATCCTTGTCCTCGAGCATATCAGTGCTTTCCGATCAACGGTTGGCCTGCTTGTAGGCAAGCCCGGCGGCGCAGACGGCGAAGGTCAGCGCCCAGAGCAGACTGGATTCCTGCGTCGCGTTCATCACGAAGCGCTGCAGCAGGAACATGAAGGCGGCGGCGAGCGCGGAGTGCATGGCGACGAAGCCCCATTTCTTCACGGCTTCGCTCCCCCGGTTCGCCTTGGACGGAAGACCCATCAGGAGGTCTCCTTCAGCGTGGTCGGCCCGCCCATCGGCGCGGAGAACTGGCGGCCGTTCTGCGGACCGGGCTTGGGCGGATTGCCCGACGCGAAACCGTCGAGCACCTTGCCGAAGCTTTCCGCGGTCAGGTCCTCATAGGTGTCCTTGCCGATCAGCACCATCGGCGCGTTCACGCAGGCGCCCAGGCACTCCACCTCTTCCCAGCTGAAATTGCCGTCCTTGGAGAGGTGGAAGGGATCGTGATGGATCCGGCTCTCGCAGACATGGATCAGATCTTCGGCGCCGCGCAGGCGGCACGGCGTGGTGCCGCAGACCTGGACGTGGGCCTTCTTGCCGACGGGGGCGAGCTGGAACATCGTGTAGAAGGTCGCGACCTCGAGCACGCGGATATAGGGCATGTCGAGCAGGTCGGCGACGGCGCGGATCGCGGCTTCCGAAACCCAGCCGTCATGCTGCTCCTGGACGCGCCAGAGAATGGCGATGACGGCCGAGGCCTGACGTCCGGCTGGATATTTCGCGATCTGCTGCTTGGCGAACGCGAGGTTCTCGTCCGTGAACGTAAAGCTCGCGGGCTGGACTTCCTTCGGTGCTAATCGGCGAACGGACATATCTGATCTCTCACTGCATGCGGCGCGCGGTTTTGGCGTTCAGGGCATTGATCCTGTCCTGCCAGAACGCGCTTGCGGTGCCGAAAACGTTGTAGCCGACGTGGGTCGAGACCTTGATGCGGTCGAGGATCGACAGCTCGGTCACGGTCTCCAGCCGGTTGGTGCGCGGATCGAGCACGATCAGCTTCATCGGGGTCTGTTCGAGGATGTAGCGCGACACCGCATGAGAACGGTCGCTGCCGTGCTCCTCGCAGATGATGACGCTGTCGGTCTGAAGCAGCCGGGCGCCGCCCTTGATCGCCTCGATCTCGACGCCCTCGACGTCGAGCTTGATCAGGTATTTGCCTGATGCCGGGATCTTGCCGTCGTCGATGAGGTCATCGAGTGCGAGGACAGGCACTTCTTCACCGCCGGCCGATGCGGCGCCGGCGATGCTGAAGGCTTCGTGCTTGGTGCCTGACAGACGCGCGGTGCCGCGGGCAGCGCCGATCGCGCACTTCATGGTCTCGAAGCGGTTGCCGTTGATGCGCGAATTATTGGCGAGCTTCGGATAGTTCTGGCCCGACGGCTCGATCGCGATCGCCTTGTGCGAACCGAACGGCTTGCTCGACACCAGCACCGACCAGTAGCCGTAGTTCGCACCGCAATCGAGCAACGTGTAATCGACGTCGATGGAGTCGCTGAACAAGAGCTCCAGCTCGTCCTCATAGCAATAGGACCGGTTGAGCAGCTTGCTCCAGTAACCGTCGCCGTACGGGAATTCGAACACGGCGTCCGGGTTGAGCTTGATCGCGATGTTGCGCTCGGGCAGCGTCTTCCGCAGCAAATTCGCGCAGGCGATGTAGCCCATGTGCGAGAAGTGCGAGGAGATCTTCGAGCCCGTCACCAGCGCCAAGGCAGCCGTCCGCTCCCACAGGTTGGCCCCTTCAAGGGCCCCCGAGGCACGGTCAAACTGGATTGGCGCCTGCGCCATCACCGATCGACCTCTCCGAACACGATGTCGAGCGAGCCGAGAATGGCCGAGACGTCGGCAAGCAGATGGCCGCGGCAGATGTGGTCCATCGCCTGGAGATGGGCAAAGCCCGGCGCGCGGATCTTGCACTTGTAGGGCTTGTTGGTGCCGTCGGAGATCAGATAGACGCCGAACTCGCCCTTGGGCGCCTCGACCGCGGCGTAGACCTCGCCTTCCGGCACGTGAACGCCCTCGGTGTAGAGCTTGAAGTGGTGGATGAGGGCTTCCATCGACCGCTTCATCTCGCCACGACGGGGCGGCGCGACCTTGTTGTCCTCGACGACGACGGGGCCCTTGCCATCAGGCGCGTTCAGCTTCTGGATGCACTGCTTCATGATGCGCACCGACTGGCGCATCTCTTCCATGCGGATCAGGTAGCGGTCGTAGCAGTCGCCGTTCTTGCCGATCGGAATGTCAAAATCCATCTCGGCATAGCATTCATAGGGCTGCGACTTGCGCAGGTCCCAGGCCGCGCCCGAGCCACGCACCATCACGCCGGAGAAACCCCACTCCCAGGCTTCCTTCAGCGGCACCACGCCGATGTCGACGTTGCGTTGCTTGAAGATGCGGTTGGCGGTGAGCAGGCGGTCGAGGTCATCGACCACTTTGAGGAACGGATCACACCAGGCCTCGATGTCGTCGACCAGCTTCTGCGGCAGGTCCTGGTGCACGCCGCCGACACGGAAGAAGGCTGCGTGCATGCGGCTGCCCGAGGCGCGCTCGTAAAACACCATCAGCTTCTCGCGCTCTTCGAAGCCCCACAGCGGCGGGGTCAGCGCGCCGACGTCCATCGCCTGCGTGGTGACGTTGAGCAGATGCGACAGGATGCGACCGATCTCGCAATAGAGCACGCGGATCAACTGGCCGCGACGCGGCACCTCGATGCCGAGCAGCTTCTCGGCGGCGAGGCAGAAGGCGTGCTCCTGGTTCATCGGCGCGACGTAGTCGAGCCGGTCGAAATACGGGATCGCCTGCAGATAGGTCTTCTGCTCGATCAGCTTTTCAGTGCCGCGGTGAAGCAGGCCGATATGCGGATCGACGCGAGCGACGACTTCACCGTCGAGCTCCAGCACCAGACGCAGCACGCCGTGCGCGGCTGGATGCTGCGGCCCGAAGTTGATGGTGAAATTACGAAGCTGTTCAGGTTGCTCGTTCATGATCAGGCCTTCGGTCCTGCCTTCTCGTCACCGGGAAGCGGATAGTCCGCCCCTTCCCATGGCGAGAGGAAATCGAACTTGCGGAATTCCTGGTTGAGCCGGACCGGCTCGTACACCACCCGCTTCTCCTGGTCGTCGTAGCGGACCTCGAGGAAGCCGGTCAGCGGGAAATCCTTGCGCAGCGGATGCCCCTCGAAGCCGTAATCGGTGAGGATGCGGCGCATGTCGGGGTGACCGACGAAGAACACGCCGTAGAGGTCGTAGGCCTCGCGCTCGAACCAGTCGGCGCCGGGGAACACCTCGATCAGCGACGGCACCTGCGTGGTCTCGTCGGCCTGGGCCTTGAGACGGATGCGCGTGTTCAGGGTCGGTGACAGGAAGTGATAGATCACGTCAAAACGCTTTTCGCGCGAGGGATAGTCGGCCGCCGTGATGTCGGTGAAGTTGACGAAACGGCAGTTCGGATCGTCGCGGAGGTACTTGACCACCTCGACGATCTTGCTGGCCTCGACATCAACCGCGAGCTGGTTGAAGGCCACCTGATAACCGGTGGCAGCGCCCGGAAGCGCGCTCACGATCGTCTGCCCCAGGGCGTCGAGCTTGGCGTCGTCCATGACGTAAAACCTTAGCGTTCGATGGTGCCGATGCGGCGGATCTTCTTCTGCAGCAGCAGCACGCCGTAAAGCAGCGCCTCCGCCGTGGGCGGGCAACCCGGCACATAGATGTCGATCGGGACGATGCGGTCGCAGCCGCGCACGACCGAGTAGGAATAGTGGTAGTAGCCGCCGCCATTGGCGCAGGAGCCCATCGAGATCACGTAACGCGGCTCGGGCATCTGGTCGTAGACCTTGCGCAGCGCCGGAGCCATCTTGTTGGTCAGGGTGCCGGCGACGATCATCACGTCGGACTGACGCGGCGAGGCACGCGGCGCAAAGCCAAAGCGCTCGACGTCATAGCGCGGCATCGACACCTGCATCATCTCGACCGCGCAACAGGCGAGCCCGAAGGTCATCCACATCAGCGAGCCGGTACGGGCCCAGGTGATGAGGTCGTCGGTCGCAGCCGTGAAGAAGCCCTTGTCGGAGAGCTCGGAATTGACCTCAAGAAAGAACGGATCATTGGCCCCGACCGGCTTGCCGGTCGACGGGTCCAGGATGCCCTTGGGCGCCGGCGCTACGACCGGACCGGAGGACGTTGCAGGGTTCAATCCCATTCGAGTGCGCCTTTCTTCCATTCATAGGCGAAGCCCACCGTCAGAACGGCGAGGAACACCAGCATGGACCAGAAGCCGGTCGCGCCAAGCTTGCCAAACGCCACCGCCCACGGAAACAGGAACGCCACTTCGAGGTCGAAGATGATGAAGAGGATGGCGACCAGATAGAAGCGGACGTCGAACTTCATGCGGGCATCGTCGAAGGCATTGAAACCGCACTCATACGCCGACAGCTTTTCCGGATCCGGCTGCTGGAACGCCACGATGAAGGGCGCGATCAGGAGCACCAGGCCGATGATGGCCGCTACCCCTATAAAGACGACGAGTGGAAGATAGTTCTGTAGAATGCCGCTCATTGACGAGCCCTTTTTCCCGCAGCCTCGGGACAGCCACGGATTCGTCCGATTTGGAATTATTCTGAGCCTTAGCGCAGTGCACCAATGGGCGCAAGACACGCTCTTTTCAGGCCCTTTGCTGCTCCCAGACCGGTGGAAATCCCGGAATCACCCGGCGGCTGGTATGGAGCAGATCGCCCGACGCGACAAGGGCAGGCACAGATTTGCAGGGCAGCAGTTTCTGAGATTGCGGCGGACCCGCCACGCCCCGCTATTTGCCCTGGATCGCCGGCGGAAATGGCCGGGTTTTCTCGCCGCGGCGACGCACCCAAACCCAGGCGACGACCGCCACCGGTGGCCCGACTGTCACCCAGGCGACATACTGGCCCGCCGTTCCCCAGAGCAGCGCAGCCAACAGACCCGTGCTGGTCGCGGCGGCGAGCAAGGCCGGTGCAGCAAAGACACGTATCCATAGGCGCGCGGTCAGGGGAGCCATGCGTCACGACGGGACCGGGGCTCGTCTAGCGAATGCGTCATGTCAGGAGATCCGGAGATACCCGGACGATCAGCGCACAACCTTCTCGGCTTCGAGCATCGCTTCCGCGGTTGCGGTGAGACGATCGATTTGCGCGAGCAGCGTCACGAGTTCGTCATTGCTCAATTGCTCGAGCAACATCTGGTTGCGCTCCCGCGCGCCTTCGACGATCACATCATGCGCGGCGAGGCCTGCTGGTGTCAGCGACACCAGCACCTCGCGACTATCCTTCGGATTTGTCGACTTCTCGATCAGCTTGCGCGACACGAGTTCCGCCAATGCACGGCTGATCTGCCCCTTGTCCTGACCGACCGCTTCGGCGAGCCGGGCCACGCTCATCGATGGCCGCCGGCCGAGCGAGGCGACCAGACCGAACTCGACCGAGGACAATCCGGCGAGACGCTTGTAGCGCAGGATGGCGCCACGCTTGAGCAGATTGGCCAGCACCATCAGCCGTGACGACAGCATCACGGTGATCGGGGCCGGCGAATGATTGTCGTCCGCATCGGACGATGCACGCCCGTCCCTGCTCGATGTCTGGCTCATGGCCCACCTCTGCCAAGAAAGCCAGGACGTGCCAAGTGGTCGTAGAGCGTTGGTAGCGCAACCTGCCCAATCTGTCCCAAATGCGCCTGTGAAGCACCCTGGGATGATCGTTGACATTGTCATCGAATTATTTTTCACTAGCTCAACGCGCCAGGAGCGACGGGGCCACCCAAGGCCCGCGGCGGGAGAAACCAGCATGACGATGACCCAGCGGGATCGCGATCTCGGCACAGCCTATGCGATGAAGCCGGCGCTCACGCGCATCGAGCTCACCTCGGTCGTACGCGGCACGCCGATGGGCGAATTGCTCCGCCGCTACTGGCATCCGGTCGGCCTCGTCAGCGACGCCACCGACACGCCGAAGAAGGTGCGCGCACTTGGCGAGGACCTCATCCTGTTCCGCGACAAGCACGGCCGCGTCGGCCTGCTTCACGCCCGCTGCTGCCATCGCGGCACCACGCTCTACTACGGCAAGGTCGAAGAGGACGGCATCCGCTGCTGCTACCACGGCTGGAAGTTCGACACCGAGGGTCATTGTCTAGAGCAACCCTGTGAGCCCGATGGCGGCCAGTTCAAGGACAAGGTGCGCCAGCCCTGGTACCCCGTCGAGGAGCGCTACGGCTTGATCTTCGCCTATATGGGCCCGGCCGAGAAACGTCCGGTGCTGCCGGCTTACGAGTGCCTCGAAAACATGGACGACGGCGAGTTCGTCGAGGCCGACGATTCATCGATCGGTGGCGGCGGACCGGCAATCATTCCCTGCAACTGGCTGCAGCATTTCGAGAACGTGGTCGATCCCTATCACGTGCCGGTCCTGCACGGCTCGTTCTCGGGGCCGCAATTCACCAACATGATGGCCTCGATGCCGGAGGTGACGTTCGACAAGACGCCACGCGGCATCGCCGTGCGCTCGATCCGCAAGCAGGACGACGGCAAAGTTTTTTACCGCGTCACCGAAGCCGCCCTCCCCACGCTGCGCGTGGTTCCCAATCCGCGCGTCGCCCAATTTGCCCGTGTCGAGTCGATCGGCTGGACGCTGCCGATCGACGACACCTCGTTCCGCATCTATGTCGCCGGCCGCGTCAAGACATCAGGCGACATCGGCCGCATGCGCTCGAAGTTCAACGGAAAATTCTGGTGGGACATGACGGAAGAAGAGCACCAGCAATTCCCCGGCGATTACGAGGCCCAGGTCGGCCAGGGCCCGGTGACCGTTCATTCCGAGGAGCATTTCGGCCAAAGCGACCGCGGCATCCTGATGATCCGGCGCATGCTGGGCGAGCAACTGGAAGCGATGGAAGCAGGCCGTGACCCGGTCGGCGTTTCATTCGACACAGGCGCGCCGCAAGTCGCGTTCGAAGCGGGGAACTACATCCGCGAAGGCTAGTCAGCCCGAACTGGGCTGGACCAACGATAACAACAAAAGACAGATTGGGGGGAGCGATGGTCGATGTGACGTCACAAATGCCGGTGCAGACCACCTCCGCGGAGAAACCCACGGCGCGGCGCTATTACGTGCTCGGCCTGCTCACCATCATCTACGCGCTGAACTTTCTCGACCGCACGATCTTCAACGTCCTGATCGAGCCGATCAAGAAGGAGTTTCAACTCAGCGACACCATGATGGGCCTGCTCGCGGGCTTCGGCTTCGCGCTGTTCTATTCCCTGCTCGGCATTCCCATCGCGCGCGTCGCCGACCGGCTCAACCGCCGCAACATCGTGGCGATCGCCTTCGCGTTCTGGAGCGCAATGACGGCGCTGTGCGGCGCCGCGTCGAGCGTGACAGCGCTCGCGTTTGCGAGGATCGGCGTCGGCATCGGCGAATCCGCGGGCTCCCCGGCCTCGCAATCGATCGTCGCCGACCTGTTTGCCAAGAACGAGCGCCCGCGTGCGCTCGGCGTCTACGCCATCGGCACCTATCTCGGTGTCTTCCTCGGCTATTTCGTCGGCGGCTATGTCAATCAGCACTATGGCTGGCGCATGGCCTTCTATGTCGCGGGCGTGCCGGGCATCCTGCTCGCGCTGACCCTGTGGCTGACGATCTCCGAGCCAAAGCGCGGCGCGATGCAGGAGAGCTTCGTGCCCGAGCCACTCGGACCGACGCTGCGCTTCCTCGCTTCGCAGCAGAGCTTTATGATCGTGCTGATCGGCTTCTGCCTCACGACCTACACCAATTACGCGACCGCGGCCTGGATCCCGCCGTTCCTGGCGCGCGTGCATCATCTGTCGAGCGCCGAGATCGGCACCTATGCCGGCACCTTCAAGGGGCTTGCCGGCATGGCCGGCACCCTGCTCGGAGGCTTCGTGGTGGCACAAGTGAGCCGCCGCGACGACCGCTGGAAGCTGTGGGCGCCGGCGATCACCTCAGGCCTCGCCGGTCCCGTCTTTGCGCTCTGCATGCTGACGCAGGATTTCGCGATGATGGTCGCGATGCTGGCGCTGACCTCCTTCCTGGTCGGCTTCCATCTCGGGCCGATCTTCGCGATTGCGCAGACGGTGGCCAGGCCCAGCATGCGGGCGCTGGCCTCGGCTCTGATCGCGCTCACCGCGACCTGCTTCGGCCAGGGTGTCGGCCCGCTCGCCGTCGGCGTGGTCAATGATGCGCTGAAGGGCAGCTACGGCAATGATGCCGTGCGCTATTCGCTGCTCTCAGCGGCGGTCACGACCACGCTCGGCGCGCTTCTGTTCATCTGGGCGGCGCGGACCATCCGCGCCGATATCGTCAGGGCGGGCTGAGCCCCCTCAAGCCGCCATGAACGAAAGCATGTCCGCAATCAGCCGCTCGCCGTGCGTCAGCGGCAGAGGGTGCGGCGCGCCCTCGTAGACGATCAGCTTGCTGCCCTTGATCAGTTTCGCGGTCTTGGCTCCCGTCAAGGGCAGCGGCGCGCTGGCATCCTTGTCGCCCTGCAGGATCAGCGTCGGGCGATCGATCCTGGCGGCAGCCGCGCGCAGATCGGAGAGGGAGATGGTCTTGCGGCAGGCCATCGCCACCGGCAACGGCACGCGCAGCATCATCTCGCGGATCCAGGTCCGCGTGATCTCCGGCGTCTCGGGCAGGAAGAACGGCGCCTCATTCGCCACAATCCATTTGGCGAAGTCGCGCGCGACGGCCGCGTTGTCGGCCTCGATCATCGCCCTCGGAACAGCATCCGGATTATCTTCGGTCTTGACCAGAAACGGCGTCGTCGGCGCGACCAGCACCAGCCTTGCGATCCGGTCCGAGCCATATCGTCCGAGATAGTTCACCGCCTCGACCGTCCCCATCGAGAAGCCCACCAGCGTGACGTCACGCAGATTGCGTGCCTCGATCACCGCGGCGACATCGTCGGTCAGTGTGTCCAGGTCATAGCCCGATGAGGGCATCTCCGATCGGCCATGTCCGCGCCGGTCAGGCGCAACGCAACGAAAGCCTTTCGCAGTGAGAGCCTCGATCTGACTGCCCCAGGTGCTGGCATCGAAGGTCCAGGCCGTCAGCAGCAGCACAGGCTTTCCGTTGCCCCAGTCCTGCACGAACAGTTTCGTGCCGTCCCTGGCGGTCACATAGGGCGATCGCACAGCAGGTTGGGCCGCTGCTGGCGCACTTGTGCCCGATGCCGCCAAGGCGGTTCCGAGTAGCGTGGCTTCGAGGACGGTTCGACGGTTCATGGTGCTTCTCCCTTGCCGGATTGTTCGCGGCCGATGGAAGCGATCATGACGAGCTGACGGGGCCTGTGCGATTACGCGGCAGGTAAGAGGGCCCAAGGCGAAGCGGTGAAATCGCCAGATGAAACCATTTTGCGGAACCCGCGAAACGATCCGGAAACAGATGCTCCTTAAGACATCAGCCTACAGACGGCGCCAAAGCCCGTCGGGAGGCTTCGATGAACCACTCAATTCACTCTGCAGATCGGGGTACCCACCTGAAGATCGTGGTGGTGGCGCTGGTGGCCGGCATCGCAGTGGCCGCCTTCGGGATCGCAGCTCGCACCAACGCCGAATTTAGCCAGACCGCCCAGTCCACTCATGTGATCAAGGCCGGCAAGCCGGTGGCGATCACGAGCTCGGGCACCTCTGAAATTCGCTAATCGCCGAAAAAGGTCCGACTTGAGATGCAATGGCCGCCACGAGGCGGCCTTTTGCTTTCCTGAAACGACTGAAGATCAGCACACAACATCTTGATAAGACAAATGAATTCGCCGCCTGATCAGCGGCGGTCGCACGACGGGCGTGGTTTGGATAGTGATGGTGGCGGCGAAGGGAGGAAGATGTTGCCAAAAATGGCGCGAGAGACGGGGCTCGAACCCGCGACCTCCGGCGTGACAGGCCGGCGCTCTAACCAACTGAGCTACTCCCGCGTGACGCGATGTCCGCGGAACGAGGGGGGACTTAAAGGCGTGACATTGTGAAGTCAAGGACGTTGGCACCCACAGCCGGAATAGTCCCGTGTCGCGCCGCCAGCGCGCAGGTATCGTCCCTCCCACATCCCGCGACGTAGTCAGCCCGGTCCCGAATCGTCTACGCCTTCCGTTACTTGCGAGGTTCCGAGGCCCTCTCTCCGCGACCCCGCAAGAATCGAGGAGGCCAGACATGGCTAAGAAGGACTCGGCTAAGAAGGACTCGGCCAAGAAGGATTCGGCGAAGAAGGCCACCGCCCCCGCCACGATCACGCTCAAGCACTTGGCCGCCGACATCGCTGAGAGCCAGGACCTCTCCAAGAAGCATGCCGAAGCGGTCCTGACTGACATGGTCGACCTCATCACCAAGCACCTCAAGAAGGGCGACCGCGTTCGTATCGTTGGGCTCGGCATCCTTCAGGTTCGCAAGCGCGCCGCCCGCACCGGCCGCAATCCAGCCACGGGCGAAGCCATCCACATCAAGGCCAGCAAGAAGGTCGCGTTCCGCCCGGTCAAGGAGCTGAAAGAGGCGATCTGAGCGCTCACGCTTCGTTAAGCCTGATCCAGCGTCGCCGGTGCCGCAACGCCGCCCGCTTTCTGGTATATCGGCTGCTTCCCAACACCTGCTCCCCAAAGCCCGGCGGTTTGACCAGAAATGTCCCTGACCTTCACGCATACCGTGACCGAACGCTTCCTGCGCTACGTCACCATCGACACCCAGTCCGATCCGAATTCCCCTGCCTCGCCATCGACCGAGAAGCAAAAGGATCTCGGCCGCGTTCTTGTGACAGAGCTGAAGGCCATGGGCGTCGCGGATGCCCATCTCGACGATTACGGCTACGTCTACGCGACGATCCCGGCCAACACGACCAAGAAAGTGCCGGTGATCTGCTTCTGCTCGCACATGGACACCTCGCCCGACGTCACCGGCAAGGACGTCAAGCCGCAGGTCGTGAAGAACTATCGCGGCGGCGACATCACGCTGCCGGGCGACGCCAGCCAGGTGATCCGCTTCACCGAGCATCCCGCGCTGAAGCACCAGATCGGCAACGACATCATCACCACCGACGGCACTACGCTGCTCGGCGCCGACAACAAGGCCGGTGTCGCCGAAATCATGGATGCCGCGCATTTCTTCATCAACAACCCGGACGTGAAGCACGGCACCATCAGGATCCTGTTCACGCCGGATGAAGAGATCGGCCGCGGCGTCGACAATGTCGACATCAAGAAGCTCGGCGCCGACTTCGGCTACACCATGGACGGCGAGAGCGCCGGCAGCGTCGAGGACGAGACCTTCTCCGCCGACGGCGCCACCATCACCATCACGGGCGTCAGCGCCCACCCTGGTTATGCCAAGGGCAAGATGGAGCACGCCATCAAGATCGCGGCCGCCATCGTCGAGCGACTCCCGAAGGAAGGCTGCTCGCCCGAGACCACCTCAGGCAAGCAGGGTTTTCTGCATCCGGTCGGCATCGAAGGCGCGCTGGAACAGGCGACGCTCTCCTTCATCGTCCGCGACTTCACCGAGGAAGGGCTGAAGGACAAGGAAGCCCTGCTCGAGACCATCGTCAAGGACGTGATGAAGGACTACCCGCACTCGACCTACAAGTTCGAGGTGCGCGAGCAGTACCGCAACATGAAGCAGGTAATCGATCGTTACCCGCATATCCTCGAATACGCCATCGAGGCGATCCGCCGGGCCGGCCTGCGCCCGATGCGCACCGCGATCCGCGGCGGCACCGACGGCTCGCGCCTCTCCTTCATGGGCCTGCCCTGCCCCAACATTTTTGCGGGCGAGCACGCGTTTCACTCGCGGCTGGAATGGGTGAGCCGGCAGGACATGGAAAAGGCGGTGCAGACCATCGTGCATCTGGCGATGATCTGGGAGGAGAAGGCCTAAGCTCATCTGCTGCGATTGCCCGGCATTCTCACCGCGCGCCGGCCATTGGACGGCTTTGATCGGCCGCCGTGGGTGACGCGAAATTCTCGTGGCGTCGAGCCGGTCCAGCGGGCGAAGGCGTTGGTGAAGGAGCTTGTCTCGCGGTAGCCGAGCAGCCAGGCGATCTGCGAGATCGGAAGCTCGCGCTCACTCAGATAGCGTTTGGCCAGCAGCGACCGCAGTTCTGCGAGCAACTCCGAGAACGTCACGCCCTCCTCCGCCAGGGCGCGCGCGAGCGTCCGGCGGCTCATGCCGAGACGTCCCGCAATCATGGCGGCATTGGCCTGCCCATGTGGCAAGGCTTGAGCGATCGCCTCCTCGACGCGAGATCGCAAGCTCGATCGCGGCTGCGTCCGCTTGCCCAGGGCCTCGTTGGCGTAACTCAACAGCAGGCGGTTGAGATAGGAGTCCGCGTCGACGGATCGAAGCGACGCGGTGCCCGCGGCAAAGACGATCTCGTCGGCATAAGATCCAAAGTGGACTTCGCAGCCGAGAAAGTTTTTGATCCCGGCTGAAAGTTCGGGACGATGATGCCTCACCCTGATCTGCTGCGGCGCCAATCGGTTGTTGGTGAGCCGCCGGCAGACGCGCACCAGGGCGCCGATCCAGAACTCCACTTGATGGCGGTCGGACTGACGCTCGACGTCCAGATAGTGAAGCGCAATCGCAGTGCCGCGATCGAGATCGACGGATAGCTGAACCCCTTCGTTGTTCAGCGTGCTGTAGCGCGCGGCATTGCGAAGCGCGTCCGCGACGGTCTCCGACGACGCCATGACGTAATACAGAAGACCGATCTCGCGGAGATCGAACTCCTGCGACAGATGGAAGCCGAGTTGCTCGTCGCCGAGCTCCTGAGCCGCCAGATCAAGCAGCTTGATCTGTGCGGCCACGTCGAGCCGGCGGGCCGGCTCGTCGATCAGCGCAAGCGCCAGCCCTGCCCGCGACGCCATCTGTGCAAGATCCCGTCCGGCGTCGCGAACGCGCGCGCAAGCCAATCGCGCGATCCCGCCTGATGCGCTGGGGATGGAACTGAAGCGATTGGTGTGGTGCATGGCAGTATCAATCGCGATTGACCCCGATCGCCAAATCGCCGGCTCGCAATCACAAGACGGAACCGCAGCCCGCTCCTAGATCACAGGACGGGCGGCACGATTGATTCTGCGAGCGTTGACGCCCCTGAGCCTGCGATTTCACAGGCAGCAACCTTGTCCACCCTTGATCTGGGTCAACGAAAACCGCCGCCGGCCGGGCGCTGCCGCACGCCGGCAGACCTCCCTCCGTCCTTATCCGAGCTGATCATGCCCCTCATACGCGAAACAGTTGAGTTGCTGGTTCAGGCGGCGGGCGCCTGCCAGGTTCTGGACGATCTGCGCGGATTGCGTGACCGGGAATGGAAGGCGCTGCGATTCCTCGCGCGAGCCAACAGATTCTCGAAATCCCCGACGGCAGTCGCCGACTATATCGGCACGACCCGGGCGACCGCGACACAGATCATCAAGACGCTCGAGGACAAATCATATGTGGTCCGCGAACCTGCCCCCAGCGACAAGCGGTCGGTGATGCTTTGCGTGACCCCACAAGGCAACAAACTGCTTGCCCAGCATGACCCGATCAGCGGCATGGCGAACGCGATCGCGACACTGGTCGCGGAGGATCGCCTGAAGCTCAGGAATGCGTTGAACGAAATCCTGAACCGCATCGACGCACCACGCACCGAAACCAGCGCCGGTCGTTGCAGCGACTGTATTTTTCTTCGCAGAAGTGCCGACGCGCGCCTGAACAAGGCGCGCACCGATACCGAGTTTCGGTGCCGGCTTCATCGGGCCCAGCTGACCCTTCAGGAAACCGAGCAGCTTTGCACCAGCTTCGAACGCGCCAGCGGCGACTGAAGGCCGGCTACGGCACCGGCATGGCACGCCGGCTGCGATGGAAACGGTTGGAACTGGCCATCCAGTTCGGCAGCGGCTCGCCATCGCGGTGACGCCCGCCCGCCACGGCCGCAGCCCAGGCCACGGCAGCGCCAATCAGGGCCGCCGCTGCAACCGAGAAGGCGACGATGACCGAATTGCGCCTGGCGCGATTGATCGCCGTGTGGGCGTCGGCGATCGACGCATCGACGCGCCGCTCGGCGTCGGGTGCGCCCAGTCCCGTCAGCGCCGCGACCTGCTGCACGAGGTAGGCACGATCATCGACGGTGATGCCGCTGTGGCTCGATGACGTCATCAGGATGCGCCCGGCTTCGGCACGGGCTTCCCGCATGTCGGTGTTGACAGGTCGGCGTGGGGCGCGGAACAACTTGTCGAGCTCGTAGCTGAGCAAGGGCTCGGCGGAGGTCGCGTTGCCGGCTCCGCTGCGCACCGGCGAGCGCTCGATCGCCGCGGCACCGATGATCGCCAGCAGCGCGGCACCGATCAGAATGGCCAGCGCCCATGACATCAGCCCGTGCAGCCCGTCGCGCCGCTCGCCGTCATCCTCAATCGTTGCAAGCGTGGGCGCCGGCCTGGCCGTGCGGCCGGCGATGTAGCCGCCGAAGCCAAAACTGACGATCGCCTGGATGATCAGATACAGTCCTGACAGCAGCGCCAGCGCGGCCGAGGCGTCGCGCCATGTCGGCGACGCCGAGCTGACTCCGAGGCCAATGGCCACGCCAAAGCTGACCAGAATGAACGACATTGCGCCGGACGCAAGAGCGCCTGATATGACGGAGCTCCACTGGATGCTCCGCTGCTCCTCGGCGGCGATGAAGCCGCCTTCCACGATGTTGTCCTGCACGAGAGTTTCAATCGTCATAGCGGGTCTCTCAGCGCAGGCCGAAGAACGACAAGATCGCCATGATCACGACGATCAGGCCGATCAGATAGATCAGTCCGTCCATGGTCCCTTCCTCCTCAAACGCTCCGGGGCGCTAATGAGGGGGACCGGAGAACGTTCCTAAATTTTACAAGCTGCCGGAACGAACCAGCGAGACCGAAATTGTCTCTGCAAGTCCCAACGGATGAAGATTGTGAGCAGAAGAGGCCTCAGCCGGTCAGCCCCGGGCTGGGGCCTTTTCGTTCGGGCGCTCGCGACATCAGGTTCCCCACACGTAACAATGTTGCGGGTCGACACTGTTCCGGCCGCCGTGCTACCGGAGGCAGATCAGGAACCGAGCGCCACAGTGACCACGCCCCGCCGCATCTCCAGCTTTTGCTCCCCGCGCAACTGGCGTGGGTTGGTGGCTATCGTGGTGGCGACCGTCTACCTGCTTGCGGGCGTGCTCCATGGCACGCACGACATCGATGTCACCAGCCCTTCGGGCGGCTCGGAGATCGCATCGCTCCTCGACAGCGGTTTTGACGGCCACGGCGATCACAAGGCGCTGGCAGGCCATCACTGCCACGGCTGCTTCTCCGTCGCTGTCGTGCAACCGCTGCAATCCGGCGCCGCGACAGACCTGATGGCAGCGCCGGTTCAGCAGCGCGTGCCTGCGCTGATCGGAATTGCGCCCGATACGGTCTCCCCGCCCCCCAAGTCCTGACTGAACTGATCAGCCGGGCGCTGCGGCGCCAATGATGCTCTCGTTCACAGGTCACCTTCATGTCTTGCAGACGGACGGCCGCGCGCCTTGCGTGCGCGATGGCTATGCTTATCAGCCCCTGGCTGGCGCAACGAGCGCAGGCCCAGACCCTGACCATGCGCGCCGCACTGTCGCGCGCGCTGGCCGCGAGCCCGCGCCTGACCGCGGCGGAGCGCGATGTCGGCATCGCCACGGGCCAGCGCATCCAGGCCGGTGCCCTGCTCAATCCGGAACTATCCTACGAGCAGGATAATTCGTTCGGGTCGGGCGTCTATCGCGGCACCAAATCGGCCGAGACCACGCTCCAGATCAGCCAGGCCTTTGAGCTGTTCGGCAAGCGCGAAGCGCGGATCGCGGCCGGAGCGGCCGGCATGGAGATCGCCGCGATCCAGCGCAAGGCGATCAGGCTGGAGGTGCTGTCGGAGACCGCGATCGCGTTCCTCAGCGTGCTCGGCGCACAGCGGCGCATCCAGATCCTCGACGAGCAGATTGCGGCGATCGACAGGCTGACGCCGCTGCTGCACCGCCGCGTGGAGGCCGGCGCCTCCTCGCCGGCCGAGACCGGCCGCGCCGAGGTCGCCTCCGCGCTGGTGAAAGCCGACCGCGAGCGCTTCAAGGCGACGTTGGCAAGCGCCCGGCGCGAGCTGGCCGTGCTGATGGGCGATCCCATGGCGAAATTCGGCGAGGTCTCCGGCCGGCTCGACACCACGGGACGGCCGCCGACCTTTCAGTCGGTGGTCGCGGCCATCGATGCCAATCCGCAGCTGGTGCGCTGGACCGCCGTCTATGCGCAGCGCAATGCCGAGCTGCTGATGGCGCGGCTCAAACCCTATCCTGACGTGCGGATCGCCGCCGGCTGGCGCCATTTCAACGAAACCAATGACGACGCGGTGCGTCTCACCGTCTCGGTGCCGATCCCTGTGTTCGACCAGAACCAGGGCAACGTCCTCTCGGCCCAGGAAAGTCTCGCCAAGACGAAAGCCGAACGCGAGGCCAACCGCAACACGCTGATCGTGATCGCCGGGCGCGCCTATGACTCACTGCAGGGCTCGCTGCGCGAGCTCTCGGTGCTGCGCGAGACCGCCATCCCCAAGGCGACGGAAGCGACGGATGCGATCTCGCAAGGCTACGGCCAGGGCCGCTTCACCCTGCTCGAGGTGCTCGACGCCCAGGCGAGCGTGACACAGGCGCGGCTGCGCGAGCAGGAAGCCCTGCAGAACTTCCACGCCGGCGTCGCCACAATTGAAGGGCTCGTCGGCAATCCCTTTGCGCTGGCCCGGGAGAGCGCGCGATGAAGACGTCCTCGACCATTGTTGTGGCCATCGTGGCCGCCGCCCTCGGCGCCTACGGCTATTCCATGCTCACGCCGGTCAAGGTCGCATCGACCGAACACGCGGCAGAGAAGAGGCCCGAGAAGCCGAACGACCATGTCGAGCAGGACGAGCACGGCGCCGACCGCATCCGCATCTCCGATGTCAAGCTGGCCGCAGCGGGCGTGACGCTTGCGGAAGCTGCGAGCGCCACGCTGACCGATACGCTCTCCTTCAACGGCATCCTGCGCGCCAATCAAGAAGCGGTCGTCCAGGTCACCCCGCGTTTTCCGGGGGTGGCAAAATCGATCCAGAAGCGCATCGGCGACAAGGTCGGCAAGGACGATCTGCTTGCCACCATCGAGAGCAACCAGAGTCTCACCGTCTACGAGCTGAAGGCGCCGATACCAGGCACCATCATCGACCGGCAGATCTCGCTCGGCGAATACGCCTCTGAGCAGAAGCCGGCCTTCGTCGTCGCCGACCTCTCCACCATCTGGGTCGACCTCTCGATCTATCGGCAGGACCTCAAGCGCGTGCGCCTCAACGATCAGGTGCTGATCGATCCCGACGACGGCCGCGGAGAGATCAAAGGCACGATCTCCTACATCGCACCGATCGGCTCGAGCGAGACACAGACTGCTCTCGCCCGCGTGTTGCTGGCAAATCCCGACGGACGCTTGCGTCCTGGCCTGTTCGTCACCGCGCGGCTGGTCCTCGCCGCCCGCAATGTCGCGGTCGCCGTGCGCCGGAGCGCGATCCAGACGCTGGAGAACAGGACCATCGTGTTCGTTCGCGAGGACAGCGACAAGATCGAGGCGCGCCCGGTCGAGCTTGGCGACTCCGATCCGCAATTCGTCGAGATCAAGGCGGGGCTCACCGCGGGCGAGCATTACGTCGCCGAGAACAGTTTTGTCGTGAAGGCCGAGATGGGCAAAGGAGACGCCGATCATGATTGACGCGCTGCTTTCCTTCTCTATCCGCCAGCGCTGGCTGGTGGTGCTGCTTGCGCTCGCGGCCGGCGCCTTCGGGGTCTGGAATTTCACCCGCTTGCCGATCGACGCCGTCCCTGATGTCACCAACGTGCAGGTGCAGATCAACACGCGCGCACCGGGCCTGTCGCCGCTGGAAGCCGAGCAGCGCATCACCTTCCCGCTCGAGACCGCGATGGGCGGCCTGCCCAGGCTCGACTACACCCGCTCGATCTCGCGCTATGGCCTGAGCCAGGTGACCGTCGTGTTCCAGGATGGCACCGACATCTATTTCGCGCGTCAGCTCGTCAACGAGCGCATTCAGCAGGCCAAGGATCAGCTTCCTGGAGGCACCGAGGTCGCGATGGGACCGATCTCGACCGGGCTCGGCGAGATCTATGTCTATTCGGTCGAAGCCAAGGCGGGCGCGAAGTCGCCGAGCGGTGCTGATTTTACGCCGACGGAGCTCCGCACCATCCAGGACTGGATCATCAAGCCGCAGCTGCGCACCATTCCCGGCGTGATCGAGGTCAACTCGATCGGCGGCTATGAGCGGCAATTCCACGTGCTGCCGATCCCCGGCCGGCTGATGGCCTACAAGCTCGGCTTCCGCGACATCATGACGGCGCTTGCCGCCAACAATGCCAATATCGGCGCCGGCTATATCGAACGCAACGGCGAGCAATATCTGGTCCGTGCGCCGGGCCAGGTCGCCGATATCGCTGATATCAGAGACATCGTGATCGGCTCGCGCGGCGGGGTGCCGGTCCGCATCCGCGACGTCGCCGAGGTGAGTGAGGGCCAGGACCTGCGCACCGGCGCTGCGACAGCAAACGGCAGCGAGACGGTGCTCGGCACTGCCATGCTGCTGATCGGCGAAAACAGCCGCACGGTGGCCCAGCGGGTCGCCGCAAGGCTAGGCGAGATCGCGAAATCGCTGCCCGACGGCGTCATCGCGCACGCGGTCTACGACCGCACCCATCTGGTGGAAGCCACCATTCAAACCGTCGAGAAGAACCTCATTGAGGGCGCCGCGCTGGTGATCGCGGTGCTGTTCCTGATCCTCGGCAACATCCGTGCCGCGCTGATCACGGCCTGCGTCATTCCGCTGTCCATGCTGTTCACGATCACCGGCATGGTCGAAAGCAAGGTGAGCGCCAACCTGATGAGCTTAGGTGCCGTCGACTTCGGCATCATCGTCGACGGTGCAGTGATCATCGTCGAGAACTGCCTGCGGCTGCTGGCCGCCGAGCAGCACCGGGGCGGCCGGCTGCTGACGCTGGATGAACGGCTCCAGACCATCCGAGACGGCAGTAGCGAGGTCATCAAGCCGAGCCTGTTCGGCACGCTCATCATCGCCGTGGTTTACCTCCCGGTCCTGACGCTGACGGGGACCGAGGGCAAGATGTTCACCCCGATGGCGCTGACCGTGCTGATGGCGCTCGCCGGCGCGGCCCTGCTTTCCGTCACCTTCGTCCCGGCAGCGATTGCGATCTTCGTCACCGGCAAGGTCTCGGAGACCGAGAACATCTTCATGCGCGCGGCGAAGCGGGTCTATGTGCCGCTGCTCGACCGTGCCATCCGCTACCGGCGCAGCGTTGCGCTCGGTGCTGTCCTGATCGTCGCCGGCAGCCTGTTTGCCGCAACGCGCATGGGCGGCGAGTTCATCCCGAGCCTCGATGAAGGCGACATCACCATCGAGACGATCCGGATTCCCGGCACCAGCCTGACCCAGAGCGTCGACATGCAACTGCGACTGGAGAAGGCGGTCAAACAGGTGCCGGAAGTGGCGACCATCTTCTCCAAGATCGGCACCGCCGAAATCGCCAACGATCCAATGCCGCCGAACGCCGCCGACACCTATGTCACGCTAAGGCCGCGCGAGGAATGGCCCGATCCCGCCAAGCCGAAGAATGAGGTGATCGAGGCGATTGAACGCGCCGCCAACACCCTGCCCGGCACGGCCTATGGCATGACCCAGCCGATCCAGATGCGCTTCAACGAGCTCATCGCCGGCATCAGGAGCGACGTCGGCGTCAAGATTTTTGGCGACGATCTCGACGTGCTGGCCAATGTTGCGCAGCAGGTCGATGGCGTCATGCGCGGCATCGACGGCGCGGCCGACGTCAAGACCGAGCAGATCGCAGGCCTGCCGATCCTCACCGTCAAGCTCGACCGCCAGGCGCTGTCGCGCTACGGCCTCAGCCTCAGCGAGGTGCAAAACCTCGTCGAGATCGCGATCGGTGGCAAGCCGGCCGGAAAGCTGTTCGAGGGCGATCGCCGCTTCGATATCGTGGTGCGGCTGCCGGAGAGCCTGCGCGCCGATCCTGACGCGATCAAGTCGCTGCCGATCCCGTTGCCACCGGGCGAGGATGCGATGCCCGTCACCAAGACCGCCTGGTCCGGCGTCTCGGGCGCAGCGCTCCGCTACGTCCCCCTCTCCTCCGTGGCCGCGATCGAGATCGCGCCCGGCCCCAACCAGATCAGCCGCGAGAACGGCAAGCGCCGTGTGGTGGTCATGGCCAATGTTCGCGGCCGCGACCTGCGTTCCTTCGTCACTGAGGCGCAAGCCGCCGTCGCCGAGAAAGTAAAACTTCCGCCGGGCTACTGGATCGGCTGGGGCGGCCAGTTCGAGCAACTGGTCTCCGCCAGCAAGCGGCTGACGATCGTCGTGCCGGTCGCGCTCGCGCTGGTGTTCCTGCTGCTGTTCATGAGCATGGGATCGGCGGCAGATGCGGCGCTGGTGTTCTCCGGCGTACCGCTGGCGCTGACGGGCGGTGTCGCGGCGCTCTTGCTGCGCGGCATTCCGCTGTCGATCAGCGCCGGGGTCGGCTTCATCGCGCTATCAGGGGTCGCCGTGCTCAACGGCCTCGTCATCATCGCCTTCATCGAGCGGCTCCGCAGCGACGGACGCCCCGTCGCCGAGGCCGTGCGCGAGGGTGCGTTGACGCGGCTGCGCCCGGTGCTGATGACGGCGCTGGTCGCCTCCCTCGGTTTCGTGCCGATGGCGCTCGCAACCGGTTCCGGCGCCGAAGTGCAGCGGCCGCTCGCGACCGTCGTAATCGGCGGCATCATCTCCTCGACCATCCTGACATTGCTGGTGCTACCGGCGCTCTACATGCTGTTCCGGCGTGACGGCGCAGGCGAAACGCCTACAATGGCGCCTGATTTGGCTGAAGCCGGGAGCGCTAGGTTTGGGTAGCCACGACCATCACGGTCATCACCACCATGACCACTGCCACGCGCATGATCATGGCCACGATCATTCCCATGGTCATGGTCACGCCCATGTCCATGCGCCCGCCAATTTCGGCAAGGCCTTCGCGATCGGCATCACGCTCAACACCGCGCTGGTCGTGGCTGAGGCGATCTATGGCTATATCGGCAATTCCACCGCGCTGCTCGCCGATGCCGGCCATAATCTGTCCGACGTGCTCGGCCTGGTCGTGGCCTGGGGCGCCTCGGTCGCGGCGAAGCGTGCGCCGAGCGGCCGCTTCACCTATGGCTTCCGCGCGTCCACGATTCTGGCGGCGCTCGCCAATGCCGTGTTTCTCCTCGTGGCGACCGGTGCGATCGGCTGGGAGGCAATCCTGCGGCTGCGCGAGCCCGAGCCCGTCGCGGGCGTGACCGTGATGGTGGTCGCCGGCATCGGCATCTTCATCAACGGCTTTACCGCCATGTTGTTTGCGAGCGGCCGCAAGGACGACATCAACATCGAGGGCGCCTATCTGCACATGGCCGCCGACGCCGCGGTCTCGCTCGGCGTCGTGATTTCGGCGGCGCTGATCATCTGGACCGGCTGGCTCTGGCTCGACCCAGTTACCAGCCTCGCCATCTGCGCCAGCATTTTGTGGGGCACGACCAGCCTGCTCCGCGGCTCCATCGACATGTCCATGGCGGCCGCGCCCAAGGGCACCGACCTTGCCGCGATCAAGGCGTTCCTGCTGGCGCGCCCCGGCGTCTCGGCGATCCACGATCTCCACGTCTGGCCGATCTCCACGACCGAGACGGCGCTCACCTGCCATCTCGTGATGCCCGCAGGCACCGTCGACGCGTTCTTGATGGAGACCGCGCAACTCTTGAAGACCACCTTCCGTATCGGCCACACCACGCTCCAGATCGAGACCCATCCGGACAACGGCTGCGCGCTGGCGCCGGATGATGTGGTGTGAGGGAGGCTCCGCTTCATCAATACCGTCATTGCGAGCGC
This sequence comes from Bradyrhizobium sp. CCBAU 11434, assembly GCF_028128895.1. Classification (NCBI taxonomy): domain Bacteria; kingdom Pseudomonadati; phylum Pseudomonadota; class Alphaproteobacteria; order Hyphomicrobiales; family Nitrobacteraceae; genus Bradyrhizobium; species Bradyrhizobium sp. CCBAU 11434. The sequence goes on from NZ_LBJX01000095.1 coordinate 82,719, forward strand.
AGCGAAGCAATCCAGAATCCCTCAGCGGAGGCAGTCTGGATTGCTTCGTCGCATCAGCGCAAAATTGCAAAGCAATTTTGTCGCGAGCTCCTCGCAATGACGGTGGAGAGAGCGGCGGTCGTCTACCCCGCCCTCGCCGTCACGATCCAGATCGCGCCCTGCAGCGCCACGTTCTGCCCCTTCACGAACGGCGCGAGCGTCTCGCGGATCGACGCCTTGGCCGCAGCGACCGTCTCCGGCGAATGGCCCTGCAGCGCACGGCTGGCGGGGCCGATCTGCAAGGAGCCGTCGACGGCAGCGTCGAGCCCGCCGCCGATGGCGATGTCCATCGGCAGATTATGCGGCTCCATCGCCACGTCGACGAAGCCCGCGCCCTTCAGAATGCGCATCACGCGCTCCTCGGAAGCAAACGCGAACGGGCCCGGCTCCTCCGGCCCGACCGGCGGCATCTTCGGCACGTGCTTGTAGACCGCCATCAGCGGCGCCATCATCCACGGATTTTCCTTCGGCTCGCGCCAGCAGACGAACGCAAGTCGTCCCGTCGGCTTCAGCGCGCGGCGAAGATTGGTGAAGGACGCAATCGGATCGGCAAAGAACATCACGCCGAAGCGTGAGGCGAGCAGATCGAAGCTCGCCGGCTCAAAGGGATACACCGTCGCATCCGCCAGCACGAAATCGACCGGCAGCCCCTTTGGCGCAAACGCTCTCGCCTGCGACAGCATCGGCTCGGACACATCGAGGCCGAGGGCGAAGCCATCGGGCGCAACAGCCTTCGCGAAAGCAAAGGTGGTCGCACCCGAGCCGCAGCCGACGTCGAGAACGCGCTCGCCCGGCCTGGGCCTGGCGCGGTCGATCAGGACCTCCGCGATCGGCCCGAGGATGGTCTCCTGTGCCGCATGCCGATCGGCCCAGCGCTGCCCGCTGGGCCCGTTCCAATAGGCGATCTGGTCGGCGTTTTTCTCGTGTCCGGTGGGCGATTCCATCAGTCCCTCTATTCTTCATTCATGTAAGACCGGCCGCTCCCCGCAATCGCGTGGGGTTACGCGCATCGGCAAGCCGCTCTCCGGCCTTAGCGTAATTTTCTGCAAGGGCCAAACTTTGGCATCCGGCGAGAGCATGATGTCGAAGCGCTGCATGAGTGCGGCAAGCGCGATCGTCGCCTCCTGCAACGCGAACGAGGCGCCGATGCAGATGCGCGGGCCGATGCCGAAGGGCAGATATGCAAACCGTCCGATCGTGCCGCGGCGCGCCGGCATGAAGCGCGCTGGATCGAACGCATTGGGTTGCTCCCACAGCAGGAGATGCCGGTGCAACACATAGGGCGCAATGACGATCAGCGAACGAGGCTTCACCGCGACGCCACCCAGCATGTCGGCGTCCTTTGTCATCCGGCTCAATGCGGCGATCGGCGGATAAAGCCGCAGCGCCTCCTCGACCACCGCCCTGGTCACAACCAGCCGGTCGGTGAGGCCTTCCACGGGTCCAGCGAGTTCGCGCGCCGCCTCCTCCCGCACGCGGTAGCGCCAGTCGGGCGACTGCGACAGCAGGAAGATCGACCAACTCAGCGCGTTCGCGGTCGTCTCGTGACCTGCCGACAGGAAGGTGAGAATGTTGGAGCGCACCTCGGCAAGCGACAGTGATTGACCGGTCGAGGGATCGAGTGCACGCAACAGCGGCGTGAGGAGATCGGATGGCCCCTCCCCGGGCGGCAAGCCTGCAAGCACGCGCCGACGCGTATCGATGATGCGGTCGATGATGCCTTCGAAATAGTCCAGGGTCCGCCGCAGCCGGGCTCGTCCGGGGCGCGGCACTGATTGCGGCACACCGAGCAGGTCAAGCGCGCCAATCCGTCCGATCACCGCAAAATAGGCATTCATCGCACTGCGGAATGCGTCGTAATCGCCCGCGATGCCATCCGAGAAGATCGTGAGTGCGAGCACGTCAAGCGTGAGCAGCGCCATCTCGGCCGCGACGTCGAAGGCCGCCCCGGGGCCCCGGCTGCGCCAACGCGCCGTCAACCGGTCGACGGCTGTGAGGATCGCTTCCGTGAACGTCGCCACCGCGCGTCGGGCAAACAGCGGCGCGAGCATGCGCCGCTGCGTTTCCCAGCGCGCGTCCTCTACGCTCAACAGCCCATCCGCAAGACCGCTCGCCAGAATGCGGCGCTGAATTGGGTCCTTGCGGTAGTTATCGGCATTGTCGACCAGCACGTGCCTGATGGCAGCGGGATCGTGCACCAGAAAGGCGTCGGTAAAGGGCAGTCCTACCCTGGCGATGGGCTCGCGAAAGAACTCCGCACTCCAGCATTCCAGAGGATTGCGCTTCAGCGTCGCGAGCAGCCTGAACAGCCGCAACCGCGCCTCCGGCGGCTGCGGCGCCGGCGGACAATAGTTCTGCGCAATATCACCATCGATACGCAGCATCGAACGGCGCAATAAGGGTTGGGAACAATATCGAATAAGGCCGGAGTGTCGCCGGAGTTCCCGGCAACGTCCAGCCTCATCGCGGAAATCAGCGCGTAGTCGCGGAGGAAGGACGGTTTCGGAGGAAACCGCTCGGCCGAATAAGGCCGCGCTGGCCGGTCTGTTCACCACAGCCCCCCCTTGCTCCAACACCCGCCGGAGGGCTAAAGAGGCGCCGAGGGGCGGTTAGCTCAGCTGGTTAGAGCATCTCGTTTACACCGAGAGGGTCCGCGGTTCGAATCCGTGACCGCCCACCAGCCTTCGCCCGCTTCGCGGGCTACGGCTAGGCAAGCCAGCCAGGAACTTCATTGACGCGAAGCGAGTGAAGGTGCCGCGCCGAAGCCGTTAGGCGAAGGCGGGCTTTGGGCAACGAGCTTCGGCTGGGCAAACCCCTTAGTCCGCTGGCCGGCCCGGCAGCAACGGCACCGCGTCGATCCACACAGCCGCCGACTGGCACCAGATCTGCCTGACGGGGCGCAATTTATCGCGCTGGCGGATCGAGCCCCAGCGGATGCCCCAGTCGTCGGCCTGGTCACCTTCACCGTTGGTGAACAGCGGGGAACCGCACTCGCCGCAGAAGTGCTGGAAGCGCATTCGGCCGTTATCGCCACGCTTGCCATAGATCTTGGGCGAGCCGCCGGTGAGCTTGACGTCATCAGCGGTGCAGATGGCGGTCACCCGGAACGGCGATCCCGTGAGGGCCTGGCAGTCACGGCAATGACAGACCGAGACCGCCTCAGGATCGATCTCGGCCTCAAAAGTGATCTTGCCGCAATGGCATTGCCCATCGACCTGCATCACGATCGTCCCTTCTCCCAAAGCAAAAACGGCGCCCGGAGGCGCCGTTTTATCATCTTTTCGATCTGCGATCTCAGTGGGCGGTCAGGCCGCCGGCGGCCTCATCCCCGTCCGGCTTCACCGTCACCTTGGTGTCCTCTTCCCAGACGATCGGCACGGGCTTCTTCACCAGCGCCTTGGCGATGACGTCATCGAGACGGGAAACCGGGATGATCTCCATGCCACCCTTGATCGCATCGGAAATCTCCGTCAGATCCTTGGCGTTGTCCTCGGGGATGAGCACCGTCTTGATGCCGCCGCGGGCCGCAGCCAGCAGCTTCTCCTTCAGGCCGCCGATTGGCAGCACGCGGCCGCGCAGCGTGATCTCGCCGGTCATCGCGACATCGTGGCGGACCGGAATGCCGGTCATGACCGAGATGATCGCGGTGGCCATGGCCACGCCCGCCGACGGACCATCCTTCGGCGTCGCGCCCTCGGGCACGTGCACGTGGATGTCGCGCCGGTCGAACAGCGGCGGCTCGATGCCGTAGGTGATCGCGCGGGAGCGGACGTAGGACGCCGCCGCCGAGATCGATTCCTTCATGACGTCACGCAGATTGCCGGTGACCGTCATCTTGCCCTTGCCGGGCATCATGACGCCTTCGATGGTCAGCAGCTCGCCGCCGACATCGGTCCAGGCAAGGCCGGTGACGATGCCGACCTGCGGCTCGCTCTCGATCTCGCCGAAGCGGTACTTCGGCACGCCGAGCAGCTCTTCCAGAGTCTTCTCGGTGACCTTGACCGACTTCTTCTTGGAGATCATCAGCTCCTTCACCGCCTTGCGGGCGAGTGTGGAGAGCTCACGCTCCAGGTTACGCACGCCCGCTTCGCGGGTGTAGCGGCGGATCAACAGCAGCAGCGCGTCGTCGTCGATCGAGAATTCCTTGGAGTCCAGGCCATGCTTGGACACCGCGTTCGGGATCAGGTGCTTGCGCGCGATCTCGACCTTCTCGTTCTCGGTGTAACCCGCGATCCGGATGATCTCCATGCGGTCCATCAGCGGGCCGGGAATATTGAGCGTATTCGCGGTCGTGATGAACATGACGTTGGACAGATCGTAGTCGACCTCCAGATAGTGGTCGGCGAACGTCCCGTTCTGCTCGGGATCAAGGACCTCGAGCAAGGCCGAGGACGGATCGCCGCGGAAATCGGCGCCCATCTTGTCGATCTCGTCCAGCAGGAACAGCGGATTGGACGACTTCGCCTTCCGCATCGATTGGATGATCTTGCCGGGCATCGAGCCGATATAGGTGCGGCGGTGACCGCGGATCTCGGCTTCGTCGCGCACGCCGCCGAGTGACACGCGCACGAACTCGCGGCCGGTCGCCTTCGCGATCGACTTGCCGAGCGAGGTCTTGCCGACGCCGGGAGGTCCGACGAGGCAAAGGATCGGGCCCGTCAGCTTGTTGGCGCGCGACTGCACCGCGAGATACTCGACGATACGTTCCTTGACCTTCTCAAGACCATAGTGATCGGAGTCCAGGATGGCCTGCGCCTGCTCCAGGTCCTTCTTCACCTTGGACTTCTTGTTCCACGGGATCGACAGCAGCCAATCCAGATAGTTGCGCACGACGGTCGCTTCCGCGGACATCGGCGACATCTGGCGCAGCTTCTTCAATTCATGCTGCGCCTTGTCGCGCGCTTCCTTGGAGAGCTTGGTCTTGGCGATCTTCTCTTCGAGATCGGCGAGCTCGTCGCGACCGTCGTCGTCGCCGAGCTCCTTCTGGATCGCCTTCATCTGCTCGTTGAGATAATACTCGCGCTGGGTCTTCTCCATCTGGCGCTTGACGCGCGAGCGGATGCGCTTCTCGACCTGCAGCACCGAGATCTCGCTCTCCATCAGGCCCAGCACCTTCTCCAGGCGCGTGGTGACGGACAGCGTCTCGAGGATGCCCTGCCGATCCGCGATCTTGACCGCGAGATGCGAAGCAACGGTGTCGGCGAGCTTGGCGAAATCGGTGATCGCCTGCACGACGCCGACGACCTCGGCCGAGATCTTCTTGTTGAGCTTCACATAGCTCTCGAAGTCGGACACGACGGAGCGCGCCAACGCTTCCGCCTCGACCGACTTCGCATCGGTGTCGGCGAGCGCAACGGCGGTGGCTTCATAATAGTCGGCGCGATCGGTGTATTTTGACACGCGTGCGCGCTCGAGCCCTTCGACCAGCACCTTCACGGTGCCATCGGGGAGCTTCAGGAGCTGCAGCACGCTGGCAAGCGTACCGGTCTCGTAAATGGCATCGGGCGCCGGATCATCGTCGGACGCGTTCTTCTGCGTCGCGAGCATGATCAGCGCATCGTTCTTCATCACCTCTTCGAGCGCGCGGATCGACTTCTCGCGACCGACGAAGAGCGGAACGATCATGTGCGGGAAGACGACGATATCGCGCAGCGGCAACACGGGATAAGCGTGCGTCTCGCCATGGACGATGGTTGGCCTGGGTTTTGGATTAGTCATGGCCTTTTCCTTTTGCTTTGCCCCCTCGCACGCAGCCCGCATTCGGTGCGCAACCGCCACAAGGTGCCGAGGTGATCCACAAAACCGGTCTACCCTTCATAGGTTGGACCGGGCTTGCCGGATCGAAACAGAGGCGAATCTTGAACAGAATTCTCGCTCGCCGCCGACATTAGGTGGCTATCGACCGGGGGGGTGTCAAGTCATTGAAAAAACACGCGCCATCAGGCGCTTACGCACGTGGGTAAGCGACGCAATTCCGGCTGCGGAATACATGTCCGCAGCCGCTGCTGTGAAAGACGACGGGAAGCGTTCCAGCGCCGGGAAATCAGGCGCTGGCGTTCTCGACCGCGCGATCGGTCCGATCGGCGTAGATGTAGAGCGGACGCGCCGTGCCTTCCACAACTTCGCGGGAAATCACGACTTCTTCCACACCTTCCAGGCCCGGCAGGTCGAACATGGTCTCGAGCAGGATCGCTTCGAGGATCGAACGCAGACCACGCGCGCCGGTCTTGCGCTCGATCGCCTTGCGGGCAACCGCGCCAAGCGCCTCGTCGGCGAAGGTCAGCTCGATGTTCTCCATCTCGAACAGCCGCTGGTACTGCTTCACCAGCGCGTTCTTCGGCTCGGTGAGGATCTTCTTCAGCGAGGTCTCGTCCAGATCCTCGAGCGTCGCCACGACGGGCAGACGACCGACGAATTCGGGGATGAGACCGTACTTCAAGAGATCCTCAGGCTCGACGTGACGGAAGATCTCGCCGGTACGGCGGTCTTCCGGCGCCATCACCTGGGCGGCGAAACCGATCGAGGTGGACCGACCGCGCGCCGAGATGATCTTCTCGAGGCCGGCGAATGCACCGCCGCAGATGAACAGGATGTTGGTGGTATCCACCTGCAGGAATTCCTGCTGGGGATGCTTGCGGCCGCCCTGCGGCGGGACCGAAGCCACCGTGCCTTCCATGATCTTCAGCAGCGCCTGCTGCACGCCCTCACCCGACACGTCGCGCGTGATCGAGGGATTGTCGGACTTGCGGCTGATCTTGTCGATTTCGTCGATGTAGACGATGCCGCGCTGGGCGCGCTCGACATTGTAGTCGGCGGCCTGAAGCAGCTTCAGGATGATGTTCTCGACGTCCTCACCGACATAGCCGGCTTCGGTCAGCGTGGTCGCATCCGCCATCGTGAACGGCACGTCCAGGATGCGGGCAAGCGTCTGCGCGAGCAGCGTCTTGCCCGAGCCGGTCGGACCAATCAGCAGGATGTTCGACTTCGCGAGCTCGACGTCGTTGTGCTTGGTCTGATGGTTGAGGCGCTTGTAGTGGTTGTGCACCGCGACCGACAGGACCTTCTTCGCATGGCTCTGACCGATGACGTAATCGTCCAGGACCTTGCAGATTTCCTTCGGCGTCGGAATGCCGTCGCGCGACTTGACCAGCGAGGACTTGTTCTCCTCGCGGATGATGTCCATGCAGAGCTCGACGCACTCGTCGCAGATGAAGACCGTGGGACCCGCGATCAGTTTGCGGACTTCGTGCTGGCTCTTGCCGCAGAACGAGCAATATAGCGTGTTCTTGGAGTCGCTCGTGCCGACCTTACTCATTCATGTCTCCGTCCGCGGTTCGATCCGTCCGCTCGATCGTCCCATCCCGAAACGTTGGCGGGTAAGGGACTCAAATAGAGCAAATTCCGTACCAAAAAAGACCCTACGCGTTACATCCCGTGCGAATCACGGTCACTCGATTCTCCGCGATCATAGCCGATCAATCGTAGCCAACCATGCTGTCACCCGACTATCAAGAATTCGCTAATCGGGGGTCGTCGGCTACCCGTTACAATACCGTGATTTCAGGTCTTGGCACGGGTGAAGTGACCGAAATCACCCCGACGTTGCTGGATTACCACGAAAAACGAGCACGAAAGCGGAACTTTCTGCTTGCCGCAGGGCGCAAAAATGGGCTTTTTGCGCCCTCGCGAACGCGTTCCCGACGTGAACGTCGTTCCGGCAATCTCCGCTCATTTCGGGGATCGCCGTCGCAGTCCCGGTAGTGCTACGGGGTCTTCGCAGGCGCGGCCTCTTCGGCGCGCTTGTCGATGACCCTGTCGACCAGACCGAACTCCTTGGCGTCGTTCGCGGTCAGGAACTTGTCGCGTTCCAGCGCGTCTTCGATCGACTTGTAGGTCTGGCCGGTGTGCTTCACGTAGATCTCGTTGAGCCGCTTCTTCAGGTTCAGGATTTCCTGCGCGTGCAACATGATGTCGGTGGCCTGGCCCTGGAAGCCGCCGGAGGGCTGATGCACCATGATGCGCGCGTTCGGCAGCGAGAAGCGCATGTCCTTCGCGCCGGCGGCGAGCAGCAGCGAGCCCATCGAAGCAGCCTGGCCGGTGCACAGCGTCGAGACCGGCGGGCGGATGAACTGCATGGTGTCGTAGATCGCAAGACCCGACGTCACCACGCCACCCGGCGAGTTGATGTACATCGAGATTTCCTTCTTCGGATTTTCCGCTTCGAGGAACAGCAGCTGCGCGACGACCAGCGTCGACATGCCGTCCTCGACCGGACCGGTCAGGAAAATGATGCGCTCTTTCAACAGGCGCGAGAAAATGTCGTAGGCGCGCTCGCCACGGTTGGTTTGCTCGACCACCATGGGCACGAGGTTCATGTAAGTTTCAACCGGATCGCGCATGAGTCACCTAGGGTTTTAGAGGCGGACATCGCCAGTCTTGGCTGCCAGTCGGACTGGATGTGCCGGAAGGCCGATGGACGTCCCGTGATGCAGGAAGTTGGTAGAGGTAGAACGCGTAGGTACCGACAGATATAGCCCAATTCGCGCCAGACAAGTGCGGAGCGAATTAAGGCTTAATCCATCGGGCCCTTTGCGGCACTTGAAGCTGATTCTCGCAAAAAGGCCCAGCCGGCCATCTGGCTAGCTGGGCCCGTTCGCTGATCATCCTTAATAGAAGACTGCGTCAAAGCCTTCAGGCTGCAGTCTTTTCCTCGTCGTCCTTGTACAGGTCCTCGCGCGAGACCTTCTTCTCGGTCACGTTGGCAAGCTCGAGGATGAAGTCGACGACCTTGTCCTCATAGATCGGTGCACGAAGCTGGGCCAATGCCTGGGCATTGTTGCGATAGAAGTCCCAGACTTCCTTCTCGCGGCCCGGCATCTGGCGCGCACGCTCGATCACGGCGCGGCCGACCTCGTCGTCGGTCACGGTGATCTTGTTCTTCTCGCCGATCTCCGAGAGCACGAGACCGAGGCGCACACGGCGGTCGGCGATCTTGCGGTACTCCTCCTTGGCCTTGTCCTCGGTGGTATCCTCGTCGGCAAAGGTCTTACCGGCGGAGTCCATCTCGGCCTTGACCGAGTTCCACATCAGATTGAACTCCTCGTCGACGAGCGAGGGCGGCGCCTCGAAGCGATGCGCCTCGTCGAGGCGGTCGAGCAGCGCACGCTTGACGCGCTGGCGCGTCGCACCGGCGAACTCGGCAGCCAGACGCTCGCGCGCAGCTTCCTTGAGCTTGTCGAGCGATTCCAGGCCGAGCGTCTTGGCGAACTCGTCGTCGATCGTGATGTCCTGCGGCGCTTCGATCAGCGTCGCAGTGGTCTCGAACTCGGCCGGCTGGCCCGCGAGCTTCTCGCTCATGTAGTTCTTGGGGAACGACACTTTCAGCGTGCGCGTCTCGTTCGCGCCGATGCCGATCAGCTGCTCCTCGAAGCCCGGAATGAAGGTGTTGGAACCGATCGCGACCTGAATGCCCTCACCGGTACCGCCCTCGAAGGCTTCGCCGTTGATGGTGCCCTTGAAGTTGATGGTGACGCGGTCGCCGGAAGCGGCCTTCTCGCCCTCGGCCTTGGCGGCATAGCCGCGGTTGGTGTCGGCGATGCGCTTGATCGCCTCGTCGACGTCCGAATCGGAGACGTCGGCGACGGGCTTCTCGACCTGGAAGGACTTGAAGTCGGCAAGCGCAATGGCGGGCACAACTTCGATCGCAACCGTATAGGTCAGATCGGTCTTGCCGCTCAGCAGCTCTTCGACCTCGGCCTGCTCGGTCGGCATCGTGATCTTAGGCTCGGTCGCGAGCTTGAAACCGCGTTCGGAAAACAGCTGGGTGTTGGTGTCGCGGATGGTCTGGTCGATGGTCTCGGCCATCACCGAGCGGCCATAGACCTTCTTGAGGTGAGTGACCGGCACCTTGCCGGGACGGAAGCCGTTGAGGCGCACCTTGTCCTTGAGGTCAACGAGCTTGGCGCCGGCCTTGGCGTCGAGATCAGACGCGGGAACGCTGATCTTGAACTCGTGCTTCAAACCTTCCGAGAGGGTTTCTGTGACCTGCATGGCGTCCAATCTTCTTCTCGTTCGGTCCCGGCAACGCTACCCGCGTCGGGACGCTGTCATTAATCGATCCAGCGCGAGGCAAACGCCTCAACGCCGGTGGTTCATCGAGCCCGGCCCCAGACGGAATAACTTCCGCACGGGAGCCAAGGCCCCTCAGTAATCCGTGCAAACGCGATAAGCGCTTGGTGCGGGCGGAGGGACTCGAACCCCCACAACTTTCGTCACTGGAACCTAAATCCAGCGCGTCTACCAGTTCCGCCACGCCCGCGTGAAGTTGCATCAAGACCGGCCGCGATGCCGCGGGCGGCCGGGCTTATAGCATGTGCCCGACTGTTCGCAGCAAAAAAATGGCCTGATGGAGGCAGCCTTCAAGTAGGCACGATGGCTGGACTTATCCAGCGCCGCGTGGTCCGGATCGCAGCATGAGACAGCGGATTTTTGCCCCTGATCGGCGTCAGGTTCTGGCCGGGCTGGGAGCCTCCCTCGGAGCCCCGGCGGCCGGGTTCGTGGCCGGCGCCGCAGCCCCGCTCCCGACGGCCCAAGTCCTCCTTCAGGCCAAGCCCGCATCCCTGGACCTGAGGCCTGGCCAACGCGCTACGCCGATCTGGGAACTTGCCGCCGCAAGTCACACCAAGGGCGTCCATCTCAGGCGCGGCGACCTCTGCGAAGTGGTGTTTCGAAACGACCTGCCTGTGCCACTTGCGCCAGCCTGGTACGGTTTGAACGGCGCAGCCGTGGCCGACCCCCAACGGGGACGCGCGCCCACAGCCCCAGGAGCCACGGAAACATCAACGATTTCAATATCAAGCGCGGGAACCCTGCTGACTGACTTCCGGCTATTCGAAGACCAACTGAAGCAGCCCGCGCGGCCGCTTCCGATCATTGCCGAGGAGACAGGGCCCGTCTCCGTCGATCGCGACGAGGTCCTGCTGATTGAGGAATGGCGCCTGCGGCCGGATGGCACTGCGGTCCCGCCGGGCCAGGATCCCAAAGACAGCACGCCGCTCTATACGATCAACGGGCAGACTTCATTCGAACTCTCAGCCTTGGGCAACCAGCGGCTGCGGCTGCGCTTTATCAATGGCTCGCAACGTTCTGTTCTGGCGATCAAATTGGAGGGCCACGAAGTCCAAGTCATGGCATTGGACGGCCAGCCCGCCGAACCGTTCCCGGCGCGCAACGGCGCTCTGGTGCTGGCCCCAGGTGCGCGCGCCGACGCTTTTGTGGATACAGCCAGATCGGCCCAGTTCCTGCTGCACGATGGCAAGGAGGCGCGCCGGATTGGGGCCCTCATGGTCACCGGCTGGTTCGAGCGGCGTGCGCCTCTCCTGCCACCGCGACCGCTGCCGTCGAACGATCTGCCCGAAAAGCTCGACCTCAAAGGGGCCCTGCGGCTGGATGTCGCGCTTGGTGTGCCCGACACCGGATGGGCGCGGACGGCAGACTTCTCTACGGCCTCTGACCCCGCCTTCCGCACCAAGGCCAGCCGCACCGTCGTGCTGGCCTTGAAGAACCCTGCCCCCGTCGCCACCGTCTTCTCTTTGCATGGCCATCATTTCCGCCTGCTCGACAAGCTCGACGACGGCTGGAAGCCCTACTGGCTCGACACGCTCGCCATCGAGCCCGGCCAGACCGAACGCATCGCCTTTGCCGCGACATCGCCAGGGCGATGGCTAATCGAATCCGTCGTGACCGACTGGGCCGCACCGCGGCTGGTGCGCTGGTACGGAGTGGAGTGAGCTATCGGCCCTAGCGCGACCAGACATACCGAGCGTCGGGCTCCCTCTCCTCGTTCCGCGCCCCGTCGGTCTGCTCGGCCAGAGTGAACCCACGCGCCTCGTAGAAGCGCCGCGCCGGTGCGTTGCGCTGGAAGGTCCAGAGCTCGAGCCGCTTGTTCGCGGCCTTGGCGCTGTTGAGAAGTTCGGTGCCGATGCCGCGGCCATGCGCGGCGGGATGGACATAGAGCTGTTCGATCCAACCGTCGCGAAAGGCGATAATGCCGCAGAGCTGATCGCCGTCGAAACGTCCCCACACGCGGCAGGCCGGGAAAACCAGCTCGCGATAAAACCAGCGGTCTTCATCCGGCGTGTGCAGCCCGACGAGCCACGGCATTGCATGATCAAACGCGATCCGATGGACTTGCGCCGCCGCAGCCATATCGGTGAGCGCGAGCTGTCTCAGCATCAATACTCGATCCCGAGTGCGCTATAGATGCGCCGATGCACCGCAGGCAGTGTCTCGGTGAGATCTTCGGCGATCAGCCCCGGCCCTGCTTCGCTAGCAGCCTCGCCGTGCATCCAGACGCCGATGCTGGCGGCCTCGAACGCCGGTACGCCCTGCGCGAGGAGCCCTGCAATGATGCCCGAGAGCACGTCGCCGGCGCCGGCGGTGGCGAGCCAGGGCGGCGCATTGGCGGCGATGGTGGCGCGGCCGTCGGGCGCGGCGATCGTGGTGTCAGGGCCCTTCAATAGCACGACAGCGCCGCAGCGTTCGGCCGCGGCACGCACGCGCTCGAGCTTCGAGCGACCCGGAGTCTTGTTGCTGAGATCGGAGAACAGCCGCGGAAACTCGCCCTCGTGCGGCGTCAGCACCACGCCTGTGTCCTGCGACGACTTGATCGATTCAAACAGCCGCTCGGGTTTTGCGGCAAAGCTCGTCAGTGCATCGGCGTCGAGCACCAGATGGCGTTGCGCGGTGAGCGCGGTGTGGACCATGTCGCGGGTGCGCTCACCAACGCCCGCGCCGGGCCCGATCATGCAGGTGTTGTACCTGATGTCCCCAAGCAGCTCGCCGAACTCGATCGCGGTGTCCACGGGGCGAACCATCACTGATGTCAGCGCGCTTGCGTTGATCGCAAGCGCATCGCGCGGGGTCGCCAGCGTCACGAGACCCGCGCCGGCGCGCAAGCTCCCGCGGGCAGCAAGCCGTGCAGCGCCGGTCGCCGCAGCGTCGCCCGATACCGCCAGCACATGGCCGCGGGCATATTTGTGGCCGTCGATACGCGGCACCGGGAAAGCGGCGCCCCAGAAGTCCGGATCGTTCTCAAAAATCGTCGGCGCGATCTCGTCGAGCACCTGTGCGTCGATGCCGATATCGGCGACGCGCACGCGGCCGCAATGCATGCGGCCGGGCAACAGGAGATGTGCGGGCTTCTTGCGAAAGAAGGTGACGGTCTCGGTGGCATTCACCGCCATGCCCATCACCGCCGCGCTGGTGCCGTTGATACCGCTCGGCAGGTCGACCGCAAGCACCGGGGCACCGTTGGCGTTGATCGCCTCGATCATCGCGCGCGCCTCGCCATCGACGGAGCGGCTGAGGCCCGCGCCGAACAGTGCATCGATGATCAGCGCGGGCTTTCCGATCGCCTGCGGATTGAACGGGAGCACCGGATGCTTCCAGCCGCGCGCAGCCGAGGCTGCATCGCCCTGGAGCTGGTCGCGCTCGCACATCAGGATGACCGAGACCTCGCGGCCCTGTGCAGCGAGCTCGGCAGCTGCGACAAAACCGTCGCCGCCATTGTTGCCGGGACCGGCGACGATCAGGATCGGCCCCTCCTCCACCAGCGCATTGGCGGCCTCCGCAACCACCTGGCCGGCGCTCAGCATCAGCTTGAAGCCCGGCGTGCCTGCCGCAATGCTGAGCTGGTCAGCCCGCTGCATCTCAGCGTTGGTCAGTACTTCCATGCCACTTCCCTGGTCCAAACGCCCTTTCAACAGGCACGTTCCGTGCCGATACACCCGGCGGAACATTCGATTGCACAGATATTGAACCGTTTGCCTATTTCGTAGTCTGCGGTATTTTGAGCCAATCGGCTCCACCTATCAGAGATGCTCGTTAAAAGGCTGATAACGCTCCAATATCCAGGGCATTTGCAACTTGGCATAGACCCTGCTTTCGAGGAAGCCGCTTCGGTTCGTCGTGCTCACTGGCATATTCTGGGTGTGGCCGGCCGTTGTTGCCAGGCTGGTCAGGTCCCGGCATGACGAGGACAAAATCGTGCGTGACACAAGCGCATCCTGACGAAGACGTTGCTATTTGATCGAAATGCCGGGAGGCGCGCAGTGAAGAAAATCGAAGCCATCATCAAGCCGTTCAAGCTCGACGAGGTGAAGGAAGCGCTCCAGGAAGTTGGTCTCCAGGGCATCACAGTGACCGAGGCGAAGGGTTTTGGTCGCCAGAAGGGCCACGCCGAGCTCTACCGCGGCGCAGAATACATCGTCGACTTCCTGCCCAAGGTGAAGATCGAGATCGTGATCGGCGACGACCTGGTCGAGCGTGCGATTGATGCGATCCGCCGCGCCGCACAGACCGGTCGCATCGGCGACGGCAAGATTTTCGTCTCCAATATCGAAGAGGCGATCCGCATCCGAACCGGCGAATCCGGGCTGGACGCTATCTGAGCCGGGTGCTATCCCGAATTTTGCGACACTCTGAAAGAAAAAAGGCTGCTTCGGCGGCCTGATTTCGTTTGTGCGGTTGCGCCAAACTCGCCGAAAGCGAGAACGAATCTGCTCATCTGGAAACCGACCCGCAGAGCCAAAAGGGGTATGCATGAAGACCGCCAAAGACGTCCTGAAATCGATCAAGGACAACGACGTCAAATACGTCGACCTGCGCTTCACCGATCCGCGCGGCAAGTGGCAGCACGTGACGTTCGACGTCAGCATGATCGACGAGGACATTTTCGCCGAAGGAACCATGTTCGACGGCTCCTCGATCGCCGGCTGGAAGGCGATCAACGAGTCAGACATGTGCCTGATGCCAGATCCGGTGACCGCGACGATCGATCCGTTCTTCGCCGAAACCACCATGGTCATCACTTGCGACGTGCTCGAGCCGACCACCGGCGAGCCCTACAACCGCGACCCCCGCGGCATCGCCAAGAAGGCGGAGGCCATGGTCAAGTCGATGGGCGTGGGCGACAGCGTGTTCGTCGGCCCCGAAGCCGAGTTCTTCGTGTTCGACGACGTGCGCTATTCGTCCGATCCCTACAAGACTGGCTTCCGTCTCGATTCCTCGGAGCTGCCGATCAACTCCGACACCGAATATGAAGGCGGCAATCTCGGCCACCGCGTCCGCACCAAGAGCGGCTACTTCCCCGTGCCCCCGCAGGACTCGGTGCAGGACATGCGCTCGGAGATGCTCGGCGCCATGGCCAAGATGGGCGTCAAGGTCGAGAAGCATCACCACGAGGTCGCTTCGGCCCAGCACGAGCTCGGCATGAAGTTCGACACGCTGACGCTGATGGCCGACCATTTGCAGATCTACAAATACTGCATCCACCAGGTCGCGCACATCTACGGCAAGACTGCCACCTTCATGCCAAAGCCGGTCTATGGCGACAACGGCTCGGGCATGCACGTGCACCAGTCGATCTGGAAGGACGGCAAGCCGGTGTTCGCCGGCAACAAGTACGCCGACCTGTCGGAGACCTGCCTCCACTATATCGGCGGCATCATCAAGCACGCCAAGGCGATCAACGCCTTCACCAACCCGTCGACCAACTCGTACAAGCGTCTGGTCCCGGGCTATGAGGCCCCCGTGCTGCTCGCCTACTCCGCGCGCAACCGCTCGGCCTCCTGCCGCATCCCCTACACCGCTTCGCCGAAGGCCAAGCGTGTCGAGGTGCGCTTCCCCGATCCGCTCGCCAATCCCTATCTCGGCTTCGCCGCGATGCTGATGGCTGGCCTCGACGGCATCAAGAACAAGATCGATCCGGGTCCGGCGATGGACAAGGACCTCTACGATCTGCCGAAGGAAGAGCTGAAGCAGATCCCGACCGTCTGCGGTTCGCTGCGCGAGGCGCTGGAGAACCTCGACAAGGACCGCGGCTTCCTCAAGAACGGCGGCGTGTTCGACGACGACTTCATCGACGCTTACATCGAGCTGAAGATGACCGAAGTCGCCCGCTTCGAGATGACCCCGCATCCGGTCGAGTTCGAGATGTACTATTCGGGCTAAGCGGCTCGATATCACGACACGCGAAAGGCGCCCCATCGGGCGCCTTTTGTTTTGAGCGATCGACTCAACTTTCGTTCTGCATCTGACTCCACTTCGTTCTCAAAGAACGAATCGGAATCGCGAAAATCGGCACGAACCAATCCTTGCTGATTGGTTTATTCGACCCGAGAGATTCGCTACGCACCATCGTGCCGTCGATCCACACTCACGTCGTGTCACGCCGCGACGTAAAATAATCGAGCAATCCCGTCGGCAGCGGAAACACGATGGTCGACGACCGCTCGCCGGCGATGTCGTGCAGCGCCGCGAAGTAGCGCAGCTGCATCGCCTGCGGCTCCTGCGCGAGAATGCGGCCGGCCTCGACCAGCTTTTCGGCGGCCTGCTGTTCGCCCATCGCATTGATTACCTTGGCGCGCCGCAACCGTTCCGCTTCGGCCTGCTTGGCGATCGCGCGCACCATGGTCTCGTTGATATCGATGTCCTTGATCTCGATTCCGGTCACCTTGATGCCCCAGACGTCGGTCTGCTTGTCGAGGATTTCCTGGATGTCGGCGTTCAACCTGTCGCGTTCGGCGAGCATCTCGTCGAGCTCGTGCTTGCCAAGCACCGAGCGCAACGTGGTCTGGGCAAGCTGACTGGTCGCGGCCATGTAGTCGCCGACCTTGATTATGGCGCGCTCGGGATCAACGATGCGGAAGTAAAGGACGGCGTTGACCTTGACCGAGACGTTGTCGCGCGAAATCACGTCCTGGGGCGGCACGACCTGCACCATCACCCTGAGGTCGACCTTGACGAGCTGCTGCGCGACCGGAATGAGGATGACGAGGCCCGGCCCTTTCACCCCGGTGAAGCGGCCGAGCGTGAAGATGACGCCGCGCTCATATTCCCTGAGGATGCGAACGGCCTGGGTGAGAAACAGGATGACGATCAGCGCAAGCGCTGCATAAAGCGAATATTCGAACATCAGACTTGACCTCCCTCGCCGTTCGGCCGCCGAACCACCAGGGTCAAGTCGACGATGTTGGCGACCTCGACCCTCTCTCCGGGCTTGAAGCTATCGGCGCCGCGCGCTTGCCAGCGTTCGCCATGCGTGAAGACGTGCCCCTCGGTCTCGTTCCAGTCGAGCACCTCGGCGATCAGGCCAAGCATGGCTTGCGCGCCGACCCGTGGCGCACCGCGGCGGGCACGCCTGAGCGCGCCGAGCACGACCAGAACAAACCCGGCGAAGATCGCCGCGACAATGGCGATGACCGACCACGACAGCCGGTAGCTGGGCGATTCGACCCGCACCAGCATGATGGCGCCCAGCACAAAGGCGACGACGCCTCCAAGGCCGATCACGACGGTCGGATTGAAGGCCTCGATGGCAAGCAGCGCGATGCCGACCAGCATCAGGCCGAGCCCGGCATAATTGATCGGCAGCATATTGAGGGCATAGAGGCCAAGCAGCAGGCAGATCGTTCCGACCACGCCCGGAGCAACCGTCCCGGGCGACATGAACTCGAAGACGAGGCCGTAGATTCCGACCATCAGGAGGATGAACGCGACGTTGGGATCGGTGATGACCGCAAGGAATCGGGAGATCCGGCCGGGATCGACGGCTTCGATGATGGCATCCTGCGTTGCCAGCCGCTGCGTCGTGCCGCCGCCGAGCTCGACCACGCGACCGTCGATCTGCCTGAGCAGGTCGACCTCGTCGCGCGCGACGAGGTCGATCGCGTGCGCCTGCAACGCGCCGTTGGCGGACAGCGTCGCGGCTTCGCGGACCGCCTTCTCCGCCCAATCAGCATTGCGGCCGCGCAGTTCGGCGAGGCTGCGGATGAAGGCGACGGCATCGTTCGTTACCTTTGCCGTCATCGCATCCTTCGGCTCGTCCTTCTTGTCCTTGCTGTCCTTGTCAGGCGTGCCGCTCGGCAAGCCCGGAAGCGATCCGCCAATCTGCACCGGCGTCGCGGCACCGATATTGGTGCCCGGCGCCATCGCCGCGATATGAGTCGCATAGAGAATATAGGTCCCGGCGCTTGCCGCATGGGCGCCGGCCGGTGCGACATAGCCGGCGACAGGAACGGTCGAGCCGAGCACATCCGCGATGATCTCGCGCATGCTGGAGTTCAGGCCGCCGGGGGTATTCATGCGAAGAATGACGATCTCGGCGCGTCGCTCGCCTGCCTTGGCCAGCGCCTCCTTCACATAGCTCGCCGACGCCGGCCCGATGGCGCCGTCGATCGTGACGGTGAGTGCAAGACGGCGCTGATCCTCCGCTGAGCCGGGACGGAGACAGGCAAGACAAGCGACGATGCCGATTGTCGCAACGAGGGCCGCCTTCATGATCTGCACGGCAAGGGCTCCCTTGGCGAAGATATGGTGGCCGTCAGGCAAACCTCAATCCGGAGGTCTGTCGCTCGCGATTGCGATTGTGCGATGCAATGGGCGGGGACGTACGGCGGCGCTCGTGGAAATCAGTCGCGAGAACGCGAAGGCATGGCTATATTTTTTCGTTCTGCATCTGACTCCATTTCGTTCGCAAAGAACGAATCGGAATCGCGGAAATCAGCGCGAACCAATTCTTTCCGCTTGGTTTATTCGCGCGATGTAATCCAGAACTCCGTCGCGGCAAGACTCTGGATTGCTTCCACCTTCGCCGAGGCTTCGGCGGACAAGTCGCTGCGTTCGTAATGACGGCCGGGCGAGAGTATGCCGTACGGACTCTGGCACGCGAGTTACGCCGCCGCCTTCTGCTTCGCCACCATTGCTTCGCCGAAAGCCTCGAACAGCTTTCGGTTGATCGGATTGCGCTGCGGATCGTATTCGGCGTGCCATTGCACGCCGAGCGCGAAGGTTGGCGCTTCCGCAATGCGGATCGCCTCGATGGTGCCGTCCTCGGCGACGCCCTCGATCAGCACGCGCCTGCCGGGATCGAGGATGCCCTGCCCGTGCAGCGAATTGACCCGGATTTTCTCGCAGCCGAGAATTTTGGCGAACGCGCCACCCGGCGTGAGGTCGACGTCGTGACGGTCGGCGAACACCACGGTCGGGTCGGGATGGATCTCGCCATTCTCGAGCCGGGGCATGCGGTGGTTCATGCGGCCGGGGATCTCGCGGATCTCGGGATGCAGCGAGCCCCCGAAGGCGACGTTCATCTCCTGCAGGCCACGGCAAATGCCGAACAGCGGAATGCCGCGCGAGACGCAGGCGACCGAAAGCGCCAGCGCGACCTCGTCGCGATGGATATCATAAGGCTCGTGCTTCTCGCAGGGGTCGACATTGAAGCGGGTCGGATGCACGTTGGCGCGGGCCCCCGTCAGCACGATGCCGTCGACGGTATCGAGCAGAGCGGCGATATCGGTGATGTCGGGCGCACCCGCGAACATCACCGGCAGGCCGCCGGAAACCTCGGCCACGGCGCGCAAATTGCGCTCGCCGACCATCTGAACCTGAAATCGATTTTCGACGCGATGGGCGTTCCCGATCACGCCGACGACCGGCTTTCTCATCTCCCGTTCCGACCTCCCCGTAAGAAGATTCTCCAAACATGCCCCTCGGATGGAACAAATTCAACAGAGCGGATCGCGGGACGGCAATGCTATTTTTGCGCAAATGGGCCCTGGGCGCCCTCTCAGAGCCGCGGCATTGGTCGCAAGGCGCCCGGGCGCTTCGATCCGGCGCACCGGCCCCGGCTTGATCGCCGGTCTGATTTCACGAAAGAGTGCCCGTGCCCGCCCCGAAAGGACATGATGTGAGCGTCTCCAGAGATGAACAGTCAAAAACCGGCTCCGATCTGACGCGGGGCATGGCTTGGGCCGTTGCCGTCGGCGGCATCGCCGTCGTCCTGTTCTCCGCGGCACTCGTCTTCACCTGGTACTTTGCCACCACCCTGCTCCTGATCTTCACCGGCATGCTGCTCGGCGTCGGCCTCAACGCGCTGACCAATGCGCTCGGGCGCCGCGTGCACCTGCCGCATGCGGTGCGGCTTGCGATTGTTTGTTTCGTCCTTGCGGCATTGTTTGCGGGTGTCGCCTATCTCGGCGGCGCGACCATTGCCGAGCAGGCCTCGGTGCTCAGCAACACCATCAAGTCGCAGATCTCGCATGTCAGGTCGTTCCTGGAGAACCACGGCATCGACACCAGCGTCTTCGATCTCGGCAATGCAAGCTCCGCCGCCCCCTCGACCTCGGCCGATACGCCGTCGGCCCCTCCGCCGAACTCGAACACACGTGCCCCATTGCCGGGCGCAGGCGCACTAGCCTCCAACGGCGGGGCGATCGTGAGCCAGACCTTCAAGCTGCTGTTCGGCGCGATCAGCGCCGTCGGCAATATTTTTATCGTGCTTTTCCTGGGGCTCGCCTTCGCAGCCCAACCAGGCGTCTACCACGACGGGCTGCTGTTCCTCGCACCGGCCAAGCATCGCCTCCGCGCGACGCTGATCATTGACCGGATCGGCGAGACGCTGGAGCGCTGGCTGATCGCGCAGATCATCGTCATGCTTGCGGTCGGCGTCGTGACCTGGATCGGGCTTGCCATCATCGGCATACCCGGCTCGTTCATCCTGGGAATCCAGGCCGGCCTGCTCGCCTTCATCCCGACCGTCGGCGCCATCATCGCCGGCGTTGTCGTGGTGCTGGCGAGCCTCGCCTCGGGCTGGATTCCGGCACTATCGGCGCTGATTCTGTTCCTCGGCGTGCATACGATGGAGAGCTACGTGCTGACGCCGCTGCTCCAGCGCCAGGCGCTGGACATCCCGCCGGCCACGCTGTTCGCGTTCCAGATCCTGCTCGGCGTTGTCTTCGGAATCTGGGGCCTGGCCCTGGCGCTGCCACTTGTCGCCATCGCCAAGGTCATGATCGATCATTTCAAGACGTACGAGGCGCCGCCCCCGGCCGAGGCGGCGTAGAGCATGATCCGGAAAAGTGTGTAGCGGTTCTCCGAAAGATCTGCTCCCGAAATAAAGCCGGCTCAAGTCGTCAGCACGGTCTCGGTGTGCTCGACTTCCGGAGGCGAGGCAAAATACTGGCCGACGAGGCCGCGCCATTCGGTGAAATTCTCGGAACCACGAAAATCGACGGTGTGGTTCTCGAGCGTCGCCCATTTCACCATCAGTCGATAGCGCTGCGGCTTCTCGATCGACTTGTGCAATTCGAAACCGTGAAACCCCTTGGAACGGCCGAAGGCGGCTTTGGCCTTGGCGACGGCGGCCTCAAAGTCCTTCTCGCTACCCGGCTTGACGTCGATTTGCGCGATCTCGGTGATCATCGGTTTCCACCCCATTGTCTGGTGGCCGTGTCTAGCGCAGACGGACGCAAAGAAAAAGGCGCCGAAACGGCGCCCTGCCCGACCGAAAATGCGGCGCTGTCAGCCGAACAGCAGCGCGGTGCCGGCGACGACAAGCGCGCAACCTAGAAACAACGCGATCGGCCAATAACTACGGCCCTGGGTATAGCGCCCCTGGGCGCGGCGCTCGGCAATCAGCGCCGTCTCGTATTCGTCCGCTGTCGAGAACAGACACGCGAAACCACCGCGTGCCGAACTTGCGGCGGCTTCGAGCGACATCAGGGCAGCTTGCGGGTTCTGTCGACGGATCGATTCCATGACCGCAATGGTGGAACCGAATGGTAAACAGAGAATTACCGCGAGCCGTGTTCGTCTCAGGCCGTGGCCGGCTGTGTCTTGGACGGTCCCTTGGGAACGCCGATCCGCGCGGCGCTCTGGCGGCGCCAGTTCTCCAGCGACAGCGGCAGTTCCTCAGCCGCCTCGACGCGGTTACGACCACCGCGCTTGGCCTGGTAGAGCGCCGTGTCGGCGGACGCCAGCAACACCTCGAGCTCGGTGCCGGCAGGCCCGCCCGCCACGCCGATGCTGACGGTGGTGTCGACAGGCCCCTCCTCGACCACGACGCCTGATGTCTGGAACGCCTCGCGCACGCGTTCGGCGACCAGCGCGCCTTCTTCAAGCGCGCACGGAAGCAGCGCGGCGAACTCCTCGCCGCCGATGCGGCCCGACAGGTCCGAGATGCGCAGATTGTTGACGACGATGGTCGAGAACAGTTTCAGCATCTCGTCGCCGGCGGGATGGCCGAAGCGGTCGTTGATCGACTTGAAATGGTCGATGTCGAAGATCATCACCGTGACAGGGCGGCCGCCCTTGGCCTCGCGCTCGATCATGCGCGCGCAGGCTTCCGAGAAGCCGCGGCGGTTGAGCATGCCGGTCAAGGGATCCGTCGACGCAGCGGTGCGATGCGCGGTGACGGTGCGCTCGGACACCAGCATGAAGATCACGAACACGGTGCCGACGGCATAGAGGATGAGCTCGACCGCGAACACGGTGACCCAGACGCTGGTAGAGAAACCGGCGTCATGCGGGCGCAGGAAGCTGCCGAGCAGGATCGGCAGCATCAGCACGCAGCCGTGCATCACCGGCACGACGAAAGCCGGCCAGCGCCGTTGCAGGCTCTTGCGCCGTTCGACCCAGAGCTCGCTTGCGGTCAGGGCCGCATAGATCGAGACGATGCCGGCGCCGATGATCATGCGCAGCATCGAGGCCGTGGGATCGAGCAACGTCGCGGCCGCGACCCACGCGAGTGCGCCGAATACCAGACCCGGCCAGTTCGGCTTGCGGCCGTGGAAGACGCGCGCCGCGTTCCACACCATGCCGCAAGCGACGAAGCCGACCGCGTTCAAGGCGAGATAGAGATACGGGCCGAGCTTGTCGCCGGTCGCGGTCCACAGCGCGACAGAGGACGCGCCGAGCAGATAGGCGGTGCCCCACCATTTCAGCGCGGGGCTGTTCTCCTGCTTGCCGAAAAACACCATCATGGCGCCGAGCAATGCGGCGACCATCGTGGCGACCAAATAGAGCGTGATGCTATCGAGCGACATCATGTCGGCCCCCTTCTAAACATAGCAGTTACGCGATCGGCCCAGCCGACTTGCGCGCCCTTCCAGATGCGACGCTAGGTCCGGCGAGTTCCATTCAGGTTTTCACGCGGGCCCAAGTTTTCGGGAAACACGCGCTCAATTTGCGTACAAACGAACAACAAAAAAGGCGCTGAAATCAGCGCCTTTTTGCTTCTCATTGAAGCCGCTTTCGCGGCGAATGTGACCGAAGCGATTAACGCTTCGAGAACTGGAAGGACCGGCGGGCCTTGGCCTTGCCGTACTTCTTGCGCTCGACCACGCGGGAGTCGCGGGTGAGGAAGCCGCCCTTCTTGAGCACGGTGCGCAGCTCCGGCTCAAAATAGGTGAGCGCCTTGGAGATGCCGTGACGGACCGCGCCGGCCTGGCCGGACAGACCGCCGCCGGCGACGGTGCAGATCACGTCGTACTGGCCCGAACGCTGGGCCACCGAGAACGGCTGCTCGATCATCATGCGCAGCACGGGACGAGCGAAATAGACCTCGACCTCGCGCGAATTGACGGTGACCTTGCCGGCGCCCGGCTTGATCCAAACGCGGGCAACCGCGTCCTTGCGCTTGCCGGTGGCGTAGGCGCGGTTGAACTTGTCGACCTTCTTCTCGTGCTTGGGCGCATCGGGCGCCACGGCTGCGGTCTTGAGCTGCGAGAGCTGGTCGAGCGACTGAATGGATTCGGCCATGATTATGCGGCCCTCGTGTTCTTGCGGTTCAACTTGGCGATGTCCAGCTTCTCGGGCGTCTGGGCCTCGTGCGGATGATCGGCACCACCGTAGACACGGAGGTTGCCCATCTGGACGCGACCGAGCGGACCACGCGGGATCATGCGCTCGACGGCCTTCTCGAGCACGCGCTCGGGATGCTTGCCTTCAAGGATCTGGCGCGCGGTGCGCTCCTTGACGTGGCCGACATAGCCGGTGTGCTTGTAGTAGGTCTTCTGCTCGCGCTTGCGACCGGTGAGGACCGCATGCTGGGCGTTGATGATGATGACGTTGTCGCCGCAATCAACGTGCGGGGTGTAGGTCGGAAGGTGTTTGCCGCGCAGACGCATGGCAACGATGGTGGCGAGACGGCCGACGACCAGACCCTTGGCGTCGATCAGCACCCACTTCTTGGTCACCTCGGCCGGCTTTGCCGAAAAGGTTTTCATGTCAGAGTTTTCCGTGGACGGGGAATAGCGGCGCGAACACCGCACCGGACTGCGCGGGTTTCTAGAGAAGAGACACGCAACGGTCAATGCCCAGTGGCGGAAATTATATAAGTCAAATCAGCGACTTATAAATATGGTGCTATATTACCTGTAAAAAGCTCAAGCATTTGGAATGGAATAGGTCGATGTGACATGGGCGATCGGATCGGGCGAGGTCCCGGACAACAGCTTGACCTCCCCGACCGCCAGCCGCTTGCCGAGCTTGAGCAGCCGGGCCTCCGCCAGCACATCCTGCCCGGGCTGGCCCTTGCGCAGGAAATTGATGTTGAGATTGGTGGTCACCGCGAGCCCGATCGGTCCGATCGCGGAGAGCAGCACCACGTACATGGCGAAATCGGCGAGCGCCATCAGCGTCGGGCCGGATACGGTTCCACCCGGCCGCAGCATCTTCTCACCGTAACGCTGGCGCAAAAGGCAGGTCTGGCCGTCCGCGCTCTCGATCGTGATGTCGTCGCCGCTGAAGGCCTGGGGAAATTCGTCGCGGAGAAACTGCTCGAGCTCCGCCACGCTCATTTTCGCTGCCGCCATGCCGTTCCCCACCCTCGCTTCACGTCGCCTGCTACATTAGGTTACTGCATCATCTAACTGTAATAATCCAATCGGAAACGCCGCAATGTCCACCCAGGCCGCCCGCGCTCCCTCCCCGCATCAGTCAATTCTGCTGCGCGAAATGGTCGGCCCGATCGCGGTCCTGATCCTCAACCGGCCGGCGGCACGCAACAGCCTGTCGACGGCGATGATCGCCAGCCTGCATGCCGAGCTACATGACATCAGCAACGACAAGGCCGTCCGCGGTGTCGTGCTGGCGGCCAACGGTCCCGCCTTCTCGGCCGGCCATGACATGAAGGAGCTGACTGCGCGCCGCACTGATCCCGACCGTGGCCGCGCCTTCTTCGCCGAGGCCATGAATGCCTGCAGCGCGATGATGCAGGCGATCGTGCACCTGCCGAAGCCGGTGGTCGCTGCCGTCCAGGGCATCGCAACCGCGGCTGGCTGTCAGCTCGTCGCGAGCTGCGATCTTGCGATTGCATCGGAAGCGGCGAGTTTCGCTACGCCCGGTGTCGAAATCGGCCTGTTCTGCTCGACGCCGATGGTGGCGCTGTCACGCAACGTGCCGCGCAAGCAGGCGATGGAGATGCTGCTGACGGGCGAGCCGGTCCCGGCCGCGCGCGCGAGAGAGATCGGCCTGGTCAATCGCGTCGTCGCCGCCGGCACCGAGCGGGATGCTGCGATTGCGCTGGCCGAGCAGGTCGCCCTGAAATCCGCCTACACCGTCAAGCTCGGAAAGGAGGCGTTCTACCGCCAGGCCGAAATGAGCCTTGCGGATGCCTATCGCTATGCGGCAGAGGTGATGACCGAAAACATGATGGCTCGCGACGCTGAAGAAGGCATCGGCGCCTTCATCGAGAAGCGCACGCCGACATGGCGGGATGAGTGACACTCTAGCATCGTCATTCCGGGGCGGCTCGCAGAGCAGAACCCGGAATCTCGAGATTCCGGGTTCGCGCTATCGCGCGCCCCGGAATGACGGAAAGAAAAAATGAACCACGACGCCTATCCCGACAATTATATCCGCAGCATCCTCAACAGCGTGAAGTCCATTGCGATGGTCGGCGCCTCGCCGATCAACGTGCGGCCGAGCTACTTTGCGTTCAAATATCTGGCGCAGCGCGGCTATGACATGATCCCGGTCAACCCTGGACATGTCGGCAAAGATCTGCTCGGAAAGCCATTCGTCGCCTCGCTTCGCGACATCGGCCGCCCCATCGACATGATCGACATCTTCCGCAACTCCAGCCACATCATGCCCGTGGTCGAGGAGGCGCTGACGCTCGCTCCTCTGCCGAAGGTGATCTGGATGCAGCTCGGCGCGCATGACGATGCCGCAGCTGAAAAGGCGGAAGCGGCCGGTATTAAGGTCGTGATGAACCGCTGCCCCAAGATCGAATATGGCCGACTGTCGTCGGAGATCTCCTGGATGGGCGTCAATTCGCGTACGCTGAGCTCCAAGCGTCCGCCGGCGCCGACGCAGGGCATGCGTCTATCCCTCAATCGGATGAGTGTCGGCGGTGGCGACACCGCCGCCTCCGATCGCGCCGCCAAAAACAAGAGCGAGCAAAGCTGACGCAATTGCGAAGGATTCGTTTCGCGAACGCGTCAATGGGTAGCACGATCGTTGCGATGTGAAGCCGCGGCTTGACGCCGGGCACGGCTCCCATCAGCATGCCGCGCGATTTCAGACCCCAAGAACAGGACGCCTCAATGAGCGATCGCCTTCCGGGATTTTCCACCCTCGCCGTGCATGCCGGCGCACAGCCCGATCCGACCACTGGTGCGCGCGCGACTCCGATTTATCAGACAACATCGTTCGTCTTTAACGACGCCGACCACGCCGCCTCGCTGTTCGGCCTGCAGGCGTTCGGCAACATCTATACCCGCATCGGCAACCCGACCAACGCGGTGTTGGAGGAGCGCGTTGCCGCGCTCGAAGGCGGCACCGCCGCGCTGGCGGTCGCCTCGGGCCATGCCGCACAGGTCGTGGTCCTGCAGCAATTGCTCCAGCCGGGCGACGAGTTCATCGCCGCGCGAAAGCTTTATGGCGGCTCGATCAACCAGTTCACGCACGCATTCAAGAGCTTCGGCTGGAACGTGGTGTGGGCCGACCCCGATGATATCGCGAGCTTCGAGCGCGCCGTGACGCCACGCACGAAGGCGATCTTCATCGAGTCCATTGCCAATCCCGCTGGCAGCATCACCGACATCGAGGCGATCTCGTCGGTGGCGCGCAAGGCTGGCGTGCCGCTGATCGTCGACAATACCTTGGCCTCGCCCTATCTGATCCGCCCCATAGATCACGGCGCCGACATCGTTGTGCACTCGTTGACAAAGTTCCTGGGCGGTCACGGCAATTCGCTCGGTGGCATCATCGTCGATGCCGGCACCTTCGATTGGTCGACGGGCGGCAAATATCCGATGCTCTCCGAGCCGCGGCCCGAATATCACGGCATCCGCCTGCAGGAGACCTTCGGCAATTTCGCCTTCGCGATCGCCTGCCGTGTGCTGGGCTTACGCGACCTCGGCCCGGCTCTGTCGCCTTTCAACGCCTTCATGATCCTGACCGGCATCGAGACGCTGCCGCTGCGCATGCAGAAGCACTGCGACAACGCCAAGGCGGTCGCCGAATTCCTCGCCGGCCACCCCGCCGTGGCCTCGGTGAACTATGCGGGTCTGGCCAGCGACAAGTATAACCAGCTCGCGCGCAAATATGCGCCGAGGGGCGCAGGCGCCGTGTTCACCTTCAGCCTGAAGGGCGGCTATGACGCGGGCGTCAATTTAGTGTCGAAACTGCAGCTGTTCTCGCACCTCGCCAATGTCGGCGACACCCGCTCGCTCGTCATCCACCCGGCCTCGACCACTCACAGCCAGCTCGACGACGCGGCCAAGGTGAAGTCCGGCGCCGGTCCCGACGTGGTGCGTCTGTCGATCGGCATCGAGGACAAGGAAGACCTGATCGCAGACCTGGAGCAGGCCCTGAGCGCGTAGAGCACTACCGTCCATCCGCACCGGGATCTGGCGCTGCGCCTTGCCGAGGGCTCCGCGCCAGCTTCCGTGGCTACGGTCGCTCAACGTCCACGATCCGACATGATCGTGGTGATTGCGGCTGCACAAGGATGGCCACGAACATGGCCGTACCGACGCGATCATCCTCTTTCACGACAGCACGCTGGTCTACAAGGCGCTGCGCATGATCGGGCTGTACATGAAGAAGTCGGGACAAAGCCACGTGTTCGCGAAGAACAATGAGTCTGATGTTGCGGCCCTCTTCCTTGGAAAATTCGCCGACATCGATTTCGCGCGAGAATTCGGTCAAGCCGCGAACCGGGACGAACTTTTCGAGAGGTCGGAAACGGAAGTGATCCAGCACGTTCTGAAGAACAGGGTGAGCATTCAGTTCGACGCGGCCGTCACCCCGGTCCGGACGATTCCTGCCTGATCAGCGGAGCGCGTGAAAGCGCTTGGAAACGGGCCACGGTTAACAGTCATTAACCATATCTGCCGCATAGATCGTTCTTGGATCGCCTTTGATTCGGAGCCGACGATGCTGCGCTGGATGGTGCCTGCTGCCCTTGCGGCAATGCTGACGGCCTCAGCAGCCCTTGCCGCCGATTTTCCCGCCCATCCGAAGCGACGGGCCGCAGCTCCGCCGCCGCCAACGGTCTATGTCGAGACTGATTCAGATGCGCTGATCTCGCCGGCCGATGGCGTCGGCAGCTACATCCGCAATCTGCCGGGCACCCCGCTGTTGCCGGGCTCGCACACACTACCGGGTTATTACGGCCGCCCCTGGGACTACGACTACCAGGGCTCGTATTACGGCGGGAAGCAGGTCGACTATTTCTGGCGCCTGCCCTATTCGTGCGGCATCTACGGCTATTGCTGATCAGCTTGGCTGATGGTGATCAGCCGGCCTGACCGACCGGAACTGCACGCGGCTGCACGTCCGCGCTCTGCCGCGACGCCAGCCGCTCCGCCTGCATGACCGCCAAGGTCAGCACGGCGATCGCGACCGCCTGGTGCGAGAGCGCCAGGTCAATCGGCACCTGGTTGAGCAGCGTGAGGATGCCGAGCACCACCTGCAAGCTGACCGCCGCAAACAGCCAGAGCGCACCGCTCGTCGCCGAGCCTGCGCGCGAGCGTACCGCGTCGAACGCATGCAGCGCCACCAGCGTGAACAGCAGGTAAGCCGTCATGCGGTGCTCGAACTGCACCGTCAGCACATTGTCGAACATGTTGCGCCACCACGGCGTCTCGAACCACAGCCGGTCCGCCGATGGAATGAATGCGCCGTCGATCTCCGGCCAGGTGTTGTAGGCGCGTCCGGCGCGCAGACCCGCGACCAGCGCCCCGAAATAGATCTGGATGAAGGTCAGGATCACCAGCACCGCGCTCGTGAACCGCAGCCGCATGGGAACCGCGAGCTGCGCCCGGTCGGCGAGCCGCCGCACCGTCCAGACGATGCCGGCGAAGATCAGCAGCGCCAGCACCAGATGCGTCGCCAGCCGATATTGAGAAACCTCCACCCGCTCAGACAATCCGGAGGCCACCATCCACCAACCGACTGCGCCCTGAAGGCCGCCGAGCGCGAACAGCAGCCACAGCCGCCGCTTCAGCTCACCGGACAGGCCGCCGCGCCACAGGAAGAACAGGAACGGAAGCAGATAAGCGACGCCGATGAAGCGGCCGAGCAGCCGGTGGCTCCACTCCCACCAGAATATCTGCTTGAACTCGGACAGGCTCATGCCCGCGTTGAGTTCGCGATATTGCGGGATCTTCTTGTAGGCCTCGAAGGCGTCTGTCCACTGTGTCTCCGACAGCGGTGGAATACTGCCGGCGACCGGCTTCCACTCGACGATCGACAGGCCGGATTCCGTCAGCCGCGTCGCACCGCCAACCAGCACCATCAGCGCGATCAGGGCGGCCACGGAGATCAGCCACCAGCGCACGGCGCGATGCGGGTTGGTCGGGGCGGAAATCGTCGTCATTTCAGGGACAAACCAAGCCTTGTGACTAAGAGACTTGAACCGGACTGCGTGCCCCTTATAGTCCCCCGCTCCCGCAGCGCAAGTTACGCGAAAGCCGCAAGTCCCCGCCATGACGATCCGCACCCGCAAGTTCCTCGGCGCCATTCTGCTGCTGGTGCTGGCCACCGTATGGGCTCTGCTCGGCATGGCGGCTGCGCAGATGCCGTGGATCGCCGAGTCCGGCTGGCGTCAGGCGATCTACTACGTGGTGGTCGGCATGGGCTGGGTGCTTCCGGCCATGCCCATCGTGAGTTGGATGCAGCGGCCCGACCGGGCGAAATCTAGCTCGTAACGCTGCCCGTCGGTTTCACCGGCGCGAACGCAACGCCCGACACCAACACCCGCATCATTCGCAGCGAGCGCACCCGCCCGTCCCAGGGGATCCGCGGCAACGCGCGCAGATTGGTGCGTCCTTCCGCATCCACAATGCCCGGGATCGTCGATACCGCGCTGGCAAAACCGGCCTCCTCCGCCATCACGACGTGGCTGCGCCGGAACGAGGACCGATCGCCGAACGGATATGCCAGGTGCCGGACCTCGCGGCGAAACGCGGCTTCCGCCACAGCCTTGCCCATCGTCATCTCGCGCATCGCCGCCGCATCCTTCATGTTGGCGAGGTTAGGATAGTTCACGGTCGCACTGCCGATCGTGACCAGCGGATCGGCAGCGAGCTTCGCCAAATCCTCCCAATCCATCGACGCCTCGCGAGAGAGTGCGACAAGATCGATGCTGTAGCGCGTGCAGAGATCAGCGATCGCGGCTGACAGATCCGCAGGCGGCAGCGAGCGCAGCCAGCCCTCGAGATGCGAGAACAGCGCCTGCTTCTCGGCATTGTCTGTGACGGTGAAACGCTGCTCCTTGTCGCCCATCATCAGGCTGACGCGGCTCTCGCGCGCGATCACCCGCTCGAGCCCAAGCCACCACGCCTCGCCAACGCCATCGGGAAAAGCGGTAGGAACATAGAGCGTGAACGGTACGGCGTG
The DNA here is from genome assembly GCF_028128895.1 of Bradyrhizobium sp. CCBAU 11434. Lineage (NCBI taxonomy): Bacteria > Pseudomonadati > Pseudomonadota > Alphaproteobacteria > Hyphomicrobiales > Nitrobacteraceae > Bradyrhizobium > Bradyrhizobium sp. CCBAU 11434. The sequence continues at coordinate 113,448 of NZ_LBJX01000095.1, forward strand.
GCGCGCCAGCACCGGATAGGCAAAGCTGATGAAGTCCTTCGGCGCGCCGTCGAAAGTGAGTGCCACGAAGCGCTGTTTCTCCGGCAGCGTCACCGCGCGCCGGCAGACCTCGTCCATACCGAGAAAGTCATAGTTCCAGCGCTTCAGCGCACGAATGGCGCGATCGAGGAATTGCGGCGTGATCTCGTGTTCGCGCAACGGCTGGAACGCGCCGCTCCGCCCCGGCCGTACGTGCGCGAGGCGCAGGATGGCGCCCGCGCCACGGCTGCGCAGCAGGGCCAGGCCCGAGGACCAGGCCAGTTCGAGCCGCAACCGCTCCAGCCATCTGTCGTCGGATGCCAATACCCCACCTTCGCGTTCGCCGGCAGCCTGCTCCCTGACCCATTGTCATTACCCTTTGTTGACATTTATTTGCAAAGGTCGGCCACAGGCCGAAATACGTATTTTTCGCTTTCTCGACAGGTTTCGTGAATGACCATGGCTGCGGCGATGCAAAGCCGGACGGCAGAATCGCCAGCGCGGTCCAGAGCGAGCCGTATTGCGCGTGTCGATATCATCGCCGATCTCGGTGAAGCCGAGAGGGTTTGGCGCGCGCTCGAGGAGCCCGGTCACCTCTTCACGCCGTATCAGCGGTTCGATCTCCTGGGCACCTGGCAACGATCGGTCGGCGAGCACGAAGGCGCGCGCCCCTTCGTCGTGATCGCGCGCGATGCCGAGCGGACTCCGCTCGCCCTGCTTCCGCTGGCGCTGCGCCGGGGCCATGGCGTGCGCACGGCCTGCTTCATGGGCGGCAAGCATACGACCTTCAACATGGGACTGTGGAACGCCGAGTTCGCCGCACAGGCCGTCGCCACCGACCTCGACGCACTGATCGCACCGCTGTGCAACCGGGTCGACGTGCTCGCGCTGACGCAGCAACCGAAGCGCTGGCACGATCAGCAGAATCCGTTTGCGCTATTGCCGCAGCAGAGCGCGATCAACGGCTGCCCCATGCTGATCATGGAGCCGGGCGGCCCGCCCGCATCGCGGATCAGCAATTCCTTCCGCCGCCGGCTCAAGAGCAAGGAGAAGAAGCTCCAGGCTCTTCCCGGCTACCGCTATCACCTTGCGACAACGGACGCGGACGTCACCCGCCTGCTCGACTGGTTCTTCCGCGTCAAACCGGCGCGGATGGCGGAGCAGAAGCTGCCTAATGTCTTCGCCGAGCCTGGCGTCGAGCAATTCATCCGCAGTGCCTGCCTGGCGCCGCGCGGCGAAGGCCGCGTCATCGACATTCATGCGCTGGAATGCGACGAGGAAGTGATCGCGATCTTCGCCGGCGTCGCCGACGGCCAGCGCTTTTCGATGATGTTCAACACCTACACGATGTCGGAGCACGCCCGCTACAGCCCGGGCCTGATCCTGATACGCTACATCATCGACCGGTACGGCGAGCGCGGCTACCGCTCCCTCGACCTCGGCATCGGATCGGACGACTACAAGCGCATGTTCTGCAAGAACGACGAGGACATCTTCGACAGCTTCGTGCCCCTGACCCCGCGCGGCAGGCTCGCGGCCATGGCGATGTCCTCCATCAACCGCGGCAAGCGCCTGGTGAAGCAGAACCAGGTGCTGTTCGGTCTGGCGCGACGGCTGAGGCAGACGTTCGGGTAGCGACTTTCCCTTCTCGCCTCGTGGGCGGCGCGAGAGGATAACGGGACCTACGCCGCCACCACGCGCGCTGTCTCACCAGCATCCGATGGCTGCACGGGCCGCCTCAACATCGTCACCTCGCTGAAGCCGACGCCCTTGAGCTGCTCGCACATGAGCGTACGCGCATCAGCCTCCATCGACGCGTCGGGGACCACGACAGCGCGGGCATTCGTCGTCAAGAGTTCTGCGGGCAGCTCGGATGCGCCACCGGCGTCGAGCAACACGTAATCGTAAGCGCGCAGCAAGGCATCGATTGCGAGCGCCACTCGCGGCGACTGAAGCAGACTTTGGTCGAAGCCTGGACGACCGGCCAGAACGAGATGCAGCCGCGAGAATTTGTCGCGAGTAATGATCTGCGCGAACGAGGCCTGCCCCTGCATCAGCTCGGCAAGTCCGGGCGCTGTCGGATCGACCGACACCGCGACGATCGTCGGCGAGGATGCGGCAAGATCGACCACGACGACACGCGCCTCGCGCGCCAGATGCCGGGCGAGCGTCAGCGCCGACAGCGTGATCGCCTCTCCTGAAGCGGTGCCGAGCACGGTGACCTTCTTGGCGCTCGCGCCAGCAGCCTTCAGCCTCTCGGCCAGCTGCCCGATCTCGGCCAATTCGCTGACGTCGGCATCGTCGGTCATCTCCGGCTGGAGCGGCGCCGGATCCGTCTCCACCGGATCGACAACAGGCTCGCGGCGTGCCGTCGCGGGGGCGAGCGTCGCGACGACGCGCGGCGCGGTCTGGCGCAGAAGCTCGCCGGTGACGACGAGACCGGAGGACAACAGCAGCGTCGCCAGCGTCGCGATCAACACGATCGGCAGCTTCTTCGGATAGGCCGGCGTGTTCGAGACGATTGCGCGCGAAATGATGCGGCCCTCGGTCGGCGCGGTATCGATGGTTTCGCGGGTATTCGCCTCGCGATATTTGGCAAGATAGGTCTCGAGCAGGTCGCGCTGCGCCTTGGCCTCGCGCTCGAGCGCGCGGAGCTGGACATCCTGGCCGTTGGTCGATGTCGCCTGCTTCTTGAGCTGCTCGAGGCTCGTGGTCAGGCCGTCGACCCGGCCGCCGGCGATCCGGGCGTCGTTTTCGAGCGAACGCGAGATCTTGGCAGCCTCGTCGCGGATCTGACCATCGAGATCGCTCAGCTGTGCCTTCAGCTCCTTGATGCGCGGATGATTGCCGAGCAGCGTGGACGACTGTTCGGCGAGCTGCGCGCGTAGCGTCACACGCTGCTCCGACAAGCGACGCATCAGCTCGGAGTTCACGACCTCGGATGCCTCGATCGGCTTGCCGCTCTGGAGCATTTCCTTGATCAGCCTCGCCTTGGATTCCGCGTCCGCCTTCAGCGAGCGTGCGTTGTTGAGCTGGGTGTTGACCTCACCCATCTGCTGATTTGACAGCGTGGTGTTGTTGGTGCCGATGAACAGCGACGACTTCGAACGGAAATCCTCGACCTTCGCCTCGGCCTCGGAAACCTTCTTGCGCAAATTGTCGATCTCGCCCGAGAGCCACTGGCTGGCATTGCGCGCCTGGTCCTGGCGCGCATTCTGCTGGAGCACCAGATAGCCGTCGGCGATCGAATTGGCGACGCGCGCGGCGAGCTCGGGATCCTGCGACTGGAATTCGACCACGATCACACGCGACTTGTCGACGGCATAGGCCTGAAGGCGATCATAGTACGCGTCGAGCACCCGCTCTTCCGGCGTCATCGAGAACGGGTCGCGGACGATGCCGACCAGCGCCGCGAGCGATTTCAGGGGCGAAATGCCTTGCAGTACCGGATCGAACTCCGGCCGCTCGGCCAGCTTGTTCTTCTTGATGATCTCGCGCGCGAGATCGCGCGACAGCACGAGCTGCACCTGGCTGGTGACGGCCTCGGGGTCGAGCGCCTGCCGCTCCTCGGTGCTGCGATCGCTGCTCGGCCGCAGGAAGACGTTCTCGCGGCCGTCGATCAGGATGCGCGATTCGGATTTGAAGCGCGGCGTGATGAGATTGACGATGGCGACGGACGCGACGAGGGCCAATACCGTCGGCACGATGATCCAGCTGCGCTTGCGCGCGAGCGCGCCGCCCAGCGCATGCAGATCGATGTCGCCGGATTCGGCTGGCGCCTGCTTCGCTGCAATCGGCGCAGGCTTGGCTTCAGCTCTGGGCTTTGTCTCGAGCTTGGCTTTCGAAACGGCCCGCTCGATGACGGCCTTGTCCTTGCCGGCACGCCAGAACGCTAAACGCATCGAACACTCCCGCAGGGCAACGCCACTCGTGGACCTCAATGAGGCCGATTACACTCCATTAAGGTTGCCGCTGAGTTAATCGCGACCTCCGGCAGCCAACGTGGGCACGCTCGTCATCGTTTGTTAACCACGAGGGTCCTTAATCGCATCGATATTTCGAGAACTTTGTCCAGTTTCGTGCGCTGGTTTTGATCATGCCTCCCTCTCCTGACCAGCCGCTTCGCATTCTGCACGCCGTACGCGCACCCGTCGGAGGCATCTTCCGCCACATCCTCGACCTCGCCAACGGCCAGGTTGACCGCGGCCATCACGTCGGGATTCTCGCCGACAGCCTCACCGGTGGCGAGCGTGCGGACAAGGCGCTGGCCGAACTTGCGCCGCGCTTGAAGCTCGGCGTGCATCGGATGGCGATCCGCCGGGAACCCTCGCCCGAGGATTTTCTGGTTTGGTTGCGCATGCGCCGCCTGATTGCAGCGCTCAAGCCCGACGTCATGCATGGCCACGGTGCCAAGGCCGGCGCTTTCGTTCGCATGCGGCGCCGCGCCGACGACACCATCCGCATCTACACGCCCCATGGTGGCTCGCTGCACTATCCGCTCAACACCCTGAAGGGGGAGTTTTACGCACGCCTCGAACGCTCGCTGATGGATGCGACCGACCTGTTCCTGTTCGAGAGCGCCTTTGCGCGCGACACCTACCAGCGCATCGTTGGCACGCCCAAGGGCGTGGTGCACTGCGTCTTCAACGGCGTGACGCCGGAAGAATTCGAACCTGTCGTTATCGCCGATGACGCCACCGACCTCTGCTATGTCGGCGAGTTCAGGCACATCAAGGGCGCGGACCTCCTGGTCGACGCGGTGGCGCGACTGCGCGAGAGCGGCAAGCAAGTCACGCTGACGCTTGGCGGCGACGGTGAGGAGACTGCGGCGCTGAAGGCACAGGTCGAGCGGCTCGGCCTAAAGGATGCGATCCGCTTTATCGGACACGTCAAGGCGCGTTACGGCTTTTCCAAGGGACGACTGCTGGTCGTTCCCTCGCGCGGCGATTCCATGCCCTATGTCGTCATCGAGGCCGGCGCGGCCGGCATTCCCATGATCGCAGCGCGCGTCGGCGGCATCCCTGAGATTTTCGGGGCCGACAGCCCGGCCCTATTCGCGGCCAGCAACGCCGAAGCCATGGCCGAGGCGATCGCGGCCGCGCTCGACGATGCGCAGGCGACTGCGCAGCGCGCAGCGGCCCTGCGCGAGCGCATCTCGGCGCACTTCTCCCAGCAGGCGATGGTCGATGGCGTGCTCGCGGGTTACCGCGACGCATTTACCAATCATTAACCATCCTTAAGCCGGCTTTAGAGAATCTTCCGATTTGTCCGATAATCGAGTGCCTGGGGATGCATGCCCGGGGAGCAAAGTCGCTGCCCGCGGGGCCTTGAAATGGACGTAGACGCCCGTGGAACCGCTCAACGCACGCTCGATGCTCGATGCCGCGACCAGCGCCGCGGCCAAGCCTGCCGAGACGAATTTCGTCGAACGCCGCCGCCGCCTCACGCCGGCTGCGCTCGAGGTCGTCAACCAGAAAGTCGCCCGCGCCTATTCGCCGATCGTGATTGCCGGCATCGTGCGCGCCATCGACTTCGCGCTGCTCAACGTGGTCGGCATCGCCGTATATGTCGGCTATGTCATGCCGCACAACGGCTTTAGCTGGATCTATCCGATAGAGATCGTCGCAGTCGCAGCCGTGGTCTGCTTCCAGGCCGCGGACATCTATCAGGTGCAATTGTTCCGCGGCCAGCTCCGGCAGATGACGCGGATGATCTCGTCCTGGTCGTTCGTCTTCCTGCTGTTCATCGGCGTCTCCTTCTTCGCCAAGTTCGGCAGCGAGATCTCGCGGCTGTGGCTTGCCGCCTTCTATTTCCTTGGCCTTGCCGCGCTGGTCGTCGAGCGCCTCATCCTCCGTTCGCTGGTGCGCAACTGGGCGCGCCAGGGCCGGCTCGATCGCCGCACCATCATCGTCGGGTCCGACAGCAACGGCGAGCAATTGGTTGAGGCGTTGAGGGCGCAGGAGGATTCCGACATCCACGTACTCGGCGTGTTCGACGACCGCAACGACAGCCGCGCGCTCGATACCTGCGCCGGCGCGCGCAAGCTCGGCAAGGTCGACGACATCGTCGAATTCGCCCGGCGCACCCGTGTCGATCTCGTGCTGTTCGCGCTGCCGATCTCGGCGGAGACGCGCATCCTGGAGATGCTGAGGAAGCTCTGGGTGCTGCCGGTCGATATCCGCCTCTCCGCCCACACCAACAAGCTGCGCTTCCGCCCCCGCTCCTATTCCTATCTTGGCGAAGTGCCGACGCTCGACGTGTTCGAGGCGCCAATCACCGATTGGGATCTGGTGATGAAATGGCTGTTCGACCGCGTCGTCGGCAGCCTCGCATTGCTCGCGGCCCTTCCCGTGATGGCGCTGGTGGCGCTGGCCGTGAAGCTCGACAGCCCCGGCCCCGTCCTGTTCCGCCAGAAGCGGTTCGGATTCAACAACGAGCGTATCGACGTCTACAAATTCCGCTCGATGTATCACCACCAGGCCGATCCGACGGCATCGAAGGTCGTGACCAAGAACGATTCGCGTGTCACCCGCGTCGGCCGTTTCATCCGCAAGACCAGCCTCGACGAACTGCCGCAGCTCTTCAACGTGGTGTTTTCGGGCAATCTCTCCCTGGTCGGCCCGCGTCCGCACGCGGTGCAAGGCAAGCTCCAGAGTCGACTGTTCGACGAGGCCGTCGACGGCTATTTCGCCCGCCACCGCGTCAAGCCCGGCATCACCGGCTGGGCCCAAATCAACGGCTGGCGCGGCGAGATCGACAATGAAGAGAAGATCCAGAAGCGCGTCGAGTTCGACCTCTATTACATCGAGAACTGGTCGGTCCTGTTCGACCTTGTCATTCTCCTGAAGACGCCGATCTCGCTGCTGACCAAGAACGAGAACGCGTATTGAGCTTTCATCATGCCCCGGCTTGACCGGGGCATCCAGTACGCCGTGGCGCCAGCCATCTCCACAACAGGCGCCGCAGAGTACTGGATCGCCCGGTCAAGCCGGGCGATGACAGCGGTGTTTGTGGCGTGAGAGTTAGGCGTGTGAGCGTGTGATGGCGTATGCGGCAACAGCCGGTGGAATGAACGTAGCCGCACCGGCTGCGCCCGGCGTGCTCGCCCTCCAGCGCGCGCTGGTGTGGCTGGTCGGCGCATCGGGCGCAATCGTCTTCATCGAGCCGAGCCCCTACGAGATCGCGACGCTGCTCGCCACCGTCGCCTTCTTCGCCACCGGCCTGCGCCTGCGGCTCGTGCTGATGCCGCTGGTACTGGCTCTGGTGCTGCTCAATGTCGGTTACACCATCAGCGCTATCCCGTTGCTCGACCAGTCAGAGGTCGCAAGCTGGATAGCGACCTCCTGGTACATGGCTGTTACCGTGGTGTTCTTCGCCATGGTCACCTCCGAGGACACGGAGGCGCGGCTCGACATGCTGCGCCGCGGCCTGGTGGTCGGCGCGATGATCGCCTCGCTCTCAGCGATTGCAGGCTATTTCAACCTGGTCCCCGGCGGCCACGATCTGTTGACGCTCTACGAGCGCGCCCGCGGCACCTTCAAGGACCCGAACGTGCTTGGCGCGTTCCTGATCCTGCCGGCGCTGTTTGCGCTCCAAAGCGTGGTTTCCGACAAGCTCGCCAAGGCCTTTCGCAACGCCTTCGCCTTCGGCATCATGTCGCTGGCCATCCTGCTCGCCTTTTCCCGCGCGGCCTGGGGCGGGCTGATCCTGACCTCGGCGTTCATGCTGGCATTGATGGTGCTGACCAGCCGCACCAATGCCCAGCGCTCGCGCATCATCGTCATGGCGATCGTCGCGGTGGTGCTGGGGCTGGCGCTGATCGCGGTGCTGCTGTCGTTCGATTCCGTCGCCGAGATGTTCAAGCAGCGCGCGAGCTTCGACCAGAGCTATGACGAGGGCCGCTTTGGCCGATTCGGCCGGCACATCCTGGGCGCGGAGATGGCGCTTGATCTGCCGTTCGGCATCGGCCCCCTGCAATTCCACCGCTTCTTCCCTGAAGACACCCACAATTCCTACCTGAACGCCTTCATGTCAGGCGGCTGGCTCTGCGGCGTCTGCTATCCGGCGCTGGTCTTCACCACCGTCATCATGGGCTTCCGCCACATCTTCGTCCGTGTGCCCTGGCAGCGCGCCTACCTCGCGGTGTTCTCCGCCTTCGTCGGCACCGTCGGCGAAAGCTTTGTGATCGACACCGACCACTGGCGCCACTTCTGGATGATGCTGGGCGCGATGTGGGGCATGATCGCCGCGGCGCAGGCCTACAAGATCACGTCTGGCGAGGATGCTTCTTCAGCTTGAGCTGGGGCCTCTTTTCGGGCGGCGTATCGAGCAGGCCCTTTAATGCCGTGGTCGCTGCGAGCACACCCTTGTAGCCCTCATTGGCAAACCGCAGCAGCAGGCGCAGCTCTTCGTCGCTATAGGCGCTGAACACCTTCTCCATCGCCTGCTGCATCGGCACGTAGAGTTCGCCAATCTTCGCCCCGGTCTCCGGTATCACCGAAATGAAGACCTTGCGCCGATCATGCTCGTCCCTCTCGCGGCGCACGAGGCCAGCCTTCTCCAGTCGGTCGACCACGCCGGTGATGGCGCCCGTCGTGAGCCCCGTCACCTCGGCAAGCCTCCCCGCGGTCACGCGACCCTCGAGATAGAGAATGTCCATGCATTCGAGGTCGGAATTGGCAATTCCGGCTACGTTCGCAACGGCTTGCCCATAGAGCACGCCCTGCGCGGACGACCGCCGCATCGCCTCTTCCAATTCCCCCAATAACGCCGCGCGCGCCTTTGCCCTTGACAAGGCCGACCTCATATCTTAGTCGATATATATCTTAGTCACTAAGAGATTTAGTGACCTTAATTTCTCCTAGCACCACGGAAACGTCGGGAGCAAGCCAATGCCTCACCGTCCCCGCAAGGCCCTCATCATCGGCGCGGGCATCGCTGGGCCCGTCGCCGCGATTCTGCTGCGTCGCGCCGGCATCGAGTCCGCAATCTACGAGGCCTGGCCCTACTCGAAGGGCATCGGCGGCGGCCTCCAGATCGCCCCCAACGGCATGCAGGTCATGGACGAGATCGGGCTTGCCGACGAGCTGACCAGCCGCGGCTCGATCGCGGAGTCCTTCGACTTCTATTCGCAAGAAGGCCGAAGGCTCGGCTCGATCAACCGCGACATGGCACGGCGCTTCGGCCAACCTGCGGTCAATGTCTGCCGCGCCACGCTGAACGAGATGCTGATCGACAAGGCCTGGTGCGCCTGCGTCTCGCTCTATTTCGACAAGCGGCTGATCAAGGTCGAGGATCGCGGCGACCAGCCTGTGATCGCCTATTTCGCCGACGGCACCACCGCGGAGGGTGATTTTCTGATCGGCGCCGATGGTGTGCATTCGATCACGCGGCGCCAGGTTGTGCCTGATGGTCCCAAACCCTTCAACACCGGCCTGATCGGCTTCGGCGGGTTCGTCCCTCATTCGGTCCTCGACGGAAGGGCGATCGGCAGACGTGTCGAGACCACGTTCGGACAGAGCGGCTACTTCGGCTACGGCTATTGCAGCCCGGATCCAATGGACGGCGCGATGTGGTGGAGCACGCAGCCCGCGCACGGCATGGATGCCGCGATGTTTCGCGCACTCGACGCACAGACGCTGAAGCAGCATCTGCGGAGCTTCCATCACGGCTGGCACGATCCGATCCCCGCGATCATCGAGGCGGCCGAGAACATCGTGATCACCGATACGCTCGATGTCGCGACCTTGCCGACCTGGTCGCGCAAGCGCTCGCTCCTGATCGGCGACGCCGCGCATGCAACCAGCCCGCATGCCGGCCAGGGCGCGTCGCTCGCGCTGGAAGATGCGATGCGGCTCGCTCGGCTGATGCAGGAGGGTCAGGAGTTGACGGCGACGTTCCAGGCCTTCGAGGCCGAGCGACGCCCCCGCGCCGAGAAGATTGTCGCCATCGCGCGTCGCAACGGCAACAGCAAACGCGAGTTCAGCGCCGCCGGCGCCTTCATCCGCAATCAGATGATGAAATGGCTGCTGCCGCTGGGATCGAAGAGCATGGATTTCATGTACGCGTATGACGCAAGGGCGGCGTAGCGGCAACCTCGGCTGCCGAAGGGTGAGGCGCAACGCGCCGCGCCCACCATCTCTCCTCGGTCGTGCAAAAAGTCGTGAGCACGCTTCGCTTTGCCCGGGCTAGCTCTCCACCTCAAACCTCATCCCCGCGTGCTCCCGCAAGCGCCTGATCAGCTTGTGCTGCATCGCCGCGCCCGGCGTCCAGAGACCGGGTGGGACATCAGGCGCATCGCGCAGCAGGCAGATCGCGCATTCCGAGATCATCCTGGCCGTTGACGCGTAGCCAGGATCGAGATCGCCCTTCACCGCAGTACGAAACTGACGGCCATCGGGCGCAATCGCGATATAGAGCAGGTCATAATGACCGGCGTCGCGCTCTTCTTTCGATGGTCCCTCGCCGGGCTTGAGCGCCTCAGGGCCGGTCTTTTCGCTGTTGGCGGCCATAACGAGCTTGGCATTGGCCTGCCCCTCGTCCCCCGCCCCCGTCAGCACCATCTCGTCGTAGACGAAATCCCGGCCGTAAGGGAATCCCATCAGCATGTTGGAACGGTGAACGTTGCGCGTGTTCAGCATCGCCATTGCGAACGGCGCGGACCAGGATTGCAGATCCTCCTCGAAAACAGGCTTGTTGCCGCGCGGCTGCTTCGGCCCTTCGAAGCCGGGCGTGAATGCGAAGGGGTCCTTGAGGATCGACACCAGGCTGAGATCCTGCGCAACCGCTTCGAAGGTGACCCTTGCGCTGGCGGACGTGCCGCCGGAAAACTTCCAGCTGAGGTCGCGGACCCGCCCTTTGACGCGCGGCGCCGGTGCACCGAGCACGCGCCTTGCTTCCTCCTGGACAATGAACGCACCGAGCTCGAACGGCATGGAATCGAAGCCGCAGGAGAACATGATGCGCGCGCCGCTCGCCTTGGCGGCCGCCTCGTGCCTGTCGATCATCTGCTTCAGCCAGATCGGCTCGCCGCAGAGATCCATGTAATCGGTGCCCGAGGCGACGCAGGCGGCGAGCAGATCGGATCCATAAAGCTGATAGGGACCGACAGTTGTAACGACCAGCTTCGCCTGATCGACCATGGCCCGCAACGATGCCGGATTGGCGGCGTCCGCTACAATCAGCGGCGTGTCAGCGGGAGCGCCGATCACATCGCGAACGGAGGCAAGCTTGTCTCTGCTGCGCCCGGCAAGCGCCCAGGTCGGCGCACCCTCGCCAACGTAATGCGCCGCGAGATATTCAGCCACGAGCTGACCGGTGTATCCGGTCGCACCGTAGACGACGATGTCGAACGTCGCGGACATCGATCAGCCCCTTTCGGAAACGCGGAGCTTAAGCTTCCACCTCGAACGTCAGCCCGGCATTGTCCCGCAGCCGCTTGATCAGCTTGTGCTGCATCGCCGCACCCGGCGTCCAGAAACCGGCCGCGACATCAGTCGCGTCACGCAGCATGCAGATCGCGCATTCGGAGATCATCTTCGAGGTCGAGCCATAGCCGGGATCACGATCGCCGGTCACACCGGCACGAACCATGCGGCCGTCGGGCGCGATCGCGACATAAAGCAAATTGAAGAGCCCGTTCTCGCGCTCCTCCTTCGATGGCCCCTCGCCCGGCTTCGGCGCGCTCGGGCCGGTCTTCTCGGCATTCGCCGCCATCACTCGCTTGGCGTTGGTCTCGCCCTTCTCGCCGGGTCCGGTCAAAACCATCTCGTCGTAGACGAAGTCCTGGCCATAGGGAAAGCCCATCAGCATGTTGGAGCGATGGACGTTGCGGGTGTTGATCAATGCCATCATGAACGGCGCGGCCCAGGAATTGAGATCCTCCTCAACCAGCGGTTTGTTGCCCCTCGGCTGCTTCGGTCCGGTGAAGCCAGGCGTCAACGCGAACGGATCGTTCAGGATCGCGACGAGGCTCATGTCCTTGGCAACCGCATCGAAGGTGGCCTTCGCGCTCGCCGCGGTGCCGCCCGAGAGCGTGCCGCGCATATCGCGCACGCGGCCCTTCACGCGCGGTGCCACAGCGCCGAACACGCGCCTGGCCTCTTCCTGGACGAAGAACGTACCGAGCTCGAAAGGCACGGAGTCGAAGCCGCAGGAGAACACGATGCGCGCGCCGCTCGCTTTCGCAGCCGCCTCGTATTTGTCGATCATCTGCCGCATCCAGATCGGCTCGCCGCAAAGATCGAAATAGTCCGTACCATCAGCAACGCAGGCAGCCAGCAGTTCCTCGCCATAGAGCTGATACGGACCGACCGTCGTGATGACAGATCTCGTCTGCTCTGCCATTGCCTTCAGCGAGGCCGCATCGGACGCATCCGCCACGATCAGCGGCGTGTCTGCGGGCGCGCCGATCGCGCCGCGCACTGACTTCAGCTTGTCGAGGCTGCGTCCGGCCATCGCCCATTTGAGCTGCGTGTCGTTCTTGTAATGCGCCGCCAGATATTCGGCGACGAGCTGACCGGTAAAACCGGTCGCGCCATAGACGACGATGTCGAATTTCGCAGAGCTCATGGTCGTCCCTTATTTCTTCGCCTTTACTTCTTCGCGTAACTCACGCCCATGCCGGCACGGACGTCGCTTTGAATTCCATAGGGCGGGATCGGATAGCGCAGGCCGTTTTTGGCCAGCGCCTTCATGCCTTCGATTGCCTTGGCGAGATGATGCGGCTTCAGCGCCATCAGCATCTCCTCATCAGGCACGCCGCCATAGCGCCGTTCGGCATAGCATGGCAAGGACAGGCTGGGCTCGCCTGATTTCAGCGCCCGCCCCCAGGAATCCGCGCACGCGGTCTCTCCGACCACGCCCCATTCGAACTTCTTGTAGCCGGTATATTGCAGCCCGTTGATCAGGATGATCATCTGGCCGGGCGTCGCGTAGACGAGACAGATGTCGGGCGGATCGAGCCGGCCGCTTGCGAGCGGGCTGACCGCGAGCGCCTGATACTGCCCGAACGGGACGACGTCCAGTGCCTCCTGGCGCTTGCGCGCATCCTCCGCCGTGCCATGCCACACTCCGACGTAGTTTTCGCCGGCGAGCCATTTCTCGTCCCGGGGTGCGAGGCCGATTACGGCGCGGCATTGGTTGCCGACGAGATCGTCACCGGTGATGCCCACGGTCCAGCCGAGCCGCGAGGCCATGCTGACGATCTGGTCGGTGGTGTGGACCGCATTCGGCCGCCGGATCTTCGGGACCGCCTCCATGTCTTCGGCGCGCGCGAACAGCTTCATGCCGATCACCGTGGTTTTCAACCGCAGCAGATTGTTGAGATCGGCCACGAGGCCGGCAAGATCGATCCTGTCTGCACTCTGCTGTTGCACGAAAGCCTCCCGACGGGTCGTTTGCGTTTCTGCGATCTGTTCTAGTCCTTGCCAGGTCCCGGAAGCAACTCGCTGGTCCTGCCCATGAGGCGGTAAGCCAGAAGGCCGATCCACTCGCGCACGGCCACATCGGTGCGGCCGAGACCGTCCGCGCTGATATTGGTGAAGGAAAACAGCTCGTCGCGCCCGCCCATCCGCCAGTCGACCGGATAGGCTTCGACGTCAAAGCCAGCCTTGCGGAAAATACCCATCGAACGCGGCATGTGGTAGGCCGAGGTGATGAGCAGCCAGCGCTCGCCCGGCTTCGGTGCCACCAGACGCTTCGTGAAGACCGCGTTCTCGTAAGTGTTGCGCGAGTCCCGTTCCACGACGAGGCGCTCTTTTGGGATGCCGATGCTTTCCAGAATCGGGACCGAATAGTCGGCCTCTCTGGCGTGGGTCGAGATCAGGTTGGCTGAGCCTCCTGTGAAGACGATACGCGCATTCGGATAACGGCGGGCAAGCTCGGCCGGCGCCAACAGGCGATCGGCCGCATGCAAAACCACCGGCGTTTGGTGCGCCGCCGACAGATCGGTATCGACGGAGCCGCCCAGCACGATGATGCCGTCTGGCGCGCCGCGCGACGGATCCCACGGCGGAAAGCGAGATTCCAGCGGATAGAGCAAGAGATTGCCGAGCGGCGAAAATGCGGCGAGCGCGAGCAGGACCAGCGTGGTCGCGGCCAGCTTCCGGCCGATCCCGGCAAAGCGCGTTGCCATCAGCACGACCGAGATGATCCCGAGCTCGACCAGAAGATTGAGCGGCAGCACCGCGGCGCCAAGCGTCTTGGAAAGAACGAAGAACAGGAGAAACCTCGCTGAAATGATCGTAGCTGTGACACGTGGGCTTGACCCGCCCGCTTATCTTCAGAAATCTTCTTGGAAGAGGATCGATTGCCGGGTCAAGCCCGGGCATTGCAAGTTCTCAAGCGCTTTCGGATGAAAACGACTGGACACCGCGAATGACCCATCACCACCTGCATGCGAGCGCCGAAACCTGCCATTGGGGCTTCTTCGAAGCGAGGCTCAAGCCTGTCCTCACCGTCGCAAGTGGAGACGAGGTCACGGTCGACACCATCAGCGGCGGGCCTGAAGTGGTCCCTGACCGCAGCCGGTTTCACGTTCCGCCCGAGATGTCCGAGGTGCATGCGAAATCCGATCGGATGGTGCCAGGTCACATCCTCACCGGGCCGATCGCGGTGGACGGTGCCGAACTCGGCGACGTCCTCCAGGTCGATATCCTCGACGTCCAGCTTCGGCAGGATTGGGGCTGGAATCTGATCAAGCCGCTAGCCGGCACCCTGCCCGACGATTTCCACGAGACGCGACTTCTCAACATCCCGCTGGACCGGGAGCGGATGGTCGGCCGCATGCCTTGGGGCCTCGACCTGCCGCTGAAGCCGTTTTTCGGCGTGATGGGCGTGTCGCCGCCCCCTGCCTGGGGCCGCATCTCCTCGCTCGTCCCGCGCGCCATGGGCGGCAACCTCGACAACAAGGAGCTCGGCGCCAGCGCGACGCTCTATCTGCCAGTGTTCGTCCCCGGCGCGATGTTCTCCTGCGGCGACGGCCATGGCGTGCAGGGCGACGGCGAGGTCTGCGTCACCGCAATCGAGACCGCGCTCTCGGGCCTCTTCCGCCTGACGCTGCGCAAGGATTTGCGGTTCTCCTATCCGCGCGCGGAGACGCCGACGCACTACATGACCATGGCGATGGACCCCGACCTCGACCAATGCGCGATACGAGCGCTGCGCGACATGATCGCTCTGCTCGGCGAAACGCGAAACCTCTCCCGCGAAGACGCCTATACGCTGTGCAGCCTCGCGGCCGATCTGCGGGTGACCCAGACCGTCAACGGCTCCAAGGGCATCCATTGCATGATCGAAAAGGCCATCGTGCACGGCTGAGTCCGGACGAACCTCCTGCCCCGCTGACGCCACGCGCCGCCCGCAATCCGCGCGGCGCGCCGGCGCGCGTCAACTTTTCTGAGCGATTCCAACGCGCTGTGCCACCGATAAAGCCCGGATTTGACTTCTACCCCTGAACCTAAATAGAGTCTTAATCGTTACTTTTATGTACCTGAGTAAGAGGCTAGCGTTCGGGCCATGGCCACCGAAAAAGCCGAGACTGACCGCATTCCCGTAACTTTGGCGCTCTCGACCATCACCTATCTGGAAAAGCTGGTGAGACAGGGCACCCACGGCACCAGCGTTCCCGGCGTCGCACGGACATTGATCGAGGAAGGCATCCGTCTCGCCATCAAGGACGGACTTTTGTCGATTCGCGACAATGGCAGGACGTGAGCGTGCGACGAGCGTGAAGCGGACGGAGCTCGAGCGACTGATGGCCAGATGTCGCAACCTGGGACCGTTACAAATGCCTGTGCTCTCTCCGACCTGGACCAACGAACGAATTGAACTGCTGAAGCAACACTTCGAGGCCGGCCTGTCCTGCCGCGAGATCGCCGCCGACATCGGCGTCAGCCGCAACGCCGTCATCGGCAAGCTGTCGCGCCTCAATCTTACACGTGGTCGCTCGGTCGACGAGCGCAGGCTGCAGGACAGGGCTTCCGCCCCACGCGCGCCAAAAGCGGTGCCCCGGCTGCAATTTGAAATGCTCGCCACGATCTACGGCGAAGCGGACGCGGCACCCGTGACTGGGCCGATCGACGACACCAACCGCTGCTCACTGATGGAGCTCGACGAGACTCGCTGCCGCTGGCCGATCTCGACGCCCGGCGCGGAGGACTTTTGCTTCTGCGGCAATTCCGCGAACGACGGCCAGCCCTATTGCACCGGCCACAGCCGCATCGCCTATCGGCCGAACTCCCGCGCGCGCGTCATGCGCTGATAAGGCGTGTGCCTTCTCCCCACAACGAAAAACCTCCGGCAGGGCACTACCGGAGGTTTCTGGAGGCTTAGCGTGAAGCTAAGAGCCGTGACTTTCGAAATCGGCTGAACCCTATATAGCTGACCAACTCAGGTAAGTAAATAAAATTGGTGGCGATCGAATCGCATAGCTCGTCTTCGTCGCCCGCGGAGGAGATTTCTGATTTACAAAATCAGCATTGATCAAGAAAAAAGCCCCGGCGGTTGCCCGCCGAGGCTCTGATCGAACTGACGCGATCGATGATCAGAAGTTGCGCTGGGCGCGCAGCATCATCGTGACCGAGTTCTGGTCCTTCAGCTCATACACCGCAGCCGGCTTGGCAGCGGTTGCGATCGCCGGAGCAGTGATCGAGCCGGCGTACTTCTGATCCAGACGCGACCAGCTCACGTCAGCCGTGAACGCCAGGTTCTTGACCGGAGTCCACACGGTGTTGACGCCGAGAACGCTGAAGTTGAAGTCCGGGTTACAGGTTGCACCGGCTACGGCGATCGTCGCGAAGTTGGCGCAGATCAGGGTCTTGCCGGTCGAGCCATAGCTCGCCGAAGCATAGCCACCGTAAATGGCGCTCGCCCAGTTCGGGCTCCAGTTGTGGGTGTACCCACCGCGGACGCCCCAGGTCTTGACGGTATCGATGCTGGTACCGGTTCCGAAGACGCCGTCTGCAAGACCGGCGAAGCCGATGCTCTGATACGCCGAGCTGCTGCCGCCGAACATGAAGAAGCTCTGCGGGAACAGGCTCTGGAAGTTGTAGCGTGTCGCACCGTCCGTATAGACGGCCTGCAGGTTGATGGAGTCGCCCGCACCGGTCGGGATGTTCTTGATCGACAACGAGCCCTGGACAGCCCAGCCCCACTTGTCGCCGGGATGACCGCTGGGTTCCGTCGCGCCGTAATAGCCGGCATGGATGTCATGGCCGACAACCGACAGCTGGGCCAGACCCCAAGCCTGATCAACGCGGACCGCACCAATGATGTCGGGTGAACGTGTTCCACCCCAAGAGTTGGCACCATAGACACCGGTCACGAACTGAGCGGCCGTACCGGACGATACGTTCCAGAGATTCGACTGGCCGTTCGACGCCGACGTTTCGTCTTCCAACGCGAGCGAACCGGTGATGCCCTGGCCGAAGTCAGCCGTATAGGCAACCTGGTTCACGCCGTTGACGTGGTTGGAGCCGCCAGGAATGCTGTCGGGACCGCCAGCCGGATAGCTCTGCCACGGGGCGTCGAAGATCGAGACCGTGCGGCCGAAGGTAAAGCCGGCGAACTGGATGAACGCGTGGTAGAGACCGAGCGAAGCCGAGCTGCTCGAGATCGCCGACGGGTTGCTGCCGGTGACGTTGGACGTATCATAGGTGAAGACCATGTCGGCATAGGTCCGCACAACGCCGTATTCGGTCGCAGTGCGGGTATCGACGTTGAGGTCCAAACGAGCGCGGCTGTAGTAGTAGTTGGTCAGGCGGTTGTTCGACCCACCGTTCGCAGAGCTCGTGCTGTTATTGAAGCCGTAGTCGCCGGCGCCGCCGAGAATCGCGTCAGCGCGGACGTAACCACCGAACTTGATGCAGGTGTCGGTGCCCGGCATGTAGTAGAAACCCGCACCGTACAGCGAGCAGATCTTCACGTATTCGACCGCCTTGGCCTTGACCGGAAGATCAGCCGCCTGAGCTCCACCGACGGCGATCAAACCCGCCGCAGTGCCGAGCAAAAGGCTCTTCACCACTTTCATTTAAAACCTCCAAGTTGCTCATTTTACGGAGACCGGACCGCAAGGCCCCCCAGATCCCCGTCTCTTCATCAAATCCGCTCGGCCGCTTCGCGCTTTCGGACGCACCTGCTTGAGACGCGAGGGACGTGAGCGAACCACCTGCAACGGGACGATCGAGAACCCCCCACCGTCACGGATCAATATGCCTGCACCATTCCGTTAATCAAAATAGTTTATTAGATCAGCTTTGTTGTTTCACTATCCCTGTGTCTGCGGCGCAACACCGGAGATGGGCGAAAATGCTGACCCGCTCATATTTGTAATTTCCGTGACACAATTACCCTGCTCTGCACTTGCGTCAGGGCAGACTTGCGTGGACTATGCCCGCCGCGAAAACTGGCGAGAATGAATCAGCTTGCGGGAGTGACGCTGTGTCAGCGACGAGGAAAGAAGGGGCGCGCCTCCGCTCCGCCGGCAATCTCGATATCATCAGGCGATTCACCTGGGAGATATCCTCGATCAACATGTACCTGGAGGAGCTGCGTCAGTTCTGGGCCAGGACGCTCGGCATCAGCGGACCGCAATGGCTGATCCTGATGGCGATTTCCGATCTCGACAAGGACGATGGCGTGCCCGTCAACGTGGTGTCCAAGCTGCTTCACGTCGACCCGTCCTTCGTCACCACCCAGTCCAAGCTGCTGGAGAAGAAGGGTCTCTTGCGCCGCCGCCCCTCACCGACCGACGCCCGCGTGGTGCGGCTGTCGCTGGTCGAGAAAACGCAGAAACACATCGCGAGCCTCAACGAGCAGTACAAGACGATTCGCGAATTCGTCTTCCAGGAGTTCGACGAGAACGAGCTGACGGAATTCACCGCCAAGCTCGCGACGCTGAAGAGCCGGCTCGAGAAGGCCTGCGTCAGAATCTCCCTGGACTTCTGAGGCGATTCTCGGCTCGAAGGCCGCGCTCAGATACGCTTGCCGGTGGCGCCGAGCTGGGATTCGAGCCAGTCGAAGATGTATTCGTTCGCAAGGCTCGGATTGTCGGCATGCGCCTGTGCCGCGCCGGTCTCCGCTGCGGTGAACACTTTCAGCACGATGTCCGAGCTGCCGAGCCGGGATTTCTGCACGATCTGTTGCGCCCGGTCGGCCTCGAGCCAACCGTCCTCGCCCAGCGTGATCAGCACCGGGCATTCCGCGCTTGAAGCCATCAGCGGCGCATGCGGCACCGGGACGATGCTGAGGTCTCTCATGGCGAAACGGCTGGCAAAGAACGACCGCTCGTGCAGATCCCAGAGACCGCCATCGCAAACGGCGGCAGCAAACCGCGGCTCCTGCAACACGGCGCGCGCGACGAAGGATGAGCCCCACCCGTCGGCCACGATCGCAACGCGATCGAAATCGACATCGCTGCGCAGCTCCAGGTAATCCATGACGCTGGCAATCGAGCTCTCGATATCTCGACGCTGCAGCAGCACGTCCACGTAATCGTCGCGCTCGTCGCCCAGCAGATCGAGCGCCAGCATCGAGAAGCCGCGCTCGCGTGCATGCGGGGCCAGCTTGACCAGGAATTCTTCCTTGCGATGCCCGGGCTCGCCGATGCAGATCACGGTCGGTGCGCGACCGCTCGCCGCAGGCGCGGGCAGGAAATAGCCCTGCAACGAATGCCCTTCGACCCACGGGATTGTCACGACTTCGCCGGCAGGCCCGCGCGCCGTGAGGAAACGGCGAGCGCATTCCTGCATCGCGAGCACCGCGACCCAGCGGCGCTCGTCGGCGGGATCGAGCGGCATCGCAGCCGCGCCGTAATAGTTCATCGCGCGCAGCCAATTGCGCTGCGCGGTGACCATGTGGCCTTCCGCGAAGGCCGCCTCGGCACGGTGCCTGTTGGCCTGGGCCAGCTTCTTCCACTCGCGATGCCAGGACTGTTCGTCGCCGCGCTTGAGCTGCCGCGCGATCATCAGGCATTCGGCGATGGTGGCGCCGCCCTCTTGTGCCGCGGTCAGCAACCGGGTGAACTCAGCGGAGATATCCTCTCTCTCCGGGCAGAGGATGAAATCGTCGGAGAGGCATGCGGGTATCATCGGAGCGGCGCTCTATAGTGGCATTACCCCTGATTCACTAAACTATTTTAGTTCACCGACCAAGCTGCGGCAGGCCGAATGGGACCCGAACAAGATCACCATCGCTTGAACGCGGGAATATCATTGCATGAGTCACATTCCGTTGCGTCATAAGGTCATTAAGATAAGCAAGGGGCGGCCACAAATCCCGAGTAAAATGTGTTGCCTACCCCTTGCGATGACGATGATCATGCCTACCTACGCGCGCCGTTATCGACCGCCTCCGCCAAAGCGCGTCAGCCAAGCCGCCAGCCGACCTCCTGGGTAAAGCTTTCGTAGAACGCGCGGTCATAGGCCTGCTCGGGCGTCGCGCGGACACGCTCGTCGAGACGCTTTGCGTCATCCCCCACAAGTATGCGCCACCGCTCTGCCTTGACGCCATCCAGGATGATCTTGGCAGCCTGCGCAGCGGTCGTCGGTGCATCCTCGAGGAAGCTGCGGGCGCGCTCGGTGAACACCGCCCGGATGTCCTCGTCCGACATTTTGTCAGCATCTGGCACACCGGCCGCGACCATGCGTTTGCGGGTCAGCGCGACCTCGTCGGCGTTGAGACGCTCCGAACCGTCGCCGCTCTGCACCTTGCGCGAATTGGAGACGATCGAGGTGCCGATATGGCCGGGCATCACCACCGAGCATTTGACATGCGGGGCGTGCAGGCGGAGATCGTTGATCAGCGCTTCGGTGAATCCCTTCACCGCAAATTTCGCCGAGCTGTAGGCGGTGTGCGCCTGGCCCATGCCGATCGAGGCCCAGAAGCCGTTGACGCTGGCGGTATTGACGATGTGGGCTTCGTCCGCCGCAACCAGCATCGGCAGGAAGGTGCGGACGCCGAGATAGACGCCGCCCCAGCAGATGTTGAAGGTGCGTTCCCACTGCTCGCGCGTGTTGGTGAACAGGCTGCCGCCGCCGCCGATGCCGGCATTGTTGAACAGCAGATGGATCTTGTCCGTCTTCTGCTGCTCGGCGAGCTCGTCGCGAAAACGCTTGAGATGATCTTCGATCGAGACGTCGGCGACATGGGTGGTCACGCGCAGGCCCTGCGGAAGCTTCTCGACCTCGCACAGCCGCTTGGTCTCGGCCATCGCGGCTTCCGACACGTCGCACATCGCAACGTTGCAGCCCTCGGCCACGAGCTGCCGCGCGAGCTCCCGCCCCATGCCCGTGCCGCCACCGGTGATGACTGCGATCTTTCCAGCAAATTCCTTCATGGGACTTTCGGCCCCTCCCCTTGTCGGACTGTTTCTTCGTCGTTGGCGCGCCGCGCATGCGACGCGCGCAAAATGTAGCAGCGCCGCATCCGCAGGTAAAAGCGGATCGGCGCTGTGTCTCGACATCAGTTATTTCGGCGTGCGGACTATTCGGCTGCCTCGATCTGCGGCCCGTCCAGCGCGCCGAGCGCATCCAGCGCCTTGCGGGTCGCCGCCTGCTGCGCGGGTGAAGCCTCCGGCATTGGCGCACGCGGATAGGTTCTGGGCAGGCCCTGCAGCGTCTGCGCGTAACGCGTGCAGGCCGGCAGATTGTCGGCAATGATCGCGTTCCACAGTGTCAGCAGCTTCTTGTGCAGCTCGAGCGCGCGCGGATGGTCGCCCGCCTTCACGGCATTCCACAGCGCCACGGAAGCATGCGGCGCAGCGGTCAGGATCGCGGCGATCGAGCCGTGGGCGCCGAGCGTGTAGGACGGATACATCAGCGCATCGACCGCGCTGTAGATCAGCTTGTCCGGCGCCATCATCATGAGGTCCGCGAACAGTTTTAAATCGCCCGCGCTCTGCTTGACGCCGACCACCAGCGGCACTTCGGTCATGATCCGCGTCAGCAGCGCCGGCGACAGGTATGACCACGGCACAACATTGTAGATGATGATGGGCATGCCGGTTTCTTCAGCCATGGCGCGAAAATGCGCCACCATCGCCTCGTCATCCGGCTTGAACAGATAATGCACCGGCGTCACCTGCAGGGCCGCGACATTCATGTCGCGCACCAGCTTGCCGCGGCGGATCGCATCGCGCGTGGAATCGACGATGATGCCGGCAATGACCGGAATGCGTCCGTTCACCGCCTCGACCGTCGCGTCGATCAGGTCGCGATATTCCTCGTGGTCGAGCGTGTGACCCTCGCCGGTCGAACCACCGGCCGCGACCCCATGTGCACCAGCACCGATCATCCAGTCGACCTGGGGCGCAACGAGCTTGTAGTCGATCTCGCCGTCTCTCCGAAACGGTGTCGTCATCGGCGGGATCACGCCGGTCGGTCGTGCCTTCATGGTCTGCCCTCGCGTTTCCAAAACCCTCGTGGCGGCCCGCTCTCTCGGCGGGTGTCCACGAGAAGCCTATCGGCTGCGCGAGACCTGAGAAGCGCTGGCGGCGCGAAGCTGCCCCTGAAATCCAGCATTCCTACGGATCGATTCCCCTGCGGTTCCCGTATTTGTCCGGCTTCGGTTCAGGAGCAATTTTTTTACAATCCGAATCGTCAAATGGGGCACTGGGGCGAGCAGGCCCGGCCGGCGTGTCGTTTCCGACACAGGCTGTGGCACTCGGCTTGCATCCTCCTCGTGGTCGAAACTACCGATGAGGTGACTGGAATGTTCATAACCGTCGTTGCCGTGCTCTGCCGGCTTGGCGCTGCTGCCTCGGGCAGCTGCGTCGAGGAAATCGTGACCGACAGCAACATGACGCCCGACATGTCGATGATGGCATGTGCAGTCGGTGCACAGGCCCCGCTCGCAAAATGGATGGACGAGCATCCGATCTATCACGTCAATTGGCGCCTCGAGCGCTACAAGTGCGTGCCGGGTCACTACGAGATCAAGGGGCACGCCTAAGGCCCCGCAAAACTACCGATACCGAGGAGACGCCCCCCGGGGGCCGCACCGTCCCTCCGCGCGGCACGACCGGCGCCAAGGTCTCGCAGCACCAAAGTCTCGCGCGAGGCAGCGCGCAGCGTGACACCAGTCACGCTCCCTCTTAAACCACCGCACCCAAAATCATCGCACGCGCCCGCCGGCCCTCCGGCGTCGGCATCAGCGCGTAATTGTGAGGCTGGTTCCGCCACAGATGCAACTCGACCGGCACACCAGCTGATCGTGCTCGCGCGGCGAGATCGACGCTGTCAGGGTAGAGCAGATCGCGTGTGCCCGAAAAGATCGTCATCGGCGCCAGCTCTCTGAACGCGCCGTTGAGCGGGCTGACGAAGGGATGGCCGACATCGAGCTCGCCGGCATAGAGCCGCCCGGCCTCGATGATGCCGGGAATGTCCTGGATCGGATCGCGCGCGGCGATCTCCGCTTGCTCGGGGCGGCTGACAGACGCGTCGGCTCCAGGCGAGATCAGCACCAGCCGGTTCGGCTGGCGGTGACCGCGATCGCGCAGCCATTGGCACGCCGCAAGCGCAAGACCCGCGCCGGCCGAATTGCCGACCACCGTGACCTTTGCCTGCCCCGCATCCTCCAGCAGCATCCGCAACAGCTCGGCCGTCGCAGGCACGACATCCTTCGCAGTGGCGCGCGGCGCCAACGGGTAGATCGGCACGACGCAGACGACGCCCGCTTCGCGTGTCATCTGGCCGACAAAGCGCCAATGCGCCGGCACGATCTCGTTGATGTAGCCGCCACCATGCAGGAACATGACGAAGTTGCAGCCCTCATGGCCCGACGACGGCGCGGTGTAATAGACCGGCCAGCCGCCCATCTTGGTCAGCATCGCATCGACGCCGGGCCCCAAACCCGTCGGCTCGAATGATGCAGGCTCCAGCGCGAGTTTCTGCACACGTGCCTGCACGGCTTCCGCGGAGGCGAGCTGCTGCTTGTAGGGAAGCTGCCGCAGCAGCAAGTTGAACAGCCGGCTCTGCAGGCTCGGCGCGGGATCGCGCCGGGCGCGCGGACTGAACACGCAACCCTCAGGGCAAAACTGCAAGGCCGATACGATCCTGGCAACGCTCATGGCCACATCCCCATCTGGCTCGTCCGACGCGGCGACAAAGAGGCTTGCTGACCCGCCGCCACTTGCCGTTATAATGCGAGCATTCGCTCGCTTTTCCAACTCGCATTCGGATCACAAGGCCGTGGCCCACAAAGCGCCGACAAAACCCCGAAAAAGCGCCTCGCAGCGGCGATCCCGCGCCACCGTCGACGCGCTGGTCGAGGCGACTGCTCGCATTCTGGTCAAGGACGGTTTCGAGAAGACGAGCACCAACCGGATCGCCGAGGCCGCCGGCGTCAGCGTCGGCTCGCTGTATCAATATTTCCCAAGCAAGGAGGCGCTCGTCGCGGCCGTGATCGATCGTCACAACGAGGAGATCATGGCGATCGTCCGTGCAACGCTCCTCGAGGTTGCCGACATGCCGATCGAGAAAGCCGTGCGTCGCCTCGTCACCGTCGCGATCGACGCGCACCGCATCAACCCCAAACTGCATCGCGTGCTCGCCGAGCAGATCCCGCGCGCGGGCAAGCTCGACGTCGAAGCCTTCAACCGCGAGGTCCACGCGCTCGTGCGCGCCTATCTCGACAGCCGTCGCAAGGAAATGCGCAGGATCGACCTCGATGTCGCGACCTTCATCTGCGTCAGCGCCATCGAAGCCGTCGCGCACAACACGGTACTGAACCAGGCCGAGACGCTGCCGGACAAGATCGTGCGGACGTTGGTGGATGAGACGACGCGGATGGTGGTGGGATATCTGCGGCCATCCGCCTAGCATTCGTTCCTGAACCAGGTCGTCGCTGGACGTCATCGAATCAAGGCCGCGATCGATTCGCGGGCGACCAGAGCGACACGCCTCACCTCGTTACCTAACTGCCGCAATTCAAGAAAGCGTGCGCCAAGCTATGCCGGGGTTGAATCCTGCACGGAAGGTAATTACCTGACAAAGTCAGATGATTCAGTCACCAGAATGGAAGGCGATCGCCATCGCAGGGACCGTTGCGTGCGTCTCGATGTCGCTTTTGGCCATCGACGCAACGCTGGACCTCAACGTCGGCGGGCTGACCAAACGCCTCCAAAGCGCGCAAGCCTCCCTCGTGGACACGATGGGACAGTATCAACTTGCCTTCGCCGTCCCGACCTGGGCTCGTGGCAAGCCTCCTGCGGACCTGTCCTGTCCGCGCGGCGGGTGCTGACCGCCAGCTACTAACAACGGATTGCTTGAAGGACAGCCGATCGCTTGCCGATCCCGCGATCGCGCAAGCACTTGGCCATTCTCTGAAGAAAATGGTCGGAGCGAGAGGATTTGAACCTCCGACCCCTAGTCTCCCAGACTAGTGCGCTAACCGGGCTGCGCCACGCTCCGAACGTCGTTCCATTAGCTAGGATCGGAGCGATGCGCAAGGAGAGCCACACCATTTTGGTGTCTTCGCTCAAAGCTCCGGAACTGACCGCAAAGCTGAGGTAAAGCGCGGTCAACCGTCCTTCAGCGCCTGATCCAGCATTTCCCGGCAGGCGACCAGATCGGCGAGCACCCGTCCCAGCCGTTCCCGGTCCAGCGCGCTGGGGCCGGCCGGCGCGGCTGATGTGCCGCCCTTGCGGAAAGTGGTGAGGATTTCCTCGTCGTCGACCTCCGTGAAGCGGAAGTCGATGCCTTCCTCCTCGTCGCCCTGGTAGTCGTCATCGTCGGCATCCGTGATGCCCTTGATGGGCGGCTCGTCGTCGGGCTCCATCAGGCTCGCGCCGATGGCGTCCTCGATCGCCCCGAACGAGACCGCGGCTGCACCGTCGGCCAAGCCCTGCACCGATTTGACGCCGTGCTCCTTCAGGATCCGCTGCACCCCGCGGATGGTGTAGCCCTCGCCGTAGAGCAGGCGGCGGATGCCCTTGAGCAGGTCGACATCGTCAGGGCGGTAATAGCGGCGTCCGCCGCTGCGCTTCATCGGCTTGATCTGGGAGAAGCGGGTCTCCCAGAACCGCAGCACGTGCTGCGGAATGTCGAGTTCCTGCGCTACTTCGCTGATGGTTCGGAACGCATCCGGCGCCTTGTCCAAATGCCCGTCCTTTCCGAATGGCGGTTACGCCTCGGGTTGAGTCTTGCTGGCATCGCCATTGGTGCGGTGCTGGGCGTTGATCCGCTGCTTCAGGATCGCCGACGGCTTGAACACCATCACCCGGCGCGGCGAGATCGGCACCTCGGTGCCGGTCTTCGGATTGCGGCCGATGCGCTGGCCCTTCTTGCGGACCATGAAGGAGCCGAACGAGGACAGCTTCACCGTCTCGCCCTTCTCAAGGCAATCGGTGATTTCCTTCAGCACGAGTTCCACGAACGCAGACGATTCCGTCCGCGACAGGCCCACCTTCTGGTAGACGGCCTCGCAGAGATCCACACGCGTTACGGTTTTACTTTGATCGGTCATCGCCCTGCCCCACATCACGGCGAACAATTGTTGTCTGAAATTATGAACTTACGTTACGGCGGTCAACACCGTTCATCAATGCAGACGCATCGATATCGGCGCAGATTCCGGCAAAATTTTATCTGATGTGGCTTTACCAGCGCACCAGCGCCGAGCCCCAGGTGAAGCCGCCGCCCATGGCCTCCAGCAGAACCATGTCGCCGCGCTTGATGCGGCCGTCCTTGCGCGCCACCGACAGCGCCAGCGGGATAGAGGCCGCCGAGGTGTTGCCGTGGCGGTCCACCGTCAGCACCACCTTCTCCGGCGCGATATGGAGCTTGTGCGCGGAGGCGTCGATGATTCGCTTGTTGGCCTGGTGCGGCACGAACCAGTCGATGCTGTCGGCATTGAGCCCGGCCGCCTGGAAGGCGTCGACGATCACGTCGGTAATCATGCCGACCGCATGCTTGAAGACCTCGCGGCCCTCCATGCGGAGGTGACCGACCGTCTGGGTCGAGGACGGCCCGCCGTCGACGAACAGTTTTGCCTTGTGCCGGCCGTCAGAGCGCAGATGCGTCGTCACCACGCCGCGGTCGGTGGCAGCCTTGCCCGGCTGCTCCTGTGCCTCCAGCACAACGGCGCCCGCGCCGTCGCCGAACAGCACGCAGGTGCCGCGATCGTTCCAGTCGAGGATGCGCGAGAACGTCTCGGCGCCGATCACCAGCGCGCGCTTGAAGGCGCCGGTGCGCAGGAAATTGTCGGCGGTGGCCAGCGCGAACACGAAGCCCGAGCACACGGCCTGCAGATCGAACGCCGCACCATGGTTGATGCCGAGCCCGTGCTGCACGGCGACCGCCGTTGCAGGGAAGGTGTTATCGGGCGTCGAGGTCGCGAGTACGATCAGCTCGATCGATTGCGCATCCACGCCGGCATCGGCAAGCGCGGCCTGCGCCGCCTTGATCGCCAGATGGGAGGTGAATTCGCCCTCGGCCGCAATGTGCCGTTCGCGAATGCCGGTGCGCTGGACGATCCATTCGTCGGACGTGTCGATACGCGCCGCCAACTGGGCGTTGGTCACCACCTGCTCCGGCAGATAAGAGCCGCAGCCGAGCACGACCGAACGAATTTGAGTCACGAAACAGCCTCCTGCGCGGTCTGCACGGAATTGAGTGCACTACCCTCGCGGTTGAGCATCTGATTGATCTTGTTCAGGAGATCGTAGTGAGCCATCTCATAGCCAACATCGATCGCATAGGCAAAGCCTTCGGCGTTGATTCCGCCGTGGCTCTTGACCACAATCCCGTTCAGCCCGAGCAGAACCCCACCGTTCGACTTGTTCGGGTCCATCTTGTCGCGCAGGGCCTGGAAGGCATTGCGGGCAAACACATAGCCGATCTTGGAGAGCCAGCTCCGCTGGATCTCGTGACGAAGTAATTCCGCCATCTGGCGCGCGGTTCCCTCGGCGGCCTTGAGCGCGATGTTGCCGCTGTAGCCCTCGGTCACGATTACATCGGCCATCCCCTTGCCGATGCCGTCGCCTTCGACAAAGCCGATATATTCGAGTTCCGGCAGGTTCATCGCGCGCAGCATCTCGGCGGCCTCGCGGATCTCCTCGTGCCCCTTGATCTCCTCGGTCCCGATGTTGAGCAGGCCGACCGTGGGGCGCTTCTTGTCGAACACCACGCTCACCATGGCTGCGCCCATCACCGCGAGCGCCACCAGATGGCGCGCATCGCCCCCGATCGTGGCGCCGAGATCGAGCACCACTGACTGGCCGCGCGTGGTCGGCCATATCGCTGAAATGGCCGGGCGATCGATGCCAGGCAGGGTGCGCAGATGGAACCGGGCCATCGCCATCAGCGCGCCGGTGTTGCCGGCGGAGACCGCGACATCGGCCTCCCCCTTCTTCACCGCGTCGATGGCGAGCCACATCGAGGAGGTCTTGCGGCCGCGTCGCAGGGCCTGGCTCGGCTTGTCCGAGCCGCTGACGGCGACGTCGGTATGGATAATCCTCGATACGGCCTTGAGCTGGGGATGCCGATCGAGCTCGGGCTCGATCCTGGCGCGGTCCCCAACCAGCAGGAATTCAGTGTCCCGATGCCTCGCGAGGGAAATGGCTGCGCCTGGAATGACCACGGCAGCGCCGTCGTCGCCCCCCATGGCGTCCAGCGCGATGCGAACCTTGCTTGGCATAAAAGTCCCGGAAACCTGGTCTGGTGCGGTCCTGAACGAGCGGGCCGCAAAATGGGTTCGCCATGGACATGGCGACCGGCCAAGCGCCACGCCGCACCCGGACCGGGGCGCGACAATAGCGTTTTGTTATCCCGAAACAACCTCTTGCCCCCAGCCTTTTGGACTAAGGGCGACCTGCTGGCCGGCGCTCAGATTTATAGAAATATCATAATAATCAAACGGATGAGCCGGCCTTTCAAACCGGTCCAGTAAGGACCTCACGCCACGCGGGACAGCGGTCTTACGGGGGAATGCCCAGCTATTTGCCTTTCTTCTTGCCCTGCTGGTTGTCCTGGAGCGCCTTGAGCGCCGCGAACGGATGGTCCTCGGGATCGAGAGCAGTGACTTCAGTCTCGAACACGACACCCGGCTTGCGGGGATAAGGATCGATCGCCAGGAACAGCGCGTCGGTCGCAATCCGGCCGAGGTCGATGATCCCGTTGACGATGGCCTCGGGCGGATCGGCGACCTCCGACGGCTCCCCGTCGTCGTCCTGCCCTTGCTCGATCAGGTCCTCCAGCCGCCGCGTCTCGGCCTCAGGCGCAAAAGTCAGATCGACCTCCTCGTCGATTTCGCTCTCGATCGGATCGAGCGTGACCACGCAGGTCTGGCCGACCCTAGCCCGGACCCGGCCAGTGACCTGGACCCGGCCGCCGCTCTTCGGCTCGACGTCGAAATCGGCATGGGCCGACAGAATGTCGCGCAGGCCGGCGAGATCGGCCATGGCCCGACGCTCGGCCGCCGAAGCTTCGAGCTCACGGTGAAGCCCCGTATCGGGAATTTGCGCCACCGTTACGGGTGAACGCCAGGGATCCGGTCCGGACCCGGTCATCGATCGGTTCATGACGTCTCATCCTCCCGAAGCGGCGCGGGAAACCTGAAAGAGTCTTGCAACAGGGCGGAATCGCCGGCCTGGCCGAGATCGGCATCAGCCACCTCCGCATAGGCGGCGAGCCGCCTCGCCTGATCCAGCCCTGAGCCATTCAAGATATTCTTGCAGATCGCTTGCGCCAGCGCCTCCGTGCCCGCCGCGATCGCCTGGTCGTAAGCCTGGACGCGGCCGTAAAAAGCCTCGCCGAACGCCCGCATCCGCTTCGGGACGGTCTGGTCGCCCACGCCCATCTCGCGCAGATTGTCGTCCATGTCCTCGCAAAAGCGATCAAACAGGGCCTGCGACAGCTCCGCACCGCCCTGGACGACAGTCCGCAGCCGCCGCAGCAACAGCCAGAGGTGCAGCAACAACAGGTCGAAACGGCCGTTAACCGTATCAGGCACGCCCAAGTCCCGGTAAAATATGGGTTCTCGCGCCTGCGTCACGATCATGCCATAGATGGCTTCAATGGTGCCGGCCGGGGCTAGCCGGGGTTTCCTGAAGTGATTGAACGGCCAAAGCATTGTGGTTTCCGCAAGCGGGCGCGCGCGAGTTGCATTCAGAGCCTCCGCCCGGTACTTCAGCGCCTCGCGCGACGCAAGGGGACGGAATCAGTTCCGCTATGACGATAACGAACCAGACCAGCCTGCGCGCAACTCGGCGGCGCGGCCTTCATGCACGCTGGCGCATGCTCGTGGCCGTGGCTCTGGTCGGCGGCGCCCTTGCGGGCTGCACCGGCGAACAATTCCAGAAGGGCTACATCCTGCCGCCCGGCGCGCTCGAGCAGATTCCGATCGGCGCGAGCCAGGACCAGGTGCTGATCGTGATGGGCACGCCCTCCACCGTCGCGACGCTGGACGGCGAGGTGTTCTATTACATCTCGCAGCGCTCGGAGCGCGTGGTCGCCTTCATGAACCAGAAGGTGGTCGATCAGCGCGTGATCGCGATCTATTTCGACAAGAACCGGCGCGTACGCCGGCTTGCGAATTACGGCCTCCAGGACGGCAAGATCTTCGACTCCATCAGTCGCACCACGCCGACGTCGGGTCAGGAGATGAGCTATCTCGCGCCGCTGTTCAAGCTGCTCAGCTTCAACTGAGATCGTGAGCTGACACCGTCTGCCTGCGGCGTCGTGACGCTCTTCGCGCGGCGCTTGCGCTTGCACGCGACTTGCCGTTGTGCGCCCGGTTCCCTACGCTCTCTGCAAAACAAAAAGCAGGGAGAGGATAGGTGCCTAAGAAGCTTCGGACGAGATTGTTGTCCCGCCGTCGGGTACTCGTCGGCGCCGCGGGCCTGACGGCCGCAGCAATCCTGCCGCGACCGAGCCTTGCCGATTGGAAGCCGACCGAGAACGTCCGTATCATCGTGCCGGCTGCGGCCGGCGGCTCGACCGACGTGATGGGCCGATTGCTCGCCGCTCATCTCCAATCCGCCTGGGGCCAGACCGCAGTCGTGGAAAACCGCTCGGGCGGCGGCGGCACGATCGGGACGGCCGAGGTCGTTCGTTCCAAGGCCGACGGCCACACCATTCTGATCGGCAACCCCGGTCCGAATGCGATCGCCTACAGCATCTTCAAGAACCTCACCTACAAGCCGGACCAGCTCCAGCCCGTCTCCAACATGATCCGGATCCCCAACATCGTGTCGGCGCATCCGAAGACCGACATCAAGTCGGTCGCCGAGTTGATCGCCTATCTGAAGGCCAATCCGGACAAGCTTAGCTACGCCTCGTCAGGCGTCGGCCAGAGCCCTCACCTCACCGGCGCCTGGTTCCTCCAGCTCACCGGGCTGAAGATGACACACATCCCGTTCCGCGGCGCAGGCCCCGCACTCCAGGCCGCGCTCGCCGGCGACATCCAGGTCCTGTTCGACAATCTCTATCCGAGCCTGCCGCAGGTGCAGAACGGCACGCTCAACGGCCTTTGCGTCACCACCACCGAGCGCAGCGAGCTCGCACCGAACCTGCCGACCATGCGGGAGTGCGCACCAGAGCTTGCGAATTTCGACGTGTCGTCGTGGTTCTCGGTGTTTCTGCCAAAGGGCGTCCCTGCGCCCGTGCTCGACGCGCTCAATCTCCAGGTCAAGGCGATGCTGGAGCGCGACGACATCAGGAAGCAGATTACCGCCATGGGTGCGCGCGCCGACTACGGCACACCGCAGCAATTTGCGGACTTCGTGGACGCCGAGACGAGGAAGTTCGCCGGCATCATCCAGAAGGAAGGATTGCAGATGGACGTGCAGTAGCTCCTCGGGTGGACAACACTGTGCCGCAACTCCGACCTGCTTCCGGGCTGGTTTCAGACAGGTTCGGCCGACGGCTGCTGCACCAGACCGGCAATCGCCGAAATCGAGTCCAGGCGCGTCAGGTCGAAACCGATGTCGGAGAAATTGATCCCGTAATCGGTCTCGATGCTCATGATCAGCTCGACCGCGTCGAGTGAATCGAGACGCCCGCTGGTGAACAGAAGATCGTCGTCACTCAGCGGCGAACTGTCGCCCTTCATGATGAGGCGCTGCGTGATGTAGTGCCGCATCCGCGATCTGACTTCAGGGCGCGCTGTCGTGGTCATGTCGTTACTCCCAGGAGATAGAACAGGAATTCGGCGCGTTGCCAGAGCGAGTGCTCACGGTCCAACGGCGCATCAAAGATGTGAATGAGACAGAAGAAGCTGGAGACCCACAGGCAAGGCAGCAAACGGCCGCGCAGCCATCCTTTCGGCGCCGGCTGCGGTACGCGACGCATCTGCGAGAGCCCCACGCTGACGGCCAGGATGAACGTGTAGAATGCGTGGGATTGCTCGCCGATCACGGCCCGCCAAAGCCCCATTTCGCCGACGAAGTGAATGTCGCGGATGAAATGGAACAGCAAATTGCCGACACAGGCCGCGGCAAAGGTGGCGAAGAACATGCGAAGCCGGCGATGGCCGCGGAAATAGCGAACAAAGGTCGGGTAGAAGAAGTGATCGACCAGCAGCTCCTTGTAGTAGAAGTAATAACGGTTCCAGAACTCGGCCAGCGTCGCCGACTCCAGGGGACGATAGGTGTTGCGCAACAGCCGAAAACCGGCGAGACGCGCCGTCGCGACGATGGTGCCGCCGAACACGGTCATGCTCAGCAGATCGTCGACAAAGAAGACCACAACGCTCGCCCACCCCACCAGGCGCGGCTGGGGATGACCTGCGAGATATTGCAGCAAATTGTCGTCGAACATCGGAAGCCGCAACTGACCGTGGACAAATTCGCCGATACAGATCTTGCCGATCGCCAGGATCAGGACCCAGGCCGCAAGCTTGACGCCCTTGAGCTGCGTGACCGCGAGCTCCTCCGACGTCTTGGCCTCGAAGCGGCGGAGATAGGACAGTCCCTTGCCGAACGGCGTCAGCGTCGCTCCCCAGAAGGGATGAAAAACGCTCAGGTGCTGCCACACCGGAGATCGATCCTTGACCGAATCCATCAGACCGTAGGCAAGGAACCACAGATACGGCTGAAACGTCATCAGGAACGACCACAGCAGAACGCGCGGTGTGCCGGCCATGAAACTGGCCTGCGTGACGCCAACAAGCGCCAGGAATGCGAGTAGCAGGCTGAGCGTCGGGCGGCGGAGCGTGATGGCTCCCGCCCTTTGCATGGCCAGCAATCCCGAGAACAGCACAAACGTCACGGCCACCATGGCCGCGTCAAGCAGCGGCTGGTCGATCCGGTCCGCAACGCCTTCGTCGATTGCCATCCGGGCAAGAAACGCGCGGTCGACCAGGAAGCCGTTGCTGCAAAGCAGGAGCAAGGTCGCCAGAAAGATCAGGACGCGCCGATATCGCCCCGCGTAGGCGCAGGCCAGCGCCAGACCCGCGGCCGAGAAGTCGATATTGATCTGCCAGAACAGCAACGCCAGCAGCCCGACCGCGCAGAAAAGCAACACGCGGCCGCGAGCCTCCTGCACACCCGCCACGAGTGTCGGGTCACGATCGATTTGAGGGATCAGCCGCCATGGCGGCTTCGCGAGCAAACCCGTCGCCGCACCATCATAGGGCTGGCTCTCGACGCTCATCGGACAACGCGTGTGGACGCTGCGGGCTTTGGCATCTACGAGGCCCTTGCGACAGCTTCACCGAGCAGCGATGCCACCGAGCGCCTGTCCGCCTTGCCATTGGCGTTGACGGGAATGTCTTCGAGCCAGATGAACCGGCTCGGCACCATGTAGGCGGGAAGATGCGCGGCGCAGTGCTGGCGCAACTCGCTCTCCGTCATTTTCGCACCCGCATAGGCGGCCAGTAGCCGGCTTGCGCCTCCGGCATCGTGAAGCACGACGGCCAGCGCACGCGTGACCCCCTTGCATGCGACCAGCGCGTGATCGATCTCCTCGAGCTCGACCCGGTATCCCCGAAGCTTGACCTGATTGTCGGCACGGCCACGAAAGCGGAGCACACCAGTGCCAGCTTCGGCCTCGACCAGATCACCGCTGCGATAAAGGATCGATCGGTAGCCCTCAATCAATGGATCCTGACGGAAGCGACGAGCGGTCTCTTGCGGATTGTTGATATAGCCGAGCGCAACGCCCGGACCTCCCAGCCACAGCTCGCCCGCCGTGCCTGCGGGAACGGGTTTCATGTCGTCGTCCAGAATCCGGTAGCTGAAATTGGGATTGAGCTTCCCCAAGGGAGCCAACCCCTCGACGGTGTCGAAGGTGGATTCGACGATCTCGAAACCGCTGCAGATGCAGCTTGTTTCGGTCGGGCCATAGCAATTGATCAACTTCGCCTTGCCGGCGAACGCGTCATAGAACCGGCGAAGTCGCGCCAGCGGAAATCCCTCGCCGCCGAACATGAACCGGCTGACGCTCGGCAGCCAATCGGGACTCAACAGGTGCATGGAGTCCAGGAACATGAAGAGTGTCGGAACGGCGAAGAAGAACGTGCACTGATGCTTCGTGATCTCCGACACTAGCTCGGCCGGAGGCCGCCCCTTCAGCGCGTCGAGCGCAACGATCGCGGCCCCGTTCAGCAATCCGGCATAGATGTCGAAGACTGAATTATCGAAGTAGATCGGATTGACATTCGTCAACCGATCGCCGGATCCAATGCCAAGATCGTGCTTCGCCCACGCGATCAGGTGAAGCACGCCCTGATGCGGGATGACCACGCCCTTCGGCTCGCCCGTCGAGCCCGACGTGAACATCACGTAGGCCGGATCAACCCCGGTGATCAAAGCGGTTTGCGGCAGGTTCGAATCGTCAAGGCGCGACACGGCATCACGCAAGGCCGCGCGGGCGTCGGCATCGCCAATCACTGCCCGCGCGCCAAATCCCTCGCGCACACTGACAATCAGCGCCGGGCGGCATCGCTCCAGCATCAGCCGGGCGCGTTCCGCGGGGGCAGCCGGATCAAGGAACGCATACGGCGCTCCGATCTTGATGCAAGCCATGGCGAGAGCATAGGCTTCGGCCATCTTCGGCAACTCGAGACAGACCACCGCGCCCCTGTCGACGCCTTGCGAGGTCAGCCATCGCGCCAGCCGGTTTGCGGAACTGTTGAGCTCCGAAAAGGTGAAGCTCTCGCCTTCGCAGAGCAGGGCGACGGCGTCCGGCGAGGACGCGACGACCTGTTCAAAATGCAGCGCCAGATTATGAGCCGTCATCTTAGGCCTCAACCTGCTCCTGGTGGACGGGATCATCAGGCACGATCGAAGGCGCCGGCATCATGTCGGCAAAATCGCGCTGGCTCAGTGCAATCACGGCCGCGGGCAATTGCTCCTCGGAGAATTGCCCCCCGCAACGCCTCGCTGAGCTCCATGCCGAGTTGCTGGAGGAACGCGGCAGCCATCGGGTCGGTCGCCAACGGCCTCCCCTCGCTGATCCAGGGTTCCGTTTGCGGCGCGAGGCCCCGGCTCATGCCGCGCGCAGAAACAGCCTCGGGATCGACACGCAGCACCGCATCGTACCGATACCGGGTCAGCTCATAGCTCGATCCGCGCTTGAGCTGGATTTCGGCAGCCGAAATCTGCGGAATGGATTCGGAGATCGCTCTAAAATACTGGGGGTCGATAACCAGCTCGCGCTCCTGGGCAATCGACAGCAGGATCTTGCGCTCGAGCGACGCAGGCGTGGCGCCCGCCGACGCTTTTGTGGATTGAACCTCACGGTGGAAGACCGGCAAGAGCTCGAGGTTGCGAACGTCGCCGACGAAAATATGACCGCCGGGAGCCACCAGCTTGACGGCCTCTTCCAGCACCGTGTGCAGATATTCGATGCCGGGGAAGTACTGCACGACCGAGTTGATCACCACCGCGTCGAACGATTGCGGCGACAAGCCGCCGAGATCCGTGGCCTCCCGCTCGAGAAATTCGACATGCCGAAGCTCGGCCTTCGACTGCGCAAAGGCGCGCAATCGGTGAACCGCCACTGGCGAGAGATCGGTCCCGCAATAGACCTCACACCCGGGCGCGAGCCTTTCGACGAGCAATCCAACCCCGCACCCGACCTCCAATATCCGTCTCGCACCGAGAGCCCGAATGCGCTCGATCGTGCAATCCAGCCAATCGATCATTTCGGCTTCGGGAATGGGCTTATTGGTGAAGTTGCTGGTCCAGCCCACGAATGACGGCGCGACACTGTCAGGGCTGTGGCGATACACTTGGTCGAAAGCCCGACGCCATTGCGTCACTCTGCGATCCGTCTCGGCCTGAAGGCGCTTCGCCTTGCCGGCGCTCAGACGATCGGGATGAATGGCCGCGAAAGCGACCTTGAACTGGCGGCCATCGTGGCTCTCCTCGACGCTCATGACGGCGTCCGCCACGTCCGGGTGCGCCGCCAGTGCCCGCTCAATCTCGTTCATTGGGAGCGCACGCAACGGGACCTCCTCTTGCAGTCGACAGGCAAGGCGCGCCCGAGCACGTTGAGAGCGCATCGCGCCGTCCACGACATGGGACCGCCCCACATGCGCAATCCGGAACGTTGCTGAAATGCCGTCAGAAACCTCTCGAAACTCTAGAATGCAGGCGGTTAAGCAACCTTAAATACGGTGCTGGGATCCACCCCGGCCCTGCTGCTCCCGGTAACCGGTACGGGCGCTCCGGGCCAGAACGA
Source organism: Bradyrhizobium sp. CCBAU 11434 (assembly GCF_028128895.1). Lineage (NCBI taxonomy): Bacteria > Pseudomonadati > Pseudomonadota > Alphaproteobacteria > Hyphomicrobiales > Nitrobacteraceae > Bradyrhizobium > Bradyrhizobium sp. CCBAU 11434. Next base: position 150,086 of record NZ_LBJX01000095.1, read on the forward strand.
GGCTGAAAGCACGGCGCCCGGCCGTCCCAAAAGCAAGGACCCCCGCAGCCTGCGCCACGGGGGTCCTGGTTCGACGCGATATCGTGCCTCAGTGCGCCAGGATCGCCAGGAGCAGCAAAGCCACGATGTTGGTGATCTTGATCATCGGGTTCACCGCGGGGCCGGCCGTGTCCTTGTAGGGATCGCCGACGGTGTCGCCGGTCACCGCGGACTTGTGGGCATCACTGCCCTTGCCGCCGTAGTGGCCATCTTCGATGTACTTCTTGGCGTTGTCCCAGGCGCCGCCGCCCGAGGTCATCGAGATCGCGACGAACAGGCCGGTGACGATGACGCCGAGCAGCATGGCGCCGACCGCCGAGAACGCCGCCGACTTGCCGGCCGGGCCGCCGCCCGCGATCGCGTAGATCACGAAGTAGACGAAGATCGGCGACAGCACCGGAAGCAGTGACGGGATGATCATTTCCTTGATCGCCGCCTTGGTCAGCAGGTCGACCGCCTTGCCGTAATCAGGCTTGTCGGTGCCCTGCATGATGCCCGGCTTCTCCCGGAACTGCCGACGCACCTCTTCCACGATCGCGCTGGCCGCACGGCCCACGGCCGTCATGCCCATCGCGCCGAACAGATATGGCAGCAGGCCGCCGAACAGCAGGCCCACCACCACGTAAGGATTGTTCAGCGAGAAGTCCGGATTGACGCCCTTGAAGTAGAGGTGGTTCGCGGAGTCAGCGATGAAGAACTTGAGGTCCTGGTTGTAGGCCGCGAACAGCACCAGCGCGCCGAGACCGGCGGAGCCGATCGCGTAACCCTTGGTCACCGCCTTGGTGGTGTTGCCGACCGCGTCGAGCGCGTCGGTCGACTTGCGCACCTCTTTTGGCAGGCCCGCCATCTCGGCGATGCCGCCGGCGTTGTCGGTCACCGGACCGAACGCGTCGAGCGCGACGATCATGCCGGCCAGCGCCAGCATGGTAGCGGTCGCGATCGCGATGCCAAACAGGCCGGCAAGGCTGTAAGTGACGAGGATGCCGGCGATGATGACAATCGCGGGCAGCGCCGTCGCCTCCATCGAGATCGCCAGACCCTGGATCACGTTGGTGCCGTGGCCGGTCACCGACGCCGCCGCAATCGACTTCACCGGGCGATAGTCGGTGCCGGTGTAGTATTCGGTGATCCAGATGATCAACGCGGTGACGACCAGGCCGACCACGCCGCACTCGAACAGCGCCATGCCGGTATAATCGACGCCTTCGAGCTTGCCGAAGCCGATCAGGTAGTAGATCACCACGGCAATGCCGATCAGCGAGAGGACGCCGGTTGCGATCAGGCCCTTGTAGAGCGCGCCCATGATCGACTGGCTCGGCCCGAGCTTCACGAAGAACGTGCCGATGATCGACGTGATGATGCAGATGCCGCCGATGGCGAGCGGCAGGGTCATCATGTTGGCGAGGATCGGCGTCTTGGCGAAGAAGATCGCCGCGAGCACCATGGTGGCGACGGCGGTCACCGCATAGGTCTCGAACAGGTCGGCCGCCATGCCGGCGCAGTCGCCGACGTTGTCACCGACATTGTCGGCGATGGTGGCGGGGTTGCGCGGATCATCCTCGGGGATGCCGGCCTCGACCTTGCCGACGAGGTCGCCGCCGACATCAGCACCCTTGGTGAAGATGCCGCCGCCGAGACGGGCGAAGATCGAGATCAGCGAGGCGCCGAAGCCGAGCGCCACCATGGCGTCGACCACCGTGCGGCTATCGGGCGCAAGCTTCAGCGAGTGAACCAGGAAGCCAAAATAGAGGGTCACGCCGAGCAGCGCGAGACCCGCCACCAGCATGCCGGTGATGGCGCCTGCCTTGAAGGCGAGCTCGAGGCCGCCGGCGAGCGACGTCGTGGCGGCCTGGGCGGTGCGCACATTGGCGCGAACCGAGACGTTCATGCCGATGAAGCCGGCCGCCCCCGACAGGATGGCGCCGATGGCAAAACCGATCGCGACATAAAGGCCGAGGAAATAGACGAGCAGCACGAAGATGACGATGCCGACGATGCCGATCGTGGTGTACTGGCGCCGGAGATAGGCCTGTGCGCCTTCACGCACCGCTCCCGCGATCTCCTGCATGCGCGGCGACCCCGCATCTGCACTCAACACCGAAGACGTCGCCCAAATCGCGTAGACGACGGAAAGCACTCCGCAGAGCACTATCAACCATAATGCTGTCATTTGATTTTTGCCTCAGATCCTTGATGTACGACCCCCGGCGCCTTTTGTTGTCCGTCGTGCGGTGCGGCGCCTTGATTTTGAACAAAGCCGCCCGCAGGCGGCTTTAGTCAGCCACAAGCTTGCCAAAATCAAATTGAGGGTGCAACGCCGTAGAGGTGCGAAAAAGCCGATCTCGGCAAGTATTTAGACCTAATCCCGAGCGCCGGGCCGGCAGCTCCCGCAGCCGGCCGCCACGCTTGGCAGGACTTGGCGTAAGCGGGCTTGGCGTCAGCGGGCTTGGCGTCAGCGGGCTTGGCCTAAGCGGCCGCCCTCACGGGATGCCGGGATGAAGACGCCAATTCCAACGTCTGCCCGTCAGCCGTTGTGCGTCGGTTGAAGATTTTGAGCTCGTAGACGCCGCCACCGACGCCCGGCTCCAGCGTCACCGAGATGACCTGGTCGAGCGAGAGGACGCCGAGCGGCACATCCTGATCGGGCAGGATCAGCGTCGCCTGCTCGCCAACGAACACAATCACAAGATGGCCTTTCGCCATGTTGCTCTTCGCCAGCACGCGCAACTGGCTGTGGTAAGGCTGCCGCGTCCAGGCCGATGGCAGGTCGGGATCAACCACGACCTGGATGTTGTTGGTCTTTGGATGCACCGTCAGCACCATCTTCGCCTGATCGGGCTTCCAATGCATGGGCAGTGCCGGCGTGGTTTTCCAGAGGCAGTCGAACGCCGCGCATTCGCTTGGCCTGACATCGTGGATCGCGCAGCCCAAGGTGGGCTCACAATGTGAGCACCACGTGCCGGCGGGCTTGCCGAAAGCGACCACATTGTAGACCTTGCAGCAGAGCGTGCAGCTTCCGCACGCGCGCTCCTGAGCGACCGGTGCCTCGCCCGACCCCGAAATGACCGCCGTCATCCGAACATATCCATCAGCTGCCCACCTCCTGGCGCTGATACATCGAGAGGCTTTCGCGGGGATTGTGAGAGGCTGGTCTTAGGCCGCCGACCTCACGGGATAGCGGGACGTGGATCCGACTTCGACCGTTTGACCGTCCGGCATGGTCCGCGTGGTCGAGACCTTGACCTCATAGACGCCCCCGTTCGGACCGGGCTCCAGGCGAACCACAATGGCCTGTTCCGGTGTCAGAGGGCCCAGCGGCACGTCCTGGTCCGGCAGCACGAGGGTCGCCTGGTCATTGACGAAGACCACGACGTAAATGCCTTTCGGCATGTTCTGCTTGGCCCACTGCCGCAGATGATCGTGATAGGGCTGCCGGCTCCAAGCCGACGGCAGGCCCGGGTCGACCTGGATCTGGATGTTCCGGGTGATCGGGTGAATGGAGGCCACCATCTTCGCCTGGTCGGGCTTCCACTGCGCCGGCATCGCCGCGTCGGTTCGCCAAAGGCAGTTAAACTCCGCGCATTGGGTCGGCAGATTGTCGTGGATCTTGCAGCCACGGCCGGGCTTGCACTGCCCGCACCATTTGCCGGCGGCCTTCCCGAGTTCGACAATGTCGTAGACCTTGCAGCACAGCGAGCAGCTTCCGCATTCCCTGCCGGGAACAATCTGCAGTGTGCCCGCAGTTGAAGCTGCCGTCATCCGAATCAAGCCCGTCCGTTGCGATTGCCGATATTACCCTGATATCGCGAAAAGCGGAGAGCCTGCGCTCGCCTCCCGGCGAACCACTGATATATCCGGGTCTAGAAATGGCTGTAGGACAAGCGCCGCAGCGTGACCTCGCGGCCCTGCGCGTCGATCCATTGCGGCGCTCCCTGGCCGGAAATGATTGTACCGATCATCGTGACCTGAACCCCGGCCTGCCCGGCGTCTCGCGAGAAGCCTGCGCTGCGTCCTTCCGGAACCGCGCACAGGATCTCATAATCGTCGCCGCCCGACACCAGTGTCTCGAGCCCGACGGCGGAGACCGCGATGGCGGCGGCCGGTGACGCCGGGACCTGGTGCGCATCGATCATTGCGCTGACGCCAGAGGCGGCGCAGAGCTTGGCGAGATCGCCTGCCAGGCCATCCGACACGTCCATTGCCGCGCTCGCATGCTCTCGCACGATGTGCGCCAATGCGCTGCGTGGCTGCGGAACGCGATAGCGGCCGATCAGATAGTCTCGAGCAGCCGGGTCGGTCACCGCGGACGCGGCCGCACCACCCGTCAGCACATCCAGGCCCAGCGCGGCATCGCCGATCGTCCCCGTCACAAAGACAAGGTCGCCCGGTCTTGCGCCGGTGCGGCCAACCATCCGCCCTTTCGGTACCCGGCCGAAGGCGGTGATCGAGATCATTTGCGGTCCCGGCGTCGACACCGTGTCGCCGCCGAGCAGCGGACACGCAAAGGTCTTGGCGTCCTCGCCGAGTGCATCGGCGAACGGTCTCAGCCAGGCATCCTCCTTGCTGCGCAGCGCCAGCGTCAGCACGAAGCCGGCAGGTGAAGCGCCCTTGGCGGCGAGATCAGAGAGGTTCACCCGCAGCGCCTTGCGCGCGACGGTGTCGGGGGGATCGGTGGCAAGATAATGCACGCCCTCGACCACGGCGTCGGTGGTGACGACGATGTCGTCGCCGGAAGAGGAGAGGATCGCGGCGTCGTCGACCAGCCCGAGTGCACCGGGATCGGTCGCCAGCGGCTTGAAATAGCGCGCGATGAGGGAGTCTTCGGCGGAAGGATTGTGCAGAGGGGTCATCGATGTCAGTCCCAACCTCCGGCGTCACCTACCCCCGCCCGAACTCGTCACCGCGAAACTGGCGGCCGATCTGGTCGAGCACGGCGTTGACCATGCCGGTCTCCTCGCGGTCGACGAAGGCATTGGCGACATCGACATATTCGGACACGACGACGCGGCCCGGCACGTCCTTGCGATGCTGCAGCTCATAGGCCCCAGCCCGCAACACCGCGCGCAGGATCGCCTCGATCCGCTTCAAGGGCCAGCCCTTCGACAGCGCCTCGTCGATGAGGGGATCGAGCGTCTTCTGGTCGCGCACGACGCCGGAGACGACGTCGCGGAAGAACGCGGCTTCCGCCGGCAGATAGGTGTCGCCCTCGACCTCGTTGCCGAGCCAATGGCTCTCGAACTCGGCGAAGATGTCGTTGATGCCGGCACCGGCGATATCCATCTGGTACAGCGCCTGCACGGCTGCGAGCCGCGCCGCCCCGCGACGGTTCGCTTTCTTCTCCGGAGGCGCAGCCGGTTTCCTGATGTCAGCCATGGCTCAGGCCCGCGCCAGGCGGCGCTTGATGCGCAGCATCGCAAGTGCCGCGCGCGCGGCATCGCCGCCCTTATTGAGCTCGCTGGCGCGCGCCCGCGCCCAGGCTTGTTCCTCATTGTTGACGGTGAGGATGCCGTTGCCGAGGGGCAGTTTTCGCGCAACCGCAAGGTCCATCAGCGCACGCGAGGATTCCTGCGAGACGATCTCGAAATGAATGGTATCGCCGCGGATCACGCAGCCGAGCGCGATCACCGCATCATAAGGCTTGCCGTTCGCCGCAGCTGCGTCGACGGCGATCGCAACCGCGGCTGGGATCTCCAGCGCGCCCGGAACCGTGATGACGTCATGGGTCAGGCCGGCCGCCTTCAGTTCAGTGACCGCGCCGTCCAGAAGCGCATCCTGGAGATCGTCATAGAACCGCGCCTCGACCACCAGCGCACGCGCGCCGGAAATGTCGGTCTGGTCCTTCAGGGGTGCGCGTCGCGCGTCAGCCATCGTCTAAATCCGTTTTACTGGGTCGGCGCGTTATGTAGTCGCCGCAGGTGTGTAAGCCAAGTTAGAAACTGTCATTCCGGGGCGGCTCGAAGAGCCGAACCCGGAATGACGCCTTCGCCGGTCACTTCATTTCCGTCAGCCGCGCCGCGTAGCGGGCCATCAGATCGACCTCGATATTGACTTCCGTGCCCGCCTTCCAGCCGCCGATCGTCGTGACTTCGAGCGTATGCGGGATGATCAGCACCGAAAAGGTCACGTCCTTCACTGTATTGACTGTGAGCGAGACGCCGTCGAGCGTGATCGAGCCCTTGGTGGCGATGAACCGAGCCAGCTCCCGCGTCGTGGAGAGCTCGAACCGCGCCATGTCGGGCAGGTCCTCACGGCTGACGATGGTCGCAATGCCGTCGGCATGGCCGGCGACGATGTGGCCACCGAGCTCGTCACCGATCTTGAGCGCACGCTCGAGATTGAGCTTGGTGCCGAGCTTCCAGCGTTTGGCCGTCGTCAGCGCCAGCGTCTCGGCGGCGGCATCGACGTCATACCAGGTTTTGCCGTTCGCGACGCCGGAAGCAACCACAGTCAGGCACACGCCATTGCTGGCGATCGAGGCGCCATCGGCGATGGTGGTCTGGTCGTAGCCGCAAGCGATGCGCAAACGGTGCAATTGCCCCTGCGCCACGGGCTTGAAGCTGACGATTTCGCCGATATCTGTGACAATGCCGGTGAACATGTTAGGCGCGCTCGTAGACGGTGAGAGTATCGTGGCCGAATGTCTCGCTAGCATGAACCTTGTAGGCCTGCGACTGCGTGATTTTCGACAGGGGCAATGCATCGAGCGCATCGACGCCTTCGGGACCCACCTCTTCCGCTCCGCGGAACAGCCAGATTTCGTCGACGAGGTCGGCCGACACGAAGGAGGCCGCAACGCGGCTGCCGCCCTCGACCATCAGCCGCGTGATGCCCTTGTCGGCGAGACCATGGAGCACGGCCGGAAGGTCGAGCCCGACTGCACCATTCGGCGGCATGCGCATGATTTGCGCACCGGCCGCGCCTAGGCGCGTCGCCGCGGCGGCTTCCGCTAGCTCGGAAGCCATCACCCAGAGCGGCGTCTCGCGCGCAGAACGAACAAGCTGGCTGGACGCCGGAATTCGCAAGTTCTGGTCGAGGACAATGCGCAACGGCGAACGCGCTTCCATGCCCGGCAGGCGGCAGTTGAGCTGCGGATCATCCGCCAGCACCGTGCCGATGCCGACCAGGATGGCATCGCTCGAGGCGCGCAACAGATGCACGCGGTCGCGGACGGCTTCGCCCGTGATCGCCAGCGGCTTGCCGTCTTCAGCGCCGATTTTGCCGTCGGGCGAGACCGCGAGCTTCAGGATCACATGCGGACGCTTGTCCCTGATGCGGCGGAAATGGCCAGCATGGTCAAACGCCGCCTCCGCCGCGCACAGGCCGACATCCACGGCGATGCCGGCAGCGCGCAGGCGCGCGTGGCCCTGCCCCGCCACCTCAGGATTGGGATCCTCGATCGCCGCCACCACGCGTGTGATGCCCGCCGCGATCACCGCATCGGCACACGGCGGCGACTTGCCGAAATGCGAGCAAGGTTCGAGCGTGACATAGAGCGTGGCGCCGCGCGCCGCCTCGCCTGCACGCCGGAGTGCCTCGGGCTCCGCATGCGGCCGCCCACCGGGCTGCGTCCAGCCGCGGCCGACGATGACGCCGTCCTTGACGATGACCGCACCGACGGCCGGATTGGGCCAAACGCGGCCCTGCCCGCGCCGGCCGAGCGCCAGCGCCAGCTGCATGAAGCGGCGATCGGCGTCCTTGGATTCGCGGATCCTCGCGGCGAACTGATCTTCCATGATGCGGAAGATCATTTGCGGATCGCGGCGAGCCGCGCTTCCTCCTCACCGGAGAGCTCGCCGAGCACGTCGGCGAAATCCTTGGCCTCGCGGAAATTGCGATAGACGGAGGCGAAGCGCACATAGGCGACGTCGTCGAGCGTGCGCAGATGCTCCATCACGGTCTCGCCGATCACCTCGGACGAGATCTCGGCTTCGCCCCCGGTCTCAAGCTCGCGCACGATGGTGGAGACCATCTTCTCCACCCTTTCAGGCTCGACAGGCCGCTTGCGCAAGGAGATCGATACCGAACGCATCAGCTTGTCGCGGTCGAACGGCACGCGACGGCCGTTGCGCTTGATCACCGTGAGCTCGCGCAGCTGCACGCGCTCGAACGTGGTGAAGCGGAAATTGCAGGCGATGCATACGCGCCGCCTGCGGATGACGGAAGAATCCTCGGTCGGACGCGAGTCCTTTACCTGCGTATCGAGACTGTTGCAGTTCGGGCAGCGCATCCGTTGGACCCAGCCTTACTGATAGATCGGAAACCGATCGGTGAGCGCCTTGACCCGTTCCTTGATCGCGGCCTCGACCAGTGGCGCCTTGCCGTCGTCGGCCTGCGCGATCGCGTTGAGGACCTCGGCGATCATGCCGCCGACCTGCTGGAATTCGGCGACGCCGAAGCCGCGGGTCGTCGCCGCGGGCGTGCCGAGACGCAGGCCCGAAGTGACGAACGGCTTTTCGGGGTCGAACGGAATGCCGTTCTTGTTGCAGGTGATGGCGGCGCGAACCAGCGCCTTCTCCGAGACGTTGCCCTTCAGACCCTTCGGCCGGAGGTCAACAAGCATCAGATGGTTATCGGTGCCGCCGGAGACAATGTCGAAGCCGTGGCTCTTCATCGCCTCGGCCAGCGCCTTGGCGTTCTCGACGACGTTCTTCGCATAGACCTTGAAGTCCGGACGCAGCGCTTCGCCAAAGGCGACCGCCTTCGCCGCGATCACATGCATCAAGGGGCCGCCCTGCAGGCCCGGGAAGATCGCCGAGTTGAGCTTCTTGGCAAGCACCTCGTCATTGCTGAGGATCAGGCCGCCACGCGGACCGCGCAGCGACTTATGCGTCGTGGTCGTGGTGACGTGAGCATGCGGCACGGGCGAGGCATGCACGCCGCCGGCGACGAGACCGGCGAAGTGCGCCATGTCCACGAGCAGGTAAGCGCCGACCGAATCCGCGATCTCGCGGAAGCGCTTGAAGTCCCAGGCGCGCGAATAGGCCGAGCCGCCGGCCACGATCAATTTCGGCTTGACCTCTTCGGCCTGCTTCTGGACCGCGTCCATGTCGATGATCTGGTCCTCGCGGCGCACGGTGTAGTGCGAGGCCTTGAACCACTTGCCGCTCATGTTGACGGGCGAGCCGTGGGTGAGATGGCCGCCGGCCGCGAGGTCGAGACCCATGAAGGTGTCGCCGGGCTGCAGCAGCGCCAAAAACACCGCCTGGTTCATCTGGCTGCCGGAGTTCGGCTGCACGTTGGCGAAGCCAGCACCGAACAGCTTCTTGGCGCGATCGATCGCGAGGTTCTCGGCGACGTCGACCCACTCGCAACCGCCGTAATAGCGCGCGCCCGGATAACCCTCTGCGTACTTGTTGGTCATCACCGAGCCCTGCGCTTCCAGCACGGCCCGGCTGACGATGTTCTCGGAGGCGATCAGCTCGACTTCATGACGCTGCCGGCCGAGCTCGCCCTTGATGGCGGCGGCGATTTCCGGGTCGGCCTGCTCGAGCGAGGCGGTGAAAAACGAATCGGGCGCATTGGCGGTCTTGGCAAGGGTCATCGTGCGAATATCTCCACCGCCGCAGCCCTTTTTGCGGGCTACGGGGTCTTGGTGTGGCGATCGGAAGCGGCGAGCGCGATCTACCACATCACCCGCCCCCGGCCAAGCATTTGCGGGTCGGGCTCGGGAATTATGCCAGATATGGTGGAGTGCTAGGACTTCGAGTCCCGCAAGCTTACGGGACTGCCCGGCGCAAAGGGGCTGATTGGCCGGTTGATCCGCCCAATCCCAAACGAAAGCGGCCGGTGCCCATCAGGGCGCGAACTGGGCCGGGCTTGCCGCCCTTCAGGCCGCTTGGTCTACAGCCCGGTATACCCCGCCTTCACTGGGTCCACGCTGCCGTCGAGCTGGCGCAGATAGGTCAAGCCGCAGACCGTCAACCTGTGGGTGTCCTTCTCGCCGGCTTCCATCAGGGTATTCAGGTAGTTTGTCACCTTAATCCGCGCCTCCTCGCTCGCCGCCGCGGTCCGGTTGGCGAGCAGGTCATAGGTCTGCATGATGCGGTCGATGGCAGCTTCCATGGCACCCTCTGGTTCATCGATGTTCTGGGAGTCTTGATCAGGCAACCGCGCGGGCCTCGGCCTGCGCCTCGAACCGAGCGATCGCCTTGTTGGCGAGCCTGATCTTGTTGAGTTCGCCGTGCTGGAGCAGCCTGACGATGATTTCGAGCAGACATTCGTTGGTGACGAGCGTGTCGGGGATCGCACCGGAGCGGCGGAGGTAATTCGCGGCGATGGCGTAGGCATCGCTCACGAGTTCGACGTTCATTGCCTGAAACCCGCGCTCGACCAGCATTGTATCCTCCGATCCCGGGAGACAACTGCGACGCGAGGACCTGGTTCCACCCTACTGGCCGATTTTTTCGCAACTGCGAGAAGACGTCAAAACGCGCCGGTCCGGGCGGAGCCGGCCGACGCGCTTGGGGAAGTTCAGGCACGTTGGGAGGCTTGCCGGTCTTGTTGCGGGCCGGCTTGGCCTTGATCCCTTGGAATATCAGAGACGATACAGGATCTGGTCGGTCCAGAATCGCTCGAGGCGGTGCAGCGACTTGTTGAGGGTCGAGAACTCCTCGCCGGAGATGCCGCCGACCTGTTCAACGGTCTTGACGTGCTTCTGGTAGAGCGAGTCGACGATGCGGCGAACTTCCTGGCCCTGCGGCGTCAGGCGGATGCGCACCGAACGGCGATCGACGCGCGAGCGCTGATGATCGAGGAAGCCGAGCTCGACGAGCTTCTTCAGATTGTAGGAGACGTTGGAGCCGAGATAGTAACCGCGCGTGCGCAGCTCGCCCGCGGTCAGCTCCTTGTCGCCGATGTTATAGAGCAGAAGCGCCTGCACGGAATTGATGTCGGCGCGGCCACGACGATCGAACTCGTCCTTGATCACGTCGAGGAGCCGGCGATGCAGCCGCTCCACCAGAGTCAAAGCTTCCAGATAGAGCGACTGCACCGAACCCTGCGGGCCCGAAACGCGCTCTGCGGTATCTGCCGCAGTTGCGACGGCTTTCATCATGACACTTCCCCTGTTGTCGTTTTTATCGACACTTATTCGACGCAACTTGTGTTCCGTCTGATAGGTCCAACTTAAGGGGGCCGTTTGAAGATCGGCTTAAATAAGAGAATAAAGAGATCATGAATTTAAGACAGTGAATTGCTGATTAAGCCTGTGCCACAAGCATTTTTCGCAACCGTCTGTTGACCGTGGCAAGGTCCTGTTCACTCTCCGTCCGCGCCTTCTGTCACATTCCAGAACAGCCCCGCCCTGTTTCGAAACGCACGCGTAACAGCTGTGGCGGATCGGGCTGGGTTAGCGAAAAGTTACGGCGAATTTTACGCAACCAACGGTCAACCAAGCGCAACATTCTCGTGTCCCGGACAAGCGCCGCGAAGCGAAGCGCAGAGCCGGGACACAGAAAGCCACAAACGAGATCGTCGAGTAATAGGCCCCAGCTCGGCAACGCACCACCATAGCGCGTCGAAGACGCGCGTGAACGCGCTTATGGTGTTGCGCTGCGTCCAGGGCACGAGCGTAATTTTGGCGGTGACGACGTCGCCTACGGCGGCCGTTCGCGCGCGGCCATCCAGGCGAGCGCGAGATAGGCGGCGAGCATGAAGGCCTCGACGCCGACGACGATCAGGCTGCCGCCGTAGATGCCCGGGAACATCAACTCGATCACCGCCATCGAGACCACGGTCGTCAGCCACACCACCGCGCCCCAGGGCGTGGCGAGCCAGAGGCCGACGGCGGCGACGAGCTCGATCACGGCGAAGTAGATGGTCGAAGCCTGCCAGGCCATCGACTGGTTCTCGAACGCCTCGTCCTCACCGCCGACGAAGCCGGTCACCTGCGCCCAGTGATAGAGTCCCTTGAGGATCGACAGCAGCGCCATCACCCGCAGGAACAGCACGAGCCGCCGCGTCCAGACATTGTCGTCGGACTCAGGCCGCTCCGACGAGATCGCAGCGACCGACATCGCGCTGTCTCGGGCGCTGTCCCTGACGGCATCCCTGGCATTGTCGCGGGCCGCATCGCGGGTGGAGAGTTCGGACATGGCCCCCTTCTGGCTGTTTCGCCCCGCAAAATCAATCGGCTGCCATCACCTTGCGGGAGGTCAAGCCGCGGTGACGGGAACCATGCGAACTGGTATAAGAATAATTCCAGCCGGAGGAAGAGTAATGGCGATCAAATACGGACGTCCGATCGAACTGCGCGAGGTCGCGCGCGGGACGGGTGCCGCGGTGCCCCATGCCCTCGATCTGACCGTCCGCCCGCGCCGTAACCGCAAGGCCGAATGGGCCCGGCGCATGGTGCGTGAGAATGTGCTCACGACCGACGATCTGATCTGGCCACTGTTCCTGATCGACGGCAACAACAAGCGCGAGCCCATCGCCTCGATGCCCGGCGTCGATCGCCTCAGCGTCGATCAGGCCGTGCGCGAAGCCGAGCGCGCGATGAAGCTCACCATTCCCTGCATCGCGCTGTTTCCCTACACCGACCCGTCCCTGCGCGACGAGCAAGGCTCGGAAGCGACCAATCCGAACAATCTGGTCTGCCAGACGGTGCGCGCGATCAAGAGAGAGTTTCCTGACATCGGAATCCTCTGCGACGTCGCGCTCGACCCCTTCACCAGCCACGGCCATGATGGCCTGATCTCCGACGGCAAGATCCTGAATGACGAGACGGTCGCGGTGCTGGTGCGTCAGGCGCTGGTGCAGGCCGAAGCCGGCTGCGACATCATCGCGCCGTCCGACATGATGGACGGCCGCGTCGCCGCGATCCGCGAAGGGCTCGACCGCTCCGGCCTGCTCGACGTGCAGATCATGGCCTATGCGGCAAAGTACGCCTCCGCTTTCTACGGCCCCTTCCGCGACGCCATCGGCTCGGCCAAGACGTTGACCGGCGACAAGCGCACCTACCAGATGGACAGCGCCAATACCGACGAGGCGCTGCGCGAGGTCGAACTCGACATCGCGGAAGGTGCGGACATGGTGATGGTGAAGCCCGGCATGCCCTATCTCGACGTGGTCCGCCGCGTGAAGGACACCTTTGCGATGCCGACCTTCGCCTACCAGGTCTCGGGCGAATACGCGATGATCGCCGCCGCCGCGAACAACGGCTGGCTCGATGGCGACCGCGCCATGATGGAGAGCCTGCTCGCCTTCAAGCGCGCCGGCGCCGACGGCGTGCTCAGCTATTTTGCGCCGAAGGCGGCAGAGAAGCTGCGCAGCCAAGGATGAGGCGCCGTAGGGTGGCTAAGCGCAAGCGTGCCCACCAATCCCAGCCAACGAGCGCTGAGCGCTTCCAGGCGCGGCACTGCGCCCTTCCACCAATCAATCCGTCGCTTGCGCCGCAGGCCGAGGCCCACACAGCGGACGTAGCGCGTCGCGTTGCTCGCGCGACAGCACGGTGATCGGATAGATCGGCTCGCGCGGCTCCCGCTGGAAGAATGGATGCGGCCATGTCTTCCCGCGCACTTTCCACACAAGCACCTTGCCGATCGCGCGCAGGAGAAGAGAGATATTGAGTCCCGTTGAGCCCGCCGGCGGCTCGCCGACCGCGTACTTGCCGAGAATGGCGCCGATCGGCGGGCCCGCGACATCGTCAACGGCCGGCGCGCCACCCGCGAACGCCTGCGCGATGATGCCCACAAAAGGAATGGCCGGCGAGACCGTGTTGCCGACCGGCGTGTTGCAGCAGCTTGCATACCACCGGTAGAGGCCTTTCGGGCTCAGTCGCACCCCCGCGATCCGGTCCTGTCCTTGCACAAAGGCGAGTGTCGACGGCGCGACCTGGACAATGTCGCTGCCGCCGTTCGCATTCAAAAGGTCGGCGCGGCCGAGCTGATGTGCAAAAGCCTGGCAGTCATCGCAGTAGCAGACCACACGATTGACCGTCCGTGGCGACACGCCCGAGATCGCGGCGCGGACGCTGCCGCAGCGGCAGCGCAATTCGACCTGACCACCCATGAAAATCGTCCTGTCCTGGGCCGGAAGTGTGCCCTCGCCCCTGCAGCATGATGCAATTCAAGGACCGCGCAAGCATCGGCGGCCGTCGAATCGCCGGAATATTTTGCTGGATCGACCGGCTGACAGCCTTGGCGTGTGGCCGGATGGTTCCCATGTGCTGCCGGGTGAGAGGTCCGAAAGCGGAAGGGAAGCTCATGTCCTACTCGGGTTCGCCAAATGACAGCGGCGTCTGGCGCAATGACGGCGGCGCGCAGTCGCACGCCTACGATCCCTATCTGCATCCGGAACTGTTCCGCGGCGTCGCGACGCGGCGGGCATTTGCGTTCCTGATCGACATGGTCGTGATCTCCGTACCCGTCATCCTCGGTTATATCTTCATCGCCGTGTTCGGCGTGGTGACGCTCGGCATCGGCTGGGCGCTGTTCTGGCTCGCCTGGCCGGCCTCCGTGATCTGGGCGATCGTCTATTACGGCGCCTGCATCGGTGGCCCCTCCTCGGCGACAGTCGGGATGCGGATCATGGACCTGGAGTTGCGCACCTGGTACGGCGCGCCCGGCTACTTTGTCCTTGGCGCCACCCATGCCGTGCTGTTCTGGGTCTCGGTCTCGTTCCTCTCGCCTTTCGTGGTTCTTGTCGGCCTCTTCAACGGCCGCCGGCGCCTGCTGCACGATTTCGTGCTGGGAACGGTCGTGATCAACAATTCCGTCCGCGCGCCCGTGTCCCAGACCGCAAGGACCTGGTGAGAATCTGAAGGTCAAGAACCTACTAACCCGGATCCGCTAGACTGACTGATCTGACCAGCCAAGCAGACCGATTGACCGGGAGCTTTCGTAGCGCGATGCTGATACCCACTTCGGAGGCCCACGACGTCCCTTGACCCAGCACTCGCGCGACACCCCACAATTTTACCTCACGGCGCCGTCCCCCTGCCCGTATCTGCCGGGCCGGCATGAGCGCAAGGTGTTCACGCACCTCGTGGGGGAACGCGCCGGTGACCTCAACGATCTCCTGACCCATGGCGGGTTCCGCCGCAGCCAGTCGATCGCGTACCGGCCGGCCTGCGACCAATGCCGGGCCTGCGTCTCGGTCCGGGTCGTCGCCAACGAATTCCGCCCGTCCCGCAATTTCCGCAAGGTGATGGCGCGCAATGCCGACATCATCGGCGAGCAGCGCAGCGCGGTGCCGACCTCTGAGCAATATTCGGTATTCCGCGCCTATCTCGACGCCCGCCATCGCCATGGCGGCATGGCCGACATGACCGTGCTCGACTACGCCATGATGGTCGAGGACAGCCATGTCGAAACCCGCATCATCGAGTACCGCAGGCGCGGCCCCGACAGCGGCCTCACCGGTCGCGGCGAGGAGCTGATCGCGGTCGCCCTGACCGACGTGCTCAGCGACGGCCTGTCGATGGTCTATTCTTTCTTCGAGCCGGGCCAGGTCTCCCGCTCGATGGGCACCTTCATGATCCTCGACCACATCGCTCGCGCGCGCCGCCAAGGCCTGCCCTACGTCTATCTCGGCTATTGGATCGAGGGCTCCAAGAAGATGGACTACAAGGCCCGCTTCCTGCCGCAGCAGCGCCTCGCTCCCTCAGGCTGGCTGCGCATCGACGCTCAGGGCGATGCGACGTCCGAGCCGCAGGATTAAACACGCTCACCCAAACAGCGTATCCACCAGCAGCTTCACGTTCAAAACCACGATCACGCCGGCGACGATCCATGCGGTCGCAGCGACATAGCGTGCGATCGCGAACTGGCCCATCTTGCGGCGGTCGGAGACGAAGCGCACGAGCGGGATCACCGCGAACGGAAGCTGCATCGACAGCACGACCTGGCTGAACACCAGCAAATCCGCAGTCCCCCGTTCGCCATAGATCGCGGTGACGACGATCACCGGAATGATGGCGATGCCGCGCGTGACGAGGCGGCGGGCCCAGCTCGGCAGGCGCAAATCGAGAAAGCCCTCCATCACGATCTGGCCGGCGAGCGTCGCAGTGACGGTTGAATTGAGGCCCGAGGCCAGCAGCGCCACCGCGAACAATGTCGAGGCGATGCCGAGGCCGAGCAGCGGCGAGAGCAGCTCAAATGCCTGGCCGATCTCGGCGACGTCGGAATGGCCGCTGGTGTGGAAGGTCGCCGCCGCGACGATGAGGATCGCAGCGTTGATGAACAGCGCCAGCATCAGCGCGATGGTGGAATCCGTGGTCGCCCATTTGATCGCGTCGCGGCGCCCCTCGTCGTTGCGCGCATAGGCGCGCGTCTGCACGATGGAGGAGTGCAGATAGAGATTGTGCGGCATCACGGTCGCACCGATGATGCCGATCGCGATGTAGAGCATCTCGGAATTGGTGAAGATCTCGCTCTTCGGCGCAAAGCCGCGCAGCACCTCGGCGACCGGCGGCGCCGCAGCCACGATCTGGACCGCGAAGCAGACCGCGATCACGGCCAGCAGCGCCATCACGAAGGCTTCGAGGAAGCGGAAGCCGCGGTTCATCAGGACGAGCAGCAGGAACGCATCAAACGCGGCGATCAGCGCACCGCCGACCAGGGGAATGCCGAACAGAAGTTTCAGCGCGATCGCGGTGCCGATCACCTCGGCCAGATCGCAAGCAATGATGGCCGCTTCGCAAGCGAGCCAGAGCAAAAAATTCACAGCGGGCGAATAGGTGGCGCGGCAGGCCTGCGCCAGATCGCGGTCGGTGACGATGCCGAGCCGCGCCGCCAGCGACTGCAGCAGGATCGCCATCAGGTTCGAGAGCAGGATGACCGAGAGCAGCGTGTAGCCGAACCTCGATCCGCCGGCGAGGTCGGTCGCCCAATTGCCGGGGTCCATGTAGCCGACCGAGACCATGTAGCCGGGGCCGACAAAGGCGAGCAGCCGCCGCCACCACGCTCCCGCCGCGGGGATGGCGACGGTGGCATTCACCTCGGCGAGGCTCTTGGTGGCCGGCGCGTCGGTGCGCCAGCCGGCAGCATCGTGGGTCAGGTCCTGGGTCAGATCGGGCGATCGGGCATCCATGGGGTCAGAATACCGAAGTCGAGGCTTATTGCAACTCATTTGCAACTGCATCTAGCCGCATTGGTTCCCGCCGCCACCCCGGCTTTGCCCGATCCTGTCGGGAAGCGGGTGGGTTTGACCGGCGCGGGAAGCGGATACTGGCGCCATCAAGACTTTGCAGGAAATGAGCCATGTCAAATCCGCCCCGTCTCCCCGACACTTTCAACCGCCTCGCCTGGTCAAACCTTGCGGCGCAATCGGCCGAACAGATCGCGCTGGCCGCGGCCCCGATCGTCGCCGTGCTGACGCTGGGGGTGGCCGAGGGCCAGACCGGCGTGCTCCAGACCGCCCTCACCCTGCCCTTCGTCCTGTTCGCCATTCCGGCCGGCCTGCTTGCGGACCGCATCTCGCGCCGCTCCCTGATGGCGGGTGCCGAAGCGCTCCGTGCGGTGGCGTTGGCGACCATCGTTCTGCTGCTCGCACTCGGAGCGCTCAATCTGCCGTTGCTGGCGCTGCTCGGCTTTGCCGCCGTCTGCGGCACGGTCGTCTACAGCGTCGCCGCGCCGGCGCTGGTGCCCTCGCTGGTGAGCGCGGAGTTGCTGCCGGCTGCGAACGCCCGCATCGAGCTTGCGCGCACCATTGCCTTCGCCAGCGGTCCCGCGCTCGGCGGCGCACTGGTGGGATGGTGGGGCGCAAGCCCAGCCTTCGGCTTTGCCGCCGCGCTCTCGGCCATCGCTGTGGTGCTGCTCTCGGGCCTCTACGAACCCGCGCGGGCGCCTACCCCGCGACGCCATCCGTTCCAGGACATTCGCGAGGGCGCCGGTTTCGTCTTCCACCATCCGCTGCTGCGGCCGGTGTTCATCACCCAATTCATCTTCAACACCGGCTGGTTCCTGCAGATTGCGGTGTTCGTCCCCTACGCAGTACGCCATCTCGGCCTGACGGCGGCCGGCGTCGGCACGGTGCTGACGATGTACGGCGTCGGCATGGTGATCGGCGCGCTGTTCGCCACCCGCGTCATGAAGCGCATCGCCTTCGGCACCGTGGTCGGCCTCGGCCCGGTCACCGGTTTCGTTGCCGCCGTGGTGATGGCGTTGACGGTGCTGGTGCCCTCACCGTGGCTTGCGGGTCTTAGTTTCTTCCTGCTCGGCGTCGGGCCGATCCTGTGGGTGATCTCGACCACGACCTTGCGCCAGTCGGTGACGCCGCCGCGCCTGTTGGGGCGCGTCTCCGCCATCAACATCATGAGCTACGGTGCCCGCCCGCTCGGCTCGGCGCTGGGCGCCATCGTCGGCGGCCTCTGGAGCGCGGAAGCGTGTCTCTACCTTGCGGCCGCCGTGTTCGGCGTGCAGGCGCTGGTGATCTGGCTGTCGCCGGCGGTGGCGCTGGACCGGCAGCCGGCGATGGTGGGGGACGAAGCGGCGGCGCGCTGCTAATTCGCCAGGTACCGCTCGTAGCTGCCCGTCACCGGCTCGTTCGCGTCGACTTCAGGATCGAGCGTGTAGAGATCCTGCGCGCGGCCGATGCCGCGCAGCGCGTACCGGCCGGTGGAGACGAGATAGCGGCGGCCGGCAGCATCCAGGCCCTTGTAGAATTCCGCTGACGCCAACAGCTCGCGATCGACCGAACGGCTCATCGAGGCGATACGGCTGACCTCGTTCACGGTCGGCCCCACCACGGTGAAATCGAGCCGGTCCTCACTGCCGATATTGCCGTAGAAAACCTCGCCGACATGCAGCCCGATATAGGCCGACGTGGTCGGACGGCCCTCCGCCGCCCGGCGTGCATTCAGTGCCACGACATTCTGGCGAAACAGATGCTCGGCCCGCAGCGCGGCCCGCCGCGCATCGGCCATGTCCTCGCCCCAGAACATCGCCAGCACGCCGTCGCCGATCAGCTTCAGCACATCGCCGCCGGCCTCGTGGATCGCATCGATCACGGCCTGGGCATAATCGTTGAGGAACGGGATGATCTCGTCCGGCCCGATACTCTCGCTGATTCCAGTCGAGCCGCGCAGGTCCGAATACCAGAGCACGGCCTTGATGCGCTCGGTGACGCCGCGCGAAATGCGCCCGCGCAGGACCTGCTCGGAGGCATCGCGCCCGAGATAGACCCGCCCCAGCGTCCGCACGATATCGACCTGCTGCGCCGATTTGATCGCAAGTCCCAGCACCGGCACGAGATCGCGCAGCGCGGCGAGCTCGGCTTCGGTAAAGCCATCGTCGCGTCGCGTCGTCCAGTAGGAGTAGAGGCAGTCCATCTGCCCGAGCGCTCCGCTCTCGCCGAAACGGTGCACGAAGGCCAGGAAATGGCGGTGACCGTTTTCGGCGAGCTCGCCGATCTGCGAGAAATCGAGCGAGGGCGCGTCGGCGAGGTCGAGCACCATCTCGTCGTGGCCGTGCTCAAGCAGATGATAGAATACCGAGCGGCGCCAGTTCTTGGCCGCATCGCCCTCCGCCGTCGAGCCGTATTCGAGGACGTCGCTCTCGTTGGTCGGTGTGTCGCTCCAGCGGAAGGCGCGCCCCTCATAGATCGGATGCAACGTGTCGATGACGACGAGGCCGCGCGAGAGTTCCAGCCCCTCGGCGCGGCAGCGCTCACAGAAGCCACGCAAGAGTTCGGGTTCGGGAAGACCGGTGAGCCCCTGGCCGGCCAGCCAGTTCATCAACGCAAGGCGAGAGGTGAGTTGCATACGCCATTATGGCGTGCATTCGTGACGAACGAAAGGCCGCAACCAAGGCTCCCACCGACAGCAGATCGAATATGCCGCGAACGCTGTTGACGCGCTCTCGCCTCAGGCTGCAAATGCAAATGATGACACCAAGGCCCAGAAATTCGGGGACATGAGCCAGCGCCAGCTTCCGATCATCCTTGCGCTCGGCACGACGCAGACCCTGGCCTGGGCCTCCAGCTATTATTTGCCGGCCCTGCTCGCCGATCCCATGGCGCACGACCTCGGCATCTCCACTAACTGGATTTTTGGCGCGTTCTCGGCCTCGCTGGTGATCTCAGCCTTGCTGGGTCCACGCATCGGGCGACAGATCGATCTCGTCGGCGGGCGACAGGTGCTATCCGCCTCGAACCTGACCATCGCCGCCGGCCTGGCGCTGCTTGGCCTCTCCCAGTCCGTCGCGGTGATGACGTTTGCCTGGTTCGTGCTCGGCATCGGCATGGCGATGGGCCTTTACGACGCCGCCTTCGCTGCGCTCGGCCGCATCTACGGCACCGAGGCGCGCGGCTCGATCACCGGCATCACCTTGATGGCCGGATTCGCCTCGACAGTCGGCTGGCCGCTCACCGCCTGGGGGCTCGCCCATATAGGCTGGCGCGAGACGTGCTTCGCCTGGGCCACCGCCAACATCCTGATCGGCCTGCCACTCAATTTCTTCATGCTGCCTTCGATCAAGGGCGCCAAACAGGCAGCGACGACAGCGGAGAAGCCGCACCTGCCGCTGGATCGCACCATGATCCTGCTCGCCTTCGTCTTCGCCGCGGTCTGGACCGTCACCGGCGCGATGGCGGTGCATTTCCCGCGTATCCTTGAAGCGACCGGCGCGACCCATGTCGAGGCGATCGCGGCCGGTGCGCTGATCGGCCCGGCCCAGGTGATCGCGCGCATTCTCGAGGCGAGCGTCCTCTCCCGCTTCCATCCGCTGTGGTCGACCCGGCTTGCCTGCGTCACCCACCCGATCGGAGCTGCCGTCGTCGCCATCTTCGGCGCGCCGGCGGCGACTGCCTTTGCGCTGCTGCACGGCTCCGGCAACGGCATTTTGACCATCGCGCGCGGGACGCTGCCGCTCGCGATCTTCGGCCCGAAGGATTTCGGCTACCGCCTCGGCGTCATCGGCGCGCCGGCGCGGATGGCACAGGCCATCGCGCCGCTGGCCTTCGGCCTGCTGATCGACGTGATGGGCGCCAAGGTGCTGATGGTCTCGTCCGCGCTCAGCCTGTCGGCGTTGGCTGCGCTCTTCCTGATCCGTGCAGAGAAGCGACCGGATTGACCGTGCCGCCGCTTTCGCGCACAAGCGCGGCATGACCGACGACAAAACCCCGCCCCGCACATTCAAAGGCCTCATACGCTGGGCCATGACGCCACCACAGGCCTGGGGCGTCTATCTCCTCGCCGTGCTGTTGGTGTGGCTGGTCTCGTTCTACGCTGGCTCCCTGAAGCCAAAGAAGACGCCGGAGGCAAGCCCACCACCGGTCACCGCGCCGAAAAGCTAGGCCAGCTTCGGCTGGCTGGTCGCGATCCAGATGCCGGCGAACACGGCAACGAGGCCAATCAGGAGATTTGGCGTGATCGGCTCGCCGATCAGCAGCGCCGCCAGCAAGGTCGCCGCGATCGGATTGACCGTCATCGTGTTGGCAACGCGCGTTGGCGTCGCGCGCGCTAGCGCCATGACCCAGAGGATGAAGGCGAGCGCGCCGCCACCGGCGCCGAGATAGAGTCCGGCAATCCACTGCGCCATCGTGAAGTGATCGAGCGCGGCAAAGCTGCCCTTCGCAAGTCCCACGAGCACCAGCACCAAAGCGCCCGCGCCCATCCCGACCGTGAGAAAGCCGAGCGCGCTGGAACGCTGCATCAGCGGCCGCGACAGCACGTTGTAGAACGCCATGCAGAACACGGCACCGGTCATGATCAGCTCGCCGCGCCAGGATCCGGGCGGGCTCTGTGCGAGGCCCACGGCCAGCGCCGCCGCAACGCCCAGCACCGCGACGCCGACGCCAATGATCTTCCGTAACGTCAGCCGCTCGATGCCAAGGATCGCACCGACCACCATGGTGTGAAGCGGCAGCGTCGCCAGCGCGAGGCTGGCGCGCGCGGCAGTCGTGTAGGAGACCGCGATATTGTAGAGGATGAAGAACAGGCCGAAGAAGCAGATGCCGAGCGCCATCACCGCCGGCCAATCCGACCGCTGCGGCCAGCGCACGCCGAGCAGAAGCGCACACGGCAGCAGGCAGAGGAAGCCAATCCCCCAGCGCAGGATTGCCAGCATGACCGGATCGGCACCGGTCACAAGATAGCGTGTGATCGCGGCAGCGGTGCCGCCGACGCTGCTCGAGACAAGCGCGATAGCAACCCCGAGCCACTCTCCCACGCTTGGCCTCCTGTCCCGGAGCGTTTGGAGGCGCCTAGCACGTCCCTGCTGCCATCTGTATGGCAACAGGGATGCCGGCGGAAGCTACTCGTAAAACTCCGGCGACATCTTCTGGCCGTCGCGCTGGACCTTGTCGTGGTTGATCCAGAGCTGCGCCTTTTCCTTGTCGAGCGTGTCGGCGATCTTCTGCATCGAGGCTGTGGTCAGCTCCTTGTTGGCGTTCATGCTGGGAACGCGGCGGTTGTCCCAATTGTCCTTGAAATGAACGGCATCGCCTGAGAGCACCACCACGCCGGTCTTCGGCAGCCGCACCATCAGCGATTGATGCCCCGGCGTATGGCCAGGCGTCGAGAGGATGGTGATGCTGCCGTCGCCGAACACATCCTTGTCGCCGGAGAGCAGCTCGACCGGATGCGAGGGCTTGAAGCGTGGCTCGTTGTTGGCGCCGGGCCACTCATATTCCGCCTTCTGCACGTAGAGGGTCGCCTGCGGGAACATCTCGACATTGCCGATATGGTCGGGATGCGTGTGCGAGACGCCCATCGCCTTGACGTCGGCCGGCTTCACGCCGACCTGCTCGAGCTGCGACGCAAGCGTCTTCGGCCGCTTCCAGGTCACGGCCTTTGGATCGGCGGGCACAAGCCCGTTCGGCATCGCGGCCACGGCGTCGGGAATGCCGGTGTCCCACAGGAACCAGCCCTTCGCGTGCTTGATCAGATAGCAGGTGTCGACGAAGTCCATCGACCTGCCTTCGTTTACCCCGGGAGACCAGCGCCCGATGTCGCCGGCGACGCCCTCCCCGCAATTCATGATGTAAAGTTTCTCGACACCCGGTTTCTGCGCCAACGCAGCCTGGGCGGACAGGGCGAGCGCCGCGATGGCGAGAGCGAGCTTGAACTTGTGTGTCATCCTTGGTCCCTCCTGGCAGCGCCTTCTTGCCGCGACCGAGGATCAACCCCGATCCTGCCGCAGAATTCCGCTCCCACGCACTCTAGGCCCGAGCCACATGTCATCCAATGCCATGGTATCAGGCGATTGACAGGCCGACGCGGTTTCGCTGTAATCAGGGTCATGGGGATTTGAGCGATCTCCCCACGAGGCGACATGCCCAAGTATCGCGTCCCGTTCGGTTTTTGCGAGGACGCAACACCATGCCTACATTCACGACCATATCATCCGATAAAATGGCCCGCCTGATTGGCACGGCCAATGCTCCTGTCCTGATCGACGTCCGCACCGACGACGATTTTGCCGCCGACCGGCGGCTAATCCCCGGCTCGATCAGACTCAGCCACGAGACGGTTGCCGAATGGGGCGGCGAATTTGCCGGCCGCCGGGCCATCGTCTCCTGCCTCCGCGGAGCAAAGCTCGCGCAAGGCACGGCGGCTTGGTTGCGCCAGCTTGGCGCCGAGGCGGAAACCCTGGAGGGTGGCTTCGAAGGCTGGAAAGAAGCAAATCTGCCGCTGCTCGACACGCGAAAACTGCCGCCGCGCGACGCCAAGGGGCGCACCGTCTGGGTCACGCGTGCGCGGCCGAAGGTCGACCGTATCGCCTGCCCTTGGCTGATCCGCCGCTTCGTCGATCCGAATGCGGTGTTCTTGTTTGTCGCGCCGTCCGAGGTGGTCGCCGTGGGCGAGCGCTTCAAAGCTGCGCCCTTCGACATCGAGAACGTGTTCTGGAGCCACCGTGGCGAGCTCTGCACCTTCGACGTGATGATCGAGGAGTTCGGCGTTGCCACGCCGGCGCTGCTGCGGCTCGCCACTTTGGTGCGCGGCGCCGACACGGCACGGCCGGACCTGGCGCCGGAAGCACCAGGCCTGCTCGCGGCCTCGCTCGGGCTGTCACGCATGTACGATGACGACCTCGAGCAGCTCGAGGCCGGCATGCTGCTCTACGACGCCTTCTATCGCTGGTGCCGCGACGCCACGGCCGAGACCCACAACTGGCCGACCAATAAGGTGAAGGCGTAAATGGATACGCGCAATGTTCAAGCAGGAGCTGATGCCGGTCACGGCATCAGCTTCGGCGAAGCCTTTCGCGTCTGGCTCCGCGTCGCGTCCCTGAGCTTCGGCGGCCCTGCGGGCCAGATCGCGGTGATGCACCGCATCCTGGTCGAGGAGAAGAAGTGGATCTCCGAAGGCCGCTTCCTGCACGCGCTGAACTACTGCATGCTGCTGCCGGGACCCGAGGCGCAACAGCTCGCCACCTATATCGGCTGGCTGATGCATCGCACCGCGGGCGGGCTGATGGCGGGCGGGCTGTTCATCCTGCCCGGCATCATCGCCATTATGGGCCTGAGCTATATCTACGCGGCTTACGGCAATGTCAGCTTCGTCGAGGCGCTGTTCTTCGGCCTGAAGGCTGCCGTGCTCGCCATCGTCGTCGAAGCCGTGTTCCGCGTCGGCAAGCGCGCGCTGAAGAATCGCGTCATGATCGCGCTGGCCGCGATCGCCTTCGTCGCGATCTTCTTCTTCGCGGTCCCCTTCCCGGTCATCATCATCGCCGCCGGCCTCATCGGCTATGCCGGCGCCCGCGCCGGCCGCACCGAGTTCGCGCCGTCTGCTCACGGCCATGGCGGCAACGGCGCGGTCATCGACAGCATGCTTGGCGAAGCCGTGCCCGCACATGTGCGTCCCGACACCGCGCGTGCGATCCGCACCGCTGCGCTCTGGCTGTCCCTGTGGCTTGTCCCGGTGATCGGACTGCTCCTGGCGCTCGGCCAGGCAAGCGTATTCAGCCAGATCGCCTTGTTCTTCTCCAAGATGGCGCTGGTCACCTTCGGCGGCGCCTATGCCGTGCTGGCCTACGTCGCCCAGCAGGCCGTTGAGCATTATCACTGGCTGAAGCCGCACGAGATGCTCGACGGCCTCGGCATGGCCGAGACCACACCGGGCCCGCTCATCATGGTGCTCCAGTTCGTGGGCTTCATGGCGGCGTATCGCGATCCGGGCGGGCTGTCGCCAATGCTGGCGGCAACGCTCGGCGGGCTGCTCGCCACCTGGGTCACGTTCACGCCCTGCTTCCTCTGGATCTTCGTCGGTGCTCCCTACATCGAGCGACTGCGGGGCAATACGGGCCTTGCAGGCGCGCTGAGTGCGATCACCGCCGCCGTGGTCGGCGTGATCCTCAACCTCTCGATCTGGTTCGCGCTGCACACGCTATTCCGCGAGACCGTGCCGGTGCACGCCTTCCCGCTGGATTTCGATATGCCTGTCCTGAAGAGCGTCGACCTTCCCGCGCTCGTGCTGTCGATCGCGGCCGCGACCGCGATCTTCCGCTTCAAGCTGGGGATGCTGACGGTGCTCGCCGGCAGTTGCGCCGCCGGCGTGGCGTTGCGGATGGCGGGGGTGATCTAAGCGTGTTCGTCGCGTCCGGTTCGGCCGCTAAAGCGGAACGCGATCGGGCCGTCGCCCGTAGGGTTACATGAAACGCCTTGTACTCTCGATAAAACGTTCTTTCTCGCCGGGCGCGTAACCTTGGCAAGCCCCGTAATAGGCCTCGACGCCATGATTGCACGATCCGGTCCGGGCGCGGGGCCGTGGCTCAGGTAGCGCGTGCGACCTGATCTCGGTAGGCGCGCGAGAGCTTGATCGCGGATCATTCCGTCTCACCCCGGCCTTCGCGCCAGCATAATATGGGTTGAGGCTGCACGACTGACCGTTAGCTGCTGCCCGGCATTGGCCCATCGTTTGGTAGGCGCATTTATAGTAAGGGCCGCCTCCCCAAGAAACGACCCGCAAGCAAACGGGAAACGCCGGATCATAGGTCTGGGCCCGAGCATGCCCTGCTGCAAAAGCGACACTCAAGGTCAAAATTGTCAAAACCAACGTGCGCATTGGGACTTCCTCGAAGCCTCATAATGCTCATGCACTTTGGCCGCAGGCAGCCTTGATCCAAGTCAATGTTCTCGGAATATGAAATTGGAGAACGACGGCCTCGCCGCCCGCTCCGTCATTGCGAGCGCGGAGGCAACCGCAATCGAACTACCGCATCATCATCCGCGCGATTGCCTCCCCAATCACCACCGTCGTGAAGTGCGTATTGGCGCGGCAGTCGGACGGCATGATCGAGGCATCGGCGATGCGTAGGCCCGAGATGCCCTTTACCGTGCCATCAGGATTGACGACGCCGTCGGCATCATTGACGCCGCTCATGCGGCAACTGCCGGCGGCGTGCTGGATATCGCCGGTTTCACGGCGCAGCAGCGCATCGAGCTCGTGATCCGGCAGCGCGGCCGCCTGCGGCAATGTCAGATCCGTGTCGGCGAGCCTGATCCAGTCGGCGATGCCCGATAGTGCCGGCTGGGAGGTGATCACGGCAAGGCGTTTCACCGCATCCATCATGCGCAGCATGTCGCGCGGATCGGCGAGCATGTTTTCCTCGACGACCGGGTCGATATCAGGATCGGTCGAGGCAAGCTTGAGGGTGCCGCGTGAATACGCATTGAACAGGCCGGCGCCGATGGCTCCGGGCATGCCGATGCCACGATGATTGAACGCGATCAGGATCATGTCGCGCTTGCCGCCATGGGCGAGACCAGAGGAATAGGTCACGCAGCAATTGGTGTGGCGAGTGTCCGGATCGGTCGGCCGCAAATCTTCGTGGAGCTGGATGGTGGCGCGAAACAGCGGGTGATCGAAGAAGTGGCGGCCGACCGGCAGATCGCGCTCGACCGCGATCCCCATCGCCTTCAACTCGTCCGCTGGACCAATGCCCGAGCGCAGCAGGATCGCCGGGCTGTGGATCGCGCCGGCGCAGAGCACGATTTGGCGTGCGCTGATCTCGCTGGTGCCCTGCCCCTCGGTGTGAACGCGGACGCCGGCCGCCCTTCCCTCGCTGATCAGCACGCGATCGACCCGCGTCCGGCCGCGGATGTCCAGATTGGCGCGGCCGCGCGCGGGCTCCAGATAGCCCTCATTGGTGGTGATGCGGCGGCTGTCGCGGCTGTTAATGGGATAGCAGGCGACACCCTCACCGTCAGGGCCGTTGAGATCGGCGCACCAGGGATAGCCGCTTGCCAGCGCCGCATCGCGCAAGCCGCGATCGATCGGGCCCCATTTCTCGGGCGGCGCGCGATAGACCGGCAATGGCCCGCCGCGACCGTGTCCGTCGGCGTCGCCAAATTCAAAATCATCCTCGATCACGGAGAAGAGCGGCATCACCTCCCTGGCCGACCAGCCGGTGCAGCCCTTGGCCGCCCATTCGTCGAAGGCTTCGGCAACCCCGCGGATGGCGATCTGGCCATTCATCATCGAGGAGCCGCCGAGCCCCTTGCCGCGCCAGTAGAAGCGCGGCTCCTGCCCGGCGACGCGGCGCGTCAAGAGATCGGGCCACTGCCATTTCTCCTGATACTCGCGCTTGTGAATGATCGGGATCGGGTTTGGCGTCCTGACTTCCCAGGGCGCCTCGTCAGCGCGCCAGTCGAGCCCGGCTTCAAGCAGCAGGATGCGCCGTGCAGGATCCTCGGAAAGCCGTGCCGCAACCGCGGCGCCGGCCGAACCGCCGCCGACAACAATGACATCGTACATCGCGTGAGTTCTCAATCGTCCCAAAGACCGGCGCGGCGGACGGTATCAGACCGCGCAGACCGATGCAGCCATGCAAGAGCATCGCTGCACATCAGGAATATGAGGGCCGCCTACCCGATCACCTTGCCGAACTTGTTCGACTTCGGGAAACCCTTCGGCGGCAGGCGGCCGGCGTCACCGCGATTGCCTTGCCATTCGGCAAGCTCCTTCATGGTCGCGGAGAATTCGCGGCCCGCGGAGTCCTTCCAGGTCAGGCCAGCCTTGGCCTCGAAGACAGTGACGTCGGAGAGCCCGCCGTCCTTGTACTTCTGCAGCCGCGTGCCGCGGCCGCGTGCCATCTCGGAGACCTGCTCGAGCGGGAAGATCAGCATTTTGCGGTTCTCGCCGATCACCGCGACGGTGTCGCCTGTTACCTCCGTGACCGTGCGCGCCTCGTTCGGCATGTCGACGTTGAGGACCTGCTTGCCCTTCTTCGTCGTGCCGACACAATCGTCCTCGTTGACGATAAAGCCCTGGCCTTCGTGGCTGGCGACCAGGAATTTGCGGCCGCCCTTGTTGACGAACAGCGTGACCGGCGCGGCCTCCGGCTCGAGATCGATGAACTGGCGGATCGGCTCGCCGTGGCCGCGGCCGCCCGGAAGCTTTGCCACGTCGATCGAGAAGAACTTTCCGTTGGTCGCGAACAGCAGGAGTTTCGACGTCGTTTCCGCGAAGAAGGCGATTCCGAGCTTGTCGTCCTGCTTGAAGGCCAGGCCCGAGAGATCCTCGACATGACCCTTCATGGTGCGGATCCAGCCCTTGTCGGAGACGACGACCGTCACCGGCTCGCGCTCGACGAGGGCTTCCTCCATCGCGGCAAGATCGTGCTCGGGCGCGTCGGCAAAGGTGGTGCGGCGCTTGCCGAGCGGCGTCTTCGGCCCGAACATGTCGCGGACCTTGCCGACCTGCTCACTGACCTTCTTCCATTGCTCGGGCTCGGACGCGAGCACCGCGTTGATGCCCTTGAGCTCGGCGCGAAGGTTCTTGTCCTCGGTGCGGAGCTCCATTTCCTCGAGCTTGCGCAAGGAGCGCAGGCGCATGTTGAGGATGGCTTCGGCCTGCACCTCGGTGAGCTTGAACTCTTTCATCAAGGCGGGCTTCGGCTCATCCTCGGTGCGGATGATCTTGATCACCTTGTCGATATTCAGATAGGCGATCAGGAAGCCGCCGAGGACTTCCAGGCGGTGCTCAATCTGCGCCTTGCGGTAATTGCTGCGGCGGATCAACACATCGCGCAGATGGTCGAGCCATTCGCGCAGGCACTCCGCGAGCCCCACCACCTTGGGGACGCGGCCCTTGATCAGCACGTTGAGGTTCAGCGGAATCTTGTTTTCAAGCTCTGTCAGCCGGAACAACGATTCCATCATCAGCGCCGGATCGACGTTCTTCGATTTCGGCTCGATCACGATGCGGACGTCTTCGGCCGACTCGTCCCTGATGTCGCCGACCAGCGGCAGCTTCTTCTGGTCCAGCAGCTCGGCGACCTTCTCGATCAAGCGCGACTTCTGCACCAGGAAGGGGATTTCGGTGACGACGACGGCCCAGGTGCCGCGATTGCCCTCTTCCTGTTCCCAGCGGGCGCGAACGCGGAAGGAGCCTCGACCCGTGGTGTAGGCTTCAGCGATGGCCTGCTTGGAATCGACGCAGATGCCGCCGGTCGGAAAATCGGGCCCCTTGACCCATTTCATCAACGCCTTGGACTTCGCGTCGGGCTTCTCGATCAGATGCAGCGCGGCGTCGCAGAGTTCGGCAGCATTGTGCGGCGGGATCGAGGTCGCCATGCCGACCGCGATACCCTGCGCGCCGTTGGCGAGCAGGTTCGGGAAGCCGCCGGGCATGACCACCGGCTCTTTCGACTGGCCGTCGTAATTGGCGCGGAACTCGACGCCGTCCTCGTCGATGCCCTCGAGCAGAAGCCGCGCGACGTCGGTCATGCGCGCTTCGGTGTAGCGGTAGGCGGCGGGATTATCGCCGTCAATATTGCCGAAATTGCCCTGGCCGTCGACAAGCGGGTAGCGCGAGGAGAAGTCCTGCGCCAGACGCACCATGGCGTCGTAGATCGCCTGGTCACCGTGCGGATGGAACGAGCCCATCACGTCGCCGACGATCTTGGCGGATTTTTTGAACGGTGTGCCCGGGTCCAACCTGAGCAGGCGCATGCCGTAAAGGATGCGCCGGTGGACAGGCTTCAGGCCGTCGCGCGCGTCGGGCAGCGCGCGATGCATGATGGTGGAGAGCGCATACGCAAGATAGCGCTCTTCCAGCGCTTCCTGCAGCCGGACCTCGTGAATTTCGGCCGGTTCTTCCGGCGGAACGATTCGTTTTCCCATGCCGCCCGGTTAAACCGTGGAAGCGAATCGGGCAAGGATGGAGTGGTTCCCTGTGGGCTACTACTGCCCTGCCCAGCCTGCCGTCACGGTCGACTGGACCTTGGCCGGAGGCGTCGCCGGCATGTTGGCGACGCAGCGGCGGGCCGCCTCGATCTCGGCGTCGGTTGCGCCATGGGATCGCGCCCATGTCTCTGCCGCCGCAACGGAATATTTCGCCACATAGTACCGGACAACGGTGCAGGAGGCCCGCCGAAATACCCCCGGTTGCGGCTCACCGGCCATTGCATCGGGCGCAATAGCGAGCAGCGCTGCGGTCAGCGCGAATCCCCTGATCAACATTTGGCTTGTCCCGTTGTGGAACCTGCGGGGCCAACTCAAACACCCCGGTTTCGTTCCGGAGCAACACCATGTTCTGCGGCAAGGCAGACAAGCGGTCGGTTCATGGCGCTGGGAGCGCACCCATTTATGGCGCGGGAAGCGCCGCCTTGGCCTGCTGCCGGGTCAGGGCGTTAATGAAGCCGGCCCGCGCGTCGGAATGACCCTGCCCGCGCGGCTCCAGCACATTGCGCAGCAGGAACAGACCGGTCAGCCGAAAGCCGTCCTGGAGATCCTCGTCGGTAAGGTCGTGCGCAGCTTCGCCATGGCGCAGGAACGGCGGCAGCCGAAGCAGCCGGTCGCGCCACGGCTCGCCCGCGCCGCGCGAGACCGCGCCGCCCGATTTCGGCGAAACATAGATCAGATCCGTGGTCTCCCCGGTCACCGCGCAGTTTTCGAGTGCCAGCCCAAAGCCGAGCTCGGAGAGCATGGCCAGCTCGAAATGGATGAGATGCACGGCCGCGCTGCCGATGTCGTCGAAATCGTCGAGCGAATGTTCGAGCAGCCCAAAGATGTCCTCGTGCGGATCGCGCTCGGGCAGCAGCCGCGCAATCGAGGCCAGATGGGTGACGCCGTAGACCCCGTGGGACGATCCCAGCAGCGTGGCCGCGCGCAGCTTCAATCCCTCGATCGCATAGGTGCCGAGATGCTCGTCGAGCCGCGCCCGCCACACCGCGCTGACGCTGTTGCCGGGCTGCAAGAGCGGCCGCAGCCGCGAGCTGGCCCCGCCACGCACCAGGCCAAGATGCCGGCCGTGCTGGCGCGTCAACAGTTCGACGATGGCGCTGCTCTCGCCATGCCGCCGCACGCCCAGCACGATGCCTTCGTCGGTCCACTCCATGGAGGAAAGCTTACCGCATTTCGAGCTGTCGTAGGGTGGGCAAAGCGAAGCGTGCCCACGCATTTTCGCGATGGATCTAGGCGTTGAACCAGCCCTTAGCATCGCCGGTGAAGGAGAAATACAGCCCGAACGCCGTCAGCACGCAGGACACGATCTCGATGGCGCTGTCGAGTTCGAGGCCGCGCTCGCCGAGGATCTGGCCGAGCGAGATCACCGACAGCACCAGCGCCGCCGCCAGCACCCAGCGCGGCCAGTTCTTGCGCCAATGCGCAGCCAGCCAGACGAAATAGACCAATAGCAGGATCATCCCGCCAGCGAGCAGCGTCGCCGTCATGATCATCTGCTCGGTCATCTCGATGGAGGGCGTGCGGTCCTGCACCGCCACCGACAAGGCGTCCAGCATCAGCGAGGCATAGAGCAGCGCTTCGAAGCGCTGGACGTTACGAGGCACGCTCATCGGTAGCCGATCTGTTCTTGCTTATTCTTTGGGGAATTCCAGGCCCATCTCGCGGTAGCGATCGGGGTCGTCACCCCAGTTCTCGCGCACCTTGACGAACAGGAACAGATGCACTGGCACGTCCAGGATCTGCATCAGTTCCTTGCGCGAGTCCGCACCGATCGACTTGATGGTGGCGCCGCCCTTGCCGAGCACGATCTTGCGCTGGCTTTCGCGCTCCACGAAGATCGTCTGCTCGATGCGCACCGACTTGTCCTTGCGCTCCTCCCATTTGTCGGTCTCGACCGTCGACTGGTAGGGCAATTCCTGATGCAGCTTCTGATAGATTTTTTCGCGCGTGATCTCGGCCGCCAGTTGCCGCATCGGCGCGTCCGACATCTGGTCTTCGGGATAGAGGTATGGCCCCGGCGGCACCATCTCGGCAAGCGTAGTGAGGATGTCGTCGACACCGTCGCCCGAGATCGCCGCGATCATGAAGGTTTTGACGAACTTCATGCGCTCGTTGGCGGCCTGCGCCAGCGCCAAGAGTTTCTCGCGCTGGACCAGATCGACCTTGTTGATGACCAGAATCTTGTCGTGATTGACGCTGGCAGCCTTGGCGAGGATCGCCTCGGCCTCCTCGTCAATACCGGTCTTCGCATCGAGCAGCACGCAGACGAGGTCGGCGTCATGCGCTCCGCTCCAGGCGGTCGAGACCATGGCGCGGTCGAGCCTTCGCTTGGGCAGGAAGATACCGGGCGTGTCGACCAGGATGATCTGCGCGTTGTTCTCGATCACGATGCCGCGGATCAGCGCACGCGTGGTCTGCACCTTGCGCGAGACGATCGTGACCTTGGCTCCGACCAGCGCATTGACCAGGGTGGACTTGCCGACATTGGGCGCGCCGATCAGGGCGACGAAACCGCAGCGCGTCGCAGGGGGCACCTCGCCGCTTGTTTCAACCGTCATTGCCGCCGCCAACGCCTTCACGTTCGATCATGACTGAAGCTGCCACCTTTTCCGCCGCGCGCTTGCTGCCGCCGATCCCTTCGGCCGGCGCCAGCCCCGGCAGATCGACGGCGACGCGGAACTGCGGATCGTGATGCGGACCGGTGCGCTCGACCTCGCGATAGACAGGCGTCGGCAGCCCCTTCCCTTGCGCCCACTCCTGGAGCACGGTCTTGGGATCGCGCAAGGGACGCCGCGGCTTGTGCATGCGCTCGGTCCAGTTGCGCTTGACGAACTCGTCCGCCGCCGCATGGCCGCCGTCGAGGAAGATCGCGCCGATCACGGCCTCGCAGATGTCGCCGAGGATCGACTTGCGCAGGCGGGCATCGGCGCTGGAGCCGACCGAGCCGAGCTTGATGTCGTCGAGCAGACCGAGCGACTTGGCGACGTCGGCGCAGCTTTCCTTGCGCACGAGCTCGGCAAGCCGCTTGGACAACTCGCCCTCATCGGCATTCGGGAAGGCATGATAGAGCATGTCGGAGACGACGAGCCCAAGCACGTGGTCGCCGAGGAACTCCAGCCGCTGATAGCTGTCACCGCGCTTGCGCCCGGACTTCAGCGCCGAGACATGCGTGATCGCCTGCATCAGCAGGTTCGGGTCCGAGAAATGGTGGCCGATGCGGGCCTCGAGCGCCGCGTTCGCATCGGCCGCCGCTTTGGCCTTATCCTTGGTCTTGCTGCTCCGCGTCCGCTTCTTCTTCGCAGGCGTCTTGCTTTCGGACGCCTTACTCTCAAGAGTCTTGCTCGCAAGCGCCTTGGTTGCAGCTTCGCTCTCAGGAGCGGCTTGCGCCTCGATCGATTGGGTCGCGATGTCCTTGGCTTCGTCTTTCATCGGACGATTTTGAAGAAGCGATTCCAGCGCACCGACCACGGCCAGCGCCAGAACATCCAGGCATGCTCGCCTTCGCCGATGGAGAAGAAGATCATCTGGGCGCGGCCGATCAGATTTTCAGCCGGCACATAGCCGACCTGGCCGAGGAAGCGGCTGTCGGTGGAGTTGTCACGGTTGTCACCCATCATGAAGAAATGGCCGGGCGGCACGGTATAGACATTGGTGTTGTCCATATAGCCGTTGTCGGCGCAATCGAGCGTCTCGTAGGAGACGCCGTTCGGCAGCGTTTCCTTCCAGCGCTTCACCCGCGAGATGCCGCCGCCCTCGGAGCCGCAGGGATCCTCGCCGACAAATTCGCTCATACGCTGGCGCTCGACCGGGGTGTCGTTGATGTAGAGCAGACCGTCCTTCATCTGGATGTGGTCGCCGGGCAGGCCGATCACCCGCTTGATGTAGTCGGTGGTGTCGTCCTTCGGCAAGCGGAACACGACGATGTCGCCGCGGTGCGGATCCGAGCCCCAGATCCGCCCCGAGAACAGCGGCGGCGAGAACGGGATCGAATAGTGGCTGTAGCCGTAGGAATATTTCGAGACGAACAGATAGTCGCCGACCAGCAGCGTTGCCTTCATTGAGCCGGACGGGATGTTGAACGGCTGAAACAGGAAGGTGCGGATTACCAGCGCGATCAGGAGAGCATGGATCACGACACGGATCGTTTCGCCGACGCCGCTCTCAGTTTTGGTTCCTGAAGTCACGCTCATTGCTCTCTCAATTCCGGCCGGCGATCACAGAACGCCCTCCCCCCGCGAACGGCCCACCGGTTCGCGGCCCAAGGAGATTGTCCTGATTCTGATAGTGAGGGCCAATTCCGGCGTAAAGCCGAATTCGCCCAGCCTGATTTGCGTCCGCGAACTTTTAGACGGTTGTCGCAGGCCACGCAATCAAGGATCGCATCAAAAACTCGTAAATCATTGATCTTTAACACGAATTATAAATTGACCACTGGGCATTCAGGACTTGGCCAGCGGCACGGCGGAAATGATCACGAACGCCTGCGCCAACGGCCAGTCATCGGTGATCGATAGATCGATCTGGGCCTCGAAACCATCAGGCGTCATGGCCTGAAGCCGGGCCAGCGCGCCGCCGGTCAGCCGCATGGACGGCCGCCCTCCGGGCAGATTGATCACCCCCATGTCACGCCACCAGACACCCTGCCGGATGCCGGTGCCGAGCGCCTTGGAGCAGGCCTCCTTGGCGGCAAAGCGCTTGGCATAGGTGGCCACCACCATCTTCTCGTTCTTGGCCCGCCGCTCCGCCTTGGCGCGCTCGGCCGCGGTGAAGATGCGATCGAGGAAACGCTCGCCATGACGCTCGATCACCTTGGCCACGCGGGTGATGTCAACCAAGTCGGAGCCGATGCCGATGATCATGCCCGGCTCCGGCCGCGATCCATCGCCGCGCGCATCTTGCGCACCGTCTCGGCAAGACCGACGAACAGCGCCTCGCCGATCATGTAGTAGCCGATATTGAGCTCCATGATCTCGGGCAGCTCCGCGATCTTCTCCGCCGTCGCGTAGTCGAGCCCATGCCCAGCATGGACCTCGAGGCCCGCGTCCTTCGCCAGTTTCACGCCCGCCACGATCCGCTGCCATTCGGCCTCGGCCTTGTCGGTGTGGCCGTCGGTGACGGCATCGCACCAGGCCCCGGTGTGGATCTCGATCACAGGCGCGCGCAACCGTGCCGCCATCGCGATCTGCGCGGGATCGGCGGCGATGAACAGCGAAACCCGGATGCCGGCATCGTTCAGCCGAGCGATGTAGGGCGCGAGCGCATTGTGCTGGCCAACCACATCTAGCCCGCCTTCGGTCGTCACCTCCTGGCGCCGCTCCGGCACCAGGCACACCGCATGCGGCTTGGTGGCGAGCGAGATCCGCATCATGTCGTCGGTCGCTGCCATCTCGAAGTTCAGCGGCTTGGAGATCTCGGCCTTCAGCCGCGCCATGTCCTCGTCGCGGATGTGCCGGCGGTCCTCGCGCAAATGCGCCGTGATGCCGTCGGCGCCGGCCTCGATCGCCAGCAGCGCGGCGCGGACCGGATCGGGATGACGTCCGCCGCGGGCGTTACGGACGGTCGCGACGTGATCGATATTAACGCCGAGGCGGAGCGGAGATGCAGGCATTTCAGGACTCACGAGATCGGAGCAACAGGCGACGACGACAGGCGCCTATCCATTAACACGTTCGACTTTGGCGACGACCGCCTTGGCGCGCAGCTGGGCCAGGATCGCACTCAAATGCTTGAGATCGTAGACTTCGAGATCGATCGTCGTCTCCGTGAAGTCGGGTGAGCGGCGATGCATGCTGATATTGTCGATATTGCCGTCGTGCTCGGCGATCACGGTCGCGATCTGCGCCAGCGCGCCGGGCTCGTTGACATTCTCGACCTTGATCCGCGCCGGGAAGCGCTGCGGCGCGGAGTCCTCGATGTCCCAGCGGACGTCGAGCCAGCGCTCCGGCTCTTCCTCGAAATCCTTCAGCGCCGGCGACTGGATCGGATAGATCGTGATCCCCTCGCCCGGCGTGACGATGCCCACGATGCGGTCGCCCGGCACGGCACCGCCGTTCGGCGCGAACTTCACCGGCAGGGCGGAATTGTTTCCGCCGATCGGGATCGCGACCGGACTACGCGACGGCTCGGGCGACTTCTCCTTGACCTTGGCCGCGAGCGCACCCTTCTTGACGCCGTAGCGAGCGACACGCTCTTCCTTGTAGTCAGGATACATCGCGCGCGCGACATGGGAGGCCTTGATCTCGCCGCGCCCCACAGCCGCCATGACGTCCTCGATCGAGGTGCGCGCCAGCCGCGGCAGCGCGCCCTTGAGCTTGTCGTCGGCGTATTCGATCTTGGCGCGCTCGAACAGGCGCTCGACGATACGCCGGCCGAGGCCGACATATTGATCGCGCACAGCGGTCCGCGTGGCGCGGCGAATCGCGGCGCGCGCCTTGCCGGTGACGGCGAGCGTCTCCCAGGCCGAGGGTGGGGCTGATTGCGCTTCCGAGGTCAGCACCTCGACCTCGTCGCCGTTCTGCAGCTCCGAGGACAGCGGCGCGAACTTGCCGTTGATCTTGCACCCGACCGCGCTGTTGCCGACGTCGGTGTGCACGGCATAGGCAAAGTCGATCACATTGGCGTGGCGCGGCAGCGCGATCAGCTTGCCCTTGGGGGTAAAGCAGAACACCTGGTCGTGGAACAGCTCGAGCTTGGTGTGCTCGAGGAACTCTTCCGGATTGGCACTCTCCGAGAGGATGCCGATTGTGTGGCGCAGCCAGGCGAACGCGTTGGACTCACGTTTCAGGAATTCGGTCGGCGAGCCCACGCCTTCCTTGTAGAAGACATGCGCGGCGATGCCGCGCTCGGCGATCTGGTCCATCGCCTCGGTGCGGATCTGCAGCTCCACGCGCTGGTTGCCGGGGCCGATGACCGTCGTGTGAATCGAACGATAATCGTTCTGCTTCGGCGTCGAGATGTAGTCCTTGAACCGCCCCGGCACGACCGGCCAGGTGGTGTGGACGATGCCGAGCGCGCGATAGCAGGCCTCGATGTCGTTGACGACGACGCGGAAGCCGAAGATGTCGGACAGCTGCTCAAAGCCGACCGATTTGCGCTCCATCTTGGTCCAGATCGAAAACGGCTTCTTGCGGCGGCCATAGACCCTCGCCCCCAGGCCGCGGTGACGCAGATTGTTGGAGAGTTGGTCCTCGATCTCGCCGATCAGATTGCGGTTGCGCTCGGCGAGCGCATCGAGCCGTTGCATCACGACCGTATAGGCTTCGGGGTCGAGGGTGCGGAAGGAGAGGTCCTCCAGCTCCTCGCGCATCTCCTGCATGCCCATGCGCCCGGCCAGCGGCGCATAGATGTCGAGCGTCTCCTCGGCAATGCGCCGGCGTGATTCCGTCGGCACGAAATCGAGCGTGCGCATGTTGTGCAGGCGGTCGGCGAGCTTGACCAGGAGCACGCGGACATCGTCGGCGATCGCCAGCAGCAATTTGCGCAGGTTCTCGGCCTGTTTGGCCTCGCGCGAGACCAATTCGAGCCGCTTCAGCTTGGTCAGGCCCTCGACCAGCGCGCCGATCTCGGGGCCGAAGATCTGGTCGATCTCGGCGCGCGTCGCCTCCGTGTCCTCGATCGTGTCGTGCAGCAGCGCGGCGACGATGGTGGCGTCGTCGAGCTTCAAATCGGTGAGAATCGCCGCCACTTCGAGCGGGTGCGAGAAATAGGGATCACCGGAGGCGCGGGTCTGCGACCCATGCGCCTTCATGGCGTAGACATAGGCGCGGTTCAGCAGGTCTTCGTTGGTATTCGGATTGTAGGACCGCACGCGCTCGACGAGGTCATATTGGCGCATCATCCGCGCCCGCGGCTTCACCGGCCGTGCCACCGGCGCAGTCGGGGCTACGGCAACCGATTCGGTTGCGGCCTGCATCTGCGTGTGTCTGCGGCGTCGATACACCATGCCGTCCTGCCTTCAAACGGACCAGGAAGCGGCCCGTTGTATACATCCTAAGCTCCGATCGCGGCCGCGGCCGATCAATTCACTGACAGGCGCGGCGTCAACCGGCAATGCTATGGTAACCACGAAAACGCCAACAAAAGCAAAGGCCCGAACGCGGGTTCGGGCCTTTGATAAGATCACAAGAATTCGACGATCGCGAGTTAAGACGATTACTCGTCCTCTTCGGGCTGCTCTTCCGGCGGCGCGAGACCTTCGAGACCCTTCAGGAGCTCCTCTTCGGTCATGCGCTCCACGGCGACTTCGGTATCGTCCGCATCGACGCTGGCGCCGGCGGAGCCGATCAGCGGAACCGTGTCCGGCTCGGGCTCGTCGACCTCGACAAACTTCTGGAGGGAGTGCACCAGCTCCTCGCGGAGGTCCTCCGGCGAGATGGTCGTGTCGGCAATTTCGCGCAAAGATACAACAGGGTTCTTGTCGTTATCGCGGTCAACCGTTAGTTGTGAACCGGACGAAATCATGCGGGCACGGTGGGCGGCCAGCAGGACCAGGTCAAACCGGTTGTCGACCTTGTCGATACAATCTTCTACGGTGACGCGAGCCATAGACTGTCGCTCCGTTGTGGGTGGGACGAAATATGTGGATGATCCGGGCTAGTTATAGGGACCGGGCCGTTTTCGCAAGGCCAATTTGTGATTTGGCCTCGCCAAACGGCTCTGCTACCCCCACATTGGGGCTGGGATGGGTGGTTTCCCGGGCTGCCTTGAGGGCGGCGCCGGGGGTAAGCAGGGCCGCCATAACTATACCTTGATTGCCCCGACTTCTCCGGATTTGCGGTTTCGACGGGTTTCGGCAGCATTTTGAACTGCGCGGCATGCTGCCGCTGCGCCAACAATAAAACGATCAATCACGAACACACTACGCGAGCAAACTGAATGTCACCTTCCCCTACCAACAAGATCGCGCTCTTCATCGACGGGGCCAATCTTTACGCGACGGCGAAAACTCTCGGCTTCGACATCGACTACAAGCGCCTTCTGAAGGAATTTCAGAGCCGCGGGACGCTGCTGCGGGCGTTCTACTACACAGCGATCATAGAAGATCAGGAGTATTCCTCGATCCGCCCGCTGATCGACTGGCTTGATTACAACGGCTACACCGTCGTCACCAAGGCGACCAAGGAGTTCATCGACGCCTCCGGCCGCCGCAAGGTCAAGGGCAGGGGGGG
Organism: Bradyrhizobium sp. CCBAU 11434; assembly: GCF_028128895.1. Lineage (NCBI taxonomy): Bacteria > Pseudomonadati > Pseudomonadota > Alphaproteobacteria > Hyphomicrobiales > Nitrobacteraceae > Bradyrhizobium > Bradyrhizobium sp. CCBAU 11434. The sequence goes on from NZ_LBJX01000095.1 coordinate 189,358, forward strand.
GGGGGGGGGGGGGGGGGGGGGGGGGGGGGGGGGGGGGGGGGGGGGGGGGGGGGGGGGGGGGGGGGGGGGGGGGGGGGGGGGGGGGGGGGGGGGGGGGGGGGGGGGGGGGGGGGGGGGGGGGGGGGGGGGGGGGGGGGGGGGGGGGGGGGGGGGGGGGGGGGGGGGGGGGGGGGGGGGGGGGGGGGGGGGGGGGGGGGGGGGGGGGGGGGGGGGGGGGGGGGGGGGGGGGGGGGGGGGGGGGGGGGGGTGATGCCATGGAGCTCGCCGAGCACATCGACCAGATGGTGCTGTTCTCCGGCGACGGCGACTTCCGCTCGCTGGTTGAGGCCGTGCAGCGCCGCGGCGTGCGGGTCACCGTGATCTCCACCATCGCCAGCCAGCCGCCGATGATCGCCGACGAGCTGCGCCGCCAAGCCGACGTCTTCACCGACCTCGTCGAGTTGCAGTCCAAGCTTGGCCGCGACCCGTCAGAGCGCCCCGCCCCGCGCGACCGCGGCGAGCGTGGTGAGGGACGCCATCACGCCCCGCAATTCCTCCAGCGCGCAACCACGATGGCGCCGAGGGGCGATGACGACTTCGAGGAGTGAGGCGGCCCGGTCGAGCCGCCAGGCCCCCACCCTCGTCCCTGACCGTGACTGTCCGCTTTGTCCGCGCCTGGTCGCCTTTCGTGAGGCGAACCGCGCGCGCGAGCCATTGTGGCACAATGCACCGGTCCCGCCTTTCGGCGACATCGAGGCCCGCCTCCTGATCGTCGGTCTCGCGCCGGGAATGCAGGGCGCCAACCGCACCGGGCGCCCGTTCACCGGCGACTATGCCGGCGACCTGCTCTACGCCACGCTGCTGGAATACGGCTTCGCCAGGGGTAGCTACCAGGCGCGTCCGGATGACGGCCTGAAACTGGTCGACTGCCGAATCGCCAATGCCGTGCATTGCGTTCCGCCGCAGAACAAGCCGCTGCCGGCCGAGATCAACACCTGCCGCCAATTTCTCATCGCGAATCTCGAAACGATGCCGAAGCTGCGCGCGATCATCGCCCTTGGGCGGATTGCGCACGACAGCGTGCTCAAGCCCCTGAAGCTGAAGGCTTCCCAAGCCCCCTTCGGCCACGGCGCCGTGCACCAGGCCGGGCCGTTCAAGCTCTACGACAGCTATCACTGCTCCCGCTACAACACGAACACCGGCGTGCTGACGCCGGATATGTTTCGTAGCGTGTTTGCGAAGGTGAAGGCCGATCTCGACTAGAGCATGATCCGGAAAAGTGTGAAGCGGTTTTCCGAAAAGATCATGCTCAAACAAGGAGCTAAAGCGCGATGACGTTTCAACCAAATCTCATCGCGCTTTAGGCTTTGACGGGGTTGGCCTTCAGCCAGTCCAGCACGTCGCCAGCGTTCCGGTCCGGCGGGAACACCGGGTAGAACACGTGGGTGATCCTGGCGTCATCGATGATCAGCGCGAGACGCTTGATCAGCGTCAGGCCCGCGACCTCCATGGTCGGCAGATTGAGCGCGCGCGTGAACGCCAGCTTCTCATCGGAGAGCACCGGGAACGGCAGATGCAGCCGCGAGGCCATCTCGGTCTGGTAGGCGTTGCTCTGGGTCGAGAGGCCGAAAACGTGGGAAGCACCGGTGGCCTTCAACTCCGCGAACAGGTCGCGAAACGCGCAGGTCTGCGGCGTGCAACCGCGCGCACCCGGGATCATGTCCCAGTCGTCGACCAACGAGATCTTGCCGGGCTCGCCGGTGCGGGGATAAGCGAACACCACGGTGCGACCCGGGAGCGCCGACAGATTGACGGAAGTGTCATCGGTTGCGAGCAGACTGATCGCGGGCACCATCAGCCCCTTCAGATGCGCGGCACCGCCATCGTCAGTGGGGGCTGGAATCTGGCTCCAATCCACCTCGAGCAGGTTCTTCTGAGTCATCCGCCCTATCCCCTTGCCCGCATCAGCCGGCCCTTTTCACGGCTCCAGTCGCGCTTCTTCTCGCTCTCGCGCTTGTCATGCAGCTTCTTGCCCTTGGCAACCGCGAGCTGAAGCTTGGCCCGTCCACGCTCGTTGAAATAGAGCTTGAGCGGGATCAGCGTCATGCCCTCGCGGTCCACGGCACCCATCAGCTTGTTGATCTGCTTGCGGTGCAGCAGCAGCTTTCGCGGCCGTTTGGGCTCGTGGTTGAAGCGATTGCCCTGCAGATATTCCGGAATGGTGGCGTTGATCAGCCAGATCTCGCCGTCCTTAGAGTCGGCGTAGGATTCCGCGATCGTGCTCTTGCCGTTGCGGATCGACTTCACCTCGGTGCCGGTCAGCGCAATGCCCGCCTCGATCGTATCCTCGATGGCGTAGTTGAAGCGGGCCTTGCGATTCTCCGCCATGACCTTGATTGGACGTTCGTTCTTATCGGCCATGGAAGTCAAACCTGAGCGAGATAAGCGCGTAAGCTAACAGCCTGGATGAAGCGCGCGCGTCACTTCTTGAGGAGATCGCGGATCTCGGTGAGCAGAACGACCTCCGCCGACGGCTTCGGCGGCTCCGCGGGCTTGGTCTCTTCCTTGCGCTTCAACGTATTCATGGCGCGAATGACCAGGAACAGCACAAAGGCGATGATGATGAAGTTGATCGTCAGCGTCAGGAAGTTGCCGTAAGCGAGCACGGCACCTTGCTTTTTCGCATCCGCTAAGTTGGTGGCGGTCACCGCCTTCGACAAGGGGGCGTAGTAGTTCGAAAAGTCGAGGCCGCCGGTCGCGGCGCCGATGATCGGCATGATGATGTCACCGACCAGCGAAGTGACGATGGCGCCGAAGGCCGCGCCGATGATGACGCCGACGGCAAGGTCGACGACGTTGCCTTTCATGGCGAACTCACGGAACTCCGTGAGCATCTTCCTGCCCTTCTCGTCGACGCTCATGAACGACTCCCCAGGTTGGCTAAATCAGTTGATCAGGCCAGCGTGCACCATCGCGCTGCGCACGGCGGCACGGGTCGACTCGGATACCGGGACCATCGGCAGGCGCAGCGTCTCGTCAAACTTGCCGAGCAGCGACATCGCATACTTGATGGGGGCCGGATTGCTCTCGATGAACAGGTTGTTGTGCAGCGGCATCAGCTTGTCGTGGATCGCAAGCGCCGCCTTGGTGTCGCCCTTCGCCCAAGCGGCGTGGAACTCGGCGCACAGGCGCGGTGCGACGTTCGACGTCACCGAGATGCAGCCGTGACCGCCATGCGCCATGTAGCCGATGATGGTTGCGTCCTCGCCCGAGAGCTGGTTGAAGTCCTCGCCCATCGCTGCGCGCTGCTGCGACACGCGCACCATGCTGGCGGTCGCGTCCTTGACGCCGGCGATGTTCTTCAGCTCCCAAAGCCGCTTCATCGTGTCGACCGACATGTCGATCACCGAACGCGGTGGGATGTTGTAGATGATGATCGGAATGCCGATCGCATCGTTGATCGCCTTGAAGTGCTGGTACATGCCTTCCTGGGTCGGCTTGTTGTAATAAGGCGTCACCACCAGCACGGCATTGGCGCCCGCCTTCTCGGCGTGCTGGGCCAGCTCGACCGCTTCCTTGGTCGAATTGGAGCCCGCGCCGGCAATCACGGGCACCCGGCCCTTGGCCTCCTCGATGCACCATTCGACGACCTTCTTGTGCTCGTCATGGCTGAGCGTCGGGCTCTCGCCGGTCGTGCCGACCGGAACCAGGCCGTTGGTGCCTTCCGAAATCTGCCAGTTGACCAGGGAGCGAAACGCCGCCTCGTCCAGCGAGCCGTTTTTGAACGGCGTGACCAAGGCGGTGAACGACCCCCGGAATTTCGTCTTGGCTGCCATGGACTTCCTCCGTACGCGGCGTGATTTAGAGCAAGCCCCTTTCTTATCGGGTCTCGTCAGCCCGTAAAAGGCCTGCATCCGCGTGACGCACCGTTTAAGCCGCGATTTTGCCGCGGTGGTGGTGCAAACCCGGCGGCGGTAAGCGGCTGTTGGTATTTTGTCCGCATATTCAATCAAATACAGCCAGATCTTGTACAGATAGGTCTTGAGCCAATTGACTGATTCGGGGCGACGAACCGCCGTGACCTTCTTATCCCGTACTGCATGGCGATCAGCCGGACTGGCGCTGTGCCTGATGGCCGGCCTGTCGATCGGTTGTGTCGCCCTGGCCAAATCCAGCGAGACGACCGAGGACGGTGCGAAGGAACCCGCCAAGCCTGCGGCAAAGGGAATCGCAAGGCCAGCAGCCAAGCCGCCTGCGAAGGACACGGCGAAGGGGGCGGCCAAGGAGACCTCCAAGGGCGCAGGCAAGGATACCGCCAAAGACACGGTCAAGGGCGCAAGCAAGGACGCCACCAAGGGTGCAAGCAAGGGAGCAGCTCCGGCGACGGCCAAGGATGCGGCGAAGAAGCCTGCCGGCAAGGACGCCGCGAAGGACAAGCCGAAACCGGCAGCAGCGACCTCCGCGCCAAAGTCACGACCTGCCTCCAACGCGTCGGCGCCTCAGACGGCGCCCGCGGTGACGGCGACCGTGAGACCTACAGCCTCGCCCTCCGCCGCCGGCAGACCTGTCGCAACCCCCATGCTGGCGCCCGCGACCCGCCAGCACGCCGCGCCGCGCAAGCCGGTGACGCCGGCCGCGGTCGCCGCGACCTCGTCGACGTCGCAGGCCGACAAGGACACGCTGGAGAACGTCATCGAGCTCGTGCGCAAGCGCAAGCCGGGCGATGCCACCAGCTACGCAGATTCGATTTCCGATCCGGTCGCGCGAAAGCTCGCCGAATGGATCATCCTGCGCAGCGAAGACAATGGCGCAAGCGTCGAGCGCTACCGCGCCTTCCTCTCCGCCAATCCGAGCTGGCCGTCGCAGACTTTCCTGCGCCGACGGCTCGAGGCCGCGATGTGGGACGACAGGCGCGACGACTCCGTTGGCTGGTCGTGGTTCGAGAACGAATCCCCTGTTTCGGCCAAGGGCCGCTTCGTGCTCGCCAAGGCGATGCTGGCGCGCGGCGACCGCGCCAATGCCGAGCGGCTGGTACGCGAGGCATGGCGCAACGATCCGATGTCGGAAGACACCGAGAACAACGCACTCGACCAGTTCGGAGCGCTACTGACGCCCGGCGACCAGAAGGCGCGGATGGACACGCTGCTTTACGGCAGCGAGCACGAGGCGGCGATGCGCGCCGCAAGGCGCCTCGGCGCGGGCTACGTCGCGCTTGCGAAAGCCCGTATCGCCTCCTTCAAGAAAGCCCCGAACACGCGCGCGCTGCTCGAAGAGGTGCCGCGCGAGCTGCACAGCGATCCCGGCTTCATTTTCAGCAAGATCCAGCTTCTGCGCCGCGAAGAGAAGTTTCCCGAAGCAGCCCAGCTGATGCTGTCGGCGCCGAAGGATCCGAACCGGCTCTACAATCTCGATGAATGGTGGATCGAGCGGCGCCTGCTGGCCCGCAAGATGATCGACACCGAGGACTTCCGCAGCGCCTATCTGATCGCGCGCGATGCGGCGCTGCCCTCGCGCGACATCTACAAGACCGAGCAGGAGTTCACCGCCGGCTGGATCGCGCTGCGCTTCCTCAACGATCCCGCCGCTGCCGCCCAACACTTTGCCCGTATCGGCGTCGGCAGCGTCAATCCGACCACGCTGGCGCGCGCCGGTTACTGGCAAGGCCGCGCGGCGGAAGCCGCGGGCCGCCAGCAGGAGGCGCGCAACGCCTATGCCCGCGCCGCCGAGCAATCGACCAGCTATTACGGACAGCTTGCGCGCGCCAAGCTCGGCCTGCCGCAGATCGAGCTGAACAGCCAGCCGCGCGGCCGTGGCGCCGAGCGGCTCGAGATCGTGCGCGCGGCGCAATTGCTCTACGAGCTCGACGAGCGCGAGCTCGCGGTGCCTCTTCTCGCCGACATGGGCGAGAACGGCGATCCCGAAGCGCTGACCGGCCTCGGCGAGCTGACCCAGCGTTATAGCGACGCGCGCGGCATGCTGCTGCTCGGCAAGGCCGCGCTCAATCGCGGGCTGCCGTTCGACTTCTATGCCTACCCCGTCAACGGCATTCCGCAGTTCAGCCAGATCGGTCCCGAGGTCGAGCGGAGCATCGTCTACGCCATCGCGCGGCAGGAAAGCGCGTTCAATCCGGCCGTGGTCTCGCCGGCCCAGGCCTATGGCCTGATGCAGGTCACCCCCGATGCCGCGCGCTATGTCTGCAAGCGGCACGGCGCAACCTATGACCTGTCGCGGCTGAAGAACGACTCGTCCTACAACGCCACGCTCGGCGCGGCCGAGCTCGGCGGCCTGCTTGAGGATTATCGCGGCTCCTACATCATGACCTTTGCGGCCTACAATGCCGGTCGCGGCAGCGTGAAGAAATGGATCGACCGCTATGGCGACCCGCGCGACCCCAAGGTCGACGCAGTCGACTGGGTCGAGCTGATCCCGTTCTCCGAGACGCGCAACTATGTGCAGCGGATCATGGAGAATCTTCAGGTCTACCGCGCCCGCTTCGGCGGTGGCACGCGCCTGCAGATCGAGGCCGATTTGCGCCGCGGCGCTGGCAGCGTGGAATAGCGGGCCTCCTCCGATCCATTTGTCAAAGATATTGAAGCCTCACAGGCGCCGATTTCGGTCAGTGTTGCACAAACAGCACAAGCAGCCGCCAGGGCATCCTTATCGTATTGTTTTGATTTAGCTTTCTGAACTAACCCCAGCCCTCCCCCGAGCTCCCTTTGGAGCAGGAACGGGCACGGCGGCGCTTCAGATGCATGGGTTGCAAAAATCGCTGGGAAAATTCGGGCCCAAACACGCGCTTCGAAATTGACCAGCCCAAGCAAATAGATGCATAAGGCTCGCACCGGAGAGGTGGCCGAGTGGCTGAAGGCAACGCTTTGCTAAAGCGTCATACGGTCTCAAGCTGTATCGAGGGTTCGAATCCCTCTCTCTCCGCCACCCAATTCAAATGACCCGCGACCTGATCGTACCGCTGAAAGCCAGCGGCAGGTGTCTCGCGCGTCTCGGGCTAGCGCTCCGCTGATGGAGCGCGAACGGGCGGTCTCGTTCCGCCTCGCCGTCAGAAACAAGGTCAACGGCGCCGTCCCCGTTCCCTAGGACGGAGATGGCTCAATGGGCGGACACCCAGGCCCTTGCGTCGCGCTGCGCGGCCGAGATCTCGGCTTCCGACATCTGGCCGGCCACTTCCTGGCGCAGCGCCACGGCGTCCTTGCGGCCCTTCAGGGCGGCGAGGTTGAACCATTTATGCGCGGCAACGAGGTCGACCAGGCCCGCGCGACCGCTCGCCCAGTAGATTCCGCGCTCGAACAGAACGTCCGACAGCGCGCTTGCATCGATTGGCGTCGCCGTATCGAGATCGAAAGTACCCTGAAACATAACGCATCCCCTTTTTCTTATGGCCGCCTCGAATCCCCCGAGCGCGGCTCCCGTCCCACTCTGATCAGCGTGATCCTTCTGGACCGCGCGTTGTTCAACTCATCCCCATTGCCGTTTGCCGGCTTGTTGAAGGGGATGATGGCGGGCAAATTTGAATGGCAGTTTAAGTATCGCGATGAAGCAGACGTAAACGCGGGGCCGCGCCCGGCGCGCGGGAACTTCAAGAAGTCCCCGATTCGCAGGCACTTCTGCGATTCCTTAGGATACGTTTACCCTGTGATTTTCGGACATCGATAACCATCGCGCACGGAGACATCAGTACGGTGGTTACATCCTGTGGGGAGGCGACGCGCGGGAAAGGCCGCCTCGCACCAAGGCCCGCTCGCAATCATGCCGGCGGGCCAAGCCTCGACGGCCAGCCACGCAAAGCGACGGCACCGCGGTCAGGTCAACAATGTCGGGAAAGGGATTGCCGGCAATACCCCGGCCTCAGGGAACGAGGGCGTCGGCGAACACGTCAGGACCAGATTCCAAATGGGCCCGAAGGCCGCTTGTGGAATTGCGGAGCTCTTTTGAAGGAGACCCGCACCGAACGAAGAAAACTCTGTTTCTTCTGCCGGACCGTAAAGTCGAACGATCCGACCGTTGACCTGATGTCTCGCCGACACCCTCTATCGTCGACCAGAACCTCTAGGAGGCGCTGATGACGTGCCGGCTGCTAGGAGCCGGCAACTTCAGAAGTCGAAGTTACTTCTTCTTCTTCGCGACCTTGCGGGTCTTCTTCGCAGTCTTCTTCACTGCGCTCTTCGCCTTCTTCGCCTTCTTCGCTTTCTTGGCCATGTTGCCCTCCGATGTGTGAGATGGCTTTAATCGCTGCATGCATTCGGGGATCGAGTGCACACCCATTCCGAATACACCAACACGACGAAAAAAACATCTTCTCACTTAAGGAAGTGTTGACGACGCAGCGCCCGTGCGCCAGCCGCGCTTGATTTGCCGATCAGCGGCAACACGCGTCTACGATTGCAAATGCGTCGCGCAGCATCGACGTTGTCGAGCACTGCGATTGCAAGAAAACACTATGCAGCAAGTAAGATTCTGCGCGCGCACATCGCGCGCGATCGATGCGATGAAGCGCGCGACAACGCGCACGATTGCCTCGCAAGGCAGAGTCGCGGACTCTGAGTCGCGTTTTTTGGCAACGAAATTATTTTCATGCTTAACGGCGGAAGCGCTCGTCTGAGCGTGTGCAAGTCGCCGTTCTGAGCGAATCGCGCGGACTGCGATTCGGTGGAGCTGCGCGCTCGAATGGGATGATGCTTGCCGTCGATGACGCGTGCGTGCGTCGCATCGCGAGGTGACGAAGCATGTCGCCACCTCGTCCGATCGCGCGAGATCAGACGCCGAGCTTGGACTTCAGCAGCTCGTTGACCGCCTGCGGGTTGGCCTTGCCGCCTGATGACTTCATCACCTGGCCGACGAACCAGCCGAGCGACTGCGGCTTGTCCTTCACCTGCGCGGCCTTGTCGGGATTGGCTGCGATGATGTCGTCGACAACCTTTTCGATCGCCGAAAGATCCGTCACCTGCTTCATGCCGCGGCTTTCGACCAGCGCGCGCGGGTCTCCGCCCTCCTGCCAGACGATCTCGAAAAGATCCTTGGCGATCTTGCCGCTGATCGTGCCCTCGCCGATCAGGTCGATGATCGCCGCGAGCTGCTCGGATGACACTGGAGAGCCCGTAATATCCCGGCCTTCCTTGTTGAGACGGCCGAACAGCTCGTTGATCACCCAGTTCGCCGCCATCTTGGCGTCGCGAACGCGGTTGGCGAGCCTGTCGAGCACCGTCTCGTAGAACATCGCGCTCTCGCGCTCGGCCACCAGCACGCTCGCATCATAGGCCGACAGGCCGAAGTCTGCGACAAAGCGCGCCTTCTTCTGGTCCGGCAGCTCCGGCAGCTTCGCCTTCAGCTCGTCGACGAAGCTCTGACTGAACTCCAGCGGCAACAGATCCGGATCGGGGAAGTAGCGGTAGTCGTGTGCCTCCTCCTTGGAGCGCAGCGCGCGCGTTTCGCCCTTGTTGGCGTCGAACAGGCGCGTCTCCTGGTCGATCTTGCCGCCGTCCTCGATGATCTCGATCTGGCGCCGCGCCTCATACTCGATCGCCTGACCGATGAAGTTGATCGAGTTCAGGTTCTTGATCTCGCAGCGGGTGCCAAGCGGCGCGCCCGGCTTGCGCACGGAGACGTTGACGTCAGCGCGCAGAGACCCCTTCTCCATGTCGCCGTCGCAGGTGCCGAGATAGCGCAGGATCGAGCGCAGCTTGGTGACATAGGCCTTGGCCTGCTCGGCATCGCGGATATCAGGCTTGGAGACAATTTCCATCAGCGCGACGCCGCAGCGATTGAGATCGATCAATGACTGCGACGGCAACTTGTCGTGCAGCATTTTCGCCGGGTCCTGCTCCAAATGCAGCCGCTCGATGCCGACGGTGGCGGTCTTGCCGCCCTCGAGCTCGAGCAGCACCTCACCCTCGCCGACGATCGGCGACTTGTATTGGCTGATCTGATAGCCCTGCGGCAGATCGGGATAGAAATAGTTCTTGCGGTCGAACACCGAGCGAAGATTGATCTTCGCGTTCAGCCCAAGCCCGGTCCGGACAGCCTGCCTGACGCATTCCTCGTTGATGACGGGGAGCATGCCCGGCATCGCGGCGTCGACCAACGACACCTGCGTATTCGGCTCACCACCGAACGCGGTCGAGGCGCCCGAGAACAGCTTTGAGTTCGATGTCACCTGGGCATGGATCTCCATGCCGATGACCACCTCCCAGTCACCGGTGGCGCCCTTGAGAAGCTTGTGCGTGGCCGTGCTCATGTCTTGCTCCCGAGCAGCGTGGCAGCGATCCGCTGCCACTCCGCTTCCAATGAATCCATTGCGACCGGCTGGCCAGCCTGGCGATACCAGTAGCCGGCATTGCCGAGGTCACCTTCGACGCGGTGCAGATAGGCGTGCACCCAGGCGGCGTCGCGACCCTGATCGTCCTGGACGATCTTGTGCGCCTGGTCCCAGTCGCCTCTCGCAGCCCACCAGAGACCTCTGAGCGGCGCGTTCAGCTCAGGCGCGGGTGCCGCGCCGTCGAGGCTCGCGATGAAATCGGCGACATTCACCACCACCTCGCGGGCGTGAAGCGGCCGGCGGCCTGCTCGATCACCTCGCCGAGCGAGAACAGCGTCTCCTCGTCGAACGGGCGGCCGATCAACTGAAGCCCGAGCGGCAGGCCCTGCGCGTCCTTGCCTGATGGGACCGCGATGCCCGGCAGGCCCGCCATGTTCACGGTCACCGTGAAGATGTCGTTGAGATACATCTCGACAGGGTCGGCGCCGCCCTTCTCGCCGATGCCGAAGGCGGCCGACGGGGTCGCGGGCGTCAGGATCGCGTCCACGCCCTTGGCGAAGCAATCCTCAAAGTCCTTCTTGATCAGCGTGCGCACCTTCTGGGCCCGCAGATAATAAGCGTCGTAATAGCCGGCCGAGAGCACATAGGTGCCGATCATGACGCGGCGGCGCACCTCGGCACCAAAGCCGCTAGCGCGGGTATTCTCGTAAAGCTCGGTGATGCTCTTGCCCTGCTCGCGCAAGCCGTAGCGGACGCCGTCATAGCGTGCGAGGTTCGAGGACGCCTCCGCGGGAGCCACGATGTAGTAAGCCGGCAGCGCGTACTTCGTGTGCGGCAGCGACACCTCGACCAGCTCGGCGCCGGCCGCCTTCAACCAGGCCGCGCCCTCGCTCCACAGCTTCTCGATCTCGGCCGGCATGCCGTCGAGACGATACTCCTTGGGGATGCCGATCTTCATGCCCTTCACCGACTTGCCGATCGCGGCCTCGTAATCAGGCACCGCGATGTCGACCGAGGTGGTGTCCTTCGGGTCATGACCGGCCATCGAACGCAGCAGCATTGCGCTGTCTCGCACGCTGCGCGCAATCGGGCCTGCCTGGTCGAGCGAGGACGCGAAGGCGACGATGCCCCAGCGCGAGCAGCGGCCATAGGTCGGCTTGATGCCGACGGTCGCGGTGAACGCCGCCGGCTGGCGGATCGAGCCGCCGGTGTCGGTCGCGGTCGCGCCCATGCAGAGCAGCGCGGCGACAGCCGACGCAGAGCCACCGGATGAGCCGCCCGGCACCAGCGTCGTATTGCTTCCCTCACGCCGCCAGGGATTGCCGACGGGACCGAAGCACGAGGTCTCGTTGGCCGAGCCCATCGCGAACTCGTCATTGTTGAGCTTGCCGAGCATCACGGCGCCGTCGCGCCAGAGCTGCGAGGTCACCGTGGACTCATAGGTCGGCACGAAATTGCCGAGGATCTTCGAGCAGGCCGTCGTGCGCACGCCCTTGGTCGCGAACAGGTCCTTGATGCCGAGCGGAATGCCGGCGAGCGGGCCAGCCTCGCCCTTGGCGAGCTTGGCGTCGGCCTCCCGTGCCATGCTGCGCGCCTGGTCGGGCGTCTCCAGAACGAAGGCGTTGAGCAGGCGCGCCTTCTCGATCGCGGAAAGATGCGCGTCAGTCAGCTCGAGTGACGTGAAAGTCTTGTCGGCGAGACCCTTGCGGGCCTCGGCGAGCGTCAGCGATGTCAAATCGGTCATTTATTGATCGGGCTGCAGAAGAACGGAGACAGGGTCTTGTCGTTGGCCGGGTCGTCTTTTTTTTCGGCCACATTCGCGGCGGCCTGGAGCTCGTCGAGCACGGCATTGACGGCGACATTGGGATCGGCAGCCTTGCCCTGCCGCTCCATCTTGTCGAGGTAGTTCATGTAGGCCTGATAGGCCTTCTCATCGTCGCAAAGCATGCACATCGGGAGGCGTCCTGGGAATTATTCGACGACCTTGGGCACCAGGAAGAAGTGACCTTCGGTCGCCGGCGCATTGGCAACGATATCGTCGGCGATCTCGCCGTCGGTGACCACGTCCTGCCGCTTCTTCATCTGCATCGAGGTCACCGAGGTCATCGGCTCCACACCCTCGACATTGACCTCCGAGAGCTGCTCGACAAAGGCGAGCATGGCGTTGAGCTCGCCTTGCAGATGCGGAACCTCGTCCTCAGCAACCGCAATGCGCGCTAGATGCGCGATGCGGCGGACGGTAGCGGCGTCGACGGACATTATATAAGGCCTCTCACGGCAAAACCTATGTGCCGTATAGCAGAGGCCGGTTTTGCGCCGCAACCGGCGCGGGCGCATGATCCGGAAAAGTGCGCAGCGGTTTTCCGAAAGATCATGCGCAAACAATAACCTAAAGCGCGATGATCATATCGCGCCCTAGCCGGCCAGCGCTTTCATGCGGGCCAGCGCCGATTTGGCAAAATCCCGGGTCAATTCGGCCGCAGGGACCTCACGGCCCAGGGCGACGGCTTGCCCGGCCCACAGATTGGTAAAGTCCACCTTGCCCTGCTTCTCGGCAGCAGCCTTGAGCGGCGCCAGGGCCGTCGCGGCATGGGGAAACGGCGGCGCGTCCGGCGAGATCGGGCCCGCCTCGCGCATCAGGCGGTTTTGGACACCGCGCGCCGGGCGGCCGGTCATCACATTGGTGATGACGGTGGAATCGTCCCGCGCCTCGGCGAGTGCCTTGCGGCCGCCCGCGCTGACCTTGGACTCCGGGCAGCGCAAATAGGCGCTGCCGATCTGCACACCGGAGGCGCCAAGTGCGAAGGCCGCGGCGATGCCGCGTCCGTCCGCGATGCCACCCGCGGCGATGACAGGCACCTTCACGGCATCGGCGACCTGCGGCACCAGCGCAAAGGTGCCGGGCTGCTCCGCTATCTTCTCGGTCAGGAACATGCCGCGATGGCCGCCCGCTTCGGCGCCCTGTGCGATGACGGCATCAGCGCCATGCTGCTCGAGCCAGACCGCTTCCTGCACGGTCGTGGCGGACGAGATGACGAGACAGCCCGCCGCCTTGACGCGCTTGAGCAGCGGCTGCTCCGGCAGGCCGAAATGGAAGCTGACGACCTCCGGCTTCAGCTCCTCGACGACCTCGCAGAAGGCGGCATCGAATGGCGCCCGGTTGGCCGCATTGATGGGCGCCGCCGGATCGAGACCATGCTCGGTGTAGTAACCAGTGAGCCGCTGCTTCCAGCGCGCCTCAGCCTCCGCCGTGAGCTCGATCGGCGTGTGGCAGAAGAAGTTCATGTTCACCGGCGCCTTCACGCGCTGGCGAATGACGTTGACCTGCTCGCGCGCCTTCTCCGGCGACAGCATTGCGCTCGGCAATGAGCCAAGTCCGCCGCCCTCGGCCACGGCGATCACCAGCTCCGCATCCATCACGCCGGCCATCGGCGCCAGCACGATCGGGAATTCGGTCTTGAACAGATCGATCAGTCGACGGTCAGGCCACATGGTTGTTCTCTCTTGGTTCAGGCGAGCGACGCGATGGAATTGCGCCGGCCGTCCAGCAACTGCTCGGCCTCGGACGCAATCCGTTCCACGATCTCGGCCGCCGGTGGAATATCATGGATCAGGCCGACCGCTTCTCCGGCAAAGACGGCCGCAATTTCGAAATCGCCCGCCATTTTTGCCGCGGCATAGTCCTTGGCAATCTCGTCCGCGCGCTGCAGCAGCTCGATCTCACGGCCGGTCCAGGTCTTGATATGGTTGTTGACCAGCGTGCGCGCAGTGAACGGCGTCGGCCAGAACAGTTTTCGCGACCAATCGGGGACGACGCCGCGCACGGTGCCGTTGCCGTCGGCCGCGCGAATGCGTTCCTTGGCTGCGTCGGCACCATTGGCCTCGACGCTCGCATAGAAACGCGTGCCGACCAGCACGCCGGATGCGCCTAACATCATCATCGCTGCGAGCCCCCGACCATCGGCAATGCCGCCGGCCGCAACGACTGGGATGCGCCCGGCCGCGAGATCGACGATCGCAGGCACGATATCGACCGTCGTGCGCGAGGCGCCATGGCCGCCTGCCTCGGTCCCCTGCGCGACCAAAATCTCCGCGCCGGAATCGAGCGCCTGCTTCGCCATGTCCTCGTTCTGCACCTGGCAGATCAAGCGCGCCCCACTCACTTTGATCCGCGGCGCGAACGGCGCGGGATCGCCGAACGACAGCATGACGGCTTGAGGGTGCGCTTCGAGCGCAATGTCGAGAAGCTCGGGCTGCTTTGCCAGGCTCCATGTGATGAAGCCGATCCCGAACGGTGCAAAGCCCTTCAGCTCCGCGGCCTCGGACTGAAGCCGGGCGCGGTCACCGTAGCCGCCACCCAGAATGCCGAAGCCACCCGCCTCGCTCACGGCACGGGTTAGCCGGCTGCCCGCGATCGTATCCATGGGCGCCGACAGGATCGGATGCTTGATCCCGAGAAGCTCCGTCAACGGCGTGGCGATCGGCATGGGGTCTCCCACTCTGGACAGGAAGACTAGGCCCAACTAGCATTCTCGAAAAATGAATTGTTGCGAATGCTGCCATCACAAAAGCGAAACGATACCATGGAACTGAGCGACATCCAGACCTTTGCCGCAGTCGCCCGCACCGGCGGCATCACCCGCGCCGCCGAAGAGCTCAACACGGTGCAATCCAACGTCACCCAGCGCATCAAGGCCCTGGAGGCCGAGATCGGCACGCCATTGTTCGAGCGCCACAGCCGCGGCATGGCGCTGACCGGCGCCGGCAAGCGCCTCCTCCCCTACGCGCATCGGATGGCCGCGCTGTCGCGCGAAGCCCTGCTCGCGGCGCGCGACGATGGCGAGCCGAAGGGACCGCTTTCGATCGGCTCGATGGAGACGACCGCGGCAGTGCGATTGCCGCCGCTGCTCGCCGACTTCCACCGTCGCTTCCCGGCAGTACGCCTCAGCCTGCGCACGTCAACGACCGCCGATCTCGTCGCCGGTGTGCTCGAAGGCACGCTCGATGGCGCCTTCGTCGCCGGCCCCATCGCGCATGACGACCTCTCCGTGACAAACGCATTCCGGGAAGAGCTGGTGCTGGTCAGCGCGCGGCGCTGGGCCTCGCTTGCCGAGTTGCGCGCAGGCACGCCCGAGTCGGGCCCGACCGCCCTGGTGTTCCGCACCGGCTGCACCTATCGCCAGCGCCTCGAACAGATCTTCGTCGAATTCGGCTGGCCTTCGGCCGCGCGCTTCGAGCTCGGCACGCTGGATGGCATGATCGGCTGCGTCGCTGCCGATATGGGCGTCACGTTGCTGCCCCGCGCGGTGGTCGAGCGCAGCGCGATGACCGGCAGCGTGACGATGCACGCGCTGAGCCCCTCGCACGGGCGCGTCGAGACACTGTTCATCCAGCGGCGCGCCGGCCATCAAACCAGCGCGCTCGAAGGCTTTGTATCCTGCCTGACCAAGGACGACGAAATCATCGCGGCCTGATGGACCACCTCCGCAATGCCACCACGGCCCAGATCGCCTCAACCAGGCCGAACGGCCAAGCCCCTTGCAGGAAGCCGTAGGCCGAACCGAGGGCACAGGAGGCCGCGAACAACAGCACGAACCAGGGACTGCGGTCCTCGAAGGCGTAAGTGACCAGCATCGCCGTCACCGCAAACAGACCGAATAATGTCAGCGCATCCATGTTCCCGGTTCACTCCGCAGCACGCCGCGTGATATGCGCTAAACCATGCCGGCTCTTATCCTGCCTCTCATCGATGCTGCAACCCACTGGCCCGAACGCGGCGGGTTGATCGGCCTCGATCTCGGCACCAAGACCATTGGTGTCGCCGTGTCCAATCCGGACCGCCGCCTCGCGACCGGTGTCGAGACCATTCAACGCAAGCAATTCAAGCACGATGCTGCCCGCCTCCTCGCCATTGCAACCGAACGCAAGGTGGTCGGCATCGTGCTCGGTCTTCCCATCAACATGGACGGCAGCGAGGGGCCGCGCGCGCAATCGACTCGCGCTTTCGCCCGCAATCTGGCCAATCTGACCCCGCTCCCCATTGGTCTCTGGGACGAGCGTCTGTCAACCGCGGCCGTCGAGCGCGAATTGATCGGCATGGACGTCAGCCGCGCCAAGCGCGCCGAGGTGATCGACGAGCACGCCGCGATCTTCATCCTGCAAGGCGCGCTCGACCGGCTCGCCAATCTGCGCGCCAGCCCAGGGGCTGGCTGATCCATGGTCGTCGTGATCGCGGCACTGCTGCCGGTCTTCATTCTCATCGTGATCGGCGTGGTGCTCCGGCACAGCCTGATGCGGCTCGACACGCAATGGCACGGGCTGGAACGGCTGACCTATTTCGTGCTGTTCCCGATGCTGCTGATCCAGACGCTGGTGAAGGCCGATCTCTCAAAAGTGCCGGTCGCCGGCGTCGGCGGCGCGCTGCTGCTGGCGGCACTCGCGATGTCGCTGCTCTGCCTTGCGCTGCGCCCGGCCCTGTCGCGGCTCGACATCGACGGTCCCGCTTTCACCTCGATCTTCCAGGGCGCGACGCGCTGGCAGACCTATGTGGCGCTGTCCGTTTCTGCCAATCTGTACGGCGACGTCGGCCTGGCGCTGGCCTCTGTCGCCATGGTCGCGATCATCCCCCTTGTGAACGTGTTCAGCGTCGCCGTGCTCGCGCATTACGCATCGCCCGAGAAGCAATCCGCGCGCGCGATCGCCATGACCGTGATCCGCAATCCCCTGATCTGGGCCTGCATCATCGGCATGGGCATCAATGTCGTCCATCTGCCGCTGCCAAAGATCTGGCACGAGGTCGCTGACGCGCTCGGCCGCTCCTCGCTCGCCATTGGCCTGCTCGTCACCGGCGCCGGCCTTCAGCTCAAGGGTCTGCTCCGTCCGAGCCTGGGCGCGTCGATCGGCGTGGCGTTCAAGCTGGCCCTGATGCCGGTGCTCGCACTGGCGCTCGCCATCTGGTTCGGACTGTCAGGCACCAACCTCGCGATCGTCGCGATCTGCGCGGCGGTGCCGACCTCGCCGAGCGCCTATGTGCTGGCCCGCCAAATGGGTGGCGATGCGCCGCTGTTGGCCCAGATCATCACGCTGCAGACGATCCTGGCGGCGATCACGATGCCGATCGCGATCGCGCTGGTGGCGTAGAGTTCGTCGGCGCAAGCGCACCTCTCACGCCTCGTCATCGGGCCGCGCTTCGCGCGGACCCGGTGGCCCGCAATGACGGAACGTGGGGCGAGCGCTCGGCTAGCTTCCCAACCATGTCGTCAGCACCACCGCGGTCATGTTGTTCAGCCCATGCAGCACGATGGTGAGCCACAACGAGCCCGCGCGATAGCGCATATAGCCGAACCACAGGCCGATCGAGAAAACCTCGGCAAGGAAGTAGAGATCGTACTGGATGTGCACCACCGTCCACACCAGCGACGACAGCACGATCGCGCCGGGCACACGCAGAAAGGTTTCCGACCAGCCGCGATAGAGGAAGCCGCGCGCGAGCACCTCCTCCGACATCGGCGCGGCCAGGCTGAACGCCAGCAGGAGCAGCAGCGCGCCGCCCTTGTCGCGCCCCGATTTGAGGAGATCGGTCATGAAGCCGGGCGTCGCCTCGCGGCCCAGCGAGCGGGAGACAACTTCCCAGGCGAGCACGATCAGGATGAGACCGACCGCGCCAAGCACGATTTGCCGCCATGACGGCCAATGCAGCGCGAGATAATCGACGAAGGAGGCCTTCCTGATACGAATGGCGAGCCACGCAACGAGAAGCGTCGCGGGCAGCCCCATGATGACCGACAGGGCGAGCGCTTGAGGCTCAGCGCCGACGAGCTGCATCGATGCGAGGTTGAGAGACAGACCGCGCCCCACCACGAGCAACACGACCGCGCCGATCTGCCCGACGAACATCGCGACAAGGAGCAAAAAGCCCCACAACGCCGTGCCCCAGAACTTCCAGACGCGCGGCGGCGCAGGCGTCTCGGTCGGCGGCGGATGATCGGGATTGAGGGAATCCATCAGGAGGCTTTCGTCTGGCAGGCTCACGGCAGCGCCCGCCCGAGCAGCGCGCGCACGTCGCCACCCTCGAGCTCGACTGCGCCATACATGCTGGCGTGATTGGTGGCGAGGCGGGTGGTGGCGAACAATTCAGCGTTGTGAGGCGACATGTCGTTGAGCGCAGCGGCCGCAGCCAGCAGCGCCAGCTTCTCGACCGCCAGCCGCGCAACGCGCTCGCCATCGGCGCGGCGGAAGGTTTTGCCGATGAAGGCGACGACCTCGCCTGCCCCGGGCAGGCCTTTCGTCTCGGCCGCCAGCGTTTGCAGCACGGCCATCGCCGCCTCCGGCTCGCGCGAGAGCGCGCGGAGTACGTCGAGGCACATCACATTGCCCGAACCTTCCCAGATCGCATTGACCGGCGACTCCCGGTAATGGCGCGCCAGAATGCCGTCCTCGACATAGCCGTTGCCGCCGAGGCACTCCATCGCCTCGTAAAGGAATGGCGGCGCACTCTTGCAGGTCCAGTATTTGATCGCGGGCGTCAACAGCCGCATATAGGCGGCCTCCGCCGCATTATGCGGCGCGCGGTCGAAAGCGCGGCAAAGCCGCATCACCAGCGCTATGCTAGCCTCCACATGCAGCGCCATGTCGGAGAGGACGGCCTGCATCAAGGGCTGATCGGCGAGATGCTTCTGGAACACGCTGCGGTGACGGGCGTGATGCAACGCATGGGCGAGGCCTGAGCGCATCAGGCCGCTAGAGGCAATCGCGCAATCCTGCCGCGTCAGCTGCACCATCTGGATGATGGTGCGGATGCCCTTGCCCTCCTCGCCGACACGTTCGGCATAGGCGCCGACAAACTCGACCTCGGACGACGCGTTCGAACGATTGCCGAGCTTGTCCTTCAGCCGCTGGAACTGGATCGCATTGACTGAGCCATCAGGCGCAAAGCGCGGCATGAAGAAGCAGGTCAGTCCCTGCTCGGCCTGTGCCAGCACCAGGAACGCATCGCACATCGGTGCCGACATGAACCATTTGTGGCCGGTGACGCGATAAGCATTCCCATCGCGCACCGCGCGCGTCATGTTGGCGCGCACGTCGGTGCCGCCCTGCTTCTCGGTCATGCCCATGCCGAGTGTCATGCCGCGCTTGTCCCACCACGGCGCAAAGCTCGGATCGTAGCTTTTGGTCGACAGCACCGGCATCACCTTGCCGAGCAGGTCCGGCTGCATCGCCAGCGCGGCGACCGAGGCGCGCGTCATCGTGATCGGGCAGAGATGGCCGGTCTCGACTTGCGCGGCCATGTAGAATTTTGCCGCACGTATGACTTCCGCGGCGTCGCCCACAGGCTTCCCATCCGCGGTCCATGTCGAATTGTGCAGGCCCGCGTGCGCGCTGTGCGCCATCAGCTCGTGATAGCCAGGGTGAAACTCGACCTGGTCGCGGCGATTGCCCTTGGCATCGAAGGTGCGGAGCTTCGGCGTGTTCTCGTTCGCGACGCGCCCGCGATCGGCCATCGCCGCCGAGCCCCAATGCTTGCCGAACTCCGACAGCTCCCGTTCCGCTGCGGCGCCACCATTGGCCTTCACGGCCTCGACCAGCGGACGGTCCACGGCAAACAGGTCGACATCCTCAAAGGGTGGCGACTGGTTGAAGACCTCGTGGGTCGCGAATACAGGCTGGGTCATGACGGGTCTCGGACCGGAATCAGTTCCGCCGCGGCTGGATCGGGAAATCATAGGCCGCCCCGCCCGCCCCCGGCAGGGAAAAATGCCACCACTCCTTCGAATAGTTCACAAAGCCTTGCCTCGCCATCGCAGCCACCAGTCGCTTGCGCCAGGCGCGCTGATCGGGCGAGATCGACGGTGCTGCGGTATGCCCTTTCTCATCGGTGCAATCATAGCCGGTGCCCATGTCGACGCTGCCTTCCGGCAGCCGCGCCGCGACCGGCGCCGTGCAATCGGCGTAGGATTTTGCGGGATCAATCCTGGCCGAATTGTCGGCCTTCAGATCGACCAGCGTGAGGTCGAGCGCCGCGCCCGTGGAATGCTGCGAGCGGCTTGCGATATAGCCGAGACGAAACAGCTCGGTCTTGGCGATCCGCGGGTTATAGCGTCGATCTGCCGCGCTCTCATGGCCGTTCTGCGACCATCTCACCATGTCGAGCGAGGCGCGCGCCGGCCGGTAGCAGTCGAACATTTTCACCGACAGGTTCTGCGCAGCCAGTTCCTGCTGGACCGCTTTCAGCCGCAAGCCCACGTCCCGCTTCACCACGCACTCACCGGCGCCGTAGCCGGCGAGCGGACGGCCGACGAAATTGTTCGGCGTGGCGTAGCGGATGTCCTGGATGATCGTGGGATCGATATCGCGCAGATAGACGAAGCCGCCGGGGAGTGACTGGGCGTGGGCTGCGGAAACGGTCGCGATCAGTACAATTGCAATTCGAATTGATTTCACGGAATGCCCCTGCATCGCCTGGTCGGGCTTGTCCCGGCCATCCAAGCCCTTTTTGCGGCGAGAAGTCAGACAGATCAGGGGATAACTCCCCGCCCCGGCATTGGCCCTTGCTCCCCCCGCCATCCGCGCCTATAGCTCTCGCTTTAATGACATCGAAATCGACCTTCGTCCTCGGCCACCGGCATTTGCTGGGCATCGAGGGCCTTTCCGCGGCCGACATTACCGGCCTTCTCGACCTGTCCGAAGAATATGTCGAGCTCAACCGCCAGGTTGACAAGAAGCGCACCGTCCTGCGTGGACGGACGCAGGTGAACCTCTTCTTCGAGGCCTCCACCCGGACCCAATCCTCGTTCGAGCTCGCAGGCAAGCGCCTCGGCGCCGACGTCATGAACATGTCGGTGTCCTCCTCGTCCATCAAGAAGGGCGAGACGCTGGTCGACACTGCAATGACGCTGAACGCCATGCACCCTGATATCCTGGTGGTGCGCCATCACGCCTCCGGCGCGGTGGAACTGCTGGCGCGCAAGGTTGACGGTTCCGTGATCAATGCCGGCGACGGCGCGCATGAGCATCCGACCCAGGCGCTGCTCGACGCGCTCACCATCCGCCGCAACAAGGGCCGGATCGAGGGCCTCGTCGTCGCGATCTGCGGCGACGTGCTGCATTCGCGCGTCGCCCGCTCCAACATCATCCTGCTCAACACAATGGGCGCCCGCGTCCGCGTCGTCGGCCCCTCCACGCTGCTGCCGCCCGGCATCGAGCGCATGGGCGTCGAAGTCGCGCGCGACATGCGCGAGGGCCTCAACGGCGCTGACATCGTCATGATGCTGCGGCTGCAGCGCGAGCGCATGAACGGCTCCTTCGTGCCGTCGACCTCGGAATATTTCCACTATTTTGGGCTCGACCAGAAGAAGCTCGCCTACGCCAAGCCCGACGCGCTGGTGATGCATCCGGGTCCCATGAACCGCGGCGTCGAGATCGACACCGCGGTTGCCGACGGCGCGCAGTCCCTGATCCGCGAACAGGTGGAGATGGGGGTTGCCGTGCGCATGGCGGTGCTGGAAGCGCTCGCCCGTAACCTTCCGAACGCGTGATGCCCATGCTGACCGACCGCCGCCCGATCCTGCTCGCCAACGCCCGCGTCGTCGACCCCTCGAGGGATTTCGACGGCCCCGGCGACGTCCTGATTGCCGACGGCATCATCCGCGAGACCCGCCGCGGCATTGGTGCTGCCGGCGTCCCGGAAGGTACCGACGTCGTCAACTGCTCCGGCAAGATCGTGGCCCCCGGCCTGATCGACATGCGCGCCTTTGTCGGCGAGCCCGGCTTCAGCCATCGCGAAACCTTTGCGTCGGCGAGCCAGGCGGCCGCGACCGGCGGTATCACCACCATCATCTGCCAGCCCGAAACGTCGCCGGTCATCGACAACTCGGCGACCGTCGACTTCGTGATGCGCCGCGCACGCGACACCGCGATCGTCAACATCCAGCCGATGGCCGCGCTGACCAAAGGCATGCGCGGCGAGGAGATGACCGAGTTCGGCCTGCTCAAGGCCGCCGGCGCGATTGCCTTCAGCGATGGCGACCGCAGCGTGACCAATTCGCAGGTGATGCGGCGCGCGCTGACCTACGCCCGCGATTTCGACGCGCTGATCGTGCATCACACCGAGGACCCCGACCTCGTCGGCGAAGGCGTGATGAACGAAGGCGAGTTCGCGAGCCGGCTCGGCCTGATGGGCATCCCGAACGCCGCGGAGGCCGTGATGCTGGAGCGCGACATGCGCCTCGTCGCGCTCACCGGCGGCCGCTATCACGCGGCCTCGCTGTCCTGCGTCGACTCGCTCGAGATCCTGAAGCGCGCCCGCGACGCCGGCCTTGCCGTCAGCGCCTCGGTCTCGATCAATCATCTTGCGCTGAACGAGAATGACATCGGGCCCTACCGGTCCTTCCTGAAATTGTCGCCGCCGCTGCGCAGCGAGGACGATCGCCGCGCGCTGGTCGAGGCGGTGGCCTCCGGCCTCGTCGACGTCATCATGTCCGATCACAATCCGCAGGACGTCGAGGTCAAGCGTCTGCCCTTCGCGGAAGCCGCTCCCGGCGCCATCGGGCTCGAGACCATGCTGCCGGCGGGCCTGCGGCTGGTGCACAATGACGAGCTCGACCTCAAGACGCTGATCCGGGCGATGTCGACACGGCCGGCCGAATTGCTGGGTCTAGCAGGCGGAACCCTGCGCGTGGGCAGCCCGGCCGATGTCGTGGTGATCGACCCTGATGTCCCCTGGGTGGTCGATCCCGCCGACCTCAAATCACCCTGCAAGAACACCCCGTTCGACGAAGCGCGCTTTACAGGCCGCGCCATCAGGACCATCGTCGGCGGACGAACGGTTTACGAGCATGTCTAATGGGCGCTGGTTATGTCAGCCATGGAGAGGCCGCCATGGGGCTTGATGCATTCCTGCCGGTGGCCTTCGTCATCGGCTACCTCCTCGGCTCGATTCCATTCGGGCTGGTGCTGACCAAGCTCGCCGGCACGCAGGATCTGCGCTCGATCGGCTCCGGCAATATCGGCGCCACCAACGTGCTGCGCACCGGCCGCAAGGGCCTCGCCGCGGCAACCCTGCTGCTCGACGCGCTCAAGGGCACCGCGGCGGTGGTGATTTCGGGCTATCTCGCCGGCCCCAATGCCGCGATGCTGGCGGGACTCGGCGCCTTCCTCGGCCACCTCTTCCCGGTCTGGCTCAAGTTCAAGGGCGGCAAGGGCGTCGCCGTCTATATCGGCATCCTGCTCGGCCTGTTCTGGCCGGCAGCGCTGGTGTTCTGCGTGATCTGGCTGGCGACCGCCTTCACCACCCGCTACTCCTCGCTCTCGGCGCTGGTGGCGGCGTTCATCACGCCGCTGTTCCTGTGGTGGTTCGGCCACCTTGCCCTGGCCTCGCTGTCCGCCGTGCTGACGCTGCTGCTGTTCTACATGCATCGCGAGAACATCAAGCGGCTGCAATCAGGAAAAGAAGGCCGCATCGGCGAGAAGGCTTAAGTCCCGCTTTCGAATCCGAGACCGGAAAAAGTACGGATACCGCCACAGGGCTTCCGCATTATATGCCAAATCCTGTTCGCAACTTTCATCCGACTCGCGGGAGCTAGTGGCGGTCAGGTTCCATGCCTGTCATCCTGACAGTGGACATGGCGTTACGCGGTAGCTCAGAATGAGCGAGAAGATTGACGGCACGCATGATGGTGGTGGCTCGCAGGGCACTGCGGCAAGCCGCCTGCTCTCGCTGACCAACGTCTGGTCGGATGCGCCCTCGCCGCCTCCGGCCCCAGAGCCAGCTCCCGTTCCGCCGCCGCAGCCTGCTCGCATCGCGCAAGCCCCTGTAACGGTCGAGGTGGCACCGAGGCCCGCACCCGTGCGAACGCGTGCGAACCAATGGCCACCGCGAAAACTCTCGTTGGCGCTCCAAGGCGGCGGCACCTTTGCCGCCTTCACCTGGGGCGTGCTGGAGCGGCTGCTGGAAGAGCCGTCCGTTGAATTCGACACCATCAGCGGCGCCAGCGCCGGCGCCATCAACGCGCTGCTGCTCGGCTGCGGCCTTGCCGAAGGCGGCCGCGAAGGTGCCCGCAATCGTCTGAACCGGTTCTGGACCCGGCTGATGCACGAGGCCTCGTTCCGCTCGCTGATGCTGGTCGGCGGCTTCTCGCCGGCGGGAAGCTCCGTCGCCTTCGGCCCGACGCTGCGCTCCGGCCAGTTCGATCCGTTCGATCTCGACCCGCTGCGCCAGACGCTCTCGCGCGACATCAATTTTGCTGCCTTGCGCGACGCGAAATGCCCGAAGCTGCTGATCGCGGCGACGCGAATCCGCGACGGCGAGCTGCAGATTTTCGGCAATGACGTCATCACCGCCGATGTCGCGCTGGCCTCGACCTGCCCGCCGCTGGTGCACTGCGCGGTCGAGATCGACGGCGAGGCCTATTGGGATGGGGGCTTCGGCGGCAATCCGCCGCTGATCAAGCTGGCGCAGCAATCGACGACCGCCGACTTGCTCCTCGTTCAGGTCACGCCGACGCGCGATGCTTACGTGCCCATCACGCTCGCCGCGATCGATCGCCGTCTCGACCAGATCGCGGCCAACGCCGCGCTCAAGGCCGAGATCGCCGCGATCGAATGGGCGCAGGCGCACGCGGCGCCAACGCTGCGGTTCTCAAGGATCGCGGCCGAAGACTCCGTTGACGGGCTCGCGCAGCGCTCATCCGCCGATCTCGGCCGCGGCTTCATTCGCGCTTTGCACAGAAGCGGCCGCGAGGCCGCTGAGCGCTGGCTCAGGCAAGGCACGACAGGCACTGAAGCCCGACGCGCTTTGCCCGTGGCCGAGCCGGCGCTAGCCTGATTTCGCCAGCGCGTTCTCCAAAAACCACGCCGCCGCGAGTGCGCCGGGATCGTTGCCAAAGCGCGCGATCACCTGCACGCCAACAGGCAGGCCGCAGACCTTCATCACCGGCACGTTGACGCAAGGATTGCCCATCAGAGTCCACAGCCGATTGTAGCGAGGCGAACCGGTCGATGCGAGCTCCTTGGCCGGCGCCGTGCCCGGCGCGGAATAAGTGAGCAGCACGTCGAAACCCTCGAACAGTTCAGCCATCTCGCGACGGCCGCGGCGGGCGATGCGGCGCGCGTCGTCGTACTGCTTCGGTGTCAGTCCGACGGTCTCATCGAGGCTGGCGCGCAGCAGCGGCGCGATCTCGTCATGGTGCTGGTCAAACTCCCAGGCGAGCGCGCGATGCGCCTCAAAATCCTGGATGATGGGATGGATGCGCCAGGCTTCCTTGACCGCTTCAGGCAGATCGACGATCTGCACGCTGGCCCCCGCCTTCTCGGCCGCCTTGATCGCGGCCAGCAAGCCCTCCTCTGCCGCCGGCTCGACGGCGTCGGCAAACTCCTGCCTGACCACGCCGATGCGCGGCGACTTCGCCGCGACGATGCCGGAGAACTCGGTGCGGCCGGTCATTCCCAAAAGTCCGCGCGCGAGATCTTCCGCGCGCGATCCGAACAGGCCGACCGTGTCGAGCGCCCACGAATAGCATTTCACACCGACCGTCGGCAGCATCCGGAACGACGGCTTGATCGCAGCAGCTCCGCAATAGGCGGCAGGCCGGATCACCGAGCCCCCGGTCTGGGTGCCCAGCGCCAGCGGGATCATGCCGGCGCCGACCGCGGCCGCCGATCCCGAGGACGAACCTCCCGGCGTGTGGCCGGGATTGTGCGGATTGAGGGTCGGCGTCGGATCGCGCGAGGCGAACGCCGTGGTCGTGGTCTTGCCGATGATGGTGGCACCCGCCCGCTTCAGCATCATCACCACAGCCGCATCCGCGCGCGGCTGCCAGCCTCGATAGATCTCCGAGCCCATCTCGGTCGGCATATCGGCGGTGTCGATGATGTCCTTGATGCCGACCGCGATACCGCGCAGCGGTCCGGAGGCCTGCGCTTTCGCCGATTTGTCGTGACGAACGAAGGCGCGAACGTCCTTCTCCCTGGCCTCGATCGCCGCATGCGACTGGGCGATCGCCGCATCGGGCGAAAGCTCGCCAGCTTCAATGCGGCGCTGGAGATCGGCAAGTGAAATCATGGCAATACCCTTCTTATTGGCATCGCTTTTAGCATTGCGACAAGGCCGCGCAAGCGCATGCCACGCTTGCTCACGCCTTCAGGTTGTTCCATGCTGCCTCTACAAGGAGACACCGTGGACGCCATCAATCCGAGCAGCGAGCTGACCGAACAAGAGCGGATTGACCGCCTGCGGCTGATCCGCACGGACAATGTCGGGCCACGTACCTTCCGGTCACTGGTCGAACATTTCGGCACGGCGCGTGCGGCGCTGGAGCGGCTGCCGGATCTGGCGCGCCGAGGCGGCGCACAGCGATCCGGCCGCATCTGCAGCGTGGATGAAGCGAAGGCCGAGCTCGCCGCGAGCCGCAAGTTCGGCATCGCCTGGCTCGCAGCGGGCGAGGACGGATATCCGGCGCGGCTCGCGACGCTCGACGATGCCCCGCCATTGCTCGCCGTACGCGGCGACGTCGCAACGCTGATGCGTCCGATGATCGCGATCGTCGGCTCGCGCAATGCCTCCGGCGCCGGCCTGAAATTCGCCGGTCAACTCGCGCGCGAGCTCGGCGAAGCCGGCTTCATCGTCATCTCCGGCCTTGCCCGCGGCGTCGACCAGGCGGCGCATCGCGCCAGCGTCGAGTGCGGCACCATCGCGGTGCTCGCCGGCGGCCACGACTGCATCTATCCACCCGAGCATGGCGATCTGCTCAGCGCGATCCTCGATCACGCGGGCGCAGCGATCTCCGAAATGCCGCTCGGCCATGAGCCGCGCGCCCGCGACTTCCCCCGCCGCAACCGGCTGATCTCGGGCGCATCGCTCGGCGTGGTCGTGGTGGAAGCCGCGCACCGCTCGGGCTCGCTGATCACCGCGCGCATGGCCGCCGAACAGGGCCGCGAGGTGTTCGCGGTCCCCGGCTCGCCGCTCGATCCGCGCGCCGCCGGCACCAACGATCTGATCAAGCAGGGCGCAACGCTCGTCACGGGAGCGTCCGACATCATCAACGCGGTTCAGCCGATCATGGAGCGGCCGTTGATGAGTCCTGCGAGCGAGCCCGACGGCGAACCGTTCGAGAGCGATCCGCAAGGACATGACCGCGACCAGATCACCGGCCTGCTCGGCCCCGCCCCCATCTCGATCGACGATCTCGTGCGGATGTCCGGCGCCTCGCCCGCGATCGTGCGCATGGTGCTGCTGGAGCTCGAGCTCGCCGGCCGGCTCGAGCGCCACGGCGGCGGACTTGTGTCGCTGCTCTAGCCGCCGTTCCGCCCGTCAAACCGCGTTCTTGCCGCCGCGATCTGGTCCTGGTGGGTCATCGCCCACTCGCCCAGTGCCTTCACCGGCTGCTGCAATCCGCGACCGAGATCGGTCAGCTCGTAGTCGACGCGCGGCGGAATGGTCGGGAAGATCGTGCGCGTGACGAGGCCGTCGCGCTCCAGCCCGCGCAGCGTCAAGGTCAGCATCCGCTGCGAGATGCCGTTGATCATGCGCTTGAGCTCATTGAAGCGCTTCGGTCCGTCGCTGAGCATCATGATGACGAACACACTCCATTTGTCCCCGACGCGCGCGAGGATCGAAGCGACGCTGCGGCAGTCGGAATGGTTGGGATCCGGCCTCCGCTCGGCAGGAAAATCGATGTGTGTCGGTTCCAAAGATGTGCCCATGGCTCAAAAAAGTGCGTTCTTGCGGGAGTTTTGACAGTCACTCATGTAGTGCGGGTTACAAATCTATACCATGGGTGACCCCAATGAAACTCCTCCATATCGACTCCAGCGTCCTCGGCCCCCACTCCGTCTCCAGGCAGGTTTCTGCCGCCATCGTCGACCGGCTCAGACAGGCGACGCCCTCGCTCGACCTCGTCTACCGTGACCTGACCCAGACCCCGCTCGCGCATCTCTCCGGATCGCATCTGGCGGCCGCCCAGGGCGCGCCGGCGCCGGCGGAACTCGGACCCGACCTCGCGGCGAGTGCGGCCGTGCTGGACGAGTTCCTCGCGGCCGACGTCGTCGTGATCGGCGCGCCCATGTACAATTTTACGATTCCAAGCCAGCTCAAGGCCTGGATCGATCGCGTGCTGGTGGCGGGGAAGACCTTCAAATATGACGCCAACGGCCCGCAGGGCCTTGCCGGCGGCAAGCGCGTGATCGTGGCGATCTCGCGTGGCGGCTACTACGGTCCGGGCACTCCGGCAGCCTCACTCGAACATCTCGAAAGCTATCTGCGCGGCGTGTTCGCGTTCATGGGCATCACCAACCCCGAATTCATCGTCGCTGACGGAATCCAGGTTGGCCCCGACCATCGCGAGAAAGCGTTGGCCGGCGCGCTCCAGGCGGCCACCTCCTTGCGAGCGGCGTAAGGCTGCGCCGACGACAGCCGCTGCCGGATCCCGGCGGCGGCTGAAAGATCGACAAAGCTAAAACCAGGCGCCCTGCACGCCGAGGATCACGGCAACGAGCGACATGAGCAAGCCGATGCCCGAGAATATGGCAACCCCAATGAATTCCGACATGTCGGAGTGCCTGGCGGGAACTGCGGAACGTTCAGTGTAAATACGCGGGTCTGAAATCGGAGCAAAAATGCGTGCTGCTTTCGGCATAACGGGCTCCCTTTAATGGGTCTTATGACCCCCTGCCCGTAGAAAGGTCTTGGCAGCGCACGCGAAGGTTCAACGCATCACGCAAGGTTCAGAAAATACATCTCGCAAGACGCGGGAACCGGCCGGCGCAACCATTTTCGGCGCACCAGCCGATTCAATTTTCACTTCACTTGATCATCAGCGATAGATCGGCGCACCGCTCGGCGAGGCCACCGCGCCGCCGTCGACGAAGATCTCCTGTCCCTGAATGTGCCCGGCATCGTCGGAGGCGAGGAACAGCACCGTCTTCGAGATGTGATCGGGTTCACCAATGCGGCCGAGCGGCGTCGCGAGCCCGATGCGCTTCTCGAACGCCTTCTCCGCGTCGGGCGTTGCAATCGCGGCGCCCCAGATCGGCGTGCGGATCGCACCCGGCGCAACGACATTCACGCGGATGCCGCGCGGCGAGAGTTCCGAGGCCATGATCCGCGCCATCGCCCGCACACCCGCCTTCGCCGCGCCATAAGCGGAGTAGCCGGGATTGCCGAGCACTGAGATCACCGATCCATTGAGGATGATCGAGGCGTTGTCGTTGAGATAAGGCAGCGCCGATTGCACCGTGAAGAACACGCCGGTGAGATTGGTGCTGATCACCTTCTCGAACATCTCACGCGTCGTCGAGCCGAGCGGTGTGCCGCCGGGGATGCCGGCATTTACAAACAAGATGTCGAGCTTGCCGAACTTGTCGGTGCCCTTCTTGATCGCAGCTTCGGTCGCGGCGATGTCGGTCGCATCCGCAGCGAGCGCGATCGCGTTCGGGCCGAGTTCCCTTGCGGCCGCCTCCAACGTTTCCTTGTTGCGCCCTGTGATGGTCACCTTCGCGCCCTCGGCCACGAACAGCTTTGCCGTTGCCAGGCCAATGCCGCTATTGCCGCCGGTGATCAGTGCCGTCTTATTCGTCAGCCTCATGTTCGCCTCCAGTGGTTGCATAATGAAACTATGTTGCCATCTAGGCCGAATGGTTTTATGATGCAACCACACATCCGCGTGATCCGCCCCAACATCGTGCGAACGCGATAGGACCAGGACGATGGTGAAACGAACGAGCTTTGAGGGCGATGGCTGCCCGATCGCGCGATCGCTGGAGGTGATCGGCGATTGGTGGTCACTCATAATCATCCGCGATGCGATGCTCGGCTTGCGTCGCTTCGGCGAGTTTCAGAGCAAGCTGGGCGTGGCCAAGAACATCCTGTCCGCGCGGCTGCGATCAATGGTCGACCACGGAATTCTGGAAACAGCCCCCGCCTCCGACGGCAGCGCCTATCAGGATTATCTGCTGACGCCGAAGGGACGCGGCCTGTTCCCAATCCTGGTCGCGCTCCGGCAATGGAGCGAAGAGTTCGACGATGCGCCCGAGGAGATCGACACCATCATGATCGATCGTGCCAAAGGCCGTCCGGTGAAGAAGCTCGAGCTGCACGCCGAGGATGGACGGTTGCTCAGCCTCGCCGACATCACGCTGAAGCCGCGGCCGGCACCGCGGCGGCGGTCGGCGGGATAACTATCGTACCAGTCGCTCTGTGGCAAAGCCGTGACCAAACACTCGATGTCATCGCCCGCGAAGGCGGGCGATCCAGTAGTCCAGAGGCGGTCGTGATTCCCCGATAAGCTGCGGCATACTGGATTCCCCGCCTTCGCGGGGAATGACGAATGTTGTGGAGCGACAGCCACCCTCACGACAGCTTCCGCTTGCTCCGTAGCCGCAAATGCTCGTCGGCCTCGAGCTTGGTCATGCCCAGGAGATAATGGAGCACGTCCAGCTTGTGGCGCTCGGCGAGCTTGCGCAAGCTGGCGACCTGCTCGGCAATGAAGGCAACCGCCTCATCAGCCCCGCCCTCGCCCGGTTCCTCGTTGCGCGAAACTGCTTGTGCGCCCGACGCGGCGCGCGCCCGCTTCTTCTCTGGCTTTGCCACCAGCCCCACCCGAATCCATGCCCCGCGGGGACATTACGCCGATAGCGGCCGCAACTCCAAGGTGGTAATTTGCAACTTTCTCGATATGAAACTTTTCCCAATCCGCGGGCTTTCAACACCCTTCGATTTGACAGGACCCGCCCCACCACCCATGTTCGGGACGAAACGGCCGACCCGAATCTAGAGGAAATCGGCCCAATATTTCCCCGTAAGTTACTGGAACTACATGAATATCGTCATTGTGGAGTCGCCGGCGAAAGCCAAGACGATCAACAAGTATTTGGGCTCGTCCTATGAGGT
Organism: Bradyrhizobium sp. CCBAU 11434; assembly: GCF_028128895.1. NCBI lineage: Bacteria > Pseudomonadati > Pseudomonadota > Alphaproteobacteria > Hyphomicrobiales > Nitrobacteraceae > Bradyrhizobium > Bradyrhizobium sp. CCBAU 11434. The sequence continues at coordinate 220,488 of NZ_LBJX01000095.1, forward strand.
TCTGGCCTCATTTGGCCATGTCCGCGACCTCCCTGCGAAGAACGGTTCCGTCGATCCCGACGCCAATTTCAAGATGATCTGGGAGGTCGACCCCAAGGCGGCCGGCCGGCTCAACGATATCGCCAAGTCCCTGAAGGGTGCCGACCGCCTGATTCTGGCGACCGACCCTGATCGCGAGGGCGAAGCCATCTCCTGGCATGTGCTGGAGGTGATGAAAGAGAAGCGCGCGCTGAAGGATCAGAAGATCGAGCGCGTGGTGTTCAACGCCATCACCAAGCAGGCCGTCACCGACGCGATGAAGAACCCGCGCCAGATCGATGGCGCCCTGGTCGACGCCTATATGGCGCGCCGGGCGCTGGACTATCTGGTCGGCTTCACCCTTTCTCCCGTGCTGTGGCGCAAGCTGCCGGGCGCCCGCTCGGCGGGCCGTGTGCAGTCGGTGGCGCTGCGCCTCGTCTGCGACCGCGAGCTCGAGATCGAGAAGTTCGTGCCGCGCGAATATTGGTCGCTGATCGCGACCCTGCTGACGCCCCGCGGCGATGCCTTCGAGGCGCGCCTCGTCGGTGCCGACGGCAAGAAGATCCAGCGCCTCGACATCGGCAGCGGCGCTGAGGCCGAAGACTTCAAGAAGGCGCTGGAACTGGCGACCTACGCGGTGACCGCGGTCGATGCCAAGCCGGCGCGCCGCAATCCGCAGGCCCCCTTCACCACCTCGACCTTGCAGCAGGAAGCCAGCCGCAAATACGGCTTTGCGCCGGCGCACACCATGCGCATCGCGCAGCGCCTTTATGAGGGCATCGACATCGGCGGCGAGACCACCGGACTCATTACTTATATGCGTACCGACGGCGTGCAGATTGATCCCTCTGCGATCACCCAGGCGCGCAAGGTAATCGGCGAGGACTATGGCAACGCCTACGTCCCGGATGCACCGCGCCAGTATCAGGCCAAGGCCAAGAACGCCCAGGAAGCGCACGAAGCGATCCGCCCGACCGATCTTTCCCGCCGCCCCGACAGCATGAGCCGCAAGCTCGATGCCGATCAGGCGCGGCTCTATGAGCTGATCTGGAAGCGCACTATCGCCAGCCAGATGGAATCGGCCGAACTCGAGCGCACCACCGTCGACATCACGGCGAAGGCCGGCGGTCGCACGCTGGAGCTGCGCGCCACCGGCCAGGTCGTCAAGTTCGACGGCTTTCTGGCACTCTATCAAGAAGGCCGCGACGACGAGGAAGACGAGGACTCCCGCCGCCTGCCCGCGATGAGCCCGAACGACGCACTCAAGCGGCAGTCGCTTTCCGTCACCCAGCATTTCACCGAGCCGCCGCCGCGCTTCTCGGAAGCATCGCTGGTCAAGCGCATGGAAGAGCTCGGCATCGGCCGGCCCTCGACCTATGCCTCGATCCTCCAGGTGCTGAAGGACCGCGGTTACGTCAAGCTGGAGAAGAAGCGCCTGCACGGCGAGGACAAGGGCCGCGTCGTGGTGGCGTTCCTGGAGAGCTTCTTCAGCCGCTACGTCGAATACGATTTCACGGCCAATCTCGAAGAGCAGCTCGACCGCATCTCCAACAACGAGATCTCCTGGCAGCAGGTGCTGAAGGATTTCTGGACCGGCTTCATCGGCGCTGTCGACGAGATCAAGGATCTGCGCGTCGCACAGGTGCTCGACGTGCTCGACGACATGCTGGGCCAGCACATCTATCCGCCGCGCACGGATGGCGGCGACATCAGGCAGTGCCCGAGCTGCGGCAACGGCCGGCTCAATCTCAAGGCCGGCAAGTTCGGCGCCTTCGTCGGCTGCTCGAACTATCCGGAGTGCCGCTACACGCGCCAACTCGCCGCCGACAGCGAGACCACCGCCGACCGTTCGCTCGGCCAGGATCCGGAGACGGGTCGCGATGTCTGGGTCAAGGCCGGCCGCTTCGGCCCCTACATCCAGCTCGGCGAGCAGAAGGATTATGAGGAAGGCGAGAAGCCGAAGCGCGCAGGCATCCCCAAGGGCACATCGCCCAGCGATATCGAGCTCGAGCTTGCGCTCAAGCTCTTGTCGCTGCCGCGCGAGATCGGCAAGCATCCCGAGACCGGCCAACCGATCACGGCCGGCCTCGGCCGCTTCGGGCCGTTCGTGAAGCACGAGAAGACCTATGCCAGCCTTGAGGCCGGAGACGAGGTCTTTGACATCGGCCTCAATCGCGCGGTGACGCTGATCGCGGAAAAGGTTGCCAAGGGCCCGAGCCGTCGCTTCGGCGCCGATCCCGGCAAGGCGCTCGGCGATCACCCCTCGCTCGGCACCGTCACCGTGAAGAGCGGCCGCTACGGTGCCTATGTCACCGCGGGCGGCGTCAACGCGACGATCCCGGCCGAGTTCGAAAAGGACACGGTGACGCTGGCACAGGCGATCGCACTGATCGACGAGCGCGCCGCCAAGGGCGGCGGCAAGGCCAAGACAACCACCAAGACGGCAAAGAAGGCTGCGAAGCCGGCCAAGGCCAAGAAGACTGCAGAGAAGGCCGCGGACGGTGACGACACCGCGCCGAAGCCAAAGAAACCGGCCGCGAAGAAAACCGCGGCCAAAACCAAAACCGAATCCACCAGCAAGGCGCGCGCAGGCGTGGCGTCGACGGCAAAGACCTCGGCGACCAAGTCAGGTGGCGCAGCCAAAGCTCCGGCCAAGAAGAGTGCCGGCACCAATTAGAGGTTAAGTGAAACGCAAGAATGACCATGGCTTTCCCGACAGGCAAGCCATCGTCGCCTTCATCAAGGCACATCCAGGAAAGGTCGGAACCCGCGACATCGCGCGCGAGTTCGGCCTGAAGAACGCCGATCGCATCGAGCTCAAGCGCATTTTGCGCGAGCTTGCCGACGACGGCACCATCAAGAAGAAGCGCCACACCGTCTCCGAGCCGGACAGTCTGCCGACGACGCTGGTCGCCGACATCACAGGCCGCGATTCTGACGGCGAGCTGATCGCCTCCCCCAGCGAATGGGACGAGGTCGAGAGCGGCGAGCCGCCAAAGATCCTCATCACAATGCCGCGCCGGCCGAAGCCGGGTACCGCCGCCGGCGTCGGCGACCGCGCACTGCTGCGGGTCGAGCCGACCAACGAGAACGAAGGCCCGGCCTATCGCGGCCATATCATCAAGGTCTTCGACAAGACCAAGAGCCGCATTCTCGGGGTCTTCCGCAGTCTGCCTGAAGGTGGCGGACGGCTGGTCCCTGTCGACAAGAAGTCCGCCGACCGCGAGCTGAACATCGCAGCCGCCGACACGCGCGGCGCGCAGGACGGCGACCTCGTGAGCGTCGACATCGTCCGCACCCGTAGTTTTGGGCTGGCTTCGGGCCGGGTCAAGGAGAAGCTCGGTTCGGTCAAGTCGGAGAAGGCGATCAGCCTGATCGCGATCTACGCCCACGACATCCCCTTGCAGTTCTCCTCCGCCGCCGAGCGCGAGGCGGAAGCGGCGGAGCCGGCTAACCTTAGGGGACGCGAGGACTGGCGCGACGTGCCGCTCGTCACCATCGATCCGCCTGACGCCAAGGATCACGACGACGCGGTGCACGCGCAGGCCGATCCCGATCCGAACAACAAGGGCGGCTTCATCGTCGACGTCGCCATCGCGGATGTGAGCTTCTACGTGCAGCCGGGCACCGCGCTCGATCGCGCCGCGCTCGACCGTGGCAACTCGGTCTATTTCCCCGACCGCGTCGTGCCGATGCTGCCCGAGCGCATCTCCAACAATCTCTGCTCGCTGGTGCCGGGCGAGCCGCGCGGCGCGCTCGCGGTGCGGATGATCATTGCGCCCGACGGCCGCAAGCGCTCGCACAGCTTCCATCGCATCCTGATGCGCTCAGCCGCCAAGCTGAGCTACGCGCAGGCACAAGCCGCGATCGATGGACGGCCTGACGACACCACCGGCCCCCTGCTCGATCCGATCCTGAGGCCGCTCTATGTAGCCTATGCCTGCGTCAAGCGGGCCCGTGACGAGCGCGATCCGCTCAATCTCGATCTGCCCGAGCGCAAGATCCTGCTGAAGAGCGACGGCACGGTCGACCGCGTCGTCGTGCCCGAGCGCCTCGATGCGCACAAGCTGATCGAGGAGTTCATGATCCTCGCCAATGTCGCGGCGGCCGAGATGCTGGAGAAGAAATCGCTCCCGTTGATCTACCGCGTGCATGACGAGCCGACGCTCGAAAAAGTCCACGCACTCTCGGAATTTTTGCAAACGCTCGATGTTCCCTTCGCCAAATCAGGCGCGTTGCGCCCGGCTCTGTTCAACCGCGTGCTGGCGCAGCTTGAGGGCCACGACCACTTCCCGCTGGTGAGCGAGGTGGTGCTCCGCGCCCAGGCGCAGGCGGAATACTCCTCCGAGAATTACGGGCATTTCGGCCTGAATTTGCGCCGCTACGCGCATTTCACCTCGCCGATCCGCCGCTATGCCGACCTCGTCGTCCATCGCGCGCTGGTCCGCGCATTGGGCCTGGGCGAAGGCGCCCTGCCCGACAGCGAGACCGCGGAATCGCTCGGCGAAGTCGCCGCGCATATTTCGCTGACCGAACGGCGTGCGATGAAGGCGGAGCGCGAGACCGTCGACCGCCTGATCGCCCATCACCTCGCCGACCGTATCGGTTCGACTTTCCAGGGCCGCGTCTCCGGCGTCACCCGCGCCGGCCTGTTCGTCAAGCTGAGCGAGACCGGCGCCGACGGCCTGATCCCGATCCGATCCCTCGGCACGGAATATTTCAACTATGACGAGAGCCGCCACGCGCTGATCGGCACGCGCAGCGGTACCATGTACCAGCTCGGCGACGTCGTCGACATCAGGCTGATCGAAGCGGCCCCCATCGCCGGCGCGCTGCGTTTCGAGTTGCTGTCGTCCTCAAGCGAGACGAGCCCGCGCGATCGCAGGCGACCCGGCCCGCAACGTCGTCCCTCGTTCAAGGCGCATCCGGGCCGCAGTCCGGATAAAAAACGCAAGCCGTCAAAGCCCAAGCCCGGCAAGAAGGGCAAGGGTAAGAACAAGGGCAAGAGCAAGGGCAAGAAGGGCAAGGCATGGTGACCATGAGCACGGCGCCAAAGATCTGGACGCGCGAGACCGGCCTCATCGAGAAGCGCGATCTCTGGGCCGCGATGAAGCGCGGCTTTCGCGGCCGCTGCCCGCGCTGCGGCCAGGGAAAGCTGTTCCGCGCCTTCCTCAAGACGGCGGACAATTGTGCAGCTTGCGGCCTCGACTTCACGCCGCACCGCGCCGACGATCTGCCCGCCTATCTCGTGATCGTCATCGTCGGCCACATCGTGGTGCCCTCGATCCTCTGGATCGAGACCAATTACACGACGCCGGTCTGGCTCAGCTTCGTGGCCTACCTGCCGTTCACCTTCTTTGCGTCGCTCGCCCTGCTGCAGCCGGTGAAGGGAGCTGTGGTCGGCTTGCAATGGGCTCTGCGCATGCACGGGTTTGACGAGAACCCGCCGGATGGTATTCCGCCTGTGTAAGCACAATAAGCAAGAACAGTCCGGGTGAGGATATGAGCGACACGGCGCAGACGACCGAGAAGGCAAAAGTCCACGAGGAAAAGGAAGCCGATCACCATCCCTATTTCCGCCCGCGGGATGCGGCGACGCTGATCCTGGTCGATCGCAGCGGCGGCACTCCAAAGGTGTTGGTCGGCAAGCGCCACGACAAGGTGGTGTTCATGCCCGGCAAATTCGTCTTCCCAGGCGGCCGCGTCGACAAGGACGATCACCGCGTGCCGTGTGCTGCCCCCATCACCGCCCAGCTCGAAGCCAATCTCGCCAAGGGCAGCCCGAAGACGCCGGCCTCGCGCGCCAAATCGCTGGCGATTGCCGCGATCCGCGAAGCCTGCGAGGAGACCGGCCTCTGCCTCGGCCGCAAGAATGAAGGCAAAGCAAAACTCGAAGGCCCCTGGAAGCCGTTCGCCGATGCTGGCCTCCTGCCCGATCCCTCCAGCCTGTTCCTGATCGCGCGCGCGATCACCCCGCCCGGCCGCGTGAAGCGGTTCGACACGCGCTTCTTCACGGCAGATGCCTCCGCGATCACCCACCATGTCGAGGGCGTGATCCATGCGGATGCAGAGCTGGTCGAACTGGTCTGGGTCGAACTCGGCTCAAAGCCGCTCGCCGATCTGCATCCCATGACACGGAATGTCCTCAACGAGCTCGACACGCGTCTTGCCACCGGCCCGCTGCGTCACGATGCGCCGGTGCCGTTCTTCCACTTCTACGGCGGCAAGATGCAGAAGGATGTCTTGAGGTAGCGTTTTCAAGCGAAGTGGCTACCGGTTCGCGTGAAGAAAACGCGTCAAAACAAGACTCTTAATCCGCGTCCGGCTCCGTGCCGACATAATCGCGCGCCGGCAAATTCAGGGCACGCCCGAGCTCCTGAGCAAGCTGGTTGGCGTCCTCGCGTTTGGTGAAGCTCATCAGCGAAATCGCTTCGGTGCCCTTGTTGCCGCAGAGATTGACGTCGTAGGTGGTCAGTTGAGGATCATAGTCGTCGGTGATGCTGATGAAGTGATAATCGGCGAGATCACGGGACTTTCGAAAATTCAGCGGGCCGAACTGCCTGGTGACGACGATCTGGCGCAACGCCTCGTTGAGCACGACGAAGGTGCGGAAGGTCAGCAGGATCAGGCCGGGAATGCCGACGAGCAGCCCGAGGCCCGAAAACACCAGCACCGGCACGAGGTCGTCGGCGAGCCGGCCGAAGCCGGAGAAATCCTGGCGCAGCCCGAGCGCGACATTCCAGAGCAGATAGCCGCTGGCCGCCAGCAGCGGCAGCGACAGCAACCGGCCAAACCAAGGCATCGGCCGGTCGATCCGGACGATGCTGCCGTCTACGGTCATTGCACTGGCCATGTCATGCTTTCCTTCGGTTCTTGGCTTGGTCGGATCGACCGGCCGATTGGTTCGAGAGCCGCCCCGCTCTCGTCCCCTCATGGCCCTCAATGACGCGATTGTGCTGAGCGTGTCGCGAAAAACAAAAAATTCTTCTTAGCCATCCCAATGGCGGAGTTCCCCGGCGTGCCTATGTGTTTGCGAACGACATCAAGAACGGACCAGGGCGCGATGGTACAACGGCAACTCAAGCTTGGCGCGTTCATGCGCCCGATCAGCATCCACACCGGCGCCTGGCGCTATCCCGGGGCCTGGCCCGACGCTAACTTCAACTTCGGTCACATCAAGCAGCTGATCCAGAAGCTCGAGGCCGGCAAGTTCGACGCCTTCTTCATGGCCGATCATTTGGCCGTGCTGAACATGCCGGTCAATGCGCTCAAGCGCAGCCACACCGTCACCTCGTTCGAGCCGTTCACGCTGCTCTCGGCGCTCTCCGCCGTCACCGAGCGCATCGGCCTGATCGCGACCGGCTCGACCACCTTCGACGAGCCCTATCACGTCGCCCGCCGCTTCGCCTCGCTCGACCATCTCAGCGGCGGCCGCGCCGGCTGGAACATCGTCACCACCTCCAACCCGGATGCGGCGCTGAATTTCGGCCTCGACGACCACATGGAGCACGCCGAGCGCTACAAGCGCGCCCGCGAGTTCTACGACGTCGTCACGGGCCTCTGGGATTCCTTCGCCGACGACGCCTTCGTGCGCGACGTCGAGAGCGGGCTGTTCTTCGATCCCGCAAAGATGCACGTGCTCGACCACCAGGGCAAATATCTGAAGGTGCGCGGCCCGCTCAACATCGCCCGTCCCGTGCAGGGCTGGCCGCTGATCGTGCAGGCCGGCGCCTCCGAAGACGGCAAGCAGCTCGCGGCCGAGACCGCGGAGGCGGTGTTCACCGGCGGCGGCAGCCTCGCCGACGGACAGAAGCTCTATGCCGACATCAAGGGCCGCATGGAGAAGATCGGCCGCGACCCCGAACACCTGAAGATTCTCCCCGGCGCCTTCGTGGTGGTCGGAGACAGCGTCGACGAGGCGAAGGAGAAGCGCGCGCTGCTCGACAGCCGCGTGCACTACGACAGCGCCATCGCGTCGCTCTCCGTCATCCTCGGCACCGATGCCTCCGGCTTCGATCCTGATGGACAGCTGCCCGACATCCCCGAGACCAACGCCAGCAAGAGCGGCCGCCAGCGCATGGTCGACCTCGCCCGGCGCGACAAGCTCACCGTGCGCCAGCTCGCCCAGCGCGTCGGCGGTTACGGCGGGCTGTCCTTCGTCGGCACGGCGAAAACCATCGCCGACCAGATGGAGGAATGGCTGGTCGGACGCGGCTCCGACGGCTTCAACATCATGTTCCCGTTCCTGCCCGCCGGCCTCGACGATTTCGTCGACAAGGTCGTCCCCGAGCTGCAAAAGCGCGGGATTTTCCGCAAAGAGTATGAAGGCGCCACTTTGAGGGAGAATCTGGGCCTGCCGCGGCCGAAAAACCGCTTCTTCGAGGCCTAATCGGCCCGATTTGAGTGGTTTTCCAGCCCTAAAACCTTGACATCAGGCGGTTTCTGGCTAGGTTGCCGGCCAACGCGGGCCGTTTGGCCGGCTCCAGATTCCCCAATTTTCTGAGGTTCAGAACATGGCCAAAGCGGTCACCATCAAGGTCAAGCTCGTGTCCTCGGCCGACACCGGCTTCTACTACGTCGCCAAGAAGAATTCGCGCACCATGACCGACAAGCTGGTCAAGAAGAAGTACGATCCCGTCGCGCGCAAGCACGTCGAGTTCAAGGAAGCCAAGATCAAGTAAGATCGCGGTACACGCTGACGATTTTGCGGGGCCCTTTCGGGCCCCGTTTTCGTTTGCGTCTCCGATCTCTCCAAACGTCATTGCGAGCGCAGCGAAGCAATCCAGAATCCCTCCGCGGAAAGACTCTGGATTGCTTCGCTGCGCTCGCAATGACGGAGCATAGAGTGGCAGCACGCGCCCCTCTCCTGTCCCGCACGCGCAGCACGCCGCCAGCCTCGCGAAATCCCGGTATGGTTAGAAGGAGTAGCCTCGCGGCCTTCCATTGCGGGGTGGATACTCCTCCACTCTAACCGTCCATGAATCGCAGAGAGCGCCGAGCCACCGCGGCCAAACATTCCGGAAGGGTCACGCCGGCCACACTCTGCCAGGCCGGCTTTGCGCATCTTCAATCGGGACGCATTGCCGAAGCCGAGCTGTGCTGCCAGCAGGCGTTGACGCTCGACGAGCAACATCCGGATGCGCTTCACCTGCTCGGGGCGCTCTGCTTTCACGCGCAACAACCTGACGCAGCCGTGGAATGGATTGACCGCGCCGTCCAACAGGCGCCGAAGGCAGAATATCTCCTCAGCCTTGCGACGGTGCTGGAGCGACTGGGCCGGCTCGAGGACGCTCGCCAGCATTTCAGCAAGGCCTCGAGTCTCAAACCCGATGATGCCAGCCTCTGGAATCACATCGGCAATCTGCTCTGGCAACTCGGGCACAAGGACGAAGCCGCAAGGCACTTGCAGCAGGCATTGAAGCTCAATCCGAATTACTGGGAAGCCGCGCACAATGGTGGCATGCTGCTTCTTGAACTCGGCCGGCATGCGGAGGCCGTGGAATGCTTCGACATCGCCGAGAGGCTGAACCGAAGCTCCGCGGCCCTGTATCAGATGCGCGCCGTTTGCCTCTCCGCGCTCAGCCGCTTCGACGAAGCAGAGGCCGACTACGAAAGATCCATCGCGCTCGATCCGGGCCTCGCGGAGACGCACAACAATCTCGGCCTGTTGCATTGGCGCTTTGGCCGGCTGGAACAGGCCTTTGCCTGCCTCGATCGGGCGCTGGCGCTTCGCCCGGATTCCCATGCCGTGCTCAACAACAAGGCCGTGGTGTTGCTGCACCTGCAAATGCTGGACGAGGCTTTCGCGACCCTGCACAGATCGCTCGCGGCCGCCCCCGACGATGCGCAGACGCTGTTCTATCTGGCGACGCTTCAGCTCCTCACCGGCGATTTCGAGCGCGGCTGGCCCGCTCGCGAGGCGCGCTGGAGATTGCCGTCAGTCGGCCTGGTCGATCGCGGCTTTTCAAAACCGCTCTGGCGCGGCGAGCGGCCGCTCGAAGGCAAGACCATCCTGCTGCACTCCGACGAGGGGCTAGGCGATGCGATCCAGTTCGCCCGCTATGTGCCGATGGTGGCGGCATCAGGCGCGCGCGTCATCCTGGAGGTCGAGCCTCCGATCCAGCAGCTTCTGGGCGGCATCGAAGGAGTCGCAGAATGTGTCGGCCGATCGTCGACGCCAGCCTTCGACCTGCACTGCCCCTTGGGAACGCTGCCGCTGGCATTCGGGACGCGGCTCGATACGATCCCGCTCGCGCAAGGCTATATTCCTGCCGCGCCAACAGCGCGCGTAAAAGCGTGGCAAGACCGGCTCGGTCCCCACGATCGCTTTCGCATCGGCCTGGTCTGGGCGGGCAACCCCGATCACAAGAACGATCACAACAGATCGATGGCCCTGCGCACGCTCGCGCCGCTGCTCGATTGCGACGTCCAGTTCGTCTCCTTGCAAAAAGGCGTACGCGATCAGGACCGCTCCTTCCTCAACGAACGCCGTGACATCGTCGACCTCACGGAGCAGCTCACCGATTTCAGCGAAACAGCGGCGCTGATCTCCTGTCTCGATCTCGTGATCTCCGTCGACACCAGCGTCGCCCACCTCGCCGGCGCGCTTCGAGCCCCCGTCTGGACGCTGGTGCCCTTCAATCCTGATTGGCGCTGGCTGCTCGAGCGCGATGACAGCCCGTGGTATCAGTCGATGCGGCTGTTCAGGCAAACGCAGCGAGGGGACTGGACTGGCGTCGTGGAGAACGTTCGCGACGAATTGGAGGGCCGGGTTTCAGCGTGGCGGTCAAAGCAGGATCAGGCTTTGCTCCTGCCGGTGTGATCAAGTCACCACCGCTCGTGTCCCGGACTCGCTGCAGCCTAGGCGATGCGCGACATCGTCCGGCAACGCTGCTACGCGGGGCCGAATTTTCTGATCCGTCATCCTGAGGTGCGAGCCACGCGGCGCAGTTGCGCGGAGGTGACAATGAAATACCAAGTGACTCAGGCCGTCCGCATCACCGGCGCCGGCGGCTGCGACGGCCTGATCAGCGCGAACGCGACCTGGATGACGCCGCCGGCAAGGCCGAGCGCGACGCCGATGCGCCAGGCCATGCTGTAGGAGCCGAGCGCGTCGTAGATCAGCCCTCCTCCGTAGGCGCCGAGGAAGCTGCCGATCTGATGGCTCATGAAGGCGAGGCCCTGGATCATGGCCTGCCAGCGCAGGCCGAACATCTCGGCGACGGCTCCCGCAACCAGCGGGCCGACGCCCATCCACAGAAAGCCCATGATGGCGCCGAACAGCAGCGTCGAGAACGGCGTCGCCGGCAGCATGAAGTACCAGGCGAGCGCCAGCGAGCGCAGGACGTAGATCGCCCCTAACAGCGCGAGCTTGTTCCAGCGCTGGCCGGCCCAACCGAAGAACAGCGAGCCCAGCACGTTGAAGCCGCCGATCATGCCGAGCGTCTGCGCGCTGAGCATCGGATCTAGGCCGCAGATCGCCAGATACGACGGCAGATGCGTGGTGAGGAACACGAGCTGCATGCCGCAGACGAGATAGGCGCAAGTCATCACCACGAAGGCGGCATTGCCGAACGCGGCCTTCGCTACGGACGCTGCCGTGGCATCGCCGAGGTCGTCAGCGGCCGGCTTCGGCAGTGGAATGGCGTCAACACGGCCAGCATACCACGCGGCGGGGATCATCAGCACCGACATGACGACGAAGCCGGCAAGGCCGATACGCCAGCCAAAACCTTCATTGAGCATCTGCCCGATCGGGGCCGACAGCAGCGCGCCGAGCGAGCCGGCGCCGGAGACGATGCCGAGCACGGTCGAGCGCACTGTTGCAGGGACCGCGCGCGCCGCCACCGACATCGCGATCGCCGCAGCCGTGCAGGCCAGCGAGGTGCCGATCAGCACGCCGGCACCGATCATGATGCTGACGAGACCGTTGGCGGTCGCCATCAGGATGAGGCCGACAATGTACATGAGCGCGCCCACGATCATGATCGGGCGGAAGCCGAAGCGCACCGTCATCGCGCCGGCGAGCGGCTGGAGGAAGCCCCAGGCGAGGTTTTGAACCGCAAGCGCCAGCGTGAAGTCCGATACCGAGAGATGGATGTCGTGCGTCAGCGGCTGCATGAAGATGCCGAGCGATTGCCGCAGCCCCATGCTCAGCGTCAGCATGATCGAGGCGCCGATCAGGATCGGCAATGTCGGACGCAGGACCTGCAACAGGGGCATTTTTGTTCTCCCTCATGGGCGCGGCACGCGCGGCGGCATCTGCATTTCGCGTTGATTTTGATTACACAGACCTGTGTAATTAGTCTATAAGAGGCCGGCGCTGTCAAGCCAACAGGACGCATCACGACGCATGGCTCCCCCACCCGCCCCACAGACGATGAAAGAGCGGATCCTTCAGACCGCCGACAAGCTGTTCTATCTGCAGGGCATTCGCGCCATCGGCGTCGACACCATCGCAGCCGAGATCGGCATCTCCAAGCGCACGCTCTACAACCACTTCCCGTCCAAGGATGCGCTGATCGCGGCCTATCTGGAGCGCCGCTTCGTCAGCGCCCGCCCCTCCGACAGGCCGCCGGTCGAGCAGATTCTCGGCACCTTCGATTCGCTGGAGCGGCGTTTCTCAGCCAAGGATTTTCGCGGCTGCCCGTTCGTGAATGCGGTCGCCGAGCTCGGCCCCACGGACCGCGCCGTGAAGAAGATCGCCATCGCCTTCAAGGAAAGCCGCCGCGTCTGGTTTCGCGAACGGCTGAACGAGCTAGGGGTTGCGGAAGCAGATGCGCTCGCAACGCAACTCGTGCTGCTGGTCGACGGCTCGATCGCGCAGGATTTGGTGCGCGACGATCCAGCGATGGCGCGGGCAGCCAAGGAAGCGGCGAAGGTGTTGTTGCGGAATGCGGGGGTGGATGTGGGGGGTGATGCGAAGCCGGCCGTGAAGGGCAAGCGCGCGCCGCAATAACCGCTGTCGCAGCATGCCCAGATGTCATCACCCGCGAAAGCGGGTGATCCAGTATTCCAGAGGCAGTTGTGATTGAACGAGAGGCTGCGGCGTACTGGATTCCCCGCCTGCGCGGGGAATGACAGCGGAGGGTGTGGCGCTAGCGACTGCACACGACTATCACGCCGCCTGCGACACCACCCGATTGCGCCCATCGTGCTTGGCACGATACAGCGCCATATCAGCACGCTTGAGGACGTCGGCGACCGCCTCGCCCTTCTGCTCCAGCGTGGTCAGGCCGATCGAGATCGTGACCTCGACCCGCTTGGTGCCCTTGTGGATGGCGAAGGGCTCGCCGGCAATCGAGCGGCGCAGGCGCTCGGCGACCATGCCGGCGACGTGGAGATCGGTCTCCGGCATCACGATGACGAACTCCTCGCCGCCGTAGCGGCAGGCCAGATCGATGCCGCGGATCGACTTGCGCACGCGCACCGCGAACTCGCGCAGCACGTCGTCGCCGCCGTCGTGGCCGAAATTGTCGTTGATCGACTTGAAAAAGTCGATGTCCAAAATCATCAGCGCCAGCGGCTTGCCGCGCGTGGATGCCTGCTCGGCGAGCGTTGCCAGATGGCTTTCCATGTAGCGGCGATTGTGCAGGCCGGTGAGCGCGTCGGTGATCGCCATCTCGATCGAGTTCTGCACGTTGTCGCGCAAATGATCGGTGTAGCGGCGGCGGCGAATTTGGGTGCGGGCGCGCGCCAGGAGCTCGGTCTTGTCGATCGGGCGCAGCAGATAGTCGTTGACGCCGATCTCCAGGCCACGCAGCAGCCGCGTGGAGTTCTCGGCTTCCGCAATCGCCAGGATCGGCACGTGACGCGTGCGCTCGAGCGAGCGGGCCTGGCTGCACAGCCTGAGGCCATCGAAATTGTTGAGGTCGAGCGAGACGATCAGGAGATCGTAGTTGCCCTCGGCCGCGTGGAACAACGCTTCGGTCGGATTGGGCTCGACGTCGACGGTGTGCTCGGCGGCGAGGATCGTCGCCAGCCGCTCGTAGGACGACGCGCGATCGTCGACCAGGAGGATGCGACCGCCCTTGCCGGTGTCGGCCACGGCACTGCGCTCGGGCGCCTGCATGCCGATCTCGAGCGAGGTGATGGCGCGCATGCGCAGCTCGTCCGTCATCATCTTCAGTCGCGTCAGCGAGCGCACGCGCGCGATCAATACGACGTCGGAGACGGGTTTTGTCAGGAAGTCGTCGGCGCCGGCCTCGAGGCCACGGTTGCGATCGGCGGGGCTGTCGAGCGCGGTGACCATCACGACGGGAATGTGGTGCGTAGCCGGATCGGTCTTGAGGCGGCGGCAGACTTCGAAGCCGTCCATGTCGGGCATCATCACGTCGAGCAGGATGATGTCGCATTCGGCGCGGCGGGCCAGCGCCAGCGCTTCGGTGCCGTTCGAGGCGGTCATCACGTCGAAATATTCGGCCGAGAGACGGGCTTCGAGGAGTTTGACGTTGGCGGGAACGTCATCGACGACAAGGATACGCGCGGACACTTTGAACTCACTTCCTATCCGATAAAACGCCGGACCGTCTCAATGAATTTGCCGACCGAGATCGGCTTGGACAAATAGGCTTCGCAGCCGCCCTCGCGGATGCGCTCTTCGTCGCCCTTCATCGCGAAGGCCGTGACCGCGACGACGGGAATGGAACGCAGCTCCGGATCGTCCTTGATCCAGCGCGTCACCTCGAGGCCGGAGACCTGAGGCAATTGGATATCCATCAGCACGAGGTCGGGCCGCATCTTGCGGACGAGGTCGAGCGCCTCGTAGCCGTTGCTGGTGCCGGTGGTCTGGTAGCCGTGCGCCTCCAACAGGTCACGGAAGAGCTTCATGTTGAGCTCGTTGTCTTCCACGATCAGGACGGTCTTAGCCATCCCGCCCTCCTGTTTGGTCCAAAGACCGATGCATGTGACGCCTCAGGCGCCGCTTTCCGGCGCTTCGAAAACTGGATTCAAACTAGCCTCAGATTCGCTTGAGTTTCGTTAAACCCGAGGGGCCACTTTCTGCGATGTGGTTTCCAGTTGCTTGTTTGGGCCAGCAGGATTCGAGGCCGAGACTCAGTCCCTAGACTCGGGCATATTCCAAAGTAGACACCGAAAGTTAACGGAAAGGCAAACCGGGCCCTTGAAAAAGCCTGTTCACAACCCCCGCGAAGTCGCTGAAATCGTTGCGATTCAGGCTCTGTCCTTTGTCGCCGGCGAGCCTGAAAGGCTGGGCCTGTTCCTGGCCGAGACAGGGGTCGGTCCGGAGACGCTCCGGAATGCCGCCTCGGACCCGAATTTCCTGCTCAGCGTGCTCGATTTCGTGCTGCGCGATGACGACACCGTGAAGGCCTTTGCCAAGGCCTCGGAGCTGCATCCGACCAACGTTGCCGCCGCGCGGCAGGTGCTGGGCGATGCGCTCGGCGACCGGACCTGGGAGCGCGACGTGCCGTGACCGCCCCCGATGCGGCCGGACCCCGCTGCTTCTGCCGGGATTGTCTGGCCGATCTGGATATGGGCGGACGGCGCTGTTCCGCCTGTGGCTCCCCTCGCCTCGTCCGTCACCGCGCGCTTGCGGGGCTCACCATCGCCCATGTCGACTGCGACGCCTTCTATGCGACGGTCGAGAAGCGCGACAATCCTGACATCGCCGACAAGCCGGTCATCATCGGCGGGGGCAAACGCGGCGTGGTCTCGGCCGCCTGCTACATCGCGCGGACCTATGGCGTCCGCTCGGCGATGCCGATGTTCAAGGCGTTGGAGGCCTGCCCGCATGCGACCGTGATTCCGCCTGACATGGCGAAGTATGTCCGCGTCGGCCGCGAGGTGCGCCAGGCCATGCAGGCGCTGACCCCGTTGGTCGAGCCGCTGTCGATCGACGAGGCCTTTCTCGATCTCTCCGGCACCGAGCGTGTGCACGGCATGATCCCCGCAAAAGTGCTGGCGCGCTTTGCCCGCGAGGTCGAGCGCGACGTCGGCATCACCGTTTCGGTCGGCCTGTCCTGCAACAAGTTCCTGGCCAAGATCGCCTCCGACCTCGACAAGCCGCGCGGCTTCGCCGCGCTCGACCAGGAGGAAGCGCGGACCATGCTGGCGGAAAAGCCGGTCGGCTTCATTTTTGGCGTTGGCCCGGCAACGCAAGAACGTCTCATGCAGCACGGCTTCCGCATCATCGCCGATCTCCAGAAGGCCGACGAGATCGAGTTGATGCGACAATTTCCGAGCGAGGGCCGCCGGCTGTGGCGGCTGGCGCGCGGTATCGACGATCGCCGCGTCGAGGCCGATCGCGGCGCCAAGACGATTTCCAGCGAAACCACGTTCGAGACCGACATCCGCGATTTCGCGACGCTGGAGAAGATCCTGTGGCGGCTGTGCGAGAAGACGTCGTCGCGGCTCAAGAGCAGCGAGCTTGCCGGCTCGACCGTCACGCTGAAGCTGAAGACGGCTGACTTCCGCCAGCGCACGCGCTCGCAGTCGATTGCAGCCCCGACGCAGCTTGCCGCAAAGATCTTCTCGATCTGCCGCGAGATGCTGGCGAAAGAGATCGACGGCACCGCCTTCCGCCTGATGGGCGCCGGCGTCAGCGCGCTCCGCGACGGCTCCCCCGCCGACGACACCGACATGCTCGACCGCCGCGCCGCCCATGCCGAGCGGGCGGTCGACAGTCTGCGCAAGAAGTTCGGCAATGCCGCAGTCATTCGCGGCCTTGCTTATGACGGGCCGGAGAAGGTGCAGGAGTGATGGCGGCCTGCCTCCACATCGTCATTGCGAGCGCAGCGAAGCAATCCAGACTGTCACCGCGGAGAGATTCTGGATTGCTTCGCTGCGCTCGCAATGACGGCACGCGGCAGGGCCGCGACCCGAGAGACAAACCATGCCAGCCGAACGCGATCTCGACGCGCTACTGAAGAATGTGAAGCCGGAGCTGCAGCCGGGCAACTTCGTGTTCTGCACGATCGCGACGGATGCGCCGCTTCCCGCGACGCTCAATCCGCTGCTGATGTTCCGCGAGCAGGAAGGAACGACACTGGTCATCCCGCGTGAAGAGGCCGAAGCGGCAGGACTAAACGATGCATTCCCCTGCCGCCTGATCACGTTGACAGTCCACTCTGCACTCAATGCCGTGGGATTCCTGGCGGCCATCACCGCGCGCCTCGCTGCAGCCGCCATCAGCGTCAATGCCGTATCAGCGTTTCATCATGACCATCTCTTCGTGCCCGTGGATCGCGCCGACGAGGCGATGGCTCTGTTGCAAAACATGAGCGGGACGAACTGAGCCCAGGCTGTGTACTCATAAGGGCCTGGCCGCCCGACGTCTGCTCAACCCCTGAGAACGGCAGGAAGGCGGGCGTGTGCTGAGGACGCGGAAGGGCCATT
>NZ_LBJX01000096.1:0-246683 GCF_028128895.1 Bradyrhizobium sp. CCBAU 11434
ACCACTATCGTCTCAACTGGCTACCGCCCTCTCGGCTCTTGCTCCCGCGCAGCGGGCTGGAGCGCAGCGACTTTGTGCTTTGGCGCCTGGCGGCAGATTCCGATCCATGCGTAGATGTCATCGTGAGGGGTAAAGCGGACGCCACGTTGCTCCGACCGAAGCGACGCGATCGACCCGAAGCGGACATCAGCAACCCACAAAGGAAAATCGCCCGGATGGACGGCAGGTGCAGCGGCACGTCTGCAAGGCTACCGCGCGGCCAAACTAGGCATGTCCTGACTCGGCTCGGATAGTGCCCTCGCCGCGCGGATTGACGCGCTTGACTTGCATCAAGACGGGGGCGCTCCAGAGGCTCATTCTAGAATTTCTGAATGGAGGTCGTCCAAATGAAGCTGTCGGTCTCGGTCACATTAGTTGCTTTGACGATAGTAGGGATCATGGGCGCAAGCGCCGAAAAGGCGGGTGCCGTAGTGTACTGCACGTATGTTGATTATCCTGCAAATTGTGTCGCGCGGCCAGGCGTAGTGCTGCGGCCGCGGCCCGTTGCACGACAAGCGGTGGTGGGTGCTGGGACCGTAAATCGCGGTGGCCCGGTCAATCGCGCTGGCAGACGTTGACCGGTCATTTCGCGAGATTCGTAGCCTTGCTCGAAATCCCAACATCGGATTTCCGCAGAACTGTTTTTTAGTTCAACATCTGACAAGACGGGCCGCATCATGAAATTGGTGGCATCAATGGTTGCTGCGCTGTCGTTTGTGGCGCTCTCGGCAATTCCGCTCAACGCTCAGCAATACAAGATGCAAACGCCGATACCGCCGGGCGTTGCAATCCCGGACAAGGTGGAGACCCGCCTTGGGATGCTGAAGTTCTTCGACGGCTTTCCTGATGATGCGACCGTGGAAAAGCTCTACGACAATTTAGACTTCCAACACGCCGTCCAAGCCTACCTGTTAGCCTTAGCTCCAGTGAACCAATTGGCAAATCGAAAGGGCATCGCGGAACTGGGGCCGTTCAATCTGACGGTGCCTATCTTCGAGGATAGGATGGACTCGAAGTCGCTTTTTCTCACCCCGAACAACAACACGCCCTACACTTGGTTTTGGCTCGACCTGCGCGACGGGCCTCTGGTCCTCGAAGTGCCACCCAATGTGCTCGGCCTCATCAACGACATGTGGTATAATTTTGTTACTGATGTTGGGCTCGTCGGGCCAGACAAGGGGCAGGGCGGCAAGTACCTGATCCTGCCGCCCGGCTACAACGGTGAGGTGCCAAGCGGATACTTTGTCGTGAAGACGGCGACGTTCAGCGTCTGGGTTCCGTGGCGCTCGTTCTTGGTGAACGGCGATCCGAAGCCGGGCGTCGACTCGGTCGAAAAACACACGCGGATCTATCGCCTGAAAGATGCTGCCAATCCCCCGAAACTCAATTTCGTCCATGTTTCCGGTAAGGCATTTAGCACGCTGGCGCCGGGAGACTATCCATTTTGGGAGTATCTGAATCAGGTTGTGCAGGAGGAGCCGACCGATACAGTTGACCCGGTCACACTCGGCCTCTACGCATCGGTCGGCATCCAGAAGGGGAAGCCCTTCGCGCCCGATGCACGCATGAAGAAAATTTTGACCGAAGCCGCCTTGGTAGGTGACGCCACCGCCCGTACAATCAATGGCCGGTTGCGGATCAAGGAAAGCTACTATTATCCCGACAGCGCGTGGCGAACGGGCTTCTTCGGCGGTTATAAGTTCGAGGAAAACGGCGCGCGTATCCTCGATGCCTACTCCGCATTCTTCTTCTACGCGACGGGCGTGACGCCGGCGATGGATTCGAAGTCAGTTGGCGAGGGATCGCAGTACATGGCCGCGTTCGTTGATAGCCAAAACGAGCCCCTCGACGGCGGAAAAAATTACAAGCTGCACTTGCCGCCCAACATCCCGGTCAAGCAATTCTGGTCGGTCATCCTCTACGACAATCAGACCCGCTCCATGCTGCAAACCGACCAGCGTTGGCCAGCCGCAACCAGCCAGAACCCGAAACTCTTGCCCAACGCGGACGGGTCAGTGGACATCTATTTCGGGCCGAAGGCGCCGGTGGGCAAGGAGAACAACTGGGTGCAGACCATTCCCGGCAAAGGATGGAATACGCTCCTGCGTCTTTACGGCCCGCTCCAGCCGTGGTTCGACAAGACTTGGCGGCCCGGCGAGATTGAGCCGCTGTAGCAGCGAGGAGGTCGAAGCTTCCTCCTCATTTCCGCTATTGGAGCCCTTCTCCGATATCCAGCGATGCCCGCTCTTGCGCCGTTGTCGGCGGAGAAGCGGACATCTTGCGCGTCGGAGCCGGGCGCTCCGATAGCGCGCATGAGGATGCAGGCTTGGCCGAGCCTACTCGTCGTCCTCCTCCTCGTCTTCATCCTCCTAGCAGGATGACCGACCGCACGTGCGATGAGATGCTGGTCGGAAGCATCGACATGCAGGCCAGGACTAGCCGCCACATGATGCGCGCTTCCTGCCAAGGCCGGCCGCTGCAGGTGCCGCCGAAGCAAGTTCAGTTGCCAATTCCAATGTCTCCCTCGGTTCCAAATCCCTTTGCGCTTGGCAACTCCCCGCGGAGGTGCGAGATTCGCGCGTGACTTCGATTTGCGCGTGAGCCTGCGCCGCGAAAGTTCAACATGATGCGAAATCAGCGCATCCGGGATTCAGCCAAAGGTGCTGGTCCTCTGAGATCCTTCCTGTTCGCCCTTGCGATCGCGACAACGGGCTGCGGCACTGCGTATCCCGCCGGCCTTGTCCTCGTGGCCGCCGACAGCTCGCCCACAGCCTATATTAATGATGGCAAGCCGGCAGGAATACTTGTCGATGTCGTGACCGAAGCCTTTCGAAGGACTGGCGAGCCGATTGAAGTCCAGGTGATGCCCTGGGCACGTTGCCTGGCGGAAGTTCGCAGCGGCCGTGTCGACGGAATATTCTCGGTTTTCAAGCTGCCTGAGCGAAATGAGTTTCTCACCTACACCAACGTCCCGGTCATCACACAGGTGCTGGCGTTTTTTGTCCCTGCCGATTCCGATGTGATGTTTGACGGCGACATCGGCAAGCTGGGAAGGCTTAGGATCGGGACAATCAGGGCCACGAGTTACGGCCTCAAGGTCGATAGTGCACTCAAGACGGGGGTGTGGTCGACGACCGTCGAAACCAACAATGTCGATACCCTCGTTGGCATGCTTGCCCTGAAGAGGATCGATCTGGCGATCGGCTACCGGCATGTCGTCCTCGATGCCGCGCGCAACAAGGGGTATCAGGACAAGATAAGGGAGCTGTCTCCAGGCATCGACGAGATTCCAAGTTATCTGGCATTCAACAAGCAAAGTGACTATTCGAAAGTCATCGCCGATTTCGATCGAGCTCTGACGAGTATGAAGGACGACCACAGCTTTGAGGCCATCTTTGAGAAATACCTGGGGCCCAAGGCCGGGCACTAAGGAGGCCGGGCACTAAGGAGGCCGGGGCACCAAGGGCTGTGGATGACCGTGTGATGGATCGCGTCGATGACGGTGCCAGCACTTCATGACTCGCGGTGTCCTGCAAGTCGAGTGCACCGGCACCGTAACTCCCTGTCTTAATGTCTCGAATGT
The DNA here is from genome assembly GCF_028128895.1 of Bradyrhizobium sp. CCBAU 11434. Classification (NCBI taxonomy): domain Bacteria; kingdom Pseudomonadati; phylum Pseudomonadota; class Alphaproteobacteria; order Hyphomicrobiales; family Nitrobacteraceae; genus Bradyrhizobium; species Bradyrhizobium sp. CCBAU 11434. The sequence continues at coordinate 3,623 of NZ_LBJX01000096.1, forward strand.
CCGCTGTTGTGCTGTGGCAGGCACAGAAGCGGACATCGGGAGTGCCGGAGCGGAAAGCTCGGATCCAACCAGGATGTGGTGTTGGGCGGGTCTACTCCTCGTCCTCCTCGTCTTCTTCCTCGTCATCCTCATCCTCGTCTTCTTCTTCCACCCGGATGAGGGTGGCGAGCGGCAGCGTTTCGCGGAACAGATCGCCTTCCATGCCCATCCAGACGCAGAGCACGTCCTCGCCCTTGACCTCCGCAACTGTCAGCGGCTGGCCGCCCGATTTGAGCATGACGATATCGCCGGCTTTCAATTCCATGGACTGTCCTTTCGAGTTGACCCGGATGCAACGCTAGCAAGTTGTCATGACACGCCGAACACGGGGCGGGGCTGGCGAGGGTCCGCCATGCCCCTATAGCGACCAAATTCGGCATCGCAGCCAAATGAGCGATGGGGCAGCGGCACACATCCGCCTCAAATCCATCACCGTTCCTCATCCTGGTGCATTCGAAATGTGGAGGCGCAATCTCCGCGTCCTCTACTGCAACTGGTTATTTGGTGGAAAGTGCCACCTGATCAATGTGCGAGTCGATGACCGGACCAAACCCCTCCCAGTGTTCGCCGTTGAATCGGCTCATTCGCATCTGTTCGATCGGATAGAAATCGGTCGGTGAGGTCTTGACGCGGATACCTGGACGGAGGGTTTCGACCTCGAAATCAAGATTGGCGGCCACCTTCATGACGTTCTCGCGTGTGAGATTGTCACCGCACTCTTTCAGAACTTCGACCAATCCCGTCGACAGATTGTAGGCCGCGATCGTGCCGGCATCGGACTTGTCGGCTTCCGGATAATACTTTGCCAGGAAAGCTCGAAAGCGCTGCATGCCGGGGTAGCTGTCCCACTGCGGATCGGTTACGTCCATGTTGTAGAGGGCGGTCAGGATCCCCTCGGCGTTCTTGACGCCGGCGGGCTTTATGACTCCACCAATAGAGTTCGAGACATTCGTCATGATGTGGATCGGGTGCCAATCGAGTTCAGCGACTTTCCGGATCGCCTGCGCCGCGTATTTGGGCGTGGCAATATTGATGAAGACGTCGGGTTTCGCAGTCCTGATCGCCACGACTTCCGAATCTACCGTTGGGGTGCCGACATCATAGGGCGCGCTGACGATGACGGTTTTGTCAAACTTGTCGCCAAGCCCGTCCTTCAGGCCTTGAATGTAGTCCTTGCCGAAATCGTCGTTCTGATAGAGCACGCCGACCTTGGCGTTCGGATGGTTCGTCAGGATGTAGCTTGCATAGATACGTGCCTCCGCGCGGTACGTCGGCTGCCAGCCGATCGTCCATGGAAAATGCTCAGGATCGCCAAACCGTGACGCGCCGGTCGACACGAATATTTGCGGCACACGCATCGCATTCATGTATTTCTGGATAGCGGCGTTGGTGGCCGTGCCGAGCGACGCGAAAATCAGAAAGACCTCGTCGCTCTCGACGAGCTTGCGCGCTTGTTCCACGGTCTTCGGTGGACTATAGCCATCGTCGTAGGAAATGAAGTTTATCTTGCGGCCATTGATCCCGCCGTTGTCGTTGATCATCCGAAAATAGGCACTCATCGTCCTGCCGATAATGCCATAAGCCGACGCGGGCCCGCTATACGGCATGATGTTGCCGATTTTGATTTCGGCATCGGTTGCACCGGTATCGTATTTTTTCTGAGCAAGTGCGTCGCTTCCGCTGGAAGCGAACAAAATGATGGCGGTCGACAACGCCGCCAATTGTCGCGTGACGAAAGGCATTTCGTTTCTCCCTGTGAACTTATGAAGGTGCTCGTTTGTTGAGGACCTCTTGTCGGGTCTCGCGTTGAGACTGAACGCGTTTCGTCAATGCCTGTCGACGGGAGAGCCACGTGCCGTCCGCACCTTGGCGCGATCGGTCAATATGACTGACCGGGGCGCTCGTACTTGCCGCCGAAGAAGTCCCTGGCAAACTTCGCCACCATGGCATCATGCGCCTGTTTTGCCCGACGGGTCAACGAATTTTCGTAAAATCCGCAGTCGCGGCACATTGTGCGGCAAGCTGCTGATTGTGCAGCGCCACCTACTGTGCATGGGGTTGTTTTCGGGATTTAGCCCGGCACGAGCTCGGTCAGCGAGCGGATGATGCGGTCGGGCTTGACGGTCGAGCCTTCGGGCAGGCCGCCGCCATGCGCGTCGAGCCAGATCGCATAGATGCCGAGGCGCTGCGGCGTCACGACTTCCCATTCCAGATTGTCGCCGATCATCCAGGTGTCTTCAGCGGTGACGCCGAGCGCCTCCATCGCGTGCAGATAGGCGCGCTCCTCGGGCTTGCCGAAGCCATGCTCGCCCTCGATCTGGATGTGATCGAAGCGATGGGCGAGCTCGAAGCGCTCGACCTTGGCGCGCTGCATGTCGGCGGCGCCGTTGGTGACCAGCGCGAGCCTGACGCCGTGCGCCTTGAAGGCGTCGATCGCATCATGCGCGCCGGGGAAGACGAAGATCGCTTCCTCGCGATAGGTGGTGACGCGCTCGGCGACACGATCGGCGAGATCGTCGGGCAGGGCGCGGTGACCGCTTGCAGCGAGCGCAGCAAAGCCGCCGCGCACCGTGAGGCGGCGCGCCTCGCCGAGCTTCATGCGCCACTCCGCTCCCGCGGTCGACCAGAACTGTCGCGCATAGGCCAGCACGGCCATGGCGACCTGAGCCGGTGGCAGCGGTGCGAGCTCCTCGGCGAATTCCTCGGCGATCGTGTTCCACGCGATCTCGGGCCGGCCATAGGCTGACAGGATGGTGTCGTCCATGTCGATCAGCATGGCGCGGGGCAGAGATTTCACGACGGGCTTGACGATGCTCATGGCCATTTCACCTCCGGCGGCAGCGACGACAGGATGGAGTCGACGTTGCCGCCGGTCTTGAGCCCGAAGATGGTGCCGCGGTCGTAGAGCAGGTTGAACTCGACATAGCGCCCGCGCCGGATCAACTGCTCCTCGCGGTCCTCGGCGGTCCAGGCGCTCGCGAAATTGCGCCTGACGATGTCAGGGTAGATCTTCAGGAAGGCGCGGCCGACATCCTGCGTGAAAGCGAGGTCGGCGTCCCAGTCGCCGCTGTCGTGCCAGTCGTAGAAGATGCCGCCGACGCCGCGCGCCTCTTTCCGGTGCGGCAGATAGAAATACTCGTCGCACCACTTCTTGTACTTGTCGTAAGCGGCGACGCCGTTGGGGCCGGTGCAAGCCTCCTTCATCGCGGCGTGGAAGGCCAGCGTATCAGCGTCTTCCTGCGTGCGCCTTCGGTCGAGAACCGGCGTGAGATCGGCGCCGCCGCCGAACCACGCCTTGGTGGTGACGACGAAGCGCGTATTCATGTGCACCGCCGGCACGTGCGGATTGCGCATATGCGCGATCAGCGAGATGCCGGAGGCCCAGAAGCGCGGGTCGTCCGCTGCGCCCGGAATCTGCGCACGAAACTCGGGCGCGAATTCGCCATGCACGGTCGAGCAATGCACGCCGACCTTCTCGAACAGCCGGCCGGACATCATCGACATCACGCCGCCACCACCCTTGGCCCCGCTGTGGTCGGTGCGCTGCCAGGGCGTACGATTGAAGCGGCCGGCCGTGCCGGGATAGAGGCTTTGCGGCGCGTCGTCCTCGAGCCGCTCGAAGCTGTCGCAGATGTCGTCGCGCAAGCGCTCGAACCAGGCGCGCGCGCGCGCCTTGCGGTCTTCGATCAGTGTTGGGTCCAGCATGGATGTCATGTCGTCAGCCTTGCGGACCGTAATAGGTGCAGCTCTCGTTGCAACTGTCGCGGTGGATGCTGACGCGGGTCAGCTTGCCGATATGCTGTAGCCGCTCCCAGACGAAGCGCGACAGGTTCTCCAGCGTCGGCGTGCCCAGCGCCTCGATCTTGTTGAGGAACTTGTGGTCGAGCGTGAGCCTGACCTCTTCGATGGCGCGCTGGAGCAGGCCGAGATCGACCACCATGCCGGTCGCAGGGTCGGGCGTGCCGCGCACCGTTACCTCGGCACGGAAGGAGTGGCCGTGGATCTCTTCGCTCGCCTCACCAAAGGTCGTCCCCTTCAGCGTATGCGCCGCCTCGAAGCGGAACTGTTTCGTCAATTCCCACATCTGTCCGTTCAGTCCTATCTGATGCCGAGCGATTTATGCGTCTGCAAGCTCAGCCGCCATTGCGGATGGCGCAGGCAATAGTCGATCGCGCGCACGGTGTTCTCGATGACTTCAGGTCCGTCCATCGGCTGCAGCGAGAAGCGCTCGAAGGCGAGGCGTTCGAAAGTCTCGGGCGCGGCGAGGGCCTGCGGATAGACCAGCTTTAGCTCGTGCCCCTTGCGCAACACCAGCTCGCTGCCGCCTTTCGGGCTGACGCAGATCCAGTCGAGGCCCTCGGGTGCTTCGACCGTGCCGTTGGTCTCGACGCCGATCTCGAAACCTCGCGCATGGAGCGCCGCGACCAGGGCGTCGTCGACCTGGAGCAGCGGCTCGCCGCCGGTCAGCACCACATAGCGGTTGGAGGCAGCTCCAGTCCATTGCCCAGCGATGGTGTCGGCGAGCTCCACCGCCGTTGCGTAGCGGCCGCCGAGCGTGCCGTCGGTGCCGACGAAATCCGTGTCGCAGAACTGACATGCGGCCTGGCTGCGGTCCGCCTCGCGGCCGCTCCAGAGGTTGCAGCCGGCGAAGCGGCAGAACACCGACGCGCGCCCGGCATGGGCGCCTTCGCCTTGCAGGGTCAGGAAGATTTCCTTGACCGCGTAGCTCACTGATCTCTCCTCGTCATGTTCAATCGTGCGGGTTCCGGACCTGCCGGAGCGCTTCGCCTGCGGCCATCGCCGCGGTCATGGCGACATTGAGCGACCGCAGCCCTGGCGTGATCGGGATCACCAGCCGCGCATCCGCGGCCTCGACCACCGCGTCGGTGACGCCGGCGCTCTCGCGCCCGAATAGCAGGATGTCCGACGTCTGGTAACGAAAATCGCGGTAGTCGGTGGCGGCTTTGGTGGTGAACAGCAGCAGGCGGTAGCCTTGTGCCGCCCGCCATTCCTCGAATTTGGTCCAGGAGTCGTGCCTGGTGATGCTGACATGGCCGAGGTAATCCATTCCCGCCCGGCGGAAATGCCGGTCGGAGACCGGGAAGCCGGCCGGTTCAATGATGTGGGCGGCGATGCCCAGGCAGGCGCAGAGCCTGAGAATCGTGCCGGTGTTCTGGGGAATGTCGGGCTGGAAAAGTGCGATCTGCATGGGCGTTACAGGGCTTCGGCCGGGACGGAATTGTCTCAATAAAACATCGCTAGCGCGGGAATTCGTGCATTGCACGCTCCCGCGCCGTTAGCGGGCTTGCGCTCGCCCTGCAAGGGTGCCAATAGAACGATTCTGGACTGCTGTTTTTCGCCTTGTTTTGGCGAGGACAAGCCAAGTTCTGCCGCCGCGGGGGGCCGCGGGCGCCGGCAGCGCTGTTCCGGGGACCTTGGGGGCTCCTGGAGCGGTTCCACCGGCAGCATAAGAAGAAAGGGTTGGAATCGTGACGACAGCGTCTTCGGCGGACCATCCGACACGCCGTGATTTCTTATTCGTTGCAACGGGGGCAGCTGCAGCCGTAGGGGGCGCGGCCGCGCTCTGGCCCTTTATTTCCCAAATGAATCCGGACGCCTCGACCATCGCCGCGGGGGCGCCGATCGAGGTCGATCTGAGCCCGGTTGCCGAGGGGCAGGACATCAAGGTGTTCTGGCGCGGCAAGCCGATCTACATCAGCCACCGCACCAAGAAGCAGATCGACGAGGCGCGCGCCGTTCCGGTCGCGAGCCTGCCCGATCCGCAGTCCGACGAGGCCCGGGTCAAGTCTGGCCATGATCAGTGGCTGGTCGTGATCGGCATCTGCACTCATCTCGGCTGCATCCCGATCGCCCATGAAGGCAATTACGACGGGTTCTTCTGCCCCTGCCATGGTTCGCAGTACGATTCGTCCGGCCGCATCCGCCAGGGGCCCGCGCCCGCGAACCTGGCCGTGCCGCCGTACACTTTCGTTTCCGACACCAAAATCCAGATCGGCTGAGCCTCGGACCCGCGTCCGAAGCCTCGAACCGTCTCGTCGTTTTATTTCCTCAGGATCGCATCATGAGCGGACCATCCGACTACCAGCCGAGCAATCCGGCACTGCAATGGATCGAGCGGCGCCTGCCGATCATGGGTCTCGTCCATTCCTCCTTCGTCGTCTATCCCACCCCGCGCAATCTGAACTATTGGTGGACCTTCGGCGCCATACTGTCCTTCATGCTGGGGATGCAGATCCTGACCGGCGTGATCCTGGCGATGCACTACACGCCGCATGCCGATCTCGCCTTCAAGTCGGTCGAGCTGCTGGTCCGTGACGTGAACTACGGCTGGCTGCTGCGCAACATGCATGCCTGCGGCGCGTCGATGTTCTTCTTCGCGGTCTACGTCCACATGCTGCGCGGCCTCTATTACGGTTCCTACAAGGAGCCGCGCGAGGTGCTCTGGATCCTCGGCGTCATCATTTACCTGCTGATGATGGCGACCGGCTTCATGGGCTACGTGCTTCCCTGGGGCCAGATGAGCTTCTGGGGCGCCACCGTCATCACCAATCTGTTCTCGGCCATTCCCTATGTCGGCGAGAGCATCGTGACACTGCTGTGGGGCGGTTATTCGGTCGGCAATCCGACGCTGAACCGCTTCTTCTCGCTGCACTATCTGCTGCCGTTCCTGATCGCGGGCGTCGTCGTGCTCCACGTCTGGGCACTGCACGTCGCCGGCCAGAACAATCCCGACGGCGTCGAGCCGAAGACGGAAAAGGACACGGTGCCGTTCACGCCGCATGCGACCATCAAGGACGGCTTCGGCGTCGCCTGCTTCCTGCTGCTCTACGCCTGGTTCATCTTCTACATGCCGAACTATCTTGGCGATGCCGACAACTACATTCCGGCGAACCCGGGCGTCACGCCGCCGCACATCGTGCCGGAATGGTATTACCTGCCGTTCTACGCGATCCTGCGCTCGATCCCGAACAAGCTCGCGGGCGTGATCGGGATGTTCTCGGCGATCATCATCCTGTGCTTCCTGCCCTGGCTGGACAGCGCGAGGACGCGTTCGTCGAAGTACCGTCCGCTGGCCAAGCAGTTCTTCTGGATCTTCGTCGCGGTCTGCATCCTGCTCGGCTATCTCGGCGCGCAGCCGCCGGAAGGCATCTACGTGATCGCCGGCCGGGTCCTGACGGTCTGCTACTTCGCCTACTTCCTGATCGTGCTGCCGCTGCTCTCGCGCATCGAGAAGCCGCGGCCGGTGCCGAACTCGATCTCGGAGGCGATCCTCGCCAAGAGCGGCAAGGCCGTCGCCTCGATCGCGGTCGCGCTCGTCGCAGCCGGCGCGCTGTTCCTCGGTTCGTTGCAGGATGCCCGCGCCGAGGAAGGCGGCACCAAGCCGCCGGGCAACAGCTGGTCGTTCGCCGGCCCTTTCGGCAAGTATGATCGCGGTGCGCTCCAGCGCGGCCTGAAGGTCTACAAGGAGGTCTGCTCCAACTGCCACGGCCTGTCCCTGATCGCCTTTCGCAATCTCGGCGATCCCGGTGGTCCCGGCTATTCGACGGCGCAGGTGGCCGCGTTTGCCTCCGACTACAAGATCAAGGACGGCCCGAACGACCAGGGCGAGATGTTCGAGCGCCCGGGCCGGGCGGCCGACTACTTCCCCTCGCCATTCCCGAACGAGCAGGCCGCTCGCGCGGCGAATGGCGGCGCGGCGCCTCCCGACCTCTCCCTGATCACCAAGGCGCGCTCGTACGGCCGCGGCTTCCCGATGTTCCTGATCGACTTCTTCAGCCAGTACCAGGAGCAGGGCCCGGATTACGTCGCGGCGGTGCTGCAGGGCTTCGAGGACAAGGTGCCGGAAGGCGTGACCATTCCGGAAGGCTCGTATTACAACAAGTACTTCCCGGGCCACGCCATCAAGATGCCGAAGCCGCTCAGCGATGGCCAGGTGACCTTTGACGACGGCTCGCCGACGACGGTCGCGCAATACGCCAAGGACGTCACCACGTTCCTGATGTGGACCGCCGAGCCGCACATGGAAGCGCGCAAGCGCCTCGGCTTCCAGGTCTTCATCTTCCTGATCATCTTCGCGTTCCTGATGTACTTCACCAAGAAGAAGGTCTGGGCCGACTCGCACTGAGCGGCTTGACGCGAAACGAGAACGAAGAAGCCCCCGCAAGGGGGCTTTTTTGTTGGACACGCGCGTGTGTTGTCCGTCGAGATTGCGCTCCACGCTCCCAGCGGCCAAAATACCGCCCAGCTCTCCCCAGAACGCGTCGGAGGACACCATGGGAACCACCATCACTTTCAAGCGCCCGGACGGCAAGGACGCCTCGGGCTATCTCGCCAACGCCGCGCGCGGCAACGCGCCGGGCGTGGTCGTGATCCAGGAATGGTGGGGCCTGTCGGACCAGATCAAGGGCCTGTGCGACCGCTTCGCGCTCGCCGGCTTCGATGCGCTCGCGCCCGATCTCTACAAGGGCAAGGTTGTGCCGTATCACGACACGGACGCGGCCGGCAAAGAGATGAACTCGCTCGATTTCATGGACGCCACCACGCAGACGGTGCGCGGTGCCACGCAATATCTGTCGCGCAACGGCGCCAAGGTCGGGCTGACGGGCTTCTGCCTCGGCGGCGCCGTCACCATCATCGGCGCGGTGCATGTGCCGGAGCTCGCCGCCGGCGTCGTGTTCTACGGCATTCCGCCGGAGCAGGCCGCCAAGCCCGCCGACGTCAAGATCCCGCTCCAGGCCCATTTCGCCAACAAGGACGATTGGTGCACGCCGGAGCTGGTCAGTGGTTTCGAAAAAGCCATGAAAGCCGCCGGCAAGTCGCTGGAGCTGTTCCGCTATGACGCCGAGCACGCCTTCGTCAACGAGCAGCGCCAGGCCGTGCACGACCGCGAAGCCGCCGAGCTCGCCTGGGGCCGGGCGACGGAGTTTTTCAGGAAGCATTTGGGGTGAACGCAGTCACGCGTTGAAGCGACACAGAGCAGGCCGCCGGGAATCCGGTGGCCGCTCTGGCGTGGTCGCACACCCTGCCGCGTCGGAGCCAACACGTTGGCGCCGAGTATCCCTATGAAAATCTGCCTGATCGCATCCTTGTTCGTCGCCGGCCTTGCGGCGCCCTGCTGGGCGAAAGAGCCTGCATGCAACGGGCCGGAATTCCAGACATTCCGAACTGATTTCGAGAGCGCCGCGAACGCGAACGACAAGACGCGCATCGTCAAGCTGATCTCCTTCCCCGTCGAGTACTGGTCGGCGGAAGGCAAGCACGACGTTCAGAGCGGGCCGGTCAAGAGCGAGGCCGAATTTCTGCAGCGTTACGACACGTTGTTCACGCCTGCCATGCGCAAGCACCTGCACACCGCAAAGCTGCTATCGCTGCCCGACGGTCGCTGCGCACTGACTTGGCATGACACGAATTCCGAATTCACGTTTGAATTCCGATATGCCCCCGAGAGCGGGTTTCGAGCAATCGGATATGAGGTCGGAGCCTACTAGGACGACGCCATGCAGGGCGTGCGGAGAGTTGGTATCGCACGTTCTTGCGGGAGTGAGGCCATGCTTCATAAATTTACGTTCGTCCGCGCCGCGCGGTGGATATTTGCTCTGTGCTGTTGGTTAGTCGCAGCGCAGGCTCAGGCCGAGCCGGCATTCGTGACCATTGAGGGCGACCTTAAGAGTATCGCCTGGTGGGTCCTTGCCGACTTCCATCCGTTCACAACGGAGGTTCGCGGTCTTCCCGTCAGGGAGATAAGAAAGAACTGGTGCAAGGCCACTGAATTCCGCAAAGACCTCATTCCAAGGGAATTGCTCTTCGAGGGTGGTACGGATGCGATGGCAGCCGCCAACATGTCCTTCGCCGTTGAGGGGCGCTTCGATGGTACGGCGCCCAAGCAGGTCGCGTTGGTCGGCGTCTTCGAGGAGTGCACAGGTCAAAAGGGCAGGTTTATTCTCATCCTGGATCAATCGGCGGAAGGGAAGCCAAAGATCCGGTTCGTGAATGCCGTGCGGACGGATCACCAATTCGGTGCCCTGCAGAAGGGGGACGACAACAGCATCGTGGCCTGGGCCTGTATGGAGTGCGATAACTTCGCGGTCCTGAAATGGGACCGGAAGAAGCGCAAATTCGACTGGCGGCCTGGCCCGGCCGAGCAATAGCCCAAAAGCCGGCGACCGAAGGCGGCGGCTCTTGACGCCGTCCCCGGGCCATGGTGAGTATCCGGCCCATGAGCACCGCAGCCCGCCCATCCCGTCGTTGGTGGCGCACCTCCTAAGAGGTGGCCGGTGCGATTTATTCTCCCAAAATCGTCAGAGGTCGCCAGCACAGCGCGGCGGCCTGATCGTTTGTCCTGTGTGGCGTTCCCTCGGCAAGTTTCGTAAGAGGACCACATGAACAGGACAGTCTTCGCCCTTCCACCCAGAAGCGATTATGTCACCCGCGGCGGTCTTGCGATCACGCGCGTGGCCGAGCAGTTTACCGGTCACGCCAACCGGCTCGACGACCTCATCAACCTGCTCGACCGCCGCCGCGGCGTGGTGCTGTCCTCGGGCACGACCGTGCCGGGCCGTTACGAGAGCTTTGACCTCGGCTTCTCCGATCCGCCGCTCAAGCTCGAGACCGTCGGCACCGATTTCAGGCTGGAGGCACTCAACACGCGTGGCGAGGTGTTGATCGCCTTCCTCGCTGACGTCCTGCGCGAGCCCTGCGTCGTGATCTCCGAGAAGACCACGACGCGTCTTGCCGGCCATATCATCCGCGGCGATGCGCCAGTCGAGGAAGACCAGCGCACGCGGCGCGCCAGCGTGATGTCGCTGGTGCGCGACATCATCGCCGCTTTCTACGCCAATGACGACGGGCTGCTCGGCCTGTTCGGCGCCTTCGCCTACGACCTCGTCTTCCAGATCGAGGACCTCGTGCAGAAGCGTGCGCGCGAGAATGACCAGCGCGACATCGTGCTTTATGTCCCCGATCGCCTGCTGGCCTATGACCGCGCCACCGGGCGCGGCGTCGTGCTCTCCTACGATTTCGCCTGGAAGGGCAAGTTCACCGAAGGCCTGCCGCGCGAGACGGCCGAGAGTCCGTATGTGAAGACGGATCGCCAGGGCTTTGCCGATCACGCGCCCGGCGAATATCAGGCGACGGTCGAGACCGCGCGTGCCGCCTTTGCCCGCGGCGATCTGTTCGAGGCCGTGCCGGGCCAGCTCTTTGCCGAGCCCTGCGAGCGCTCGCCGGCCGAAGTGTTCCAGCGCCTCTGCGTCATCAACCCGTCGCCCTACGGCGCGCTGATGAATCTCGGTGATGGCGAATTCCTTGTCTCCGCGTCGCCGGAAATGTTCGTGCGCTCCGACGGACGCCGCGTCGAGACCTGCCCGATATCAGGGACGATCGCGCGCGGCACCGACGCGATCGGCGATGCCGAGCAGATCCGCCAGCTCCTGAACTCGGAGAAGGACGAGTTCGAGCTCAACATGTGCACCGACGTCGATCGCAACGACAAGGCGCGTGTCTGCGTGCCCGGCACGATCAAGGTGCTGGCGCGCCGGCAGATCGAGACCTATTCGAAGCTGTTCCACACCGTCGATCACGTCGAAGGCATGCTGCGCCCCGGTTTCGATGCGCTCGATGCCTTTCTCACCCATGCCTGGGCTGTCACCGTGACAGGTGCGCCAAAACTGTGGGCGATGCAGTTCGTCGAGGACCATGAGCGCTCGCCGCGGCGCTGGTATGCCGGCGCGATCGGCGCGGTGAATTTCGACGGCAGCATCAACACCGGCCTCACCATCCGCACCATCCGCATGAAGGATGGCCTGGCTGAAGTGCGCGTCGGCGCCACCTGTCTGTTCGATTCCGATCCGGCTGCGGAAGATCGCGAATGCCAGGTCAAGGCCGCAGCGCTGTTCCAGGCGCTCCGCGGCGATCCGCCGAAGCCGCTGTCGAGCTTTGCTCCTGATGCGACCGGTTCGGGCAAGCGCGTGCTGTTGATCGATCACGACGACAGCTTTGTGCATATGCTCGCCGATTACTTCCGTCAGGTGGGCGCGAGCGTCACCGTGGTCCGCTATGTGCATGCGCTCGACATGCTCGAGCAGAAGAGGTGGGATTTGCTGGTGCTGTCGCCAGGGCCAGGCCGCCCGGAGGATTTCGGGATCAAGAAAACCATCGACGCGGCGCTGGAGAACAAGCTGCCGGTGTTCGGCGTCTGCCTCGGCGTGCAGGCGATTGGCGAATATTTTGGCGGCGAGCTCGGCCAGCTCACCCATCCCGCGCACGGACGGCCCTCGCGGGTGCAGGTGCGCGGCGGGCGCCTGATGCGCAATCTGCCGAACGAGATCGTCATTGGCCGCTATCACTCGCTCTTTGTCGAGCGCGACAGCATGCCTGATGTGCTTAGCGTCACCGCCAGCACCGAGGACGGCGTTGCCATGGCGCTGGAGCACAAGACCCTGCCGGTCGCCGGCGTGCAATTCCACCCGGAATCGCTGATGTCGCTCGGCGGCGAGGTGGGCTTGCGAATTGTTGAGAATGCGTTCCGGCTGGATGCGCCGGTCAATTGAGAGGCACCAATGACCTTTGACCACGATTTGAAGGCGAGCGTCCGCACCATCCCCGACTATCCGAAGCCGGGGATCATGTTCCGCGACATCACGACCTTGCTCGCGGATGCGCGCGCCTTCCGCCGCGCGGTCGACGAGCTCGTCAATCCCTGGGCCGGCAACAAGATCGACAAGGTCGCCGGCATGGAAGCGCGCGGCTTCATCATCGGCGGCGCGGTGGCCCATCAGCTCTCGGCCGGTTTCGTGCCGATCCGCAAGAAGGGCAAGCTGCCGCACACCACCGTACGGATCGCCTATTCGCTGGAATACGGCATCGACGAGATGGAGATGCATGTCGACGCGATCCAGCCCGGTGAGCGCGTCATCCTGGTCGACGATCTCATCGCCACCGGCGGCACCGCGGAGGGCGCGGTGAAGCTGCTGCGCCAGATCGGCGCCAATGTCGTCGCGGCCTGCTTCATCATCGACCTGCCCGAACTCGGCGGCGCCGCCAAGCTGCGCGCCATGGACGTGCCGGTGCGTACGCTGATGACGTTCGAGGGGCACTAAGGTGCCGCTGAGGCGGTCCTAGATCGCCTCGGCCTTGAGCTCCGTCTGCCAATGCAGCGCGCGCTCCTTTAGCAGCGCATTCCGGACATAAGCGCTCTCCTCGTCCTCCAGCCGCTCGCATTTGCCAAAGCTCAGGCCGGCTTCGCCATGCGCGTTCCAGGCGGCCTGGAGACTGCGGCAGGGGTGGCCGCCCTGGCGCAGCGTGAACCAGATGCGGTTCTGGATGGTCTCGAGGTTCGGGGCCTGGCCGACCCAGGCCTCGCCGGAGGCTGCGCAGCGGACGACGAAAATGCCCGCAACGGTCTTCCGCTCCTTGTAGGCGGCGATGGCTGCTTTCCGGTCGATCGTCACAGGGGGGGCCTTGCTGAGGGATGCTGTTGTGCAGCCTCAGTAGCGGCAAGGACGCGCGGCGTCAATATTACCCGGATAAAATATTCAGCCCTCGTGGTCGTCATTCCGGGTTCGCGACCTCGTCGCGCCCCGGAATGACGCCTCTCAGGACCGTTGCAGGATCAGGCTGAGCTCAAGCTCTCGGAGGGCGAGATAGTTGCGCCGGATCCATTGGTGCAGCTCGGTCGAGGAATCCTTCTCCTGGCGCAGATAGCCGGTGAAGGAGAAGCTCAGCCGGTCGATATAGGTCTTGAGGAAGCCGGGCAGCGCGGGAAGGCGGACCAGCCGGCCGCCTCCCATCGCGGGCGGCAGCTCGCCACGGATGACGAACTCGTTGTCGACGGTGATCAGGTTCATCCGCGGGATCTGCTGGCGCAGCATCTCGTGGGCACGGGCCGAAACGCGGTCGGTGTCGGCGACGAACAGGATCTGTGGTGCGACATGCCGGCGTGCCGCTTCCTTCAGCAGGCCGATCTCGTCGGTCATCTTGAAGAATTCGTCGAAGGCGTGGAAGCCAAGGTCGATGACCTTGGCAAGACCGTCGTCGACGATGACGCGATCCATCAGCTGCATCTTGCCGTAGGTATCGATCACGTCGGCGGTCTCGGTCACCTTCGGCAGGTAGTCGAGCAGCGACGGCTCCTTCAGATTGACGTCGAAGGCCGCGACATTGCCGTTCTTGAGCAGCAGGAATTCGCTCAATAGCCGCGCCAGCAGCGTCTTGCCGACCTGCGGGCGGGGCGAGCAGATGATGTAGAGGGGCGTCGCGGGCATCACGCTATTATCTGAGCGAACTCACCGCTCAATCCAGCCGTATCAGCCCGCCTTCGCAACTATTTTTCGCTGTTGCGGGTCACCGGTTTCGACCCGACGATGTCGGTCAGGCGGATCCGGTCGAACTCGCTCCAGACATTGGCCAGCCAGTGCCGGACATAGCCGCGCAGCACGAAGGAATAGTTCGCAGCCTCGTCGTGGATGCCCTTGTTGGCCACGAATTTCAGGAACGGGACCGAGGAGACCTCGACTTGCTCATAGGCCATTTCGTTCAGCTTCGGGATGGTCAGCTCGGTCGCGTCCTTGATGCGGTGGAAGTAGGAATTATAGGTCGCCTGGTCCCACTGGAAGAACTGGGTGTCGTTGATGAAGTTCTTCACCAGGAAGTATTTTGCGCCGGTCATGAAGCCCGCCGTCTCGGCGATCTCGTCCAGCGAGGCGATCGAGGGTCCCAGGATGTGGAACACCGCGAAGGTGATCTGGCCGGCCTTGGCGGCGTCGAGGAAACCGATGTCGCGCAGCGAGGCCAGCGCCGGCGACAGCAGGCCGGCGCGGACGTCGATCACGGTGACGGACGGGCTTGTCGCGTTGAGCGTATCGAAGATCTTCATCTGATCAGCCGTCGTCGTCATGTCGACGATCTCGGTGATATCAGGGTGGAAGCGCTTCAGCGTTCCCCGCGGCGACTCCGTGTCGAACGCGCGCGTCGGCACGTTGTTGGCTGAGAAATAATCGAGCAGGGTGCGCGATACCGTGGTCTTGCCGACCCCGCCCTTGTCCGCGCCCACCACAACCACTGCCGGCTTTGCCATTGCTGTCCCCTAACGCGAGCCCCCGATCGCGAGGTCGCGATCGGCCGGGCCCCAAATCGATGTCCCAAGGATGGTCCCGAGTCTGCTGTTGGGCGCGAACATGGCAGAAACAAGGGAGAATTCAAATCTCTGGCGCAGCCCAGCGGCAATTCCCGGAGTTTTTCCCAAAGGCCGTGAAACCGGCTGCAAGGCGTGATGAATTGCTCGCTTAATGGCGGCCCCAAGGACCCAGAGGATTACCTATGGGATTGCCCAGAGGGCCGAGCGGATTACCGGCAGCGGTTCCGGCAGGGCTCGGCGCGGGCACGGGCGGCGGACCGGGCGGGTTGCCTGCATCATTCCACGGGCCATGCGGGACCGGAGGAGGGGCGTTTTGTTGATCGGCTTGTGCCTCGGGCTCGTCGGTCTCGGGTTGGTCCGTCTCTTCACCGGGCGGCGGCAGCGGACCGGGATCATGACCGCCGGCGAATTTGACCAGCGCGTCGACGCGGGACTGTACCGAGGGGTGGGTCGCGAACAGATCGGAAAAGCCTTCGCGCGGATTGTCCAGGCACAGCTCCATCACCGCCGAGGTCGCGCCCGGCAATTCGCCGCGGCCTTCGATCTTGCGCAGAGCCGAGATCATAGCATCAGGGTTTTTCGTCAACTCGACCGAGCCGGCATCGGCGAGATATTCGCGCGAGCGCGACAGCGCGAGCTTGACCACCTGCGAGACCAGCCAGGCCACCACGATCAGCACGACCGCGATGATGATGACGATGATCGCGCCGCCGCCGGAATTCTTGTTGTCGCTCGACGAGGAGGACGAGCGGGACGATGAGGAGGAGCCCGACGACCACGATCCGCCACCGGAACTCCAGCTCAAATTGGTGAACAAGCGGAAGAACAATTCGCCGAAAAAGCCGACCACGCCGGCGATGATCACGGCGACCACCATCAGCTGCACGTCGCCGTTCCTGATGTGGGTCAGTTCGTGGCCCAGCACCGCCTCGATCTCCTGGTCGTTCAGCGCCTTCAGGAGACCGGTGGTGACGGTGACGGCATATTGCCGCGGATTGAGGCCGGTCGCGAACGCGTTCAGCGCCGGGCTTTCCATGATCTTCAGCTTCGGCATGGTGATGCCGCGCGAGATGCAGAGATTTTCCAGGAGATTGTAGAGCCGCGGCTCCTCCTGGCGGGTGACGTCGTGCCCGCCGGTTACCGCATCGATCATCGACTGATGGAAGAAATAGGCGATGACGATCCAGGCAATCGCCCCAGCCGTCGCAAAGGGAAAGGCGACGATGAGATCGTGGAAGCCCCGGTTCAGATAATAGGCGACGGTCTCATTGCCGTTGGTGACGACCTCGGCGACAAGCGCGCCGGCAAAGACCAGCACATAGACCAGCGCGAACAGACCGCCGAGCAGCAGCATCGAACGAAACTTGTTCGAGGCGATGTGCGTGTAGAGACCATACGCGGCCATGACGCGCGCCCTGCCGGCTTCTCGGCTCAGATCAGAACTTCACCTGAGGCGCTGCCTCGACCTCGGTGCGGCTGGTGCCGAGATCGAAGAAGTCCTTCTTGGTGAAACCGAACATGCCGGCGAACAAAGCGGCGGGCATCTGCTGGATGCCGGTGTTGTATTCCTGGACCGCGTTGTTGAAGAAGCGGCGGCTCGCCGCGATCTTGTTCTCAAGGTCGGAGAGCTCGCTCGCAAGCTGCTGGAAATTGGCGTTGGCCTTGAGGTCCGGATAGGCCTCCGACAGCGCGATCAGCCGGCCGAGCGCGCCGGAGAGCTGGTTTTCGGCAGCGGAGACCTGCGCCGGTCCCTGTGCCGACATCGCCGAATTGCGCGCCTTGATGACGTCGTCGAGTGTGCCGCGCTCGTGCGAGGCATAGCCCTTCACCGTCTCGACCAGGTTCGGAATCAGGTCATGACGCTGCTTGAGCTGCACGTCGACATCGGCAAAGGCCTGGCCAACGCGCTGACCCAGCGCCACCAGCCGGTTGTAGGCGCTGAAGGCCAAGAACACGAGAACGACGATTACGCCGAGAACGATCCAGCCGGTCGACATGGAGAACTCCTGAAAGCAAATTGGAGCGGACAGCCTAAACTAAAATGGAGCCGGGGGAGAGCCCCGCGCGAAGGGAAGGTAAGACTTGGTCGGATCGGCAGCCATCCGAGTTCAAGGGAAAAGCGGGGAACGGGGTTCACTTTCGGACAGGACGGTATCACCCCATCGCCAGCGGCGGGCGTCCGCATATGCGGCCTTGTCCCGCCGCGGCACCTTGGTAATGGCGACGCCGTCCTCGGTGCAGAGCTTAGCCGTGATCTCGACCTTGCCGACCTCCGGTGGCGCCAGCACGCGGGCGGCGCCGGCCGCGCGCGGCGTGCGGGTCAAGGCGACGTAGATGAAGCGTTCGTCCTCGAACGGCACCTCGGCGCCCTTGATCTGGCGGTGTGCCTGGGAGCGCGGAAGGCGCTGGTTGAAATGGCACCAATCGGGCGCCACGAGCGGGCAAGGCTTTTCGTGCGGGCAGGGCGCGGCGACGAAGGCGCCTGCCGCGATCAGTTGCTGGCGCAGTGCGAGAATGCGGGTGTAGCCGGCAGGCGTGCCGGGCTCGATCACGACCAGCGCGTGGCGCGCTTTGGCCCACATTGTCTCCGCGAGCTTGCGCTGGTCGCTCTCGCCGAGCTCGCCAATGATGTAGCTCGCGACGACGAGATCGGCTTGCGAGACCTCGGCGAGGTTGGTGGCGGCATCGCCGGGCAGGTAGCGGCATTCGGACAGGCGCGAGCTGTCGCGCGAGAGCTCGAGCGCGAGACGGCTCAAGGTGGCGTTGGCGTCGAGCAAGGTAAAATCCTGCAGCGAGGAGAATGCTTCCGCGGCGGCCCAGCTCGCGGTGCCCGGGCCCGCGCCGACGTCGAGCAATGTTTCCGGGGTGAAGTCGGGGGCGATCTCGGTGAGCGCGCTCAGGCTTGCAGCGACGGCGGCGTAAGTGGCCGGCATCCGCGCCAGCGCGTAGGCGAGCGCGTCAGCCTCGGACTTGATGGTGCCTGAGCCGCCGCCGGCGCGATAGGTCGTCGAGATTTTTTGCGATCGCTGCGCGGCGTCGGTGCGGGAGAATCCCTGCAGCCTGGCGTCGAGCGCGGCCTTGAGTTCGGCGGGGAGAGTAGGAGCTATCATCATCCGCAGTCATGCCCCGCGAAGGCGGGGCATCCAGTATTCCGAGGCAGCGCCACTAGACCAAGACGGCACGGCGTACTGGATCATCCGCTTTCGCGGATGATGACGTCAATGGGTGCGGAACGACCGCAGCCTCACGCCACGTTCTGGTCGAGAATGTCCACGGCTTCGGCAAGGCTCACCGAGACCAGCTGGGAGACGCCGCGCTCGGCCATGGTGACGCCGAACAGACGGTTCATGCGCGCCATCGTGATCGGATTGTGCGTGATGATGATGAAGCGCGTGTCGGTCGAGCCGGTCATTTCGTGCAAGAGGTTGCAGTACCGTTCGACGTTGTGGTCGTCGAGCGGCGCGTCGACTTCGTCCAGCACGCAGATCGGCGAGGGGTTGGTCAAGAACACCGCGAAGATCAGCGCCATCGCAGTCAGCGCCTGCTCGCCGCCCGAGAGCAGCGACAGCGTCTGCGGCTTCTTGCCGGGGGGCTTGGCGATGATTTCGAGACCGGCTTCCAGCGGATCGTCGCTCTCGATCAGGTGCAGCGCGGCTTCACCGCCGCCGAACAGCTCGACGAACAGGCGCTTGAAGTGGTTGTTGACGACCTCGAACGAGGTCAAGAGGCGCTCGCGGGCCTCCTTGTTGAGGCTCTGGATGCCCTGGCGCAGCCGCTTGATGGCTTCGACCAAATCGTCGCGCTCGGTGACGAGGCCGGTGTGCTGGGTCTCGACCTCGCGCAGCTCTTCCTCGGCGCGCAAATTGACGGCGCCGAGGCGCTCGCGGTCGCGGCGCATCTTCTCGAGGTCTTCCTCGATGTCGTGCAGCGGCGGCAGCTCGGCGCCGGGCTCGATCTCGGCTAGACCAGCGACGGCCTGCGGCTCGACTTCGAGCATGTCGCGGATTTCGCGTTCGATGTCCTCGAGCCGGCGCCGCGCGCCTTCCATGCGCTCCTCGGCACGGGCGGTGGCCTCGCGGGAGCTGGACAGCGCCTCGAGGGTCAGCTTGGCGACGCGGTCAGTCTCGGCCATCGCGGTCTCGGCGGTTGCGAGCGCATCGGCGGCCATGCGCCGGTCGTTCTCGGCGTATTCGATCTCGGTGATGAGCGCGCTACGCTTCTCGGCGAACACGGCCGGCGCGTTTTCGAGTTCGCTGCGCTCGATCGTGAGCTCGGCAATGCGGGCCTGGATTGTGTCGATATGGGAGGCCGCGCTTTCCTTGCGGTTCGCCCACTCGGTGCGCTCGGCCAGGATCGCCTGGACGCGGCGGTCGGCAAGCTCGGCCTCGCGCGCCAGCGCCTGCGCCTCGGCGCGGACCTGGGCGGCGATGCGGCGATGTCCGTCGATGTCGCTGCGGACGGCGGCGAGACGGGTCTCGGTGTCCTCGCTCGACGGCAGCTCGCTGATGCCGGCCTCGGCATATTCGTAGGCGGCCTCGGCCTCGGCGCGGTCGGCGGCAAGACGGCTATGCGCTTCCGACAGCGTCGCCTTGCGCGCGGCGTGGCGGCTGATCTCGCGCTCGGCGGCAGCGTGGCGCTCGCGCGCAACGTTCAGCTCGCGCTGCGCGGCTCGCATGGCTTCGCGGCTGGCGCCTTCGGTGCTGGCCGCCATCTGCAATTCGGATTCGGCATTCTCAAGCGCCTGACGCTTGATCTGCGCGTCGATGCGGGCCTGCTCCAGCTCGTTCTCGATGTCGACGAGGCGAGCGCGCTCGGCGAGGCGCCGTGCCGCGCCGGTCGGGGCGTGCGCGGCGGCGACAAAGCCGTCCCAGCGCCAGACGTCGCCCTCGGGCGAGACCAGGCGTTGGCCGGTCTTGAGCTGCGACACCAGCTCGGCCCCGCGCTCCCGCGGCACCACGCCGATCTGAGCAAGGCGGCGCGTCAGCTCGGCCGGCGCCTGAACGTGGTTGGCGAGCGGGGTGACGCCTTCGGGGAGTTCCGGATCGCCTTCGGCGTGTCCGACATTGGTCCAGCGCATCGGCGCCGAGGGATCGATCGGCGCATCGAGATCGTCGCCGAGCGCAGCGCCAATCGCCTTTTCAAAACCCTTGTCGACGGTGATGCCGTCGATGATCGGCGGCCACAGATTCTTGGTCTCGCCGTTGACAATTTTCGAGATCGTGCGCGCCTCGGTATCGAGCCGCTGTACGCGCTTGTCGGCTTCGACCAGCGGGGAGCGCGAGGATTCCAGTGTCTGTCGTGCGGCGACATGCGCAGCTTCGCTCGCTTGAGCTGCGGCTTCCGAAGCGGCCAGAGTCTGCTCGGCGGTCTCGACCGTTGCGGTCAGCTCGTCGAGATCGCCGAAGCCGCCGGTCTCGGCAGCGAGCTTCTGCTCTTCGGCGGCGACGTTCGCGATCTCCTGGTCGAGACGGGCGAGCTTGTCGCGGTGGGTGCGGACGTTGGCCTCTAACTGGTTGCGCTTGGCGGTGAGGTCGGCGAGCGCGGTGGTCAGCTCAGCGAATTGCTGCTCGGTCTCGGTCAGCACCGCCTCGGCCTCGCCGACGCGCTCGTCGACGCCGGAGCGCTTCTCGACGCGCGACTTGATCTCTTCCTTCAGCTCGGCGTCTTCGGTGTCGAGCCGCTGCAGCGCGACGTCGGCGTCCATGGTCTGCTGCTGGGCGCGTGAGATGTCGCCTTCGAACTGGGCGAGCCGGCGCTCGAGCTCGGCGACGCGCTCCTTGGCGCGCTCTTCCTCGCGGTCGAGCAGCTCGCGGGCATTGGTCAGGCGCTGGAGGCCGGCGGCGGCGCGCGCTTCGGCATCGCGCAGCGCCGGCATCTCGGCGGCGCGGATCGCCTGGATGCGGGCGGCTTCGGCCTGGTGCTGGGTGCGCTCGGCCATCTCGCGCACGGCGAGATCATGGGTCTGGCCTGACTCGTTGACGTCGGCATGGGCGCCGATCCAGCGCAGGTGGAACAGCGTCGCTTCCGCCTTGCGGACCTTGGCCGCGACCTCGCGGTAGCGCACGGCCTGGCGAGCCTGCTTCTTCAGGCCCTCCATCTGACCTGCGAGCTGGCCGATCACGTCCTCGACGCGGGTGAGGTTGGTTTCGGCCGCCTTCAGCCGCAGCTCGGCCTCGTGGCGGCGGGCGTGCAGACCGGCGACGCCCGCGGCGTCTTCGAGCACGCGGCGGCGCTGCTCGGGCTTGGCCTGGATGATCTCGCCGATCTTGCCCTGGTGGACGAGGGCCGGCGAGCGCGCGCCGGTGGCGGCGTCCGCGAACAAAATCTGCACGTCGCGGGCGCGCACGTCGCGGCCGTTGATGCGATAGACCGAGCCCGCTTCGCGCTCGATGCGGCGGGAGATTTCCAGCAACTGGCTGTCGTTCATCGCCGCCGGCGCGGTGCGATCGGCATTGTCGATCGTCATCGTCACTTCGGCGTGGTTGCGCGCGGGACGGTTGCCGGAGCCTGCGAAGATGACCGCGTCCATGTCGGCGGCGCGCAAGCTCTTGTACGAGGTTTCACCCATCGCCCAGCGCAGCGCCTCGACGAGATTCGACTTGCCGCAGCCGTTGGGTCCGACCACGCCGGTCAGGCCGGGCTCGATGACGAAGTCCGTCGGCTCAACGAAGGACTTGAATCCGTGTAGGCGCAGGCGGGTGATTTTCATAAGCACGCATCTCTGTTGGCAGGCGCGAATCCCCCTGCCGGGACAGTACCATGGAAGGCAATGTCACTCTCTGGGTGAGTCGCGCGAGGCGCCTCATGCGGCGGACAATGGCCGCGGTGCGCCGCGAGGGCAACCAGCGAAAGCCGCTTTTCCCAAGGGATTTATGCCGGGAAAGATACGGCTTTCGAGATGCGAATCAGGATCTTGACGAGCGAATCAGCTCTTCAGCAGCGGGTTGATCTTCTTGGCGAACTCCTCGAACGAGGCCTCGCCCTTGATCTTCTCGCCGTTGATGAAGAAGGTCGGCGTCGAATCCACCTTCAGGACGTCGCTGGCGTATTTCTGGTCGGCGGCGATCTTGTCGAGCAACGCCTGGTCCTTCAGGCAGGTTTCGACCTGCGCTTGCGTGAGGCCGGCCTGCTTGCCGATCCGGGTCAGGGTCTCGGTGGTGTTCTTCGTCACCCAGTCGCTCTGCTGGCGGAACAACATGTCGGTGACCGCGAAGTATTTCGCGGCGTCGTCCTTGGCGATGCAGCGCGACAGCATCGAGCCGGCGGCGGCTTTGATATCGAGCGGGAACTCGCGGAAGATGTAGCGCACCTTGCCGGTGTCGATGTATTCCGACTTGATCTTGGGGAAGACCTGCTCGTTGAAGGCCGCGCAATGCGGGCAGGTCATCGAGGCAAATTCGGTGATGGTGACGGCTGCGTCCTTGGGGCCCAGCGCCATGTCGGGCAGCGACACCGGCTTGGCGACATCGCCAGCGGCCTGCGCCATTGCCTCGGAGATGAACCGCAGCGGCGAGAGCCCGGCGATCGCGGCAAGACCGGTCAGCGACAGCATCGTGGTGAAGGCGCGGCGGGTGATGATCAAGGTCGGCTCCCGAATTGGCGTGATCTCGCCCCAGGTCTTCATATCATGGCCGGTATGAAGGTTCCCGGGCGGCCTGTCGCTAGCTTGAAACGTGGTTTGAGGCAATGGCGAGCGGCAGGGCCAGGTCCAGAATAGCCAGGGAATGAGGCTCAATTTCGCTTGATGGCGGCCCCAAGCCGCGCCAGCGCCGTCTTCAATTCTTCATCTTCGATGTCCCCCAGGCCTTCCGCCACCTTGGCGACCAGCTTGGGGTCCGGCGGGCTGGGCCGCACCGGGCGCCGGGGCCGCGACAGGGGGGCTTGGCGGAAGGCGAGTTTGCCGACTGCGCTCCAGCCGAAGAAGCGGTTCACCCGCTCCAGGATCACGTCGGCCGAGTGCTGGATTTCCAGCACCATCGGCCCCTCGACCCGCAGCACCAGCGTCGCCGGCTCCTGCGGCTGGCCCTCCACGGGACGCGGCCATTGCAGCTTCAAGGGCTCGGCATGCGCTGCGATCTCGGGCCCCGCGATCTGCGTCCACCGCGTCACCAGCTCGCGCGACGCAAATCCCTGCTTGGCATAAGCCTCGGCAAAGACGTCGTTGAGCAGGATCCCGAGCGGCTTGGCGCTGATGGGGCCGGGTTTGGGAGGGAATTTGGCCATGGGGCCTTATAGCACCCCAACTCACGGCCCGCAGGCTCCTCGCAACGAAGAAAGACGTGGATGCCCGCGACGAGCGCGGGCCTGACGTGGAGACATCGGCGTGAGGTCGCTACAGTGAGACCATGAGCCCGAAATCTGCCCTTAAGGCCAAGTCGGAACCAGTTCAGTCGGCGGGTTCGGCGCGTCCCACGCTGCTGCTCGCGTGGTACGATCGCCACCGTCGCAGGCTGCCCTGGCGCGCGGCGCCCGGCGAGATATCGGACCCTTATCGCGTCTGGCTGTCGGAGATTATGCTGCAGCAGACCACGGTGAAGGCGGTCGGGCCCTATTTCGAGAAATTCGTCGCGCGCTGGCCTGATGTCGCGGCGCTCGGGAGTGCGTCTCTTGATGATGTGCTGCGGATGTGGGCTGGGCTCGGCTATTATTCGCGTGCGCGCAACCTCTATGCCTGCGCAGTTGCGGTGGCGTGCGAGCACGGCGGTGTCTTTCCCGATACGGAGGAGAGGCTGCGAGCGCTTCCAGGCATCGGGCCCTACACGGCAGCCGCGATTGCCGCGATCGCCTTCGATCGTCACACCATGCCGGTCGACGGCAATATCGAGCGCGTGGTCTCGCGTCTGTATGCGGTCGAGGAGGAGCTGCCGCAGGCCAAGTCGTTGATCCAGCAACTGGCGGCGACTCTCCTGGCCAACTCACGCGCCGGCGACAGTGCCCAGGCCCTGATGGATCTGGGCGCCTCGATCTGCACGCCGAAGAAGCCGGCCTGCTCGCTATGCCCATTGAACGAGGATTGCGCGGCGCGCGCGCAGGGCACGCAGGAGACGTTTCCGCGCAAGGCGCCGAAGAAGAGCGGGACCCTGCGGCGCGGTGCCGCCTTCGTCGTCACGCGCGGCGACGAGCTGCTGGTACGCAGCCGGCCCGAAAAGGGCCTGCTCGGCGGTATGACCGAAGTGCCGGGTTCTGACTGGCTTTCCGGACAGGAAGACGCGGCGGCGAAACAGCAGGCACCTGATATGAGGGGGCTGTCGCGCTGGCAGCGCAAGGTCGGCGTGGTCACCCACGTCTTCACGCATTTTCCGCTGGAACTTGTGGTCTACACCGCGAAGGCCGAAGCCCGCGCCCGCGCGCCTGCGGGCATGCGCTGGGTGCCGATCGCGACGCTGGCCGACGAGGCGCTGCCGAATGTCATGCGCAAGGTGATTGCGCACGCGCTGGAGTGACGCCTCAGGCGGCGCGCGCCGCGCGGTCCTCGGTCGCGGGCATCAGGAAGGTGCGGTTGCGCCCGGTCTTCTTGGCGACATAGAGGCCCTGGTCGGCGCGCTCGATCACGTCCTGCACGTCGCGGTCTCCCTCGTCGAACAATGCGAGTCCGATTGAGACGGTGAGGGGGATGACGGCCTCGCCGTGGCGCACCACTGCGCTCTCGATCGAGGTCCTGATGCGGTCGGCAAGCAGC
Source organism: Bradyrhizobium sp. CCBAU 11434 (assembly GCF_028128895.1). Lineage (NCBI taxonomy): Bacteria > Pseudomonadati > Pseudomonadota > Alphaproteobacteria > Hyphomicrobiales > Nitrobacteraceae > Bradyrhizobium > Bradyrhizobium sp. CCBAU 11434. The sequence continues at coordinate 28,492 of NZ_LBJX01000096.1, forward strand.
ACCGCGGTCTCCTGATCGATCTCGCGCAGCAGCACCACGAATTCCTCGCCGCCGAAGCGGGCCGCCTTGTCAGTGGTCCGGATCGACTGGCTGATGACGTCGGCGACATGCTTGATCGCGTCGTCGCCGGCGGCATGGCCATGGCTGTCGTTGATCTTCTTGAAATGATCGATGTCGATCATCAAGGTCGCCATGTTGCGCTTGTAGCGTCGGCTGAAGGCGACGGCGTCGTCGGCAACCGCGAGGAAGGAGCGGCGGTTCATCAGGCCAGTCATGAAGTCGGTGTCGGCGAGCTCTCGCAGCTTCAGCATGTCCTCCTGGAGCTGCATCGCGTTTTCGCTTGCGCGCAATTCGGCTTCCTTGGTGCGTTCCTCGGCATGACCGATGCGGCGCAGCAGCGAGCGCAGTGCGCGCGAGAGCTGGACCACCTCAACCGAGCCGCTCTGTCGCGCCAGCATGGTCGGGCCGTGGGCGCGTCCGATGCGATCGGCTTCCTGCGTCAGCGCGATGATCGGGCCCGCGATCCGGCGCGAGACCAGCACGGCCAGCGATAGCGCGATCAATGCGATGACGGCGCCGATCGCCAAGATCATCTGCGCCGACGAGATCGCCGCCTTCAGCGCCACGCTCGCCGGCTGGCTCGCCGTGACGATCCAGTTGAGTCCCTGATAGTCGCGGAAGCCGTTGCCGACATGGAATGCGGTCAGCATCTGCTGGCCGTCCACCTTCTCGCGGAAGGTGCCGTCGCCGGCCTTCAGGATGCCGGCAAGCTCGTCGCCGTCGTAGCGGATGGTTTCCTTCTGCGGCCCGACAAGAACCATGCCGCTCTTGCTGAGGATCGAGAGCCGGGTGTCGGTGTTGCCGTCATTGGCTTCGACGTCCTTGATCAAACTGCTGGCCCAGGACCAGTCCAGATGTCCGCCGAGCACGCCGATCACCTTGCCGGAGGCATCGCGCACGGGCAGGGCGATATCGACGAAGCGATAGGGTTCGTTGTTGGCGCGCTGGGTGAGCAAGGAGGACAGCAGGATGGCCTCGTGCACGTCGCCAACCACGACCTTCTCAAGACCCTGCTTGAACCAGGGGCGCGCCGTCACGGACTTGCCCTGCAGCAGGCCGCCGGTCGAGGCGACGACATCGCCGTTGAGGTCGGCAAAGCCGATCCAGGTAAATTCGAAATTGCGCTGAAGCGCTTCGAGCGCGCTGCGCAGCTTATTCGGATCGCCCTGCCACAGCCGTTGCATCGGCTCAAGCTCGGTGAACAGCTTCATTTCCTGCTGCCGCGTCGCCATGAAACGGTCGAGCCGGCCGGAGGTGCTGGATGCAATTCCGGCGACGCTGCTCTCGATCAGGGTCGCGGTGTGTCTGTAGCTGATGAGGGCGGCGCCGGCAGCGAGCGTGCCCACCAGCACGATGGACATCGCGGCAACGGCTGCAGCGATCTGCGTCCGTACGGTCAGTCGATCTTCGATCGCGTGCAGGCGGCTTGCCGCCTGTTGCAAGAGGGCTCGCATGGAAAGGCTCCGGTTTCACCGTCGCTCATGCCATGTGGTAACTTCCAACCGTTTACCGGCCGATTGCCCAATTGGATCGTATTGAATCGGTCGTGAAACCGCGTGGTTGAAGTTGGCTTAATCGCAGGCGGAATGACCTGAAACCGTACAGTTTTCCGTAAATCCCCGGAAGTTTTGCGCTCCGGCGGTCGCTTGTTGCCATGAGGTTGTCAGCAGGCCGGGGCTATCAACTCGACGGCAACGGAGGGTTCGCATGGTCAAGACCGCGCTCGATAGCTTCAAAATGCCGCCCTGCGCCGAGCTGTTGGGCTGGCGCCTGCTCGACGCGAAACCTGACGAGGGATGGATCAAGCTCGTCTTCGAAGGCAGACCCGAGTTCTGCAACCCGGCCGGTTACATCCAGGGCGGCATGCTCTCGGCCATGCTCGACGACACCATGGGACCCGCCGTCCTCGTGATGAGCGAGGGCCGGCTCTACACCACGACCATCAGCATGACCGTGAATTTTCTCAGCCCCGCAAAGCCTGGGCCGATCATCGGCGAAGCCAGGGTGACGCAGCTCGGCAAGACCATCGCGTTCGTCGAGGCCAAGCTGATGGCCGAGGACGGCACGGTACTTGCGACGGCGAGCGCCAGCGAGCGGCTGCTGGAGGCGGCGCGGGTGGTGGGCAGAGTCTAGCCGCGTACTCCACTGCCCTCTCCCGCAAGGGGCGAGGGCACACCAATCGGCATCGCGCCCGAAGTGGAAGCTTACACCCTCGCCCGCGCGTCCTTGCTCACGATTGGCGGCTTGGCGTTCAGTGCCTCGACCTGGAAGCCCGCGACGCGCTTGTAGTTCGCGGCGATGTCCTCCAGCTCCTTCTGCGACAGCACGTCGGTGACGACCTTGTAACCATCAGGCGCGCGCTCTTCGACGAGCTGCATCACCTGCTCGGGGCCGTTCTTGCGGTTGAGCAGCACGAGGTCGGTGGTCGCAGGCCGCCGCTCGGCCTCATAAGCGAGCAGCGCTGCGGTCGTCGGGCCATGCGCCAGGATGTCGCGGGTGATGGTGCGGGCATCGAGGATCGCCTGCGAGGCGCCGTTCGAGCCGATCGGGTACATCGGATGCGCGGCGTCGCCCATCAGCGTCACCTTGCCGAACGTCCATTGCGAGACCGGATCGCGGTCCACCAGCGGATATTCGTAGGCGTGCGGGCAATTCCTGATCAGGCCGGGCACGTCGAGCCAGTCGAATGTCCAGCTCTCGAACCAGGGCAGGAACTCTTCCAGCCGCGCGGTGCGGTTATAGTCCTCGCGCCGCCACTGATAGGTCGGCGGCATGTGCCGCTCGGCGACCCAGTTGATGAGGTGGTTGCCTGCTGCGTCCGGCTCCTTCGAGATCGGATAGCAGACGAATTTCAGAATCTCGTGGCCGGCCATGATCATGGTGCGGCCGGTGAGGAAGGCTTTTGCCGGCGTGACGCCGCGCCAGAGGATGCGGCCGTTCCAGATCGGCGGCCCCTCGTTCGGATAGAGCTTTTCGCGCGCGGCGGAATGGATGCCGTCGGCGGCGATCAGGATCGCGCCTTCATATGTGCCCGCGGCTTTGCCGGTCGCCCTGTCGATGAAGTCGGCACGCACGCCGCTGGCCGTCTCGGTCCAGCCGGTCAGGTGGTGGCTGGTCAAAATGTTATCGCGGCCGAGCCGCTCGATTGCGGCATCGAGCAGGATCTGCTGCAGCGTGCCACGATGGATCGAGAACTGCGGCCATTTGTAGCCGGCCTCAAGCCCGCGCGGCTCGCTCCAGATCGGCTTGCCGTGCTTGGAGAAATAGGCGAGCTCGCGGGTCCGCACGCCGCTGGCGTCCAGCCTGTCCAGCAGCCCGAGCTCGATCAGCTCGCGCACCGCATGCGGCAGCACATTGATGCCGACGCCGAGCGGCTTCAATTCCGCGACGCTCTCGAACACTTTTACGGGAACACCGATTTGATGCAGGCTGAGCGCAAGCGTCAGTCCGCCGATGCCGCCGCCGGCGATAAGTACCGTCATGACAAAACCCCCTCCGATTGTGGGCGGTCTTGGCACAGGCGGGCGGATGTGGGCAACTGCGAAGAGGATGTCGTGCTATAGACCTCGGGGGCAACAGCCGTTAGTTTCCAGCCTTCCTGTGAGGTCCGACATGCTCAAACTCTACTACGCCACCGGCACCTGCGCGCTCGCCACTTACATGACCCTGGAAGAAGCCGGCGCCGACTACACGGCTGAAAGGCTGAGCTTCAAGGACAATCAGCAGAACAGCCCGGCCTATCTCGCCATCAACCCGAAAGGGCGCGTCCCGGCCCTGGTGACCGACCGCGGCGTCCTGACCGAGACGCCGGCGATGCTGGCCTATATCGCGCAAACCTTCCCGAAGGCGAAACTCGCGCCGCTCGACGATCCCTTCGACTTCGCGCAGGTGCAGTCGTTCAATTCCTACCTCTGCTCGACCGTGCACATCAATCACGCCCACAAGATGCGCGGCGCGCGCTGGGCGACGCAGGAGAGCTCGTTCGCCGACATGAAGGCGATGGTGCCGCAGACCATGGGCGCCTGCTTCAAGCTGATCGAGAAGACGATGTTCAAAGGTCCGTGGGTGATGGGCGATCAGTTCACGATCTGCGATCCCTATCTCCACACCCTCTCGCACTGGCTCGAAGGCGATAGCGTCGACATCAACGCCACGCCGAAGATCGCCGACCATTTCAAGCGCATGCTGGATCGCCCGGCGATCCGCAAGGTGATAGACGCGCAGAAGGCGTAACCAGCTCTCCGCCGTCGTCCCGGGCAAGCGTCAGCGCAGAACGGGACCCATACCCCCAGGGAGAGGTTGCCGCGCGCACTGGCAACCACGAACTTCGCCAAACGACGTTCTGTGGTTATGGATCCCGGATCGGCGCGCGCTTGGGGCGCGCTTGTCCGGGACGACACCGAGTTTGACGAAGCCGCTTCTCACCCGGCTTTCCGCTTCTCCAACTCCCGCCCCGTCTCCAGCATCAGCCGCCGCAGCCAGATCGAGCCCGGGTCCATCTGCGCCCGTGTCGGATAGAACATGAACTGCTCGTCGATCCCGGGATCGAGCGGTGGCGCGACCGCGACAAGGCCGAACTGTTTTGACAGCGCCGCGATCAGCCGCCGCGGCACGAAGGCGACGAGGTCGGTCCGGGCGGCGACGTGCAGCGCTTCGAGATAGCCCGAGACCACCAGCGAAATATGCCGCTCGATGCCTTTGCTGCGCAGCCAGGTGTCGATCAGGTCTTCGGGCTGGCCGCGGATGATCACGCCGACATGGCGCGCGGCGAGGAACGCCTCGCGCCGCTTCAGCTTGGCGCCCATGGGGTGGCCGCGCCGTACCGCCAGCGCATCGCTGTCGGTGTAGAGCAACTGGCGATGAAACCCCTTGAAGGCGTTGCCGATCGAGATCACGAGGTCGATGGTGCGGGCGAATTCTGCGTGGAAGATCGCCGGTCCCCGCCACGGCACGACGTCGATGCGGACGTTGGGCGCAAGGCGCGTCACCTTCTCCATCAAAGGCGGCATCAATAGCTCGACGGCGAGATCAGGCATCATCAGGCGAAACGACCGCTCGCTGCGCGCGGCGTCGAATTCCTCGGGCACGAACAGCCCGCGGACCTGATCAAGCGCTTGCGCCAGCGGGGCGCGCAGGGCTTGCGCCCGCGGCGTCAGCTCCATTCGTGCGCCGGTTCGCACCAGCAGCGGGTCGCCAAAGATATCGCGCAGCCGCTGAAGAGCATGGCTGGTGGCTGGCTGTGACAGCCCGATGCGCATGGCGGCGCGGCTGACATTCGCCTCGCGCAGCAGGGCGTCGAGCGCGGTGAGTAGATTGAGATCGAGCGAATTCAAATTCATGAGGCGAATAAATATCATATCCGCTATCGATTTGAAGAATTCTCATCAAGCGCTGATGTTCTCCGTGTTGCCATGAAAGGAGATGCCGCCATGAGTGCGAGCGCCAACAAGAAACTGATGCAGGACATTTTCGCCGCCGCCGCCAGCCCCGACCCGGATGTCCGCGACCGATCGCTGTTCACCGCAAGCCTTGCCGACGACGCCAAATGGATCGTCACCGGCCAATATTCCTGGTCGCGCACCTTCGCAGGCAGGGAGGCGATCCTCAACGATCTGCACGGGTATGTGCGCACGCGCCTGCGCGACCGCACGCGCACGGTCGCCGAGCGCTTCATCGCTGATGGCGACATCGTCGTGGTCGAAGCCAAGGGCGACAACGTCACGCCCGAAGGGGTGCGCTACGACAATGACTATTGCCTGGTGTTTCGGTTCGAGGGCGGCAAGATCAAGGAGATCCGCGAGTACTGCGACTCCGTGCTGACCGAGAAGGCGCTCGGGCTTTTCCCGCAATCGGCTCGGAACGCCGCTACCGGCTAGAAAAATGCCGGCCCGAACGGCTGGAACCGGGCGGGAACATTTTTGTCCCGCCCGCGTTCGTTCGTTTCCGGGGCAATTGCGCGCCGGCTTTGCGCGCGTTTGGGAATTTCATGCTGGCTGGGGCTTCGGACGTATCAATACAGGCAGGGCGAAGCTTTCCCGGACTCCGTGAACGATTGAGAGACGCGACGGCTGCGGCACATCACGAACTCGACGCGCAGATGTCCGCGTTCGATCTCACCGTGCTTTCCGGCTATCGACGTTTTCTCCAAGCCAGCGCGGGCGCTCTGCTGCCGCTCGAAGCCGCGCTCGTGGACGCCGGCGTCGCCAAATACTTTCCGGACTGGCCGGAGCGGGCGCGGAGCGCCGCAATCGCTGTGGATCTCGACCGGCTCGGCCGGGAGGCGCATGCCACCGTGTCGGTGCAGCCGCTGACACGGAGCGGCGTGATCGGCACCATGTACGTGCTGGAGGGATCCCGGCTCGGTGCAAAATTCCTGCTGAAGGCCGTCGCGGATGCGGCTGATCCGCGCATCGGACAGGCCGCCGCCTATCTCAGCCACGGCGCCGGCAAGCGACTGTGGCAGAGCTTTCTGGCGAAGCTTGCCAGCCAAGAGGGCTGCGACGAGGACGAGGCGATCGCGGCGGCGCGCAGCGCCTTTGCTGCATTCGAGCGGGCGGCGGATCGCGCATGAACGAGGCGGTCAATCTCACCAATTGCGATCGCGAGCCGATCCACATTCCCGGCAACGTGCAGCCGTTCGGCTTCCTGCTGACGCTGCTGTCGGACTTCACGATCTGCATGGCGTCGGACAATGCCGGCAGCTTCCTCGGCGGCGACGTCACCGATCTGCTGCAGCAGCCGCTCGCAAGAGTGTTCTCCGCAGCCGCGATCGAGACCATCCGCAGCCGCGTCGATCAGCTCGGCGGCCCTGATTCAACCGAACGCGTGTTCGGCGTCGAGCTCCAGCCGGGCAAGCCGCTTTACGATCTATCGATCCATTTTTCCGGCGCGTATGTGGTCGTCGAGGCCGAGCCCAGCGTCGTCGAGGCGGGTGTCAATTCGGGCGAGCTGGTGCGGCTGATGCTGGAGCGCATCCGCAAGACCCGCGGCATGGCTGAGCTAGCCCGCGAAGCGGCGCGCCAGCTTAAAGTTCTGACCGGCTTCGACCGCGTCATGGTCTATCAATTTCACCCGGACGGATCGGGCGAGGTGATCGCGGAGGCTGCGGAAGCAGGCCTCGAGAAATTTCTCGGCCTGCATTACCCGGCCTCCGACATCCCCAGGCAGGCCCGCATCCTCTATCAGCGCAACTGGCTGCGCATCATCGCCGACATCAACGCCAGGCCGGCCGCATTGCTGTCGACCGCAGCGCACAATGCGGGGCTGCTCGATCTGTCCATGAGCGTGCTGCGCGCTGTGTCGCCGATCCATATCGAATATCTGCGCAACATGGGCGTCAGCGCCTCGATGTCTGTGTCGATCCTGCGCGACGGCAAGCTGTGGGGGCTGTTCGCCTGCCACCATTATTCGCCGCGCTACATCTCGTTCGAGAAGCGGACGGCGTCCGAGCTGTTCGGGCAGATGTTCTCCTGGATCGTGGAAGGGCGCGAGCGCGAGGGTGATATGGCCTACGAGGCCAACGCCCAGAAGATCCAGGAGGGGTTGATCGAGATCGCCGGCACGCACGAGCATAGCCGGCGTGCGATCGTCGACTTCGTCGGCGATTACCGCAAGATGATCGCCTGCGATGGCGTCGCGGTCTGGTCCGACAACAGGATCACGCTCGACGGCGAGACGCCGACGGAGGACGAGGTCAAGGACCTCGTCGCTTTCATCAACCGGACTTCGCCGGGCCGCATCTGTGCCAGCGCGGAGATCGCAAAGCTCTATGCGGCCGGCGAGGTGTTTCGTGACCGCGCCGCCGGCTTCCTCGCCATTCCGATCTCGCGCACGCCGCGCGACTGCCTGATTTTTTTCCGGCGCGAGGTGGTGCGTTCGGTGAACTGGGCGGGCGCGCCCGACAAGGTCTACGAGGAAGGCCCGAACGGGCCGCGCCTGACGCCGCGCAAGAGCTTTGAGCTCTGGCAGGAGACGGTCGCGGGCCAGTCCAAGCCGTGGTCGGCGGCCGACATCCGCATCGCCGAGAGCCTGCGCGTCACGCTGCTCGAAGTGATCCTGCAACTGTCCGACCTTGCGGCGCGCGAGCGCCGCGGCGCGCAGGAGCGGCAGGAGCTGATGATTGCCGAGCTCAATCATCGCGTCCGCAACATCCTGAGCCTGGTGCGTGCGCTGGTGGCGCAGAGCAAGGACACCGCAAGAAATGTGGACGAGTTCGCCAGCGTGCTCGGCGGTCGCATCCAGGCGCTCGCGCGCGCACACGACCAGATCACCAATCTGAACTGGGCGCCGGTGGCGCTGCGGACGCTGCTGGAATCCGAGGCCGGGGCCTATCTCGGCTCCCGCGCCGATCGCGTGAAGATCGACGGACCCGACGTTGCGCTCGATCCCAAGGCGTTCGCGACGCTGGCGCTCGTCGTCCACGAGATGATGACGAACTCCGCCAAATACGGCGCGCTCGCCGATTCCACCGGCCAGGTCGAGGTGATCTGGCGGGTCGACCCGAATTCGAGCCTCGAGATCGAGTGGAAGGAGAGCGGCGGTCCGCCGGTGCAGCCGCCGTCGCGCCGCGGTTTCGGCACCACCATCATCGAGCGTTCCGTCCCGTTCGACCTCAAGGGCGAAGCCGAAATCCGCTTCGACCTGCTCGGCGTGCAGGCGAGGTTCGTGATCCCGCCGAACTTCGTCGAGCTGGTGCCGTCAATCGCAGGAGCCGCCATGCGCATCGAGGAACAGCAGCCCGCCCGTCCCCGCATCTCCGACACCGCCCTGATCGTCGAGGACAATCTCATCATCGCCATGGCGGCGGAGGTGATCCTGCTCGATCTCGGGGCGCGGCATGTCGATACGGCGGCGAGCGTCGACCAGGCGATGCGCGCGATCGAGCGCACGCGCCCGAGCTTTGCGCTGCTAGACCTCAATCTCGGCAGTGAGAGCAGCATCAAGGTGGCCTTGAGGCTGAAGGAGATCGGCGTGCCCTTCATCTTCGCGACCGGCTACGGCGAGCGTGCGCCGATCCCCGTCGACCTCGCCTCGGCGCCGGTGGTGCAGAAGCCGTACACGCTGGAAGTGGTCGAGAACGCGCTCGGCAAATTGCAGCAGGCGACCGCCTGATATCGTGGGTCCGGACATGCTGCGCTCGGTTCTGACCGAGAGCAGTTCCCGCAAGCCGCGCCGGCTGATCCGCTTGTACCGAACCCTTGGCGGGCGCTTACCCCGCCGTCGCCTCGGTCCGATCAAGAAGGACACAATTAACAAGTGTGCTTCATGGTGATGCCGCGCAGCCGGAGCCGCCATGAGGGCGTTCGGCTGCCCGAATTCTTGGGGGCGGCATCACCATGCGGGGCATTCGTTTGAGAATCCGGGGACGTCTTTACGCCGGGTTTACGGCTCTGGCCGCGGTTGGCCTGATCATGACCGTAGTTGCCGTCTGGAACCTGTGGGCGGTCCAGGACCAGGTCGCGAAAATGTCTGCCTTCTCGGACAGTACAGCCCGCATTCGAGAGATATCGGTCCATCTCCAGGCGCTGCAGCGGGCCAATCTGCGCTACATCTATGATGCCAACGAGCCCGCCTTCAAGGAGGCCGCGGAACGGGAGGCGGCGACGATCGAGTTGCTGAAAGTCGCTTCGGCAGGGACGGCCTCCGAGGAGCGGCGCAAGATCTACGACGGCCTCGTTGCCGATATTGGCAAGCTGCAGTCGCTGCGCGAGCGCATGGGCGCCGCGGTCAAGGAGACGACGAAAGGCAAGGCCGCTCTCCTGCCGGGTGGCGAGGAACTGAATGCCAATGCCGGCAAGCTGGTCATCGCGGCGCATGGCACCCACGATGCCGAGATCACGGCGCCCGTCGCCGACCTCGAATCCAAGATCCTCCAGGCACGTCTGGCGAGCTGGCGCTTCCTCGCCATGCGCGACTCCAAGGCATCCTCGACCTTCAGAGCCAATACCGAGAGGGCGCAGCAACGGATCACGGCGCTCCAGGAGGCCACCCTGCCGGAGCAGGTCAAGTCTGCGCTCGCCCCGGTCAAGACCTCGCTTTCGTCCTACCAGGCAGCGTTCGAGGCGACCTCCGCCGCGATCCTCGCGGCCGAGGAGATTTACCGCAGCAACATTGCGCCCCTGATCGCCGGAAGCATCGACAAGCTCAAGGTCGCGGACACGCAACTTGCGGCTGACTCCCAGAGAACGCGCACGGTCGCCGCAGGCGTCATCGCCAGCACGACCTGGATTCAGGAGGCCGCAGGCGGTCTTGCAGTCGTGTTCAGCGTCATCGTCGCCTTCCTGATCGCCCGCAGCATCGTCGGTCCGCTGGCCTCGATGACGCGCGCGATGGGCCGGCTCGCTGGTGGGGATCTCGCGGTCGAGATCCCCTCACGGGGCAAGGCGGACGAGATCGGCGACATGGCCAAGGCGATCCAGGTGTTCAAGGACAACATGATCGACACCGAGCGCATGCGTCACGAGCAGACCGAGAGCGAGGCGCGGCAGGCCGAGGACCGCAAGAAGGACATGGTCCGGCTCGCCGACCAGTTCGAGCAGGCGATCGGCGAAATCGTCGAGACCGTGTCGTCGGCCTCCGGCGAGCTCGAGGCCTCCGCCGGCACGCTGACGACGACGGCAACGCGCGCCCAGGATCTGTCGACGGAAGTCGCCTCCGCATCACAGGAAGCCTCGGCCAACGTGCAAGCCGTCGCGTCGGCGACCGAAGAGCTGTCGTCCTCGGTGAGCGAGATCGCTCGCCAGGTCCAGGAATCGGCCCGCATCGCCGGCGAAGCCGTGGAGCAGGCGAGCAAGACCAACGCCCGCGTCAGCGAGCTCTCCAGGGCGGCTGCCCGCATCGGCGACGTCGTCGAGCTGATCAGCACCATCGCCGGCCAGACCAATCTGCTGGCGCTCAACGCCACCATCGAGGCCGCGCGCGCGGGCGAGGCCGGCCGCGGCTTTGCCGTGGTCGCCTCCGAGGTCAAGGCGCTGGCCGAGCAGACCGCAAAGGCGACCGGCGAGATCGCCCAGCAGGTCTCCGGCATCCAGGCCGCGACGGAAGAGTCGGTCGGCTCCATCAGGGAGATCAGCGGCACCATCGAGCGGCTGTCGGAAATCTCCTCGACCGTTGCCGCTGCCGTGGAAGAGCAGGGCGCCGCGACGCAGGAGATCTCCCGCAACGTCCAGCAGGCCGCGCACGGAACCCAGCGTGTCTCGACCAATATCGGCGACGTCCAGCGCGGCGCGGCCGACACCGGCTCGGCCTCGTCGCAAGTTCTGTCGGCGGCGCGCTCACTGTCGTCAGACAGCAACCGGTTGAAGACCGAGGTCGCAAAGTTCCTCGCGTCGGTGAACGCCGCCTAAAAAACAAAAGGCCATGCGTGAACGCGTGGCCTTTCATCGCATGGCAATATGGTCAGGCCACTTTCGTCGCCATGTGCTTGAACATGTTGGCGCGCGCCTCGTCGTCCATCTCGGCCTTGAAGATGAACTTGTCTTTCAGCGCGAGCGCGCGGGCGGCGGCCGGCCGGCCTGAGATCTCGTCGATCAGCCGCTTGACGTTCGGGTAGCGCGCAAAGGCATCGTCGCCGAGCTTGAACGGCACCATCCGCGCCCAGCCCCACACTGCCATGTCCAGAATCGAATAGGCATCGCCGACCATGTAGCGGCGGCCGGCAAGATGCGCGTCGAGGATTTTGTAATGGCGATCGGTCTCGTACTGGTAGCGATTATGGGCGTAGTCGTGGTTCTGGTCCTTCGGCGCAAAGTGCTTGAAATGCACGGCCTGACCCGAATAGGGCCCGACGCCTGTTGCCACGAACATCAGCCATGACAGCAGTTCGGCGCGGTTCGCGGGGAGGAATTGTCCGGTCTTCTCGGCGAGATAGAGCAGGATGGCGTTCGAGTCGAACACGATGGTGCCGCCATCGTCGATCGCCGGCACCTTGCCGTTCGGATTGATCTTCAAGTATTCCGGCGCGAACTGTTCGCCCTTGCGGGTGTCGATCTTCAACGGCTCGTAAGCCAGGCCTGCCTCCTCGAGGAAGAGCGCGACCTTGGTCGGGTTCGGCGATCCGTTGAAATAGAATTTGAGCATGTTTCTCTCCCCATTTCCCCATTTGGAGCATGAATGCGGCCTCGCGGCTTTCTGTGCCTGAACATGGCCGGGGAGAGCAACCGGCGAGTTTGCGGGGCGGTATCTGCGCCGCGCAGATCAACCGGCGTAACAAAGGCCGATGGCGGCCGTAAGGATCATCGCCGCGCCGACCGCTTCCAACCGCAACCCGAGCCGGCTGGCGAGATGCATGTCGGAGGCCTGCGCCTTGCGCTCCGAGCCACGCGCGTAGCCATGCACGATGACATCGTGATTGAAATTGTCGTGCGCCTCGTTGCTGCTCGCGAGCCCGACGCAGATCACGAGCACGCCAAACAAAGCGAGACCGAAAAAGCCGAGCAGGGCGATCAGGAACATCGGAAACATGCCGACCAGGAAGATCGGCAGCAGCGGCACCAGTAGCAATGTCTCGGACTGTCGTCGCATGGGAGCCGGCCGGTCAGGACGGGGCTGATCCAGCGAATCTAGTCCTGGCTGTGGCGGTGTTCAAGGTGCCGGGTGTGCTGGGCTACTCCGCCCCCATGCCGGCGCGGATCTCGGCGCGGAGCTCGTCGATCAGCTTGAGGCCCTTCTTGGTCTCGACGTGCCAGAAGGTCCAGCCGTTGCAGGCCTGCGCGCCTTGCGCCACCGCGCCGATGCGATGGATCGAGCCGACCTTGTCGCCGAACATGATGGCGCCGTCGGCACGCACCAGTGCACCCAGCTTCTTCTTGGCATCGAACAGTTTTGTGCCCGGCATGATCATGCCGCGCTCGATCAGCTCGGAGAACGCCACGCGCGGCGCTTCGCGCGCGGTCATGAAAGGAGCGAGGCTCGCTTCCGGCAGCGGTTCGATCGCGGCGATGCGCGCTTCGGCGGCCTTGGCATAGGTCTTGTCGCGCTCGAAGCCGATATAGGAGCGGCCGAGACGCTTGGCGACGGCGCCGGTGGTGCCGGTGCCGTTGAAGGGATCGATGACGAGATCGCCAGGCTTGGATGACGACAGCAGCACGCGCGCGAGCAGGCCTTCCGGCTTCTGCGTCGGGTGCACTTTCTTGCCGTCGGCGCCCTTGAGACGTTCCTCGCCGGTGCAGAGCGGGATCAGCCAGTCGGAGCGTGCCTGCACGTCCTCGTTGGCCGCCTTCAGCGCTTCGTAGTTGAACGTGTAGCCCTTGGCCTTTTCGTCACGCGCGGCCCAGATCATGGTCTCGTGCGCGTTGGTGAAACGGCGGCCGCGGAAATTCGGCATCGGGTTGGTCTTGCGCCAGACGATGTCGTTCAGGAGCCAGAAGCCGAGGTCCTGCATGATCGCGCCGACGCGGAAGATGTTGTGATAGGAGCCGATCACCCAGATCGTCGCCGACGGCTTCATCGCAGCCCGCGCGGCCAGGAGCCAGGCGCGGGTGAAATCGTCATAGGCGGAGAATGAATCGAACTTGTCCCAGTCGTCGTTGACGGCATCGACATGGGATTCGTCGGGGCGCTTGAGATCGCCCTTGAGCTGCAGATTGTAGGGCGGATCGGCGAACACGAGATCGACCGAGCCGGCCTGAAGCTTCGACATCTCGGCGACGCAATCACCGAGAATGATGCTGTGCGACGGAGACTCAAAATTTGTGCGGGGCGCCTTTGCAGACGCCCCGCGACGCGACACTACCATGACTCAAGAACTCTGACTCAGGCGACGCTGTCGGCGACGCGGGACCAAACAACCGACTGACCGTTACAATGAAGCGGCAAAGTAAAAATCGACTTAACCCGCCGCTTTCGTGAGCAGGCCCCGCATCGCGTGTCGCGCGCGTGAAGCTGCGAGCATTTGCCGTGTTTTACAGTGTGTTTCGCGTTTCTTCGCGTTGCGAGGGTGGCTGGATCTGCAAAAGACTCTCAAGTTTCTCTCGGAAAAAAATGCTTGGCCCTCGGAAAAAATTGCTGGCGTTGCACGCTGTCGCACTAGGCAATAATTGCCGAGCGGGATATTGATTAACGCAATGGAAATTTTAGCTATGTGGCGCGTTAAGGTTTTCGCGTTTCCGCGTGCCCACGCCGAACAATTGCCGACCTGAGGGAAGCCCGCCATGCGCTACGATGATTTCCGCCGCAGCGACGACATCGAGGATCGTCGCGATGACGGTGGAGGAGGATTTGGCGGCGGCGGAGGCGGCGGGTTCGGGCTGCCGATGGGCGGCGGCGGCCTCGGCATCGGCACCATCATCGTGCTGGGCCTGGTCGGCTATGCCTTCGGCATCGACCCGCGCATCCTGATCGGCGGCGCCGAGATCCTCACCGGCGGCGGCCAGGCGCCGAGCTACCAGAGCGACCGTCCGTCCAGTCAGGCCAAGCGCGGTGCGCCGACCGACGAGATGGGCAGCATGATCTCGGGCATCCTCGGCGAGATCGACGATCGCTGGACCGAGATCTTCCAGGCCTCCGGCCAGTCCTACACCGGCCCGAAGGTCGTGCTGTTCCGCAACGCCACCAATGGCGGCCGCTGTGGCCGGGCCGAGTCGGCGATGGGGCCGTTCTACTGCCCGCCGGACCGCACCATCTTCCTCGACACGGGCTTCTTCCGCGAGGTCGAGACGCGCTTCCGCGGTTGCTCCGGCAAATCGGCGTGCAATTTCACCTCCGCCTACATCATTGCGCATGAGGCCGGCCATCACATCCAGAACCTGCTTGGCATCATCCCCAAGGTGACGCGGCTGCAGCAGCAGGCCAGCAGCAAGGCGGAGTCGAACGCGCTCCAGGTGAAGGTCGAGCTCCAGGCCGATTGCCTCTCCGGTATCTGGGTCAATCGCGAAGCGAAAAAGCGTCCGAACTTCCTCGAGGCCGGCGATATCGACGCCGCGCTGACCACGGCGAGCGCGATCGGCGACGACACACTGCAGCGCCAGGCGACGGGACGCGTGGTGCCCGACTCCTTCACCCACGGCTCCGCCGCGCAGCGCAAGCAGTGGTTCATGACCGGCTATCAGCAGGGCACGCTGCAAGCCTGCAACACGTTCGGCGGCGGCGGGCCGTAGTCATAGATGCTCGTGCCCCGGATGCAGTGCTTCTTGAGCGGTGCGCTGCCGAGCCGGGGTCTACATTGCCGGGTCACTCAAGCCTCCAAATGGGTCCCGGCTCTGCGCAGCAGCGTTTCACGCTGCAGCGCGTCCGGGACACGAGAGGATTGAGCAATGGCCTCCATCGACGAATCCAAGCAGTTCATCCCGCTCAACATCGCGGTGCTCACCGTCTCCGACACGCGCGCGCTTGCGGACGACAAATCCGGCCAGACGCTGGTCGATCGCCTCACGGCGGCCGGCCATCATCTCGCCGCCCGCGAGATCGTCACCGACGATGTCGAGGCCATCCGCACCGTGATCCGCCGCTGGATCGCGGATGCCGGCGTCGACGTCGTCATCACCACCGGCGGCACCGGCTTCACCGGGCGCGACGTCACGCCGGAGGCGATCGAGCCGCTGTTCGAGAAGCGCATGGACGGGTTCTCGATCGCCTTCCACATGCTGAGCCATGCCAAGATCGGCACGTCGACGATCCAGAGCCGCGCCACTGCAGGCGTTGCCGGAGCCACCTACATCTTCTGCCTGCCGGGTTCGCCCGGCGCCTGCCGCGACGGCTGGGACGGCATCCTGGCGGCGCAACTCGACTACCGCACGCGCCCCTGCAATTTCGTCGAGATCATGCCGCGGCTGGACGAGCATCTGCGCCGGCCGAAAGCGCAGGGCGCGACGGTGTAGATGCGCGTCGGTGCGCAAGCACCGTTCGCAAGCCAAGCCACAAGGTATCGCAGGGTGGGCAAAGCGACAGCGTGCCCACGACTTCTGTTGATTGAGAAAGATCGTGGGCACGGCGCAAGTGCGCCTTTGCGCATCCTACGAGATCAGACACGCCGGAGAGATATCCTTTCCCAGAATAATCATCTCGCATCGCGCAGCTACAGATCCATCTCCCACGTCTCACCCACCAGATCGTGCCCAAAACTGTGATGCGGCTTGGTTGCGACCAGCTCGAAGCCGGCGCTCTTGTAGATGCCGCGTGCGGCGACCAGGATGCTCTGCGTCCACAGCGTCATCCTCTTGTAGCCCCGTTCGCGCGCGCCCTGAATGCATTGCTCGACCAGCGCGCGGCCGACGCCGAGGCCGCGTGCCTTCTTCTCCACCTGCAACAGGCGGAGTTTGGCGAGCTCGTCGGTGGCCTTGACCAGGAAGATCGAGCCGACCGGCTCGCCGCCGACTTCCGCGATCCAGCAATGCTCGCGTGCGGCGTCGTAGCTCTTGATGAACTGTGCGCAGATCTCGGCGACCAGCGCCTCGTAGCTGATGTCCCAGCCATAGTCCGCGGCATAGGCCGCCGCCTGCTTGGAGATGACCCAGCCCATGTCACCGACGCGATGGCTGCGCAGCACGACCGACGCGGGCTGGCTCTGGCGTTGCTCCAGCACGGTCTCGATGGTCGCCATCGCCTGCGTGAGCCGCGTTGCATCGCCGGCCGAAAGCCGGGCCAGCATCGCGGCGACCTCGTTCTGCGAGCCCAGGTTCAGCTTGGTGAATGTCTGGCGGCCCTTGGCGGTAAGGCTGAGCTGGTACTGCCTGCGATCCGTGGGCAGGGGCGTGCGCGTGATCAGCCCCTTTTCGTCGAAGCTTTGAACGATACGGCTGAGATAGCCGGGGTCGAGACCGAGCTCGTTGCCGATCTCCTTCGCCGCGAGCGCGTCGCGATGCGCGAGCTCATAGAGCACGCGGGCCTCGCTCAGCGAAAACGGGCTCTGACCCAAATGCTGGTCGAGCACACCGAGCTTGCGGGTATAGAAGCGGTTGAAGGCGCGAACCGCTGCGATCTGGTCGTCAGCACCGTTGACTGGCATGGGACACCTCAATAATTGCCATTGTCAAATAATTATTTGACTTTGGCAAGTATTTGGTGGCCTACCCGACCATGACGATCCGGCTGCGCAGCAGCGTCCGGGAGGAACGGCCGAGCCGCCGCAGCAGCCGGGCCTCGGAGCGGCGAGCTTGGGGCGGATGGCCCCCGATCCGGTCGTAATGGTCGCGCGCGATCAAAAGCCCCTGATCGCCGAGCGGGCCGACCAGCTTGCGCGCCACAGACCTCACAAAGTCGCGAAATCCCGTATCGGCGTAAGGCGAGCGCGCGTAGCGGAACACGGCCGCGCGGTCCCGGCCGCTGGCCGCGACCGCCTGGATGAACTGGGTCGTCTCCTCGATCCAGCCGGTGTCCAGCACCGCGCCAGCGGGGAGAAACATCAGCCACGGCGAGCGGGCCTGGAGCGCACCGGCGGCCAGCGCCGCGCCCTGCGAAGTCCCTTCGTAGCCGACGAAACGGCAGCCGGCGACGTCGGCAACGCGCTCGATGACGCCGTTGCGGGTGCCGTCGACCAGCAGCACCTCCTTGATGATGCCCGCTGCAGCGCCGGGTACCAGCGCGGCCAGAGTTGCGACCGCCGTCTGCTCGACACCTTCGGTCGGTATGATGACACTCAGCATGATAGATGCTTCGATATGCGCACTTCGGGAGAAGCGTAGCTCGTTATGATACTGTCATAAACATGCGGCGATGCCGAGCGCAACTTTGCGGGCCGTGCTTGGCAGTGCGATGGTAAACCACCGCCGGTCCATCGCAGCCGAATGTGTCGTGCGCAGGGTGGTCATGTTGCCGAATGTTTCGGCGAGCTGCAGGGGCGTGAGCTCCAATGGGGTTTTTCTCGGCCGATGTCGGGCCAGGGCCTTATTCCTCCGCCTGGCTGCATCGATGTCCTTGCTGATGGGAAAAACTGGAATCGCTGACGCGCTGAGTGAGATGTGTCCAATGAACGCCGATCAACTTCCCGTTGGCGCGCTGTCAACATCGCCGAAGCCGGACCCCGCGCCGACCTTGCGGATCCGCGCCGTGATGCTCGGCGAACGCATCAATCCGTCGGGGCTCGAGATCGGTTCTCCCGTCTCCTCGACGCCGGCGGCTTTTCGCGTCCATGCCGGCCTCGCTGTGATCTTCCGCTACGGCGTCGTGGTGCTGATCGGCCTCCTCCCTTCGGAGGAGAAGGTGCTGCTCGACAGCCTGAAGTCGCGCGTGACCGGCGAGCTGAGCCCGCATGAGGAGGAGACCGCCCAGGCGCAGCTCTGCAAGGACGAAAACGCCGAGGCGATCCAGCCGGGCGGGCCGATCAACCTCTCGAAATTCTCCGACGAGCGGCTGCTGCTGATCGCCGACGCACTTGCAAAGAGCACGTCACTGGCGCGCGACGAGCGGCGTGTCGCTGCGGTCTTCGATGTCATCGAGCCGTTCGCGCGGGAGCTTGCCGAGAAGGGCCGGACGTCGCGGCGACGCAAGGGCATCCTGCAACTGATCGGCAATGCGCTGCTGGTGCAGCAGCGCGTCGCCGGCCGCGTCGCCGTCGCCGAAAAGCCCGATGCGCTCTGGGAAAAGCCGCAGCTCGACCGGCTCTATGCGCGTCTCGAAGACGAGTACGAGCTGAAGGAGCGCCTGGACACACTTGAGCGGAAGCTCAAGGTCGTCGCGGACACCGCCGACGCGCTCACCGACATCATCGACACCCAACGCTCACTGCGGCTCGAAATCGCGGTGGTGGTGCTGATCGTGATCGAGGTCGTGATCGGCTGCATCCAGATCTTTGCCGGGCTTCACTGAGACGTCTCCACACCTGCCCGCCGTTGATCGCAACTCTGCGACTGCCATGCGACGATCTCGGCGAGCTCGGCCTCCGGTCGCGTCTCCGACGTTTGGCAACGCCCGAGATAAATCTGCCCGGCGTCGCCCTCGATCGTGATCCAGTCGCCCTCCGAGAGCGTCGCATCGGCAAGCCGGGCGCGCCGAGAGTCCGGATCGATCTTCAGCTCACCGCAGCCGACCACGCACGGCTTGCCCATCTGCCGAGCCACCAGTGCCGCATGCGAGGTCCGCGCGCCGACCGCGGTGACGATGCCGGCTGCCACCGCAAATCCCGCGATGTCGGCCGTGCTCGTGTCGGGGCGCAGCAGAATGACCGGCTCGCCCGTGGCCGCAAGGCGCTTGGCGCCTTCCGAATCAAACGACGCGCGGCCAACGCCGATTCCGCCGGAGGCGCCGGTGCCGGAGGCCGCCGGCTTGCCGGCGCCAACCAGCGAGATATCGACCAGCGACGCAACGTCGATGCCGGCGAGGCGCGTCAGCGCCTCGTCCTTCGCGATCAATCCTTCATGCACGAGATCGATCGCGATCCTGACCGCAGCGCGCGGCGTCCGCTTGGCCGAGCGGGTCTGCAGCATCCACAGCTTGCCGTCCTCGACCGTGAACTCGACATCCTGCACGTCGCCAAATTCGCGCTCGAGCCGCTTCAGCACATTGCTCAACTCCGCCCGGATCCCCGGCAACGCACGGGCGATCGCGTCGTCGGGGTCCGGCGTGCGCCGGCCCGACACGACGTCTTCGCCCTGCGCATCAAGCACGAGATCGATCATGGTGTGAGAGGCGCCGGTCGACGGATCGCGCGAGAACGCGACGCCGGCGCCCGAGGCGAGCCCGCCATTGCCGAACACCATGGCCTGGATGGTGACGGCGGTGCCTTCGAGATCATCGAGCTGCTGGAGCTTGCGGTAGGTCTGCGCCCGCTCGCTGGTCCAGGATTGGTAGACGGCCCGTGCCGCCGCCTCGAGCTGGGCCGCTGCATCGTCGAGGCAGCCATCGGCGTGATCTTCGATCAGCGCTTGTTCCGCGGCGGCCAGCCGCTCCAGCGCTTCGCCATCCAGCTCCCGGTCGCTGGCCACGCCTTCGGCGTCGACCAGCTCGGAGATGCGCGCGGCGAACGGAGCGGGATCAAGCCCGAGCACTGTCTCGCCAAAGCTCTCGAGGAAACGCCGCCGGCAATCCCACGCGAGCCGGGGACGGCCGGTCGCGCGGATCAGCCCGTGCACGGCGTCCAGTGTGCAGCCGACGTCAAGCACGGTGTCGAGCATGCCCGGCATTGATCGCGCCGCGCCGGAGCGCACGGAGACCAGCAGCGGCTGCCGGCGGTCGCCGAAGCGTTTTCCGGTTGCGCTCTCCAGGAAGGCGATCCCATCCTTCAGCCCGTCACGCAGGTGCTGCACAGCATGGGCATGGCCGGCAATCACGTCGGCGCAGAGCCTGACAGGCAGCACGAAGGCGGGCGGTACCGGCAGGCCGAGCGCTGCCATCCGAGCGAGGTTCGCGGCCTTGGCGCCGATCTCCTCGGCGGGCCGCAGTTCGGTCGCCTCAGCGCCGATACGCACGATATGCATGGTGACTTCCTCAGGCTGCGAGATCAATCATGATGTGACGGCGGAGCAGATGGCCGAAAGCGGCGAAGCGATCGGTGGCGCGTTCGATGGCCCGCGCCAACTCGATCACCGATAGCGAAGTCGCAACGTCGAAGCCTCCGCCGAAGACCAGCGTGGTGGTGGCTCGCTCCCTGGTATCCGCCGCATGTTCGGCGTCGATCAGGCGGGTTACGGCGGCCAGCGCATGCTCGGAATCGACCCGCCGTCCATCCGGCACGTCCATTGCTGCCGCAATGCCCTTTGAAGCCGTTTCGGCCGCTGTCGCTGCCACCACACAAAGCTCGGCCAGCGAAGCCAGCAGGGTCGGATCGGCCCGCTCGGGGAGCAGCGAGGCGACAAAGGCTGCCTGCTCCAGCTCGTCGATGGCATCCTCGATGCGGTCGATCAATTGTCCGATCACAGGGCGGGCATCGAGACGGTCGACCTCCTTGCGGCTCTCCAGCGCGATGCGGTCAGCTTTCTGTTCGATCGCAGCACAGCGCGCCGCCAGCAACTTGCCGTCGGCAGGCAGCCCAGCTCTGACCGCCGCGATATGGCGTGTGATCGCGATGACGAGATCGTGCGCCAAGCCGGTCTGGCGCAGCACGGCCGCGAGCAGCGTCCCGTCGACGCGGTCGAGGTGCCGCACCAGGTCAGCCTCGATCTGGTCGCGGACCGTCCTCACCGAGCGGCCGGCCAGCAGCGCCTCGGTCGAGGCGCGCAGTGCCGCCTTGAGAAAGTCGATCGCGGCGGCGCGGCCCAGCGCCTGGTCGAGCCGCTCGCCGAAGCCAATCCGCGAGGGGGCGGCGTTCCGGACCGCCGAGCCCAGCAATTCGTTACCGCCGAGCTCGAGAAAACCGCGATGGCCGATCAGGTTGCGCGCGGCCCATTCCAGGATGCGCGCCGCGTCGTCCTTCGCGACCCAGCTCCGCAGCAATTTGCGGGCTTTGTTCCAGTCGATCAGGAAAACCAGCGCAGCGCCGATCGCCGACAGGAATTCGTTGCGCTTCGCAGCATGATCCGCCTGGTATTGACCGGTGACGAGATAGAACGAATTCTCGTCACCAAGACCAGCAGCCGTATGTCGATCGAGGCCGCTCCATGTTGCTTCGAACCTGTCGAACAGCGACATGAAGATTTTCGCGCGCGCCAGGTGCACGTCGGTGTAGGTGACGGTGACCGCATTCTTCTTCACCGCGATCACGACGACATGCGCATCGGTGGTGCCGATGTCATTCTGGATCAGGAGCCGTCCGCCCGCCCGCGTCGCCATGGTGTCGAGGCCGGGATGATTGAACTTGAGGCCGCGCGTTGCGTTCAGCCCCGTCATGAAGGCCGCA
Organism: Bradyrhizobium sp. CCBAU 11434; assembly: GCF_028128895.1. Lineage (NCBI taxonomy): Bacteria > Pseudomonadati > Pseudomonadota > Alphaproteobacteria > Hyphomicrobiales > Nitrobacteraceae > Bradyrhizobium > Bradyrhizobium sp. CCBAU 11434. The sequence continues at coordinate 50,258 of NZ_LBJX01000096.1, forward strand.
ACCGCGGCGCGGTCTTCGCCATGCAGGCCGAAGACATGGGCGCCGTCGAGCGCTTCTTCCGAGCAGCTTGCCGCAAGCTTGTTGAGCTGCTTGTGCAGGTCCATGACCAGCCGGTGCAGGCTGTCGCCGGCCGCGTCGGTCACGCCGGTCAGTCGCGCGATACGGGCGATCTCGATTTCGCTTGCGGGATCGAGCAGGCCGGCGCTGCGGATGGCTTCGAGCCGCGCATCCGCCTTCGTGCCTTCGTCGGGAGTTCCGGCTTTGACGGCGCGGATCATGGTCGCGGCGTCGTCCTCAATCTCCTTCATCAACTTCGCGAGAGCAGGGGCTGCAAGCCGGTCCCGTCCGATCATATGCGCGCCGCCGATCAGCGTCGCGATTGCGGCGGGAGCAATGCCCGCGGTCCGGCTCTCGATGCCGAGGTCGCTCGCGGGCCGGTTTGGGTCCCGCGCATGTTGAGCGGCCGCCTGGAGTGCGCTCATGCGCACCTTGATGCGGTCGTTGGCGGCGAGGCCTTCTGCCACCAAGGTCGGCAACAGAATGTCGCCCTGTCCGAGTTCTTCGATGATCTGGGTTTTCATGATCCGTCCGCGCAACGTTTGACGCCCGACATCATGCCGCGCGGTGGCGGCACAGCTGTTGCGCTAGATCATTCATGAATCCGTCATAAGCGACCGGGCTTGCGCAGCAGATCGGCGCAGTGGCGCGCGATCATGCTCTCTTCATTGGTGGGAATGACGAACAAGGCAACGCTGCTGTCCGAAGCGCCGATGCTTTCGCGGCCTTCGTCATTCGCCGCTGCATCGATGCGCACGCCGAGCCAGGCGAGGCGCTCGCCGATTGCGCTGCGGATCTCATTCGCATGCTCGCCAATGCCGCCGGTGAACACCAGGCCGTCCAGCCCTCCCAGCGTGTTGGCCATGACCGCAATCTCCTGCGCCCCGCGGAAGGTGAAGAGATCGACGGCCTCGCGCGCGGAAGCTTCGCTGCTCGCAAGCAGCGTACGCATGTCCGCGGAGAGGCCGGAGACGCCCAGCAACCCTGACTCGTGATAAAGCAGATGCTGCAGATCCTCGGTCGTCATCCTCTCTTGCTGTAGCAAATAGAGCAGCACGCCTGGATCGATCATGCCGCAACGCGTGCCCATGACCAGACCGTCGAGCGGTGTCAGTCCCATTGTGGTGTCGATGCTTCGGCCGTCGCGCAAGGCGCAGAGGCTCGCGCCATTGCCGAGATGGGCGATGACAACGCGCCTGGCTGCAAGCTCGGGCGCGATCGCCGCCAAACGGGTCGCAACATATTCGAACGACAGGCCGTGGAAGCCGTAGCGCCGCAGGCCGCGTGCCTCGAAGCGCTTCGGGATCGCGAAGCGGTTCGCCGGCGGTGCCATACTGTGATGAAATGCGGTGTCGAAACAGGCGATCTGTGTCAGCTCAGGCTTGATCGTCCTGACCGGGTGGACCGGTGCGAGACACCGCGGCTGATGCAGCGGCGCCAGCGGCGTCAGTGCCTCGAGCCTGGTGAAGACCTCGTCGGTCAGTTCGACCGGGCGTGAATATTCGGGACCACCATGAACGATGCGGTGACCGACGGCCCGCAGGCGGTGATCACCGAAACGGTCCTCGACGAAAGCGAGCACCTCGGCGAACAGATGGCCGCCGTCCGCATCGGATGCCTCCCGCTGCGTCTCGAACAGAGTGTCGCCCGACGGGCTCCTCGCCACCAGCCGCGGCTTCGCCTCGTGCTCGTCGAGCAGACCCTTGCAGAGCAGGGCGGGCTCGCCCGCCGAAATATCGAACAGACCGAACTTGATGCTCGACGAGCCTGCGTTGAGGACGAGAACCGACGCTGTCATGCCGCCTTGCCCGGCCAGACCCAGTCGCGGATCACGGGCATGTCCTCGCCGTGCTCACGCACGTAGCGCGAATGCTCGATCAGCGCGTCGCGGAACCGCTGCTTCACCTGCGCGGCTTTAGTTGCAAGACCCGGCACGCGTTCGATCGCCTCGATCGCGAGATGGTAGCGATCGAGCTCGTTGAGCACGACCATGTCGAACGGCGTCGTCGTGGTACCTTCCTCGGCAAAGCCGCGCACATGCAGGCCGGCATGGTTGGTGCGGTTATAGGTGAGGCGGTGGATGAGATAGGGATAGCCGTGATAGGCGAAGATCACGGGCTTGTCTGTCGTGAACAGGCTGTCGAAGTCGCGATCGGACAGGCCGTGCGGATGCTGCTCCTTCGGTTGCAGCGTCATGAGATCGACGACGTTGACGACGCGTATCTTCAGGTCCGGCAGCGCCTTGCGGAGAAGATCAACGGCTGCGAGCGTCTCCAGCGTCGGGACGTCGCCAGCGCAGGCCATCACCACGTCGGGCTCGCCGCCGGCGTCCTCATTTCCGGCCCAGGCCCAGATGCCGATGCCGGCATCGCAATGCGTCGCCGCCTCCTGCATCGATAGCCATTGCGGCGCCGGCTGCTTGCCGGCGACGATGACGTTGATGCGGTTATAGGTGCGCAGGCAGTGATCGGCGATCCACAGCAGCGTGTTGGCATCGGGCGGAAAATAGATGCGGACGATGTCGGCCTTCTTGTTGGCGACGAGATCGACGAAGCCGGGGTCCTGATGGCTGAAGCCGTTATGGTCCTGCCGCCACACATGCGAGGTCAGGAGATAGTTGAGCGAGGCGATCGGCCGTCGCCAAGGCAGGTGCCGCGTCACCTTCAGCCATTTGGCGTGCTGATTGAACATGGAATCCACGATGTGGATGAAGGCCTCGTAGCAGGAGAAGAAGCCATGCCGTCCGGTGAGCAGATAGCCCTCCAGCCAGCCTTGGCAGAGATGCTCGCTCAAGACCTCCATCACGCGGCCGTCCTGTGCGAGATGCACGTCGTAAGATTCGATCGGCTCCATCCAGACGCGTTCGGTCGCATCGAACACGGCATCGAGCCGGTTTGACGCGGTCTCGTCAGGACCCATGATGCGGAAATTGCGCTCCACGGCGTTGAGGCGGATGACATCGCGCAGGAATTTGCCGAGCTCGCGCGTGGCTTCTCCAGTCACGCCGCCGGGCTTGGGCACCTCGACGGCAAAACCGCGGAAGTCGGGCAGCTTCAACTCCTTCTTCAGCAGCCCGCCATTGGCATGCGGGTTGGCGCCCATCCGTCTTTCGCCTTGCGGCGCGAGCGCCTGAAGCTCGGGAATGAGCGCACCGTTCCTGTCGAACAGCTTGTCCGGCTCGTAGCTGCGCATCCAGTCCTCGAGAATCTCTAAGTGCGCCGGGTTCTCGCGGCAGTTCGCAACGGGCACCTGATGTGCGCGCCAAAAGCCTTCGACCTTCTTGCCGTCGACCTCCTTCGGGCCGGTCCACCCCTTCGGGCTGCGCAACACGATCATCGGCCAGCGCGGCCGCTCGATCGTCTTGCGTCCGTCGCGGGCGTGCTGCTGGATGGAGTGGATGCTGGCAATCGCGACGTCGAGCGCATCGGCCATCGTCCGGTGCATAAATTTTGGATCGTCGCCTTCGACGAACAGCGGCTCATGGCCGAACCCGCGGAACAGATCGCGGATCTCGCTATCAGGCATCCGCCCGAGCACGGTCGGGTTGGCAATCTTGTAGCCGTTGAGATGCAGGATCGGCAGCACCGCGCCGTCATGCGTGGGATTGAGGAACTTGTTGGAGTGCCAGGACGCTGCCAGCGGGCCCGTCTCCGCCTCGCCGTCGCCGACGACGCAGGCGACAATGAGGTCAGGATTATCGAAGGCCGCGCCGTAGGCGTGCACCAGCGCGTAGCCGAGCTCGCCGCCTTCGTGGATCGAGCCCGGCGTTTCCGGCGCCGCGTGGCTCGGGATGCCGCCCGGGAAAGAGAACTGCCTGAAAAGTCTTCGCAATCCGTCCGCATCGCGGGGGATGTTTGGATAGATCTCGCTGTAGCTGCCTTCGAGATAAGTGTTGGCGACCATGCCCGGACCGCCATGGCCGGGACCGCAGACATACAGCACGCTCAGGTCCAGCGCGCGGATGACGCGGTTGAGGTGGGCGTAGATGAAATTCAGTCCCGGCGTCGTGCCCCAATGGCCGAGCAGACGCGGCTTGATGTGCTCGGGCCGCAAGGGCTCGCGCAACAGCGGGTTGTCGAGCAAGTAGATTTGCCCGACGGAGAGATAGTTCGCAGCGCGCCAGTAACGATCGAGGAGATCGAGGTCGCTGCTTGCAGCGGCCGATTGTTGTTGATTTGTCATAATCCTGCTGACCTTCACCCGGGATCGTCACCAACCGGGTTCCGGCGAGATCGATCCTTCCGCGGCATCAAACGGAAGCGGGCTCACGCGGTGTTGCGTGAGGTCAAAGGGCCGCGCGCGAAGTTTGGGCAGCGCTACTGTGCATGGGGTTGTTTTCGCGTTTTCGATTCTTGTTCTTGATTTGTTCCTTCGGCGTGTTATCTTGATTGCATGAGTCCAGCCTCTTCTGCTCTCAAGCACCCGCCGGTCACGGCGCCCTCCGAGCCGGCGGGTGCGCTCTCAGATATTCCTGCCGACTTTCCTGAACTGGCTGTCGCCATCGACCGCCAGCGCAGGCGAGGGCGGGGTGCCCAGTCCAACGCCAGCGGCCGCTTTGAAGCCGAGGCGCGCGTCGCCTTCGACGATGGCTGGCAGAGCCTGGAAGACCTGCCGCCGTTCAAGACGACGGTCGGGGTGGACACCTCACGCAAGGTGATCACCCGCAACGACTCTCCCGACATCGGCTTCGACCGCTCGATCAATCCCTATCGCGGCTGCGAGCATGGTTGCGTCTACTGCTTCGCGCGGCCGACCCACGCGTATCTCGGCCTGTCGCCGGGGCTCGACTTCGAGTCAAAGCTGTTCGCAAAGCCCGAGGCGCCTGTTCTGCTCGAGAAGGAGCTCGCGGCCTCAGGCTACGAGCCGCGGATGATTGCGATCGGCACCAACACCGATCCCTATCAGCCGATCGAGCGCGAGCGCAAAATCATGCGCGGCATTCTCGAGGTGCTGGAGCGCACCGGCCATCCCGTCGGCATCGTCACCAAGTCGGCGCTGGTCGTGCGCGACATCGACATTCTCCAGCGCATGGCCAAGCGCAACCTTGCCAAGGTCGCGATATCAGTGACCTCGCTCGACCCAAAACTCGCGCGCACCATGGAGCCGCGGGCCTCGACGCCGCCAAAACGGCTGGAGGCGCTGAAGCAGCTCTCTGACGCCGGCATCCCCACCACCGTGATGGTGGCGCCCGTGATCCCCGCGCTGAACGATTCCGAGATCGAGCGCATCCTCGATGCCGCCGCCCATGCCGGCGTCAAGGAAGCCTCCTATGTCCTGCTGCGGTTGCCGCTGGAGGTGCGCGATCTCTTTCGCGAATGGCTGATGGCAAATTATCCGGACCGGTATCGCCACGTCTTCACCCTGATCCGCGACATGCGCGGGGGGCGCGACTACGATTCGAAATGGGGCGAACGTATGAAAGGAACCGGTCCCATGGCCTGGACCATCGGCCGTCGCTTCGAGATCGCCTGCGACCGGCTTGGGCTGAACAAGCGCCGCTCGAAGCTGACGACGGATCATTTTGCCAAGCCGAAGCCGAACGGCGAGCAGCTCAGCCTGTTCTGAGGCGCGGAGCGAACGAGGTATGTGATGAGTAAGGATCTGCCGGCCCCGATACCGCGGCTCACGGTGATCACGCTTGGTGTGCGCGACATCCGCGCCAGCATCGCCTTCTACGATGCGCTCGGCTTTTCGCGCCGGCTCAAGGTTACGGGTGAAGCCGTTGCGTTCTTCGATACCGGTGGTCCCGTGCTTGGCCTGTTTCCCTGGGATCAGCTCGCTGACGACACCAGGCTGCCGGACCAGCCGAGGCCGACAACCTTCCGCGGTGTCACGCTTGCCTGGAACTGCGCTTCGCGGGAGGAGGTCGATACCGTGCTGGCGTTTGCGCTTTGTAAGGGCGCCACGCTGCTGAAGGCCGCACATGAGACCGATTACGGCGGCTATTCCGGCTATTTCGCCGACCCCGACGGCCATCCCTGGGAGGTCGTTGTCGCGCCCGGCATCGAGGTCGGCGACGACCGGCGGGTGCATCTGGCGGAGTAGAGCGGTCCGTCTGAATAACGGGAATTGCGCGGGGTTCCCGGTTGCGCGGGCGAGCCGGCTTGCGCACGATCCCGGCCATGATTCGGGACAAGTCCGCCAAGAAGCCGGCCAAAGATGCGCCAGAGAAGGCCGCTGAGAAGAAGGCTGCGCCTGCCAAGGCGAGCTTCCGCCGCGAGCGCGCGCTGATCAAGCGCGGCATCTGGCCGGTCGCGGGCTGCGACGAGGCCGGCCGCGGGCCGCTCGCCGGCCCCGTGGTGGCCGCCGCCGTGATTCTCGACCCCGACCGCATCCCGCGCGGCATCGACGATTCCAAGCGGTTGACCGGCGAAGAGCGCGAAAAACTGTTCGAGAAGATCTGCGCCACCGCGCAAGTCTCGGTCGCCGTCGCCTCGCCCGCGCGGATCGACCGCGACAACATTTTGCGGGCCTCGCTCTGGGCGCTGAAGCGCGCGGTGGTCGCGCTGCCCGAGGCGCCCAGGCACGTCTTCGTCGACGGCCGCGACCGGCTCGATACGTCTTGCGACTGCGAGGCCGTGATCGGCGGCGACGGCATCGTGCTCTCGATCGCGGCCGCCTCCATCGTCGCCAAGGTGACGCGCGACCGGCTGATGTGCGCGCTGGCGCAGGATTGCCCCGGCTACGGCTTCGAGCAGCACAAGGGCTATGGCGTGCCCGAGCATCTCGACGCGCTCGATCGCCTCGGCCCGACCGTCCACCACCGCAGCTTCTTCGCCCCGGTCGCCGCTGCCCGTGCCAAGCACATGCCCTGGACCGTCGAGCCGGTGCAGGATCTGTTCTCCGTCACCGAGGTCGAGACCTCAGTTGAAATCGAGGCTTCAGCGGGCCTCTAGAGCAGACCGCCGTTGCCACGGCGCGTGGCGCCCTTTATCAAAACGGGTGTGAGCGAATAGGGCCGGCTGGACGGGTTGGCTGCATCTTTCGGGCGTTGCATGCGGTTTACCTCCCTGGTCATCGAGCTCATTCGCGCCCGGCCGCGGTTGATCGTCTGGATTGCCGTGCTGCTGCAGGCCGCGATGTGGCTGCTGGTGGCGCTGCTGTTCTATCGCAGTCCGCCCGGCAGCCTGGCGACCCTGCTGGCCTATGGCCGCGAATATCGGGTCGGCACTGATCTCGGCCCGCCGCTGTCGATCTGGCTCGCGGACATTGCCTATCGCGTGGCAGGCGGCCATGTGTTCGGCGTCTACGTCCTTGCCGAGCTCTGCGAGATCGCGACCTTCATCACGCTCTATCATCTGTCGCGGGCCGTGGTGGGTACCCAGCAGGCGGTTCTCGCCGTGCTCCTGACCATGACGGTGCTGGCCTTCTCCTCGTCCGCGCTCGACTTCGGCCCCCTGGTCCTCGCCCGGCCGCTCTGGGCGTTGCTGCTGCTGCATTCCTGGCAGATCATCGGCCAGCGCCGCGGTAATGCCTGGTTCGCCTGGTCGATCGAGGCGGGCCTTCTGCTCCTGACCACGCCGGCTGCGATCTTCCTGCTCGCGCTGCTCGTCATCTTCGCGCTGTCGACCGCCGGCGGCCGCCGGACCTTGCGCGCGCTCGATCCGTTGTTCGCGCTCGTCGTCGTGGCCGTGCTGGCGCTGCCCTATGCGGTCTGGCTGATGCGCGCCCAAACTCTTGTGCTGCCGGCCTTGCCGCAACTGGCCGACCTCAGTGCCCGTGCGATCCACGCCGTCTGGCTGCTCGGCGGGCTGGTGTTCGGCGCCATCGCGGTCCCGGTGCTGAGCTTCCTCAACACACCCCTGTTCGCCGGCAAGAGTGAGGAGGCGCCGATCATCTACCGGCCGCCGGTCGAGCCGCTCGCACGCAACTTCGTCTATTTCTTTGCGCTCGCGCCGGCGCTCGGTGCGGTCCTGATCTCCGGCCTGTTTTGGCTCGAGACTGTGGTCGGCGGTGCCGGCGTCGTGCTGGTCATGTCGGGCCTCGCCATGGTCGTAATGGCGGGCGATCTCATCGCCATGCGCCGCGCGCGGATGTTGCGCACGGTATGGGCGGCGGCCGTCATCGCCCCTGCCGCCGGCGTCGTCCTGGCGGTATTGTTCATGCCCTGGACCGGCACCGGCGAGATTGCGACCTCGATGCCGGCGCACGCGATCTCGGATTTCTTCGACGAGAGCTTTGCCCGCCGCACCAACCATCGCCTGCGCGCGGTCGCCGGCGAGACGCAGCTTGCAAGCCTGATCACGCTGCATTCCGGCCGGCCACACCTCTTCATCGATGCTGATCCGGGGCGCACACCCTGGATGTCACAGGCGAAATTCAGCGAGAGCGGCGGCGTCGTGGTCTGGCGCGCGTCCGACACCGCCGGCACCCCGCCGCCCGAAATCCTCGCGCGCTTCCCGGGCATCGTGCCCGAAGTGCCGCGGGCCTTCGAATGGCTGGTCAATGGCCGTCAGGGATTGTTGCGCATCGGCTGGGCGATCGTGCGGCCGAAGGGGGCGTAGGTCGCTCTCTCCATTCGTCATTGCGAGCGCAACGAAGCAATCCGGACTGTCTCCGCGGAAAGACTCTGGATTGCCTCGCTGCGCTCGCAACGACGGGGATAGGCCGTTCTGCCTCTCACGAGCCTTGCGCCAACACCTTCGCAATCGCCCGCAGATCCTGCCAGGCCAGCCGCTTGTACGACGGCGAGCGCAACAGATAGGCCGGGTGGAAGGTCGGCAGCGCGCGGATGGTGCGCTGGCCGGTGTCGTAATCAAACCAGCGCCCGCGCGTGCGCATGATGCCTTCGCGCGTCGAGAGCAGCGTCTGCGTCGAGGGATTGCCGAGCGTCACCAGCATGTCGGGATTCACCAACTCGATATGACGCTGGATGAAGGGCAGGCAGATCTGCGTCTCCTGCGGCGTCGGCGTGCGATTGCCGGGCGGGCGCCAGGGGATGACGTTGGTGATGTAGGCGGTGGTGCGGTTGAGCCCGATCGCGCCGATCATCAGATCGAGCAGCTTGCCGCTGCGTCCCACGAACGGCAGTCCTTCGATGTCCTCGTCGCGGCCCGGCGCTTCGCCGACGAACATGATGCGCGCCTGCGAATTGCCGTCGGCGAACACCAGCCGCGTCGCGGTGTGCTTGAGCGCGCAACCTTCGAAATTTTGCATCAGCTCGCGCAGGGCCTCGAGCGTCGGCGCGGTGCGCGCGGCCTCGCGCGCCGAGGCGATCGCAATGTCGGGCGCCGGTGCGGCCTCGCCGCGTATCACCGCAGGCGCGGCGACAGGCCGCGGCGCTTCAACCGCCGCTACGCGCGGGGCCGGCGGCGGGGCGTCTAATTCCGCCAGGCGGTCGACCGGTTCCTCCGCGAGCGCGCAATCGACACCGGCCTCCAGATAGAAGGCGAGAAGCTCTCGAACGGTGGGTGCGGGCTCGGTGATCATTGGGAAAGTCTGACTATTAGTTCATCTTAAGGCGCCTTGCATCCCAGCGGAACGCATTTCCGTGGTTGTCCTACCCGGAAAAATCGGAAACAAGGGGGCGCAAATGACAAGGAACCGTCTCAAGGGCTGAGATCAGATGAGCACCGAAGAACTTCCCCCGCGCGAATCCATGGAATTCGACGTCGTCATCGTCGGCGCCGGCCCCTCGGGTCTGGCCGCGGCGATCCGGCTGAAGCAGATCAATGCCGATCTCAACGTCGTCGTGGTGGAGAAGGGCTCCGAGGTCGGTGCGCACATTCTCTCCGGCGCCGTGATCGATCCGGCCGGGCTCGACAAGCTGATTCCGGACTGGCGTGAGGATGCGGATTGTCCGCTGAAGACGCAGGTCAAGGACGACCGCTTCTACTGGATGACGACCGGCGGCGCGATCAAGCTGCCGAACTTCATGATGCCGCCGCTGATGAACAATCATCACTGCTATATCGGCTCGCTCGGCAATGTCTGCCGCTGGCTGGCGCGCAAGGCCGAGGCGCTCGGCGTCGAGATCTATCCGGGCTTTGCCGCCGCGGAAGTGCTCTATGACGACAAAGGCGCGGTGAAGGGCATCGCCACCGGCGACATGGGCATCGGCCGCGACGGCAAGCCCAAGGACTCCTTCACCCGCGGCATGGAGCTGCTCGGCAAGTACACGCTGTTCGCCGAGGGCGCGCGGGGCAGCCTGACCAAGCAGCTGATCGCAAAGTTCGCGCTTGATGCCAAGAGCGAGCCGTCGAAGTTCGGCATCGGCCTCAAGGAAGTCTGGCAGATCGATCCCGCCAAGCATCAGAAGGGCATGATCCAGCATTCGTTCGGCTGGCCGCTCGATCTGAAGACTGGCGGCGGATCGTTCCTCTATCATTACGACGACAACCTCGTCGCGGTCGGCTTCGTCGTGCATCTCAACTACGACGATCCGTATCTGTCGCCGTTCGATGAGTTCCAGCGATTCAAGACGCATCCGTCGATCCGCGGCACCTTCGAAGGTGCCAAGCGTCTTGCCTATGGCGCGCGTGCCATCACCGAGGGCGGCTATCAATCGGTGCCGAGGTTGACCTTCCCCGGTGGCGCGCTGGTCGGTTGCGCTGCCGGCTTCGTCAACGTGCCGCGCATCAAGGGCGTGCACAATGCGATGGGCACCGGCATGCTGGCGGCCGAGCATGTCGCGGCCGCGCTCGCCGCCGATCGTGCCAATGACGAGGTCGTCGACTACGAGAATGCCTGGCGGTCCTCGTCGGTTGGCAAGGACCTGTTCCTGGTCCGCAACGTCAAGCCGCTGTGGTCGAAGTTCGGCACCGTGCTCGGCGTCGCGCTCGGCGGCTTCGACATGTGGTTCAACACGCTGTTCGGCACCTCGCTGTTCGGCACGCAGTCGCATGCCAAGCCCGATCGCTCGACGCTCGATCCGGCCAAGCAGCACGCGCCGAAGAACTACCCGAAGCCGGATGGCAAGATCTCCTTCGACAAGCTGTCCTCGGTGTTCCTGTCCAACACCAACCATGAGGAAGACCAGCCGGTCCATCTCCGGGTCGCCGACATGAACCTGCAGAAGACCTCCGAGCATGACATCTTCGCCGGTCCATCGAACCGCTATTGCCCGGCCGGCGTCTATGAGTGGGTCGAGGAGGGTGCGGCGCCGCGCTACCAGATCAACGCGCAGAACTGTGTCCACTGCAAAACCTGCGACGTGAAGGACCCCAACGGCAACATCACCTGGGTTCCCCCGGAGGGCGGCGGCGGGCCGAACTACGAGGCGATGTAAAGGGACCTCGGGTTACAAAACGTGACCTGGCGCACGTTCGCGTGAGAACGGGCACACCATGGGTGCCCCCGGGAGCATCACCGGGGCTCCCGGCCACGATAAGGCCATAGTACCGTCGTCTTGGGGCTCTCTTGGCGGTCACTTGGCCGATTTGGGGCGTGCGGAGGGGGATCGCCCGGTCCGAATCCTTGCGGTGAAGCGCCAAAAGCGGCATTGTCCGGACCCGACGGTTCCGGGTCACATGTTGCCGGCCGCGCGTGCGAGACGGCCTTTTGCTTCAAACCCAGGCACTACCAACTCAAGGCGAGCCCTGATGTTTTCAAATCGTTTCACCCGCTGGACTGCTGCTGCCATCGCCCTTGCCGGTTCTGCGATCGTGGCGGTCCCCGGTGCGGTGCTGGCGCAGACGCCGGACCACCCGGCCGACACGGCGGCGCAGTTTCCGACCCGAAACGATCTGAAGTCGCTCACCACCGCCGGCAGCTATCTCGCCGCCCGCCACGCCAGCGTCGAGCGCGATGCGACCTCCGCCGCCGCTTTCTACCGCTCCGCGCTGCGGACCGACCCCAAGAACAACGAGCTGCTCGACCGTGCCTTCATCTCCTCGGTCGACGACGGCGACATCGAAGAAGCGGTCAAGCTCGCCGAGCGCATCCTTACCATCGACAAGACCAATCGCGTCGCGCGCCTGGTGGTCGGTGTGCATGATCTGAAGCTGAAGAAATATCCGAGCGCGCAAAGCAACATCAACCAGTCGATTCGCGGACCCATCACCGATCTCGTCGCGACGCTGCTGTCCGGCTGGGCCGCCTATGGCGCCGGCGATGCCAAGGGCGCGGTTGCGACCATCGACAAGCTGGCGGGCCCGGAATGGTACCCGCTGTTCAAGGATTTGCACGCCGGCATGATCCTCGAGAACGCCGGCAAGGAGAAGGACGCGGGCGTCCGCTTCGAGCGCGCCTACAAGCTCGACGATTCCATGCTGCGCGTGACGGAAGCCTATGCGCGCTGGCTGTCGCGCAACAAGGACGCGGCCTCGGCGACCGCGGTCTACGAAGCCTTCGACAAGAAGCTCGCCCGCCATCCGCTGATCGTGGAGGGTCTGCGCGAGACCAAGGCCGGCAAGAAGATGCCCTCGCTGGTCGATTCTGCGCAGGCCGGTGCGGCCGAGGCGCTTTACGGCATCGGCGCCACCCTGACCCGCCGAGGCGGTGAGGATCTGGCGCTGGTCTATCTCCAGCTTGCGCTCTATCTGCAGCCCAGCCATCCGCTGGCCCTGCTCTCGCTCGCCGACCTCTACGAATCGGTGAAGCGGCCGCAGATGGCGATCAAGATCTACGAGCGCGTCCCCTCATCCTCGCCGTTGAAGCGCAACGCGCAGATCCAGCTTGCTATTGATCTGGATTCCGCCGACCGCAGCGACGAGGCGATCAAGATCCTCAAGGGCGTGATCTCGGAGGACTCCAAGGACATCGAAGCGATTATGGCGCTCGGCAATCTCGAGCGCGGCCGCAAGAAGTTCGGCGACTGCGGTGCGACCTATTCGCAGGGCATCGACGTGCTGCCTGCAGGCAACGACAAGGCCAACAGCGTCTGGTACTATTATCGCGGCATCTGTGAGGAGCGCTCCAAGCAGTGGGGCAAGGCCGAGGCCGACATGAAGAAGGCGCTCGAGCTGCAGCCCGACCAGCCGCATGTCCTCAACTATCTCGGCTATTCCTGGATCGACCAGGGCGTGAACCTCGACGAAGGCATGAAGATGATCAAGCGTGCCGTCGAGCAGCGTCCCGACGACGGCTACATCGTCGACTCTCTCGGCTGGGCCTATTACCGCATCGGCAACTACGAAGAGGCGGTGAAGAACCTCGAGCGCGCGATCGACCTGAAGCCCGAGGATCCCACCATCAACGACCATCTCGGCGATGCCTATTGGCGCGTCGGCCGCACGCTGGAAGCCAAATTCCAGTGGGCGCATGCCCGCGACCTCAAGCCCGAGCCGGACGATCTGCCGAAGATCGAAGCCAAGATCGCCAACGGCATGACGGATGACAGTTCGAATTCTTCCGCCGCGCAGGCGGACAAGAAGAAAGACGACGGCAAGGGCGGCTAATCTCGTTAAGTTCTGGGGGCGTATCGCCGATGCCGGCGTTGATTGAAGAAGGGCGCGCGAAGGTCAATTTGAGCCTTCGCGTGGTCGGCCGTCGTGCCGACGGCTATCATGATCTCGAAAGCGTGGTTGCGTTTGCCGATTGTGCCGACCGACTGACGCTGGAGCCGGGCGGTGAGCTCAAGCTCGCCACCACAGGGCCGCTCGCGGCGGCCTGCGGCGAGACCTCAGACAATCTCGTGTTCAAGGCCGCCAAGCTGCTGGCGGACGCGGTGCCGAATCTGAAGCTCGGTGCCTTCGCGCTCGATAAGGTCTTGCCGGTCGCGGCCGGTATCGGCGGCGGCTCGGCCGACGCGGCCGCGGCGCTGCGCCTGCTCGCGCGTCTCAACAATTTGCCGCTCGACGATCCCCGCCTTCAGAAGGTCGCGCTGGCAACCGGTGCCGACGTGCCGGTATGCCTGCTCTCGCGCGCCTGTGACATGACTGGCGTCGGCGAGCAGCTGTTGCCGCTGGCGTTGCCGAGCATGCCCTGCGTGATGGTCAATCCGCGCGTGCCGGTTGCGACAAAGGACGTGTTCAAGGCCCTTGGCCTGCGCAATGGCGAACTCCTGGTCGGGGCCACCTCGGTCCTCGGAGCTCCGGCCTGGCCGGAAGAGGGCGCCACCATTGCTGACTGGGTCGACGTTCTCGAAACGGTGGCCAACGATCTCGAAGCGCCTGCGATGCGCATCGAGCCCGTGATCGGCGACGTGCTGAGCGCCTTGCGCGACTCGACCGGCGTCAAGCTGGCGCGGATGTCCGGCTCCGGAGCGACGTGCTTTGCGATATACGGTGCGCCCGCTGACGCGCATGCCGCCGCAGAGAAGATTCGGCGCGACCACCCCGGCTGGTGGGTGCATGCGGGGACGCTGAGCTAAGTATTTCCCCGGCGACGGTCTCGTAGGGTGGGCAAAGCGACTTGTCCGCCGTAGCTCGAAGAGCGAAGGCGGAAGCGTGCCCACGCATTTTTTTGCGATTGAGAGAGGCGGGGGCACGGCGCAAGGGCGCCTTTGCTCACCCTACGGTAGCTCGCCAAGCCCTAGAAACTGCCTGATCTCACCCAGCACTTCTTCCGGCTTGTCGTGTTGCAACCAGTGCCCGGCACCGGCGATGGTTGCGATGCGCGCCTGCTGGAAATAGCGCTCCAGGCCCGCTGAGCGCGCGCCGGCGAGAAAGCTTTCGCCAGCGTTCAACAGCAGCGTCGGGCACGTGATGCGCGACCACAGCGCGATGTGATCGTCCGGCCAGAGCCGGTGCGGCGCCGAAACGCGCTGGTAGGGATCGAACTTCCAGCTATAGGTGCCGTCCTCGTTCCGTCGCGCGCCATGCGTGGCAAGATGCAGCGCGAGGTCGCGGGTGAGGCGCTTGTTGTGAAGCACCATCTGCGCCGCGGCATCCTCGAGCGTCGCATAGCGGCGCGCCGTTCGGTCGTGCAGCCTGTCGAGCTGGCTGACCCATTTACCGATGCGTTCATGCGTCGGCGGCTTGGGTGAATCGGGTAGCATCGTCACGCCATCGAGCACGACGAGCTTGTCGACCAGTTCGGGGAACGCCCCCGAGAAAATCAGGCTCACCATGCCGCCCATCGAATGGCCGATCAGCGTCACGCGCGGCGCTGCAATGCTGCGGACGAGCTGGACGAGATCGTAGACATATTCGGTCAGCGCGTAGCTGCCGCCTCTGGTCCAGTCGGAATCGCCGTGGCCGCGCAGATCGGGCGCGATCACATGGAAGTGCGGCTGCAGCGAGCCGGCGATGGCGTCCCAGCTCCGGCAATGATCGCGGCCGCCATGCACCAGGATGAGCGGCGGCGCGCCCGCGTTGCTCCAATCGGCATAATGCAGTTGCAGGCCGTGCGATTCATAGAAGCGGCTTTGCGGGGCGCTAGCCATTTGCCGGCCGCCGTGCCAGCGCGAGCGAGAGACCGAGGCCGGCGATGAAGATGCCAGACCCCTGCGTGAGGCGCCGCATCAGACGCGGCCGCCCGATCAGTTGTGTGCGGGTCGCGGATGCCATCAGCACCACGACGATGTCGGCGAGCGTGTTCAGCGCCACCGAGATGGCGCCGAGCAGGATGAACTGCAGCGTGGGGCTCGTACCCGCCGGATCGATGAATTGCGGAATGAAGGCGAGGAAGAATGCCGCGGTCTTCGGATTGAACGCCTCGATCAGCACGCCGTCACGGAATGCGCGCTTGTCGCCGACAGGCTCGCTCTCAAGCGACAGCATCCGGCTTGCACCACGAAATGTCTTGATGCCGAGCCAGATCAGATAGAGCGCACCGACGAATTTGACGGCGGCGAACAACTCGGCGCTGGCCAGGATGACCGCGGAGATGCCGAGGCCGCCGGCGATGACATGAACCAGTCCGCCCAGCGCCGTGCCGGCGGTCGAGGCAAAGCCGCCGGCGCGCCCCTCCGACAATGTTCGCGCCGCGACGTAGAAGATGCCGGGGCCCGGAATGGCGGCAATGACGAGGGCGGCAGCGAGGAATAGCCAAAAATTCGTTTCGCTCATCCTGCCTTGGTAGCGATGCCGTGCGCGATTGCAAGCCCGGTCCGCTAGCCTATGCGGCGGAAGATCGCGCTGGCGTTGACCCCGCCGAAGCCGAAGCCGTTGGAGATCGCGTGCTGCATCGGCATGGGACGTGCAGCACCGGCAACGATATCGATCCCTTCCGCACCCGCATCCGGATTTTCGAGATTGAGGGTCGGCGGCGTGATCTGGTCGCGCAGGGCAAGCACGGTGAAGATCGCCTCCAGTCCGCCGGCGGCGCCGAGCAGATGGCCGGTGGCCGATTTGGTCGCACTGACCGCGATGGATTTGTTGCGGCCGAACAGCGCGCCGATCGCGCCAAGCTCGCTCTCGTCGCCGGCAGGCGTTGAGGTCGCATGGGCGTTGAGATGCTGCACATCGGCGGGCGCAAGCTTCGCCTGCCGGAGCGCGATCTCCATGGCGCGGCGGGCGCCGTCGCCATCGGGCGGCCCCGACGTCATGTGATAGGCGTCGGCAGTGGTGCCATATCCCACAAGCTCGGCGATCGGTGTGGCGCCGCGCGCCAGCGCATGTTCCAGCTCCTCGATCACCAGTATGCCGGAGCCTTCGCCCATGACGAAACCGTCGCGGTCGCGATCGAACGGGCGTGAGGCACGCATGGGCTCGTCGTTGAAGGAGTTCGACAGCGCGCGGGCCGCCGCAAAGCCGCCGAGGCTGACGATGTCGATGCAGGCCTCCGCGCCGCCGCAGATTGCGACATCGGCTTCGCCCGCGCGGATGATGCGTGCGGCATCGCCGATCGCCTGCACGCCGGCGGCGCACGCGGTGACCGGCGTGCCCAGCGCGCCCTTGTAGCCGTATTTGATCGAGACGTGGCCGGCGGCGAGGTTGGCGAGGAACGAGGGGATCGTGAACGGCGACAGCCGGCGCGGGCCGCGTTGCTCGGTGATGCGCACGGCCTCCGCCATCGCGGGAAAACCGCCTACGCCGGAGCCGATGATCGTCGCGGTGCGCTCCTGTGCAGATGCATCCTGTGGCGTCCATTTGGCCTGCGCGACGGCTTCCGCGGTGGCGAGCAGCGCGAACAGGATGAAGCGGTCCATCTTGCGCTGATCCTTTGGCGCAGCGGCGTCGGCCGGATCGAAGCCGCCGTCGGCATCATCGGCTTTGTCGGGTACGAGACCGGCAATGCGCGCGGGCAATGCCTGCGACCATTGAGGCAGCGGGCGCAGCCCGCTTTGACCCGCGAGCAGCCGGCGCCAGGATATCTCGACACCACAGCCGAGCGGCGATACCGCGCCCATTCCAGTCACGACGATACGACGCATGTCAGTCTCCAGCCGGTGCGAGGTCCGGGTTCATAGCTTTGAGCAAGGTGAGCCGTCGCCGCATTAGGCGGCTCGCGGCAGGACCGGCAACCACCACCGCATTGGCGAGCGTGATCGGCTGTCGCTCGGCGGCGTCGACCACGACCGGATCGAGTGGCCGAAGATCGTTCCTGTCGGCCAGCAGGATGGATTCACCCTTCGGCGCGAGATGCTTGTTGCCCCAGGCGAGCAGCGTTGCGATCACGGGAAAGAAATCCCGCGCCTTGTCCGTCAGCACATATTCGCAACGCGGCGGCCGCTCCTGATAGCGGCGGCGGACGAACATGCCGGTCTTGGTGAGATGGGCGAGGCGCCGCGACAGGATGTTCGGCGCGATGCCGAGATTGCGCTCGAACTCGTCGAACCGCGTCGAGCCCTGCAAGGCGTCCCGCAGGATCAGGATGCTCCACCATTCCCCGACCGTCTCGACGGCGCGGCCGACCGGACATTCCTGGATGGAAGGCAATTTGGGCTGCATGGCGGGGAAGGTAGGAGAGTAACTTGCGAAATGCAAGTAACTATACGCGCTCCTGCTCCGGACGCAGCGCATCGCGTTTTCAGCGGTGCGCTGCAGAGCCGGGGTCCATGTTGCTGATCACTGGATGTCGCGTAGGTCCCGGCTCTGTGCACCAACGCAAACGGCGCTGTAGCGTCGTCCGGGACACGGGAGTTGAGCGACGGCTGTGCGCCGTACTCCGTCATTGCGAGCGCACATATCCATCACCGTCACCCTGAGGTGCTCCCCTCTTCGGCGAGCCTCGAAGGGCGACGGCCCGGCTGCATCCGGGCCGTACATCCTTCGAGGCTCCTCATGGGACGCATTGCGTCCCGTGCCTCGCGCCTCAGGACGACGGTGCTAAGAGCAGTGCAGATCGATAGAGCTCGCCGCGCTCAATGCGACCGTGCCAGGCAGAACGCCACCACCTGCTCTAGCGCGCTCTTCATCGGCGAGGACGGGAACAGCGCCAGCGCATCGACCGCCATGGCGCCGTAGTGCTGGGCGCGGCTCAGCGTGTCCTCGAGCGCGCGGTGCTTGTTCATCAGGCCGATGGCGTGGTCGAGATCGGCATCGCCGATCTCGCCGCGCTCCAGCGCCTTGATCCAGAAAGCGCGCTCGGAGTCGTTGCCGCGGCGGAACGCGAGCACGACGGGCAGAGTGATCTTGCCCTCGCGGAAATCGTCGCCGGTGTTCTTGCCGAGTTTGGCGCTCTTGCCGCCATAGTCGAGCACGTCGTCGACCAGCTGGAAGGCGATGCCGAGATTCATGCCGACGGAGCGGCAGGCGGTCTGCTCGGCCTTTGGGCGGTTGGCGATGACGGGGCCGACCTCGCAGGCCGCCGCGAACAGCTCGGCGGTCTTGCCGCGGATCACGGCGAGATATTCGTCCTCGGTGGTCGCGGTGTTCTTGGCGGCTGCGAGCTGCATCACCTCGCCCTCGGCAATGGTGGCGGCGGCTGCCGAAAGAATGTCCAGTGCGCGCAGCGAGCCGACCTCGACCATCATGCGGAAGGCCTGGCCGAGCAGGAAGTCGCCGACCAGCACGCTCGCCTCATTGCCCCAGAGCATGCGGGCCGACAGCTTGCCGCGGCGCATCTCGCTCTCGTCGACGACGTCGTCATGGAGCAGGGTCGCGGTATGCATGAACTCGACGGACGCGGCGAGCTTGATGTGGCCGTCGCCGGTGTAGCCGGCGAGGTTCGCCATCGCCAGCGTCAGCATCGGCCGCAACCGCTTGCCGCCGGAGGAGATCAAATGGTTGGCGACTTCAGGGATCATGGTCACGTCAGACCCGGTCCGCGACAGGATCGTGGCGTTGACGCGCTCCATGTCGGGGGCCACAAGGGCAACCAGCTCTTCGATCGACGCGCCGGGAGTTTCGAAAGGTACGATGACGGCCACGCCGGTCTCCAATATTTGCCCCGGAGGGGCTATTCTGATGGAAAGACAATAGAAACTGGACGGGGATGCGGCAAGGCCTGTGGAACCATTGACATTTGCCGCTTTCACCCCTTTCAGGCAGGAGGCTCGTCTTGCGTGAATTGGTTCGGACCAACGATATCGTGCTGGTGTCGGCGATCGGCGCGCTGCTCGACGGCGCCAACATCCATCATCTGGTGCTGGACCAGAACATGAGCATCATCGAGGGCTCGCTCGGCGTGCTGCCCAGGCGGATCCTAGTCCATGAGGACGATGCCAGCGAGGCCCGGCAATTGCTGACCGACGCCGGCCTTAGCCACGAACTGCGCGGCGATGATTGACGTCGTCACAGATCTCACCGAGGACGCCTTTCTCGGCGGCCAGCTGCTGCTCAAGCAGAAGCGATCCGGCCATCGGGCAGGGCATGACGCCATCCTGCTTGCCGCTGCGGCCGAGGCCCGCGACGGCGACCGTGTGGTCGATCTCGGCGCCGGCGTCGGCACGGCTGGCCTCGCGCTGGCCCGGCGCGTTGGCGGGATCAAGCTTTGCCTCGTCGAAATCGATCCGGAGCTGGCCGAACTCGCGCGCGCCAATGCGGCCGCGAATGCGATTGCCGCTGATGTGATCGTGCTCGACGTCACCGCGGACGCGCAGGCTTTTGCAGCCCATGGGCTCACGCCTGATAGTGCGGATTGCGTGTTGATGAACCCGCCCTTCAACGATCCCGCGCGGCACCGCGGCTCGCCGGACCAGGCGCGTCACACCGCGCATGTCGCCACGGACGAGACGCTGCATGCCTGGGTGCATGCAGCGCGGCGTATCCTGCGAACGAACGGTGTGCTCACGCTGATCTGGCGCGCAGATGGAATCGCAGATGTCTTGGCAGCGCTGTCACGCGGCTTCGGCAGCCTGTCGATCCTGCCGGTTCATGGCGAAGCGGGACGTCCAGCGATCCGCGTGCTGGTGCGCGCGGTGAAGGGTGGACGGGCGCCGATGCGATTGCTGCCGGGCCTCATGCTCAATGATGAGTCAGCCGTGCCCAAAAAAGAGGTGCGGAATATTCTGGAAGGGAGAGCGGTCTTGCCGCTGGCGGAGCCGTGACGGCTTACTGGGGAAGCGATTCCGACTGCTGTTCTGGCTGGGACGTAAAGCGAATCGCCGTAAAGAGCGCGCCCATCAGCATCAACAGCAGATAGATCTTCATGTCGTTTCCTCCGCTGCCTCATTGCAGCTTCCCAACTGGGATTCTGCAAAACACGTTCCAGGCACCAGCAATGACAGTCGCGTGATAAATAAGGGTTAACCAGAGGTGACGGCATGGCCGAACAATTGAACGATCGCGAGAATTCCGGCCTGGCCGACAAGCTCATGCAATATCTGCCGGCGCGCTTGCGCCCCGGTGCCGCGGTCGTACCGGTGGTGCGGCTGTCGGGCGTCATCGGCGCGGTCACGCCGCTGCGTCCGGGCATGACGCTGGCGGGCCTCGCCCGCGTGCTGGAGCGGGCGTTTTCATACCGGAACGCCAAGGCGGTCGCGCTTGTGATCAATTCGCCGGGCGGCTCGCCGGTGCAGTCGCGCCAGATCTATCTGCGCATCAAGCAGCTCGCGGCGGAGAAGAAGCTGCCTGTGCTGGTGTTCGTCGAGGACGTCGCGGCCTCGGGCGGTTACATGATCGCCTGCGCCGGCGACGAGATCTTCTGCGATCCGTCGTCGATCCTCGGATCGATCGGCGTGGTCGGCGGCAGCTTCGGTTTCCAGGATGCGATCAAGCGGCTCGGCATCGAGCGGCGCCTCTACACGGCAGGCGCCCACAAGGCGATGCTCGATCCGTTCCTGCCCGAAAACCCCGATGACGTCGCCAAGCTGAAGGCTCTCCAGCGCGAGATCCACCAGATCTTCATCGCGCTGGTGAAGGACAGCCGCGGCGCAAGGCTGAGGGGCGCGGACGACGTCCTGTTTACGGGCGAATACTGGGCCGGTGAGAGCTCGATCGCGCTGGGGCTCGCCGACGGGATCGGCGATATCCGCTCAACTCTTCGTGCCCGCTATGGCGAGAAGGTTCTCACCCCCGTGATCGCGCAGCCCTCCGGGCTGCTGTCCGGCCTGTTGGGGCGGAAATCGCCCGGCGCGGGCCAGCTTTCGGCCATGGAATCAATGGCTGGGCTACCGGATGAGCTGATCTCGGCCGTCGAGACGCGGGCGATTTGGGCGAAATTCGGGTTCTAGGTTCGGCTCCCCCGCGCCATTTGGTCCGTGCTGAGCCAATTGCGGCGCGGCCCGGACTGCGCGAGAATGTGTGTGGGGGCTGAGCACTACACGAGGATCGACCGATGCCGCCGTTCGTCGCATTTGCGGGCGTTCTGGGTGGGCTTGCCGTGGTCCGCTGGGCCTACAAGACCGCACTCAGGATCAACGAGGAGCTGGAGGAGATGCGCCTGTCGCGCGTCGCGGAGGCCGCCCATATGGGGACCATCCAGACGCTGAAGCGTGACCCCGTGACCGGGGCGTATAGGCCGGGTTAGTACCCTTTTCAGGCCCACCGTCGTTCCGGGGCGATGCAAAGCATCGAACCCGGAATCTCGAGATTCCGGGTTCGATGCTTTGCATCGCCCCGGAACGAGGTTGGGGGGGGGGGGGGGGGGGGGGGGGGGGGGGGGGGGGGGGGGGGGGATTCCCATGGCCGCCGTCGATACGGTCCCGCGCGATTCAAAACCCCCGCGAGAGCCTGATCTGACGATGGACGCCTCATTGCCCGCCCATATGCGCCCGGACCGCTCGTTCCAGGGCCTGATCCTGGCCCTGCAGCGCTACTGGGCGGATTACGGCTGCGTGATCCTGCAGCCCTACGACATGGAAGTCGGCGCCGGCACCTTCCATCCTGGGACGACCTTGCGTGCGCTCGGACCGCGGCCGTGGAATGCCGCCTATGTGCAGCCCTCGCGTCGGCCCAAGGACGGCCGCTACGGCGAAAACCCGAACCGGCTCCAGCACTATTACCAGTTCCAGGTCATCCTCAAGCCGTCGCCGCCGAACCTCCAGGAGCTGTACCTGAAGTCGCTCGCCGCGATCGGCATCGACTCCGCCGTCCACGACATCCGCTTCGTCGAGGACGATTGGGAGAGCCCGACGCTGGGCGCCTGGGGCCTTGGCTGGGAGTGCTGGTGCGACGGCATGGAAGTCAGCCAGTTCACCTATTTCCAGCAGGTCGCCGGCGTCGAATGCGCACCGGTTGCGGGTGAGCTCACCTACGGCCTCGAACGCCTCGCCTGTTATCTGCAGGGCGTCGATCGCATCATGGACCTGAACTTCAACGGCCGCGAAGGCGCAGAGAAGGTCAGCTACCGCGATGTGTTCTTCCAGGCCGAGCAGGAATATTCGCGGCACAATTTCGAATATGCCGATACGGCGATGCTGTTCGAGCAGTTCAAGATGGCCGAAGCGGCCTGCAAGAAATACCTCGAGGCTGGCTGGCAGAAAAACTCGGAATCCGGCAAGCGCGAGGCCCATCTGATGGCGCTCCCCGCCTATGACCAGTGCATCAAGGCGAGCCATGTCTTCAACCTGCTCGATGCGCGCGGCGTGATTTCGGTGACGGAGCGACAGAGCTACATCTTCCGGGTTCGCGAGTTGGCGAAAGCCTGCGGCGAAGCCTGGGTGCACACCGAAGCCGGTGGAGCGGCCTGATGCCAGATCTCTTGCTTGAACTGTTTTCCGAAGAAATTCCCGCGCGCATGCAGGCCAAGGCGGCCGATGATCTGCGCCGCCTGGTCACCGACAAGCTCGTCGCCGAGGGCCTGGTCTACGAAGGCGCGAAAGCCTTCGCGACGCCGCGCCGTCTTGCGCTCACCGTGCATGGCATCCCCGCGCGTCAGCCTGACCTGAAAACCGAACGCCGCGGGCCCAAAGTCGGCGCCCCCGATGCGGCCGTGCAGGGCTTTCTGAAGGCCACAGGCTTGAAGTCACTGGATGAGGCCAAGATCCAGCGCGACCCGAAGGGTGATTTCTACATCGGATTGATCGAGAAGCCCGGCCGCGACGCCATCGACGTGCTCGCGGAAATCCTGCCCGTGATGATCCGCACCTTCCCCTGGCCGAAATCGATGCGCTGGGGCGCGCGCTCGGCCAAGCCGGGCGCGCTGAGCTGGGTGCGTCCGCTGCACGCGATCACCGCGACCTTCGGCCTCGAGACCGAAGAGCCCGATGTCGTGAAGTTTTCCGTCGACGGCATCGAGGCCGGCCAGACCACCTACGGCCATCGCTTCCTCGCGCCGTCGGCTATTTCCGTCCGCCGCTTCGAGGACTACGAAGCCAAGCTCCTGGACGCGAAGGTCGTGCTCGACGCTGAGCGGCGTAAGGACGCGATCCTCACCGATGCCAAGCAGCTTGCCTTCGCGCAAGGGTTCGAGCTCGTCGAGGACCAAAACCTGCTCGACGAGGTCTCGGGCCTCGTCGAATGGCCGGTCGTGCTGATGGGCTCGTTCGAGCAGGAGTTCTTGAAGACTCCCGACGAGGTGATCCGCGCCACCATCCGTAACAACCAGAAATGCTTCGTGGTCAGGGATCCCAAGACCGGGAGGCTGACCAACAAGTTCGTCCTCACGGCGAATATCGAGGCCACCGACGGCGGCAAGGTCATCGTGTCAGGCAACGAGCGCGTGATCCGCGCGCGGCTGTCGGATGCGAAGTTCTTTTACGAGACCGACCTGAAGACCAAGCTCGAGGATCGTCTGCCGAAGTTCGAGCAGATCGTGTTCCACGAGAAGCTCGGCACGCAGGCCGCACGCATCAAGCGGATCGAGCGTCTCGCCGCCGAGATCGCGCCGCTGGTCGGCGCCGATGTCGTCAAGGCGACGCGTGCCGCGCATCTCGCCAAGGCGGATCTGCTGACCGAAGTCGTCGGCGAATTCCCTGAGGTGCAGGGCCTGATGGGCAAGTACTACGCGCTGGCCCAGGGTGAGGACGCCTCGGTCGCGGCTGCCTGCGAGGAGCACTACAAGCCGCAGGGGCCTGCCGACCGCGTGCCGACCGATCCGGTCAGCGTTGCGGTGGCGCTCGCGGACAAGATAGATACGCTCGTTGGGTTCTGGGCGATCGACGAGAAGCCGACGGGCAGCAAGGATCCGTATGCACTGCGTCGTGCGGCGCTGGGTGTGATTAGAATCGCGTTAGAGAACGAGATCGACTTGCATCCAAGAGGTCTCCTCGACTCGCATATCCACACCGTTCGGCCCGACGTCTCTGATACTGAGAAGGGAAACATCGGCGATTCCTTCCAGGACTTCCTGGAAGATCGATTGACGGTTCAACTGAGAGAACAAGGCGCTCGGCATGATCTCGTCGCCGCTGTGCTTGAGCTTGGCGGAAACGAGGCTGGGCTGCTTTCAATCGTCCGCCGCGTCGATGCACTCGGCAAGTTCCTGGAGTCCGACGACGGCAAGAATCTGCTCGCTGGCACCAAGCGTGCCAGCAACATCCTCTCGATCGAGGAGAAGAAGGACAAGCGCACGTTCGACGGTGCGCCGGATGCTGCGCTCTACGGCCTCGATGAGGAAAAGGCGCTGGCCAAGGCGATCGGCGAGGTGAGGGCGGAAGCAAGTGCCGCCGTCGCCAAGGAAGACTTCGCCGCCGCGATGAGCGCGATGGCAAAGTTGCGTCCGCCGGTCGATGCGTTCTTCGACAAGGTGCGCGTCAACGACGACGATGCCAAGGTGCGCGAGAATCGTTTGAAACTGCTGAATGAGATCCGCAGCGCCACGCGCGGAGTGGCGGATTTCTCGAAGATCCAGGATTGAGGCGCGGTCGCGCGGCAAACACCGCTGTCATTCCGGGGCGCGCCACTTGGCGCGAGCCCGGAATCCATTTCTCCTCGTCATGCGCTGCATGATGGATTCCGGGTTCGCGCTCCGCGCGCCCCGGAATGACGAGAGAAAAAATGCCCCACCCGGCGGGGGGAAGACCGGGCGGGGCCTGATGTCCGATTACACTGCTCGCGCCAGCCTGATTGATGTGACGCGACGGACATCTAGTTGATTTCTGGAAGCGCTAGTTCATCACCTCGACGATGCGCCGCGAGCGCGGCTCGACCAGCACCGTCTCGCCGTTCACGACCGTGTAGCGATACGTCGTCGCACCGAAACGTTGCGGCACGTCATAATAAGTGATGCCGGTTTCAGGTAAGGTGGCACCGACCACGACGCGATCGGGAATGCTGAATGCCGGCACACGTTGCTCGACGACATAGTCCCGGAAAGCCGGCCGCTGCTCGACCGCAATCGTTGGGCCGCTGTCAACGACAACGGGCGCGCGTCCCACTGTGATCCCGGTTTGCGCCTGCGCCGCGATCGGCGCGCTGAGCGCGATGCCAAGCGCTGCGAGGGCGAGAATCCTGTTCCGCATGGGCAACTCCTTCGAATCGATTTCAGCCCGCGCCAGTGGCGCGACCGGTTGCCAATGCTGCGCCGCGCGTGATGTTCCGGAAAAAGCCTTGCCGCATACGCGGCAATTTCGGGCAGTTTTCGCGAAGCCTGGAACCGGGATCAGTCCTTGTGCGTCTCTACGGGCGAAACCCGGTCCGCTATGATCCCGCCGCGATTCGCCTCATCCCACGGAAAGATAGTTCATGC
Source organism: Bradyrhizobium sp. CCBAU 11434 (assembly GCF_028128895.1). Lineage (NCBI taxonomy): Bacteria > Pseudomonadati > Pseudomonadota > Alphaproteobacteria > Hyphomicrobiales > Nitrobacteraceae > Bradyrhizobium > Bradyrhizobium sp. CCBAU 11434. The sequence continues at coordinate 76,091 of NZ_LBJX01000096.1, forward strand.
ACCTCACCGTCGCCCACATCTCGCCGCTCCTGTCGCTGCTTGCGGGCGTTCTCATCCTGATCATGCCGCGCCTGCTCAACTTCATCGTGGCGATCTTTCTCATCCTCAATGGTGCGATCGGGCTCGGTTTGTTGAAGTGGCTCCATCTCTAGGCCTTCACTTTTCGGAACTGTTCGACTTGCGCAGGCCTGCCCAAAGTGGTGTAAGGCGCGCGATTTCCCATTCCTCTCGAAGGTTGTGTGCAAGCTATGGCCAAAGCCGCCTCGAAGCCTAAGAAACTCCCAGCGAAATCAAAGCCTTCCGCCAAGGCGAAAGCCGCGCCGGCCGCCCGCAAGGCGCTCCCCAAGAGCAGCTCTGTGAAGAGCGCCCCAAAGCCGGTCGCCAAGGTTGCCGCGAAGGCTGCGGCCAAGCCGGCCGCTAAGGCTGCGACCAAGGCGGCTGCACCGAAGGTCGCTGCCAAGGCTGCTCCAGCCAAGAGCGCGCCGGCAAAGATCCCGGCCAACAAGTGGGTCTTCACCTTCGGCGACGGCAAGGCCGAGGGCCGGACGGAGATGCGCGACCTGCTCGGCGGCAAGGGCGCCAATCTCGCCGAGATGGCCAATCTCGGCCTGCCGGTGCCTCCGGGCTTCACCATCCCGACCTCGGTCTGCACCTATTTCTACGCCCACGACAAATCCTATCCGAAGGAGCTGCAGTCGCAGGTTGAGAAGGCGCTCGACTATATCGGCAAGTTGACCGGCAAGGTGTTCGGCGACACCAAGAACCCGCTGCTGGTGTCCGTACGTTCAGGCGCACGCGCCTCGATGCCGGGCATGATGGACACCGTGCTCAATCTCGGCCTCAACGACCAGACGGTGGAAGCGCTGTCCGAGCTCTCCGGCGACCGCCGTTTCGCCTATGACAGCTACCGCCGCTTCATCACCATGTATTCCGACGTGGTGCTCGGCTTCGAGCATCATCACTTCGAGGAAATCCTCGACACCTTCAAGGACAGCCAGGGCTATACGCTCGACACCGACCTCACCGCCGAGGACTGGGTCGACCTGGTCGGCAAGTACAAGGACGCGGTCGCGCGCGAGACGGGCAAGGATTTCCCGCAGGATCCGCATGACCAGCTCTGGGGCGCGGTCGGCGCGGTGTTTTCGTCCTGGATGAATGCGCGCGCGGTGACCTACCGCAAGCTGCACGACATTCCGGAATCCTGGGGCACCGCGGTCAACGTGCAGGCCATGGTGTTCGGCAATATGGGCGAGACCTCGGCAACCGGCGTTGCCTTCACCCGCAACCCCTCGACCGGCGAGAGCAAGCTCTACGGCGAGTTCCTGATCAACGCGCAGGGCGAGGACGTGGTGGCGGGCATCCGCACGCCGCAGGACATCACCGAGGAAGCGCGCAAGGAGTCCGGCTCCGACAAGGCATCGATGGAAGCGGCGATGCCTGAGGCCTTCAAGGAGCTGACGCGGATCTACACGCTGCTCGAGAAGCACTACCGTGACATGCAGGACATGGAGTTCACGGTCGAGCAGGGCAAGCTGTGGATGCTGCAGACCCGCGGCGGCAAGCGCACCGCGAAGGCCGCGCTGCGCATCGCGGTCGAACTCGCCAATGAGGGCCTGATCACCAAGAAGGAAGCGGTGATGCGGATCGATCCCGCTTCGCTCGACCAGCTCCTGCATCCGACCATCGATCCCAACGCCAAGCGCGACGTGATCGCGACCGGCCTGCCGGCATCCCCGGGTGCTGCCTCCGGCGAGATCGTGTTCTCGTCGGACGAAGCGGCCAAGCTCCAGGGCGACGGACGCAAGGTGATTCTGGTCCGCATCGAGACCAGCCCCGAAGACATCCACGGCATGCACGCCGCCGAAGGCATCCTGACCACCCGCGGCGGCATGACCTCGCACGCGGCGGTCGTCGCGCGCGGCATGGGCAAGCCCTGCGTCTCCGGCTGCGGCACCATCCGCGTTGATTACGGCCGCGGCACCATGAGCATCGGCTCGCGCACCTTCAAGGCCGGCGACGTCATCACCATCGACGGTTCGCTCGGCCAGGTGCTGGCCGGCCGCATGCCGATGATCGAGCCGGAACTGTCTGGCGAGTTCGGCACGCTGATGAATTGGGCCGACCAGGTCCGCAAGATCGGTGTTCGCGTCAACGGCGACACGCCTGACGATGCCCGCACCGCGATCAAGTTCGGCGCGGAAGGCATCGGCCTCTGCCGCACCGAGCACATGTTCTTCGAGGAGACCCGCATCCGCACCGTGCGCGAGATGATCCTCTCCGAGGACGAGCAGTCGCGCCGTGCCGCGCTGGCAAAACTCTTGCCGATGCAGCGCGCCGATTTCGTCGAGCTGTTCGAGATCATGAAGGGCCTGCCCGTCACGATCCGCTTGCTCGATCCGCCGCTGCACGAGTTCCTGCCGCACACCCATGCCGAGGTCGAGGAAGTGGCGCGCGCCATGAACACCGATCCGCGGCGCCTGGCTGACCGCGCGCGCGAGTTGTCGGAGTTCAATCCGATGCTCGGCTTCCGCGGCTGCCGTATCGCGATCGCCTATCCCGAGATCGCCGAGATGCAGGCACGCGCCATCTTCGAGGCCGCGGTCGAGGCCGAGAAGCGCACCGGCAAGGCCGTCGGCCTCGAGGTGATGGTGCCGCTGATCGCGACCAAGGCCGAGCTCGACCTGGTCAAGGGCCGCATCGACGCCACCGCGAAGTCGGTGATGCGCGAGACCAACACCAAGATCGCCTATCAGGTCGGCACCATGATCGAGCTGCCGCGCGCCTGCCTGCTCGCGGAAGAGATCGCCGAGAGCGCCGAGTTCTTCTCGTTCGGCACCAACGACCTGACGCAGACGACCTACGGCATCAGCCGCGACGACGCCGCGAGCTTCCTCGGTCCCTACGTGACCAAGGGCATCCTCTCGATCGATCCCTTCATCTCGCTCGACCAGCAAGGCGTCGGCGAACTGGTCAAGATCGGCGTAGCGCGCGGCCGCAAGGCGCGCCCGAAGCTCAAGATGGGCATTTGCGGCGAGCACGGTGGCGATCCGGCCTCCGTTGCCTTCTGCCACAATGTCGGCCTCGACTACGTATCGTGCTCGCCCTACCGCGTGCCGATCGCGCGCCTCGCCGCCGCGCAGGCCGCGCTCGGCAAGGCGGTTGCGAGCCAGGCGTAAGGACGAGTTGAGTGGTTGAATGCGAAGAGGCGGGGCTTCGGCTCCGCCTCTTTCATTTGAGCCCATGCTCTCTCCACGTCATTGCGAGCGCAGCGAAGCAATCCAGAATCCCTCCGCGGAAAGACGCTGGATTGCTTCGCTGCGCTCGCAATGACGAGTGTGTTGCGGCAGCGCGAGTTCATCACGCGTCCCGTAATGATACGTGCGCGCAAGAATCATCAGAAAGAGTTCCTTCACCATTCGCATTGACCGATTGTTTACCGCTTCTCGCGACGCGACGTTTACCAATGCGCAGCATCGCCCCGTGGAAACACCTGACATTGCTTGAGTGTGCCTTGCGCGCAACGCGGATTAACGCCCCGGCAACCTAAATTAGATACTCACGATAAAGATCGAATTGCACGGATGTACTGAGTTCGATCAGAACGGGCGTAAGCGTAGCGTGAGCGTATCGATGTCAGTGTTGCGTAACCATCCGAAGGGTGCGCGGTTCGCATCCTTCGGACTCGGTCTCTGCATCTTCGCATTGATGCCGAGAGAGATCGGATATCAGGACATAGGCTCGCTGCTGGCGCGTCAGCCCGGCGTTGCCGAGCGCTGGCAGAAGCAGGTGTTCTCTGCGGCCTCGTCCATTCAGCTTGCCACTTACAGCTTCTCGCGCCCCATCGGCACATCCGCGCCGCAGAGCGCGATGGTGCGTCTCGCCAGTCTCGATGGCCGCGATGTCACCGGTTCCATTTCGCGCAACCCGGTGCTGCAAGCGCCTGCGCGCTACCAGGCCTCCGACTTTCCCAGGGTTGACCGTGCGCTGAAGGGCGATCGGCTCGCCACCGTGACGCCCGCGCCTGTGCCTGAGCCGGCAGCTCCAGCCGCGACGCCCGCGCAGGAAAATCCCGCGACCTCGAACAGCTCCGTGTTCGGCGCGAAAACTGCCGTGCTGCCCGCCGTACAGCCGCAAGCGATGTCGCCGGAGTCCGCGGCGGCGCTCGATCCCGAGTTGCAGGAGGCGATGCGTGCGCCGCCGTTGGCTCAATATACAAATGCGCCGAGGGCAGACGACAACGCCCTGTCGTTTGCAGCACAGCCACTCAACACGCTGAAGCAGGCGACGGTCGAAGCTCCGCCGCGCGATCCCTTCAGCATCAAGACCTCGAACCTGTTCTTCGGCAGCTCTTCACTGGGCGGTAACCTCGAGAGCATCGAGAGCTGGCAGCCCGGCGCCGAGCCGCTGATCGTGATGCCCGACCCTGATATGAAGCTGGCCTCGCTGTCGCCGGCGAACGAGGACGCCGCGAGCGCCACCGAGAGCGGCGAGAGCGTCGCGCCGAAGGGTGAGGTCAACGCCGACAACCAGCGCGCAAAATCTCCGGCCGAGCGGCTGGCCCTCGACGAGAAATCACGCGCGAAGTCGGAAAAGTGTCTTGCAGAAGCCGTCTATTTCGAATCCCGCGGGGAGGCCGTGCGCGGCCAGATCGCGGTCGCGCAAGTTGTGATGAACCGCGTATTTTCAGGCAAATATCCTGATACGGTGTGCGGCGTGGTCTATCAGAACAAGTACCGCCACTTCGCCTGCCAGTTCACCTTTGCCTGCGACAACAATCCCGACGTGATCCGCGAGCCCGAGATGTGGGAGCGCGCCAAGAAGATTTCGAAGGCCATGCTCGACGGCCAGATCTGGCTGCCTGAAGTGGGCAAGTCGACGCATTACCACGCCTATTGGGTGCGTCCGTCCTGGGTCGCCGAGATGAAGAAGATGTACAAGACAGGCGTGCACACTTTCTACCGGCCGCGCAATTGGGGCGACGGCAGCGAGGAGCCGAGCTGGGGCACGCCGGCGCAGACCGCCGCGCTCTCGGCCGAGCTCGTCCAGGAGGCGAAGAGCTCAGCCGAGATGGGCGTGACGGAGCGGCGCTAAAAGCGCGTCTCACATCTCGATATCCAACGCGCAGTCGAGATTCGGCGCCGAATGCGTCAGCGCGCCCGAGGAGGCGTAATCGACGCCGGTGGTCGCGATCGCCGCAATCGAGTCCGGCGTGACGCCGCCGGAGGCTTCCAGCTTCACGCGGCCTTCCGTCATCCTGACAGCCTCGCGCAGCGTCGCGACGTCCATGTTGTCGAGCAGCACGGCCTCGGCCAGCCCAGTGTCGAGCACCTCGCGGAGCTGCGCCAGCGTATCCACCTCGATCTCGATCTTGACGAGATGGCCGGCATGGGCCCGAGCGCGCTCCAGCACGGGACGGATGCCGCCGGCGACTGCGATGTGGTTGTCCTTGATCAGGATGGCATCGTCGAGGCCGAAACGGTGGTTGAAGCCGCCGCCGCAACGCACCGCGTATTTCTCCAGCGCCCGCAATCCGGGCGTGGTCTTTCGCGTGCAGCAGATGCGCATTTTCGTGCCTTCGGTACGCGCGACATAGTCGGCCGTGAGTGTCGCGACACCGGAGAGACGGCCGACGAAGTTCAGTGCAGTCCGTTCCGCGGTGAGGATCGCACGGGCCGGACCGGAGATCGTCAACACCTGTTGCCCGCGGGCGATGCGCGCGGCGTCGCGGACATGCGCGTGGACCTCGATGTCGGTCGATAGCTTTTGCAGCGTCGCCAGCGCCAGCGGCAGGCCGGCGATGACACCGGACTGGCGTGCGATCAGGACGGCTTGCGCCTTGGTCGCTTCGGGGATCGTTGCGAGCGAGGTGATGTCGCCGGCGCGGCCGAGATCCTCGTCGAGTGCGCGATGCACGGCATCATCGATGGCGAGTGGAGAGAGGAAGGCGTCGGGATAGAGCAGGGAGGTGGGGGTGATCATGACAAACTCCGTCAGGCGATCATGGATTGAGCGATGCGTGGAAGTGAATGCGCGCTGAGCCCGTCCGCGATCTCGCGTGCTTGAGCGAGCGTCGTCATCGTTCTCTGCGCCAGCGCAGGCGCCTCCTCGGGATGGTCAGAGCGGAAATGCGCGCCACGGCTCTCGCGCCGGCTCCAGGCCGCGGAAGCAACGAGCAAGGCCGCCGTTGCCATGTGGCGGACCGCGGTGCTTGTTGCTGAGCGTTCCAGTGCACCAAAACTGCGTACGGCTTCTGCGAGCCCGTAGTGCTCGCGGATCACGCCGACATTTGTGCTCATCATCGCGCGCAGCCGCTTCGCGGCGCTTGCATCCGGCGCGCTGCCGCGTGGCGTCACCAGTGTTTCGGGGAGCCCGGCAGGTGAGGGGATCGCCTGGCCGGCGATGTCGTCGGCGATGCGCGCGGCGTAGACCACCGCCTCCAGCAGCGAATTTGACGCAAGCCGGTTGGCGCCATGCATGCCCGTTGACGAGACTTCGCCGCTGGCCCAGAGCCCGTCGATCGAGCTGCGGCCGCGCGCGTCGACCGCGATGCCGCCCATGTGATAGTGCACCGCCGGCGCGATCGGGATGACTTGAATCGCTGGATCGATGCCGCCGGCAATGCAGCTTGCATGCACTGTCGGGAATCTTTCAGCGAAATGGGCGCCCAGTGCCTGCCGCGCATCGAGGAAGGCGCCGCGGCCCGCCGCGATCTCGGCGAACACGCCGCGGGCCACGATGTCGCGCGGCCCGAGTTCGGCGAGGGGATGTTGCGCCGCCATGAAGCGCTCACCCTCGCTGTTGATCAAGGTCGCGCCTTCGCCGCGCAGCGCCTCGGTCGCAAGCGGCGCCGGATCACGCCCGACCATGATGGCGGTCGGGTGGAATTGCACGAATTCCGGATCGGCGATCACAGCGCCGGCGCGAGCGGCGATCGCGAGGCCAGATCCATGGGCCTCAGCCGGATTGGTGGTGACGGCATAGAGATGGCCGATGCCGCCGGTCGCGAGCACGACTGCGCGCGAGGCGATCATCACGGGCCTTGCCGCAAAATTGCCGGCCTCGCGCAATTGAAGGCCGGTGACGGCGCCATCGTCGGTGAGCAGCGCTTCGGCGACAAAACCTTCGATCAGGCGGATCGACGGCGTGCGGCGTACAGCCTCGCTCAGTGCCGCGATGATGGCTGCGCCCGCGCCATCGCCGCGGACGTGCACGATCCGCCGCGCCGAATGCGCGGCTTCCCGCCCCACTGCAAGCCGGCCTTCGAGATCGCGGTCGAACGGCACGCCATAGGCGAGCAGATCGTGAATCCGCGGGCCGGCCTCGCGCGCGATACCGAGCGCGATCGCTTCATCGACGATGCGGCCGCCGACCGCAATCGTATCCGCGGCATGTGCCTCGGGACTGTCGCCATCGGCGACGGCAGCCGCGATGCCGCCTTGCGCCCACGCGGATGAGGCGCCCTGTCCGAGCGGCGCCGCCGAGATCAGCGTCACCGGCCGCGGCGCGAGTTTCAGTGCGCAGAACAATCCGGCGAGGCCGCCGCCGACGATCACGACATCGTCGGTGGAGCGGGTGAGGTTGTGGATGTTTGTCATGGCTCTTTCCTTTCACTCAACTGTCGTCCCAGCGAAAGCTGGGACCCATACGCCGCGGCGGAAGTTGTCTGGCGAAGCTCTGCAACGTCGTTCTTCGCAACCACATCTTCCTGTGGTTTTGGGTCCCGGATCTGCGCTTCGCCTGTCCGGGAGGACACCGAATGTGTTGTCAGTTCTTCAAATTGATCATCCGCTCGACCGAACGCCGCGCGCGTCCTGCAAGCGCGGGATCGATCGTCACTTCCTCGCCAAGCGTCAGCAGGCTCTCCAGGATGTTGGCCAGCGTGATGCGCTTCATGTGCGGGCAGAGATTGCAGGGGCGCAGCATCTCGACATCAGGCAGCTCGGCGCGGACATTGTCGGCCATCGAGCATTCCGTGATCATCACGAGGCGCTTCGGCCGCCGTTCGCGCACCCAATTGATCATGTGCGCGGTCGAGCCGGTGAAGTCGGCTTCCGCCAGCACATCAGGCGGACATTCGGGATGCGCGATGATCTGCACGGAGGGGTCGGCATCGCGGAAGGCGCGCAGCTCCTCGCCGGTGAAGCGCTCATGCACCTCGCACGCGCCCTTCCAGGCGATGATCTTCACGTCGGTCTTCGAGGCCACGTAAGTTGCGAGATAGCGGTCGGGCAGGAAGATCACGCGCGGTGCGTTCAGGCTCTCGACCACCTGCACCGCGTTTGACGAGGTGCAGCAGATGTCGACCTCCGCCTTCACTTCCGCCGACGTATTGACATAGGCAACGACAGGCACGCCGGGAAACTTCTCGCGGAGCAGCCGGACGTCGGCGCCGGTGATGCTGGCGGCGAGCGAGCAGCCGGCGCGTGTATCAGGGATTAGCACCGTCTTGTCCGGATTAAGCAGCTTCGACGTCTCCGCCATGAAGTGCACGCCGCACTGGACGATGATGTCGGCCTTCACCTTGGTGGCCTCGACTGCGAGCTGGAGCGAGTCGCCGCCGATGTCGGCAACGCCGTGAAAGATCTCCGGCGCCTGGTAATTGTGCGCGAGGATCACCGCGTTGCGCTCTCGCTTGAGCTGGTTGATCGCGTGAATCGTCGGCGCCATCAGCGGCCACTCGATCGCCGGGATCACATGTTTGACGCGCTCGTAGATCGGCGCGGTCGCGCGTTCCACCTCGCCGGTCCATTCCAGCGAAGGGCGCGGCAGCGTCGGCCCTGATCGTGCCGGCGCGACCGGAGTGGGGGTGGCTTGGCCCTTCGGCCGGTCGGCGAAATCATCAGGGCCGTAAATTTCAGCAATCGGCATCGAAGCCTCCCGTGCAGGTCAATTATGCTCTATTTGAGTATATACGGGCCCTGAGAAATCCGGCCGAAGCGGCCGGTGGGAATTTCGCCAGAGCTTGCATATACTCAATCTGAGTAAATCTGAAATAGCACGCCCTTGGGCGATCCGCTAGGCCGAGTCGCACACATTTCCGTCAACTCGTGCTCCGTGCGCCGACGGAGGCAGCGATCAAACGCAACGCTCCGGCAAAAGCCCTTCATGGAACGCAATCATTTTTGACTTTCGATTTTCATGCATCTGCATTAAACGGCTGACTCGCGGCCGCCGATTTGCGGACCGCCAACGCCGAATGAGGAACACCATGTCGATCCCAGCGGGCGAGCTCGCTCCCTCTCGTTCCTCCAATTGGCGCACCCCGGCGGTCATCATCCTCTGCGGCTGCGCGATCGGCATGCTCGGCTTCGGTCCGCGCTCGGCGCTGGGCTTCTTCGTGCAGCCGATGAGCCATGAGTTCGCCTGGGGGCGCGACGTGTTCGGCCTCGCCATCGCTTTCCAGAATCTGTTGTGGGGGTTGGGCCAGCCGTTCGCCGGCGCGGTCGCCGATCGCTTCGGCCTGTTCCGTGTGATGTGCGTCGGCGCGCTGCTCTATGCCGGCGGGCTTCTCTTGATGCGCTATTCGTCGACGCCGCTGTCGCTCAACATCGGTGCGGGCGTGATGGTCGGTTTCGGCCTCGCCGGTTGCTCGTTCAATCTGGTGCTGTCGGCGTTCACGAAACTATTGCCAGCCGAGAAGCGCGGGCTTGCGCTCGGCGCCGGCACTGCGGCGGGCTCGCTCGGCCAGTTCCTGTTCGCGCCGATCGGCGTCGCCCTGATCGACAATTTCGGCTGGCAGCAGGCGCTCACCGTGTTCGGCTTCCTGATGCTCCTGATCATCCCCCTTGCGCTGGCGATCTCGACGCCGCCGGTCGCAACCACGGCCAACGCGGCGCCCGCGGATGAGCAGACCATCACCAGGGCGCTTGCCGAGGCTTTTGGTCATCGCTCCTACGTGCTGCTGGTGCTCGGCTTCTTCACCTGCGGCTTCCAGCTCGCTTTCATCACCGTGCATCTGCCGGCGTTCCTGGTCGATCGCGGCATCTCGACGCAAACCGGCGGCTGGGTGATCGCGGCTATCGGCCTGTTCAACATCATGGGCTCGCTCAGCGTCGGCTATCTCCAGAATAGCTTGCCGAAGCGCTACATCCTCTCGGCGATCTATTTCACCCGTGCGCTCGCGACGCTCGCCTTCATCTCGTTTCCGATCACGCCGTTCTCCGCGATCGCGTTCGGTGCAATCTCCGGCCTCACCTGGCTGTCGACGGTGCCGCCGACCTCGGCGCTGGTGGCGCTGATGTTCGGCACGCGCTGGCTGGCGACGCTCTATGGCTTCGCCTTCGTCAGCCATCAGGTCGGCGGTTTCCTCGGCGTCTGGTTAGGTGGCATCGTCTTCGAGAAGTTCGGTTCCTATACGCCGATCTGGTGGCTCTCGATCCTATTCGGTGTGCTCTCGGCGCTGATCAATCTCCCGATCGTGGAGAAGCCGGTTCAGCGAGTGGTTGCGCAGCCTGCCTGATCGGCTAAACATCCCGGTCAAACAAGTCAGGGAGTTTGCTGTGGCCACGTTCAAGGCGATCCGGATCGACAAGGCGGACAAAGGCACTACCGTCGCGCTCACGCAGTTCGACGAAGCCGAGCTGATGGACGGCGACGTCACCGTCCGCGTTGAATGGTCGACGCTGAACTACAAGGATGGCCTCGCGCTGACAGGCAAAGCGCCGGTGGTGCGCCGCTTCCCGATGATCGCCGGCATCGATTTCGCAGGCACGGTCGAAGCCTCCTCCCATCCGCAGTGGAAGGCCGGCGACAAGGTCGTCTGCACCGGCTGGGGCATGGGCGAGACCCATCTCGGCGCCTATGCCGAGAAGGCGCGGGTCAAGGGCGACTGGCTGGTCGCCCTGCCGCAGGGCCTGTCGGCGCGCGATGCCATGGCGATCGGCACCGCCGGCTTCACCGCGATGCTCTCGGTGCTGGCGCTGGAGAAGCACGGCCTGTCGCCGAAGAGTGGCCCTGTGGTCGTGACCGGCGCGGCAGGCGGTGTCGGCTCGGTCGCCATCGCCGTGCTGTCCCGGCTCGGCTACCACGTCATCGCCTCGACCGGCCGCGCCTCCGAGGCCGATTACCTGAAGAACCTGGGTGCCGCCGAGGTGATCGACCGCAGTGAATTGTCCGCACCGGCAAAGCCGCTGGCCAAGGAGCGCTGGGCGGGCGGCGTCGATAGCGTCGGCTCGACCACGCTGGCGAATCTGCTGTCGATGACCAGGTACGGTGGCGCCATCGCCGCCTGCGGTCTCGCGGCTGGCATGGACCTGCCGTCTTCTGTCGCACCCTTCATTTTGCGCGGGGTGTGCCTTCTCGGCATCGATTCCGTGATGTGTCCGATCGAACCGCGAAAAGCCGCCTGGCAGCGCCTCGCCTCCGATCTGGACAGGGCGAAACTATCTGAAATCACTACGGAAATTTCGCTCGATCAGGCTCCGGAATGGGGTGCGAAAATCCTGGCCGGCCAGGTCCGCGGCCGCATCGTGGTAAAAATTCTCTAACGACGTTCAGACTTTACCAACCAAGCTGCTTCAATGTCGCCATGGTTAGTATGGTAAGCAGCGGGTAAAGAGATAAAGGCATCGCCCGCTGCGGGGTCGGTTCGGAGTAGAGCATGCTTGCGCGTATTGTGTTGGGGGCTGTCACGGCAGTCGTGACGTTTGCACCGGCCATCGCCTTGGCTGGGAGTATGAACGCCGACGAGGCACGCCGCTTCGTCGCCGGCAAGGTCTTCGCCTTCACCTGTTTCGACGGTACCCGCGGCGCAGGCCGGATCCTTGACGATCTCGGTGCTGCCGGCGCGGTGCAGTTCTCGGGCTCGGGCCCGGTGCGCCATCTCCGCCTGCCGGGCAACACTCTCCAGATCCGCGGCCAGAACGTTTGCGCCTCGATTAAGGGCATTCCGTTCGAGCCTTGTTTCAACCTTGAGAAGACCGACGACCGCAGCTTCCGCGGCTCGGTCTCAGGCATGGGCTTTGCCTATTGCGACTTCCACCACCAGGGCGGCAACCAGATGCTGATGGCGCGTGCCGTCGCACGGCCGCGCTCGCTGCATGCACCGGAGCAGACCGGTTCGGTCAATACGTCGAGCACCGAGGTTGCCGCGCGGGTCGAGACGCCGAGGGTCGAGAGCAGCCGGATCGAGCCGGTGAGGTCGGACGCGAGGTCCGAGCCAAAGTCGGAATCGAAGAACGAAGGTCCGCTGGAACTGCGCCGCTCGACCGAGTGATGTCAGGCGCAAGCCTGCGCGCTCAATTTACCCGCTTTTGACGAATGCATCGCACGCGAAGCCGTGGCGCCGTAGTCATACGGCCCGCGGTTTTTATGCCTTGGTAGCGACTGTCGCCCCAGCCTGCGCAACGGCCGGGAGGCGGCCCTACGCAAGAGTTCGATAATGTCGCTGTATTTCTTTCGCATCAGCACCGGCCGATATTCCGGCGCCGCTGATCAGCCGTACGAGTTCGAGGATCGTGCTGCGGCCTGGACCGAGATGACCGAGGTCTGCGCCAATCTGCTCGGCAGCATCGCCCGCAATCTGAAGCCGAATGCGAAATGGAGCATGGAGCTGCTCGACGAGAACAAGCAGCCGGTGTTTCGCATCAGCTTGGCCGGCGAAGCCGTCGGATGCAAAATGACCCCGCGTTGACTTGAGGCTGCAATTTACAACTATGACGAGATCAAATTCCTTCGATTTCAATTATGTAGCGCAAAAAATCAGTACTTCTGCGGATCTCGCCGTTAACCGCAGATGGAGCTCTGGCCGATAGCCTTCCGGGTAAGGGCGATCAACGTCCAAGCGGCCGGCAATGACATGGCTGCTCGCGTTTCTGAGGAAGCGGGAATGTTGAGCCACATCAGATTGCGCATAGGAATTGCGCTGCCGGCGATCATCGCGGCGCTGGTGCTACTGGGTGTGGGATCGGCTAGTTTGATTGCCTTCCACGCCATCGGCAAGCGGCAGGATGCCGATGCGTTCCTGAAGGTCAATCGCGCCGCCCAACTGCTGCTCCAGAGCGCAGGACAATGGGCGATCGAACGCGGACTGACCAACGGCGCGCTGAAATCCGCCGATCCACTTGCTTACGAACACGCTGCCGAGATCGACAAGGCCCAAGGATCGGCGGACGCGGCGTTCCAAGCAGCTATCGTCGAGATCCGGTCCATTCCTGAAATGGCGCTGGCGCAGTCGCAAATTGCGGAAGCCCAGGCCAGATTCGAGTCGCTGCGCGGCCTCCGAGCGAACGCCGCCACCAATCTCTCGCGGCCACGCTCCGAACGGGCTCCTGAGGTGGTCGACGGCTTCGCCGCCGCGATCACCGACGTGATCGAGATCGCGAGCAACCGGTTGCGGTTAACGCTCGAGACTTTGACCAGTCCTCCCGCCGCAAAACTCGCCCAGCTCATTGGCGTGCGGCACCTGACGGCCCAAATGGCCGAGAACGCGGGGAGAGAGCGTGCGCTGCTCGCCGGTGCTGTCGGCGCTCGCGCCAAGCTTGGCGCTGGCGAACTCCAGCGTCTCGCCGGGCTGCGGTCCAAGGTCGAGCTCGCATGGGAGGCGGTGGTGCCGCTGCGGCTCCGCCCGGATTTGCCGACGGGGATCGGCGAGTCCATGGCCGAAGTGGAGAGGACCTATTTCGGCAGCTACGGAGAGACTCGTGCGCTTGTGCTTTCGGCCGGGGACTCCGGGGCTTATACGATCAGCGGGGCCGACTACTTCGCTCGCGCGACTGCAGGTATCAATGCCGTACTGAAGCTTGCAGGGTCCATCGGATCAGCTGCCGAGCAAGAAGCAAATCTGGAGGCGACGTCCAGTCTCCGGAATTTCATCATCACGCTTGCGTTTCTCGGCATCTCGCTGGTTCTGGCAGGGCTGAGCTTCTGGATTACCTTCTCGCGCATTCTCAAGCCGCTTTCCGCGATCACGGCCGCGATGAGAGGATTGGCTGATCGAGATTTCGAGGTCGAAGTGCCGTGCGCGGGCCAGCCTGTTGAAATAGGAGAGATGGCGCGAGCAGTGGAGGTGTTCAAGCAGAACGGCCTTGCGGTCGACCGGATGAGGGCAGAGCAGGCCGACGCGGCTCGGGTTGCCGCCGAGCAGCGCAAGGCCGAGATGCACAAGCTTGCCGACGGGTTCGAAGCGGCGGTCGGCGAAATCATCGAGACGGTGTCTTCCGCCTCGACCGAGCTCGAAGCGTCGGCCTCCACGCTGACCTCGACGGCGGAGCGCGCACGAAAGCTCACCACCATGGTCGCTGCCGCTTCCGAGGAAGCATCCACCAACGTGCAGTCGGTGGCGTCGGCGACCGAGGAGCTGTCGTCGTCGATCACAGAGATCAGCCGGCAGGTGCAGGAATCCGCCCGCGTCGCCGGCGATGCGGTCGACCAGGCCCGCACCACGACCGATCGCGTCAGCGAGCTCTCCGCGGCCGCGACGCGGATCGGCGACGTGGTCGAGCTGATCAACACCATTGCCGGCCAGACCAACCTGCTGGCACTCAATGCCACCATCGAGGCCGCGCGCGCCGGTGAGGCCGGCCGCGGCTTTGCTGTGGTGGCCTCCGAGGTCAAGGCCCTCGCCGAGCAGACCGCGAAGGCGACCGGCGAGATCGGCCAACAGATCGCCAGCATTCAGACCGCGACGGAATTCTCGGTCGGTGCCATCAAGGACATCAGCGACACCATCGAGAAACTGTCGGAAATTTCCTCGACAATCGCAGCCGCCGTCGAGGAGCAGGGCGCCGCGACGCAGGAGATTTCCCGCAACGTACAGCAGGCGGCTGAAGGCACCCATCAGGTTTCGGCCAACATCACCGACGTACAGCGCGGCGCGAGCGAGACCGGCTCCGCCTCCGCGCAGGTGCTCTCGGCGGCGCAGTCGCTGTCCGGCGACAGCAACCGTCTCAAGCTCGAGGTCGGCAAGTTCTTGGGTACCGTTCGCGCCGCCTGATCCAGGCCTGCCCCGTTCACGGCGCGCCGGCCGCGGCGCACCGGTGTGGCGCGATGGAACGTTCGCGACGCTGCAACAAATGGTTGTGGAAGAAATAACGGCCACAATGTCACTATCCGTAGTTCCACGTAGGTCTCTGTTAACGGCTGGTTGCAACTATGTGCGCAATCTTGCCGGATAAGAACCAGCCAGCATTGTTGGAATGACCCGCCCTGCCGTCCGTCTGACGGTCATGGCGCAGGTGACGTGTGCGTTTAGGTCTCATCGGGATTTGTCGTGATGTCGAAATTGTCGATCGTCTTCAAGCTTCTGACCGTGTTGTCGGTCCTCGTGCTCTCGCTCGCCGGCGTCGGCGTCGTGGCAATCGGCACGATGCAGAACATCAATTCCCACACAGTCGAGATCGCGGAGAGCTGGCTGCCGAGCGTGCGTGCGCTGGGCTCGATGCGGGCTGACATTAACGAGCTGCGCGTCGCGCTTCGCCTGCACCTGATGCAGGACACAATCGAGGGCAAGGAGGCCGCCGAGAAGCGGCTGGCCTCGCTGCAGGCGCGCATCGAGACCACCCGCAAGGTCTACGAGCCGCTGATTACCTCGGCCGAAGAGCGCTCGCTCTACCAGCAATGGACCAAGGCGTGGGCCGATTACCTGACGGGCGTGCAGGATGTGATGGCGCTGTCGCGCAAGAGCCCCGGAAAGTTCCCGACTGACGCCAACGAGATGTTGCAGACCAAGGTCGCGAAGATGGCCCAGGCGGCCGATCCGCTGCTTCAGAAGGGCATTGAGCTGAACAATCACGGCGCCGAGCTGGAGACGAAGCAGGCGGCCGACAGCTACGCCATGATCTTCCGCGTGCTGGTGGGCATCATCATTGCTTCGGTCGCGATCGCGATCGCCGCGGCTTACTATCTCGTGCGCGACGTGTCGCGCGGCATTGCCTCGATCATCAAGCCGATGCAGTCGCTCGGTGAAGGCGATCTGTCGGCAGAGGTGCCGCACCGTGGCGAGAAGACCGAGATCGGATCGATGGCGGATGCGCTGCAGATCTTCAAGGAAGCGCTGATCGCCAAGCGGGCCGCCGACGAGGCGGCGAGGCTCGACGCCGAGGCCAAGATCGAGCGTGGTCGCCGCGTCGACGCCATCACCCGCAAGTTCGAGACCATGATCGGCGAAGTCGTTGGCACCGTGTCGTCGGCCTCGACCGAGCTCGAGGCTTCCGCGTCGACGCTGACCAATACTGCCCAGCGCGGACAGGAACTGGCGACTGTCGTCGCCGCGGCTTCCGAGGAAGCATCCACCAACGTGCAGGCGGTGGCTTCCGCTTCCGAGGAACTCTCGTCTTCCATCACCGAGATCAGCCGCCGTGTGCAGGACTCGGCACGGATGGCGGCGGAAGCCGTCGAGCAGGCGTCGCGGACCAACGAGCGCGTCAACGAGCTGTCGCAGGCGGCCGCCCGCATCGGCGACGTCGTCGAGCTCATCAACACCATCGCGGGCCAGACCAATCTGCTGGCCCTGAACGCCACCATCGAGGCGGCGCGCGCGGGCGAGGCCGGCCGCGGCTTTGCCGTCGTCGCCTCCGAGGTGAAGGCGTTGGCCGAACAGACCGCGAAGGCAACCGGCGAGATCGGGGCGCAGGTCTCGGGCATTCAGGCCGCAACGCAGGAATCCGTCAACGCCATCCAGGAGATTGGCGGCACCATCGAGCGGCTGTCGGAAGTGTCGGCGGCGATCGCCGCCGCGGTCGAGGAGCAGGGCGCGGCGACGCAGGAGATATCGCGAAACGTCCAGCAGGCCTCGGTTGGCACCCAGGAGGTGTCGTCGAACATTACCGACGTGCAGCGCGGTGCGATCGAGACCGGCGAGGCGTCAGTCGAAGTCCTGTCGGCGGCGAAGTCGCTCGCGTCCGACAGCACACGCCTCAAGGTCGAGGTCGCGCAGTTCCTGGAGTCGGTCCGCGCGGCCTGATCCTTTAGCTGCCCGTCTGCGGAGCCGGCGGTGGCGCTGCCTGCCGCCGGAACAGGATGCGCTGGTAGAGCCAGCCGATCGCGACCAGCACGATGCCGAGGCCCATGAACGACAGGGCCCGATAGACGCCTGTCAGCGTCGACATGTCGATGACGAAGGCCTTCAGGATCGTCAGCGCGATGACGGCGGCGGACGCCAGCCGTGCCCGCTCGGAGTTGGCGAGAATGCCGATGCCGAGCAGCATGACGCCGAAGGCGAGCCAGCCGATCGAATAGGTGTATTGCTCGGCCCCCGT
This sequence comes from Bradyrhizobium sp. CCBAU 11434, assembly GCF_028128895.1. Lineage (NCBI taxonomy): Bacteria > Pseudomonadati > Pseudomonadota > Alphaproteobacteria > Hyphomicrobiales > Nitrobacteraceae > Bradyrhizobium > Bradyrhizobium sp. CCBAU 11434. The sequence goes on from NZ_LBJX01000096.1 coordinate 93,286, forward strand.
GGTCTCGCCGGTGGTGAGGAACGGGCCGTGATAGAAGCGGCGGATCTCCAGCGTCAGGTAGACAAGCGCAAACACCAGCGCCGCACCCGCAATCGTATTCGCATAGATCTTGCCCCGCGCGTCAGCCACCGCATAAGCGAGCAGCAGCATCAGCACCGCCGGCAATGCGTAGCCGAGCAGCAGCAGGTTGAACAAGGCGCCGCCGACATCAATGTGCCACAGCAGCGGGTTCTCCAGGAACAGCAGGCCGAACACGCTGACGAAGCCTGCGATCGCCGTGAGCACGATCGCGCCGACATTGTGCACGATGCTGTGGCTGCGCAGCCGCAGCCGCTCCAGTCCGATCGCCATCGCCAGCGCCACGCAGACCTGCAGCGCGGCTTCGAGCAGCGAGGGCGATGCGATCATGTCGCCGCCGGTCGCGAAGTGGCGGACCTCCATGAAGGCGAGCAGCGCGGTGAACAGGATCGCGGCCGCTTCCACCATGCGCAGCGGCGCATCGTCGCCCCTGCGGCGCAGGAAGTGGCTCGCCGCCCAGAACGAGGCGGCCGGCAGGCCATAGCCCCACAGCAGCCAGTTGAAGATCGGCGTGGTACCGACGGCATCTCCGACGATGCGCGGATCATAGAGGATGCGCGCGGTGACGATGCCGGCGAAGATGGCGGCAAGCCAGCGCAGGAATGGGATCGGCCGCTGCAGCGCGATCCAGGCGGTGCCGAGCGACATCAGCGCCAGCGCGATGGTCAGCCAGCCCTTCTCCAGCGCGAAGGTCAGCGCCAGCGCCAGCGCGCCGAGCGTGCCGGTCGCAAACAGCGCCGTCGAGATCGCAAGGCCCGGCCGGCTCTCCCGACGGGTCAGCGTTTCCGTCGCAAAGCCAAAGGCGGCGGCGAGCAGCACCGCGAGGATCGCGAACGGGATCGAGCGGTCGAGATGGGCAATGCGGGCGTAGAGCGCGATGAGGATCGCGATTGGCGTCGCGACACCTGCTGCCGACCACACCACGGGAATGATGGCCGAATGGGAGCGTCCTTGCGCGAAGAAGCCGGCGATGCCGAAGCCGGCGGCAAAGATCGCGGCCATCACCAGATGCTGCGTCACCGCGCTATCGATCGCGGTCGGCGTGATGCCGGGCATTGGGCCGCCCGGCAGCACCAGCATGTCAGGATTGGCGCGCACCGCCCATTCGGCGAACACGATGAACACGGTTGCAGCGGCCGCGCCCAGCGCGCCGACGGCGGCCTCCGCGCGCCAGGCGACGAACAGCGTCGCCGCAACAAGCAGCGTGAAGGCGATCAGCGACAGGTCGGCATGCGCGCTCGACAGCACGATCAGCATCGCGCCGAACAGATAGGCGCCCAGCGTGCTCGACGAGACCGCTTCGATCTGTCCGCCTTCGATGGCTGGGCCGAACAGGAAGCCGCAGACGACCAGCAGTGCAGCGAGCACGAAGCCGGCGATCACGTGGAATGCGTGCGGCGCGACGTGCAGGTCACCGGTGTCGAGACCCGGGAAAGTCCAGAGCACGGCGAAGACGATCGTCGTGACCGCGAGCCAGCGCCACAGCCGGATGCGGGCGAGGCCAAAGCTCGCGGCGGTGACGACGGCAAGATAGATGTACAATGCCCAATAGTCCGGCTTGCCGCTGGAGACGAGCACCGGCGTCGCGAAGGCGCCGACGACGCCGAGGCCCGCGAGCGCCGGTCCGTGCAGCAATGCTGCCGCGAGCGTGGCCAACGCCACGATGCCGAGCAGCACGAAAGCGGTGGCAGGCACGAGGAAGCCATAGAGCGCGTAGGCCGCATACACGGTTGCGAAAGCCACCGCCGTTCCGGCCGCGGTGAGGATCGCGGGGATGTTGGCAATCGGCAGCGCTGCAATGCTCGAGATGCTTTCTTTGCACCGCGTCCATTCGCCGGCACCCAAAAGCGCGGCCGCGAACAGGCCGCCGAGGAACACGCGTACGCCGGGGCCGACAAGGCCAGCCTCGATCGAATAGCGCACCATGAAGAAGCCACCGAGCGCAAGCGCCAGGCCGCCGATCCATACCACCCAGCGGGTGCCGAGCCGTTCCTCGAAACCGGGGGCGGGGGCGGGCAAAGGTGGCGGCGGTGCGTCGGCTGCGGGGCTGGCCTCAGGACTTGCTTCGGGCGGAGGCGGCGAAGCCTCTTCGGTGACGAGCGGCGGCGCGGTCTCGGCTTCCGGCGCAAGCGGCGGCGGCTCTGCCGCATTTGTCGTGGGCGTGCTTGGCTGCTCCTGCACGGGCAGCGGTGGCGGTGGCTGAACCTGTCGCTGCGCCTGCAGCGCGGCCTCCAGCGAGCCCAGCCGACGGCGCAGTTCGGTCGCCTGGTTCGACGCTTTCAGCGCGATCAGGAACGCGGCGATCGCAATCATCACTGCAAAGACGTCGAACGGGGCGTCGAACATGGGGCCTCCTGGCAATCGGCGGGCGGGGGCCGACCGCAATCTTGATCTAGCGCCGGGAGCGTACCCGCAAGCCGGGCGCCGGCCGTTCCTGGAGCACGTCGCGGCGGAAGCGATAGAGGGCCGCCGGTCTCCCGCCCGTCTGTGTCGACATCACGCCGGTCGGTTCGACCAGCGCCTCGGTTTCGACTAGACGACGGAAATTCTGCTTGTGCAGATGCCGGCCGGAGATCGCCTCCACCGTATACTGCAACTCAGTGAGTGTGAACTCGGCGGGCAAAAGTTCAAACACCACAGGACGATACTTCAGCTTTGCGCGCAGCCTGGCAATCGCGGTGGCGAGGATCCGGCGGTGGTCGAAGCGCATGGACGTGCCGAGCGCGGGCAGGGACTTGCGCGCCAGTGCCGCAGGCCGGCCGTCGCGCCGGGCTTCCTCGACGAGGCCGGCCTCATAGAGCAGCTCGTAGCGGTCGAGCACGCGCTCCTCGTCCCAGGAAGCACCCTCGAGGCCGAAATAGAATCGCACGCGATCCTTGCGCGGCAGCGCGCGCGTCGTCTCGGGCGTCTCTTCCTCGGCCCATGCCGTCAGCGCCGGAATGATGTCACGGGCGATGATCGCCGGTGGCGCCTCGCGCCAGTCCTCCCAGGGGAAGAAGCGATACCAGGGCTCGAAGCTCGCGGCATTCGCGGCACCCTCGGCGCCGCGTGTCAGCGCGAGATAGCCGATCGACACCATATGCGCGCCGGTGTCGCCGGCCTCGGCATGACGGCCGCGATCGCCAAACGTATAGAGCTGCTCGACATAGCCGAGCCGCAATCCCGCCTGTTCCTCGACCCAGGCGCGCAGGCCGATCTCGAAGGTGCGATGGCTCGGCGCATCGAATGGACCGAACGGCAGGCCGGCGAGCCCGTCAGCGCCCCGCGCAGTCAGCACCAGCGGCTCGTGATCCTCGATCGCGACGATCGCGGCAGTCAGGCCGATCTCGATCGGCGTCAGCAGCTTGTCGCTCATCCCAAGATCGCTGATGTCATTCGAGCTCGATCACGAAGGGGCGGCCTTCGACCAGCATCTCGCCCGGCCCCATCTCGTCGAGCGCGCGCAGCATGCGGCCGTTGCGCCCCAACGCACGGTCGGCGAGATCGACGATGCGCCGGTTCGGCGAGGCGATCGGGGAGGCCGCGCGGATCTTCTTCGCGATCTCGATCTCGTCGCGATCAGGATTGAGCGCGCAGACGGCGGCGAACGCGCTCGCCGTGGAGCGGCTGATGCCGGCATAGCAATGCACCACGAGCGGCGCAGCGCGGTCCCAGCCGCGCACGAAATTCAGCACCTGCTCGATGTGGGTCTTGGACGGCGCGACAAAGCCGTCCATCTCCTCGGTGATGTCGTCCATCGACACCTTGAGATGATTGGCCGGCAGCACCGACACCGGCCGCGCCACCTGTTCGACATTGGCCATCACGGTCAGCACATGGCTGGCCCCGGTGCGGCGAACGGTTTCGGGAAGGGCGGCGAGCGAGCAGACGTGGATCATGGCGGACCTTTTTGGGCGATTATAGCCGGTGCCGTAGAGTGGGCAAAGCGCCTCAACATCGTCGTCCCGGCGAAGCGTGAGGCGGCACCAACCCAATACGTGCTCACGCAAACACGGCGCCAAATCGCTCCAGAAACTGCTTTTCGGCCCGCGCCGCCGTCCAGGGCGTCAGATAGTCGCGCCTGATATTGTCGGAGAGGCCGGGATCCCTGCCGAACAGGCGCTTGGCCTCGCTCTCGCTGAAGCCGGCAAGCTCGGTCGCCTCGAGGTAAGCCGCGCCGCGATCGGCGGCCTTGATCGCCTGCGTGATCTCGTCAGGGAGCACTGGCGGCAGGCCGAAGCGGATGTGGATGGCGCCGAGCAGGCGCTTCTCCACTGCCTTGTAATGGCCGTCGAGCACGGCCTTGAACGGCGAGATCATGTCGCCGATCACATATTCGGGCGCATCGTGCAGCAGGGCTGCGAGCCGCATGCGCTGGTCGACGCGCGGCATCTCGTGCCGCAGCACGGTCTCGACCAGTAGCGTGTGCTGTGCCACCGAAAAGATATGCGCCCCTGTGGTCTGCCCGTTCCAGCGGGCGACGCGCGCCAGCCCATGTGCGATGTCGGCGATCTCGATATCGAGCGGGGAGGGATCGAGCAGATCGAGCCGCCGGCCCGACAGCATGCGCTGCCAGGCGCGCAACTCCACTGCGCGCGCGGTCTTCTTGGCGGTCATTTGGCCTTGAGGCGCGGCTTGCGCTGCATCTTGCTGCAGGTGGCGTGGCAATGGCAGTCGACGAGATGATCGTTGACCATGCCGGTCGCCTGCATGAAGGCATAGACGATGGTCGGGCCGACGAATTTGAAGCCGCGCGAGGACAGCTCCTTGGAGATCTGAACCGACAGCGGCGTCGACGCCGGCACGCTCGCCGTGGTCTTGAAGTTGTTGACCTTGGGCCGGCCGTCCATGAAGTCCCACAGCAGCTTCGAGAAGCCGGGTCCGTTTTCCATGATGTCGAGATACGACTTCGCACTCAGGATCGCGCCGTCGATCTTGGCCTTGTTGCGCACGATGCCGGCATCGTTCATCAGCGCGTGCACTTTCTTCTCGTTGTAGCGCGCGATCTTCTCCGGCTGGAAATCGTCGAAGGCTTTGCGGAAATTATCGCGCTTGCGCAGGATCGTGATCCAGGACAAGCCGGCCTGAAAGCCGTCGAGGATCAGCTTTTCATAGAGTGCGCGGTCGTCATATTCAGGCACACCCCATTCGGTGTCGTGATAGGCGACATAGAGCGGGTCTTCGCCGGGCCAGGGGCAGCGGGTCTTTCCGTCGGGATGCAGGCGGGGAGCACGGCTCATGCGATGGGCTGCTTTGCGGGAATGCGAACGATTTCGGGTTCTGCCAGCTTCAGCGTGAGTCCGCCAGCCGTCAGCGGCTGGCCGGCATCGAGCGCATCCGCAACGCGGTCGATGCGCACCAGCGCAATGCCCTTGCCCTTCGCCGATGAGCCCATGGTGCCGACGGACCTGTCGCCGACCATGACACTGACGCCAACTTCCGGCGAGGAGTCCTCGAGCAGCACCTTCACGCTGCGGGTGCGCGCGGTGCCGCGATGCTGCATGCGCGAGACGACTTCCTGGCCGACATAGCAGCCCTTGTCGAAATCGATGCCAGCAAGGCGATCCATGTTGGTCTCGTGCGGGAACGCGTCGCTGTACATGAAATCGAGCCCGCCGCGCGGCACGCCGAGCGCGATCCGGTGCGCCTCGTATTCGCTGGCATCGACCAGCTCCGCGCCGATCAGGTCCGAGAGCTTCTGCTTGAGATCCTCGGGGATCAGAATGCGCGTGCCAAGCTCGGCATTGCGGGGATCGGCAAAGGCTAGGTCCGGTTGCGCAGCAAGCTGGCCATCCCAGGCCGCGAGCACGCCGAGATCGAGGATGTCCACCGTCACCTTGGCGCGCAGCTTGTAGAATTTCAGCTTGGTGGCGAGGCCATCGGCCAGCGGCTTCGGACAGTCGATCAGGAACCCGCCGCCATGGCCGCCAGGGGCTTCCGTGATCAGGAAATCCACGATGATCTTGCCCTGCGGCGTCAGCAGCGCGCCGAATCGCCCCAAGCCCGGCTTGAGCCTGTCGACATCGGTGGTGATGAGGCCGTTGAGGAAGTTGCGTGCGTCCTCGCCGGCGACCTTGATCACGCCCCGGTCGGGAAGAAACGCTGATTTCATGCGAAAATCTCTTGCGACATGTTGCTTCGGAACGTAAGCCCGCAAGGCATAAACGACAAGACCTCGAGCCCTGCGCTTGGGGATGAGAGGGGCCTTCAGCCATGACCCAGCGCTTCGACGTGATCCTCAAAGGCGGCACCGTCGTCAATCAGGACGGCGAGGCCGTTCGCGACATCGGCATCACCAATGGCCGCATCGCCGAGCTGGGCCCGCTGTCGCAAGGCTCCGCCGCCGAAGTGATCGATTGCAAGGGCCTGCACATCCTGCCCGGCGTGATGGATACGCAGGTGCATTTCCGCGAGCCCGGGCTGGAGCACAAGGAAGATCTCGAGACCGGCTCGCGCAGCGCCGTGATGGGCGGCGTCACCGCCGTGTTCGAGATGCCGAACACGTCGCCGCTCACGGTGACCGAGGCCACCTTCACCGACAAGGTGAAGCGCGCCCATCACCGCATGCATTGCGATTTCGCCTTCTTCATCGGCGGCACCCGCGAGAACGTGCAGGACCTGCCGGTGCTGGAGCGTGCCCCGGGTTGCGCCGGCGTCAAGGTCTTCATCGGCTCGTCGACCGGCGCGCTGCTGGTGGAGGACGACGAGAGCCTGCGCCGAATCTTCCAGGTGATCCAACGCCGCGCCGCCTTCCATGCCGAGGACGAGTATCGCCTCAACGACCGCAAGTCGCTCCGCATCGAGGGCGATCCGCGCTCGCATCCGGTCTGGCGCGACGAGACCGCGGCTCTGATGGCGACCCAGCGACTGGTCAAGATCGCGCATGAGACGGGAAAACGCATCCACGTGTTGCACATCTCGACCAAGGAAGAGATCGAGTTCCTGCGCGACCACAAGGACGTCGCGTCCTGCGAGGCGACGCCGCACCATCTCACGCTGGTCGCGCCGGAATGCTACGAGCGGCTCGGCACGCTGGCGCAGATGAACCCGCCGGTGCGCGGCGCCGACCACCGTGCCGGCATCTGGCGCGGCATCGAGCAGGGCATCATCGACGTGCTCGGCTCCGACCATGCGCCACACACGCTGGAAGAGAAGCAGAAGACCTATCCCGCTTCGCCCTCCGGCATGACCGGCGTGCAGACGCTGGTGCCGCTGATGCTCGACCACGTCAACGCGGGCCGGCTTTCTCTCGCGCGCTTCGTCGATCTCACCAGCGCCGGGCCCGCGCGTCTCTACAACATAGCCTGCAAGGGCCGCATCGCCGCCGGCTACGACGCCGACTTCACGGTGGTGGACCTCAAGCGCAGCGAAACCATCACCAACAAATGGGTGGCGTCGAAGGCCGGCTGGACCCCGTATGACGGCGTGCGCGTCACGGGCTGGCCCGTCGGTACCTTCATCCGCGGCCGCCGCGTGATGTGGCAGGGCGAACTGGTGACGCCGTCGCAGGGCGAGGCGGTGCGGTTTCTGGAGACGTTGAAGCAGTAGCCGATGTGCAGGGACGCGCAGTGTTTCCCCAGCCGTCATTGCGAGCGTAGCGAAGCAATCCAGAATCCCTCCACGGCGGCAGTCTGGATGGCTTCGCTGCGCTCGCAATGACGAGGGGGGAGGTCTACACTTCCGCGCGAACGGGAGTGCAGTCAATGTCCCAGCCCACCGCCCTCATCACCACCGCGCAACTCGCCGCGATCCTCGGCGACCCCCATCTCCGCCTCTACGATTGCACGACCTACAACGAGCCGGTGCCACCAGGCAGCGACGTGCCGTATCGGGCCGTCCCCGGCGACAAGACCTTCGCGGCCGGCCACATCCCCGGCGCCGATTTCCTCGATCTGCAGGGCGAGTTCTCCGACGCTTCCGCGCAACAATTCTTCATGATGCCTGATGTGGCCCAGTTAGAGGCCGCCTTCGGCCGCCACGGGCTCGATGCAAGCAAGACCGTCGTGCTCTACAGCATCGGCACCATGATGTGGTCGACGCGGTTCTGGTGGATGCTGCGTTCGCTCGGCGTCGATGCGCGCGTGCTCGACGGCGGTTTTGACAAATGGAAGGACGAGGGGCGGGCGGTCGAGACCGGTGCGCCGAAGGGCTATCCGGCGACGAGCTTCAAAGCCGCGCCGCGTACCGGCTTCTTCGTCGACAAGGATTTTGTGAAGGCGCGGATCGGCGATCCCGCGACAGTCACTGTCAACGCGCTCGGGCCACAATTTCATAGGGGGCTCGAGCCGAGCCGCTATGGCCGGCCCGGCCGCGTGCCCGGTAGCGTCAACGTGTCGGCTGCAACCCTCGTCAATGCCGACAAGACGCTGACGACACTCGCCGATGCCGAAGCCAAATTCGCCGCGGCAGGCGTCACGCGGGACAAGAACGTGATCCTCTATTGCGGCGGCGGAATCTCGGCGACGATCGACCTACTGATGCTGACACAGCTCGGCTACGACAGACTGACGCTCTACGACGCTTCCATGGGCGAGTGGGCGAGGGACCCGACACTGCCGATCGAGACGGATTAGGGACGAATCTTGCCTTCCAATAGAGGGTAAGAAAGTTGGGAACCTTTTCTGCCGGCCTGCATCCAATACCTGGAACCAACGGAGACAGGTGACCGCCATGCAACGGAGCGCAGCCGGCCTGTCCGCCGGACTCAGGGTATCGGAAGCCGAGCTGATCGATCGGGCGCGCAGCCGGGACGAGGCCGCGCTCCGCGAGATCATGCAGGCCAATAACCGCCGGCTCTACCGCCTCGCGCGCGGAATCTTGCGCAGCGATAGCGAGGCCGAGGATGTGGTGCAGGAAACCTATGTCCGCGCCTTCACCCATCTCGACGGCTTCAAGGGCGAGTCCGCGTTGTCGACCTGGTTGTCGCGTATCGCCATCAACGAGGCACTTGGCCGGGCCCGAAGTGCAAAACCGCATGTCGAGCTCGACTCAGTGCCGGAGGAGGCGCTTGAAGCGCAGATCATCAGGTTTCCCGTTTCTCCCGCAGGCGATCCGGAAAGGACCATGGCTCAACGTGAAATCCAGCGCGTCGTGGAACGCGCCATCGACGAATTACCGGACGCCTTCCGCATGGTTTTCGTCGCACGCGTCATGGAGGGCATGAACATCGAGGAGACCGCCGATCTGCTCGGCGTGAAACCCGAAACCGTGAAGACGCGGCTGCACCGCGCCCGCACCATGCTGCGTGAGAATGTCGAGAAGGAGATCGGCCCGGTGATGATGGACGCGTTTCCGTTCGCCGGCTGGCGCTGCGAGCGGCTGACGGAAGCAGTGCTTAAGCGCCTCGGAATCGGCGGTTGATTTTTTTCGGGAACGTTTGCGCGAAGCACCCATCCAATTCCTGTGAAGCAACGCCGGCAAACCGCCAGCACAGGAGTGTCAGACCATGCTCGTTCGTTGGAGCGCGGCGATCGCCGCCACCATTCTGTTGTCCAGCCCCGTGCTGATGCAAGGTGCACGCGCGGCCGATAAGCTTACCGATCCGCAGATCGCCCACATCGCTTACACCGCGGGCGTAATCGACATCAACGCGGCAAAGCAGGCGCAGAAGAAAGCGAAGAACAAGGACGTCAAGGCATTCGCCGACGACATGTTGCGCGACCACGAGGCGGTCAACAAACAGGCGCTCGCGCTGGTCAAGAAGCTGAACGTCACGCCCGAGGATAACGACACCAGCAAGGCACTGGCCAAGCAGGCCAGCGACAAGCTGGCCGAGCTCGACAAACTCGACGGCGCCGCCTTCGACAAGGCCTATGTCGCCAATGAGGTCGCCTATCACAAGACGGTCAACGGCGCGCTGGAGACGCAGCTCATTCCGTCCGCTGGTAATGCCGAACTGAAGAGCCTGCTGCAGACCGGCCTGAAGATCTTTCAGGGCCACCAGCAGCATGCCGAGCACGTCGCGTCGGAACTGAAATAGGGAGCGTGCGATGAAGCCGGGACGACTGTTTTCGATCGCCCTTGTCTTTGCGGCGACGGTCGTCCCGGCGCACGCCGCAACGATCGAGATCACGATGGAAAATCTCGTGATCTCGCCGGCGGAGGTGTCGGCGAAAGTCGGCGACACCATCACCTGGATCAACAGGGACGTCTTCGCCCACACTGCCACCGCGACGAACGGCGATTTCGACGTGACGCTGCCGCCGAAGAAGTCGGCGACGTTGGTTCTGAAGAAGGCGGGAACCGTCGACTATTACTGTCGCTTTCATCCCAACATGAAAGCGACGCTCAAGATCGAGCCTTGATGAAGACCCTGCCTGCGGGGGGGCTTTGTCAGGGAGGGCTTACTGCCGTGCGAGGCTGACGGAGAACTCGCCATTGCGGATGCGCGCGGGAAAACCCTCGACGAATTTCGCCACCGCGTCCTCGCCATAGGTGCCCACGAGTTCGGCCAGCGCCGCAAACAGGCTCGCCTGCGCCAGGCAATCGCCGTCGACGCCGTCATGGCGTGCTTCGGCCCAGGCCTCGTTCAGATAGCTCAGGGCGGCCTGTTTCTGCTCGTGATCGGGCAGCGGCGCGCGGGCGGGGGCGTAGGAAATCGGCTGGCTCATGAAACTCGATCAGGGCTGGGGCGCGATCCACGGCGATGCGCTGTGCGGGAGGTGTAGCACGCGCATTAACGACCGCTAGGCCACATCTTTAAGAACGGTTAACGGCTGTGAACAAAGTCGATGACAGGGTTCCAGTCGCTGTTATTCCGGGGCGCGACGAAGTCGCGAGCTATGATGCGCAATTGCGCATCTGAGAATCCATCAGGCCGCCGAGTTGGTGGTGAGGTGGCTCCCGGGTTCGCGCTACGCGCGCCCCGGAATGACGAATGGAGGGTTTCAGTTCGCGTAACGCGCCGTCAGATCCCGCGAGATCTTCGAGCCTTCCTCGATGTAGCGGCGAATCGCCACCGTCGCCGCCGGCGTGCAGCTTCGGTAGGTCTGCTGGAAGCCGTTATAGCCGCGGTTGAACGCGGCGATCATGCGGGTGCGCCGCTCGCCGGCGGGGGTCTCGGCATCGATCAGCGCCTGCATCTCGCTGCGCCATTTGTTGCCCTCGTTGGAGCCGCAGATGCCGCGCAGGTAGTGCAGCCCGCCCAAAATCTCGGCCAGCCGCTGCAAATCGGCGTCGAACGGCGCAGCCACGTCCTGGGCCCGGGCGGGCGCGGAAGCGCAGGCGAGGATCAGGGCAAAAATGGCCAGAAATCGCGGGAACATCGGCGGCGTGTATGCCCCCTCAGGGCTGATGACGCAAGGCGGGCGCTCAGGGGCCGATCAGGCGCGCGGCGGACTGGATGATCTCCTCCAGTCCCCCGGTCAGCTTGAGGTCGCTGAGGCTGCCGAGCGCGTCAGGGGCGATCCACCTGAAATCGTCGAGCTCGTCGTTCAGGGCCGGTTCCCGGGCCACCCAGCGGGCGGCAAAGGACATGATCAGGTAATGGCCGGCACCGGGTGCGGCCGGCAGCACCTCGCGCCAGCCAGCAAGGCCGACGATCTCGATAGCGAGCCCGGTCTCCTCGTCGACCTCACGGCTCAGGGCCTGGTGCAGCGATTCGCCGAATTCGACCCGCCCGCCGGGCAGCGAATAGAAGCCCTTGGCGGGGGAGCGGGCGCGTCGCGTCAGCAGCACCTTGCCGTCGCGGAAAATCGCGGCACTGACCGCGATCTGGGGATGGGTCGGCTGGACGACGGATGCCATGCTTTTGACGACCTGGCTCAGTTCGCCATGATGGTATCGACGTCGGCTTCCGCGCCGCCATTGATGATGCCGCCGCAAGCCGCGATCAGCGGCTTGACCCAAGCCGTCGCCTGCTCGGCCAGCCGAACGCGGGTCGTGTCCTTCTCGACCTCGCGCATGGCCGAGCCGACCGCTGATAGAATCGAGGTCATGGTGTCGGTGATGTGGTCGAATTGGGCGCGCACGCTCGGTTCGGCCTTCTCATAGGCTTCGATGGCGAGATCCCGCGCCTTGAAGTTCGAGGCCGTAAAATGTTCGGCATAGGACAGCGGCGACCAGGTCAGGAAATCCTCGGCGCATTCGGGCATGTCCGGGACCATCTCCAGGAGCATGACCGCTTCATTGAAATGGTTGAGATAGTCCGTGGCAAGCCCGGTTCGCGGGTTGATGTTGGCCACGCGCAGCCGCTCAGCCCAGGCCGCGGCCTCGGGGCCCGTCTGTGCGCGCGTTGCGGGTTGGGAGGCCATTGAGCTCATCGGCCGCAGTGTTAACGTTCGGGGTTAAAAGGACCTCAACGGACCCTATATTGGCGCAAGGATGTGTGGACGCTTCGTCATAACTTCGGCCCCCGCGGCCTTACGGCAACTGTTCGGCTATATCGACCAGCCGAATTTCCCGCCCCGGTACAATGTCGCCCCGACACAACCGATTCCGGTGGTGTTGGTCGAGAATGGCGCGCGCCATTTCCGCCTGATGCGCTGGGGCCTGCTGCCGAGTTGGGTCAAGGACCCGAAGGGCTTTACGCTTCTCATCAACGCCCGCTCGGAGACGGTGCTGGAGAAGCCCGCGTTCAAAAAAGCAATTCGCCGGCGACGCGGCCTGATCCCGGCTGATGGCTATTACGAATGGAAATCGGAAGGCGGCCGCAAGCAGCCGTTCTTCATCCATCACGCCGACGGTGCGCCGCTCGGTTTCGCCGCATTGTTCGAAACCTGGATCGGGCCGAACGGCGAGGAGCTCGACACGGTCGCGATCGTGACGGCCGCTGCGGGCGAAGACTTGGCCACGCTGCATGACCGCGTGCCCGTCACCATCAGCCCGCGCGATTTCGAGCGCTGGCTCGATTGCCGCGGCGACGAGATCGATTCGGTTCTGCCGCTGATGACGGCGCCGCGCGTCGGCGAATTCGCCTGGCACCCGGTCTCCACCCGCGTCAACCGCGTTGCCAATGACGACGAGCAACTGCTCCTGCCGATCAGCGCGGAGGAGATGGAGGCGGAGGCAGAGGTTGCGAAGCCCAAGAAGGCGGTGCGGAAGGTTGCTGCTGCGTCACCGGATGATGGGCAGGGCTCGTTGTTCTAGGCGCGCTGCCGTAGGGTAGGCAAAGGCGCAACGCGCAGTGCCCACCACCTCTCGCTTCAATACGCGATGGTGGGCACGCTTCGCTTTGCCCACCCTACAAGAGCTTGACTTGTTCGCCTCAGGCCGCAGCGACCGCCGATCCGAGCGCGGCGTTGCTGAACGCCTCGCCGCCGATCCCCCAGCCACCATCCACAGCGTAGCTGACATTTGCAAAAATGTGCTCGCGCCTGATGCGTCCCTCGGCGGCCTTCTCGATGATGGCGGTTCCCTCGGAGATCCAGGCGTCCTTCAGCTCCTGTGTCGGCAGCACGAAGGACGGCACCTTGAGCTCGAACACGGCGATGTCGGCAGGCTTGCCGCCGGAATAGGTGCGCCGCTTCGGCACTACGGTGACCTCGCCGATGACGTTCGGCGTCATGAAGCGGTTGCCGGTCAAGCCGTGCAGGCGGAGCAGCAACTCGGTCAGCTTGCCGAACGCCTCGGCTTCGCCTGATGGCGTCAGCGCGCCTTCGGGAACGATGATCTGGATAGGCATGTGAGGTCTCCCTTTGAACCGTAACATAACGGTCGTTATATAGAACATAACGATCGTTATCTCGTCAAGTCTAATATAACGATCGCTATCGAGAGGTGAGCTTTGATGGCACGACCGAAGAAGAGCGATGGTGACGCACGTGCGCGGCTGGCGGATGCGGTCGGGCGCGGCTTCCGCACCGGCGGATTCGGCGGCGCCGGGGTGGACGCGCTCGCAAAGGGGGCGGGCCTCACCTCGGGCGCGTTCTACGCCCATTTCGACTCCAAGGCGGATGCATTTCGGCTGGCGGTCGCGGATGGGCTCGCCTTCCTGCGCGGCGGCATCGCGCAGTTTCAGGCGCAATACGGCAACGCCTGGCGTGAGCCGTTCATCGATTTCTATCTCGGTGAGCGAATGGAGGTTGGCCTGGATGAGGCCTGCGCGCTTCCGAGCTTTTCCTCCGATGTCGCGCGCTCGGACGCGGCGACGCGCACTGTCTACCAGGCAGAGCTGGAGCGCCTCGCGGATCTCGTCGCGCAAGGCTTTCGCGGCACGCATGCGCGCCAGCGCGCGCTGGCGCTGCTGGCGATCCTGACAGGTGCCGCCGACATGGCGCGCGCGGTGAAGGACGATTCCATCAGGCGCGAGATCCTCGCCGCGGCCAAGGTCGCGGCCAAGGCGATCTAGCTCTCAGACGATCTCCCGCGCTCTCAGCGCCGCGATCTCCGCCGCGTCAAAGCCCAGCTCGGCCAGCACCGCATCCGTATCCGCCCCGAGCTCCGGCGCCATCCTGTCGAGCTTGCCGCCGCCATGGGCGAGCTTGAAGCCGCTGCCGGCAAAGCGCAGGCGGCCGTAAGGCGTGTCGAGCTCCTGGATCGCACCGCGCGCCTTGATCTGCGGATGGTCGATCACCTCTTCGATCTTCCAGATGCTGGCGCAGGGCGCCCCGGCGTCCTCGAGGATCGTCTCCCATTCACGCGCGGGCTTTGCCGCAAGTGCCCCTTCGATGATGGCGCGCAGCGCCGGCTCGTTCTCGTTGCGCGAAAACCAGTCGGCAAAGCGCGGATCGCTCAGCGTGTCCTCGCGGCCGAGCGTGGTCATCAGCGCGCGGTACTGCTTCTCGTTGTTGACCGCGAGCAGGATGTAACCGTCGCCCGCCCTAAACAGGTTCGCGGTGGTCTTGCGGCTGACTGCCTGGTTGCCTGAGAGCTGCTGGCGATGGCCGGCGACCGACCAATCCGCGATCTGCCCTGACAGAAACGCCATCGTCGCCTCCAGCATGGAGACGTCGACGAGCTGGCCCTTGCCGGTGCGGTCGCGCTGGTAGAGCGCGCTCGACACCGCAAATGCGGCCGTTGCGCCCGACAGCACGTCGCACACGGCAAAGCCCGCCCGCGTCGGGCCCGTCTCGGGGTGACCGGTGATCGCCATGATGCCCGACAGCGCCTGGATCTTGCCGTCATAGCCGGGCCGCAGACGGTCCGGGCCGGTCTGGCCGAAACCCGACACCGCGCAATAGATCAGATTTGGATTGATCGCCGAGAGCGCCTCATAGCCGATGCCGAGCTTGTCCATCACGCCCGGGCGGAAATTTTCCATGACGACGTCGACTGTCGCGGCAAGCTTCTTCACGATCGCGATCGCGTCAGGCTTTTGCAGATCGAGCGTCAGGCTGCGCTTGTTGCCGTTGATGGCCTGGAACGCCGGTGCCAGTCCGCGCTCTGCCCATTCGCGGCTGAGTGGCGTGCGACGCATGTCCTCGCCCTCGCGCCGCTCGACCTTGATGACGTCGGCTCCCAGAAGTGCGAGCTGGTAGCTCGCATAGGGCCCGGCCAGCACTTGCGTGAAGTCCAGAATCTTCACGCCTTCGAACGGTCGCGTCACGTCTCTCTCCCTGCTTATTGTCGTTATTGGAAGGACGTCAGGCGGCGCGGTTGCCGCGCGCGATCTCCTTCTGCTTGTCGAATTCGGCGCGGCGGCGGGCGAGCTCCTCCGGTGAAAGCTGCGCGACGTTGTTGTAGTCGAGCTTCCAGGAGGCGTCTTCGTTCCAGCGCAGCGGCGACTGCATCGTGGTCTGCGGCCCGCTCGCGGTCTCCAATAGTTTGAGCGCGAGCTCCAGCGTTTGCGCCTGCGAGGCGATGTCCTGCGGCTTGCCGGCGGAATTGCCGAGCGGGAAGTCGCTGAACAAAAAGCGCGGCACGGCCGCTTGTTCGATGATGTCCTTGGCACAGCCCATGATCACGGTCGCAATGCCGTTGGCTTCGAGGTGCCTTGCGACCAGCGCCGTGGTCTGATGGCAGACCGGGCAGTTCGGCACCAGCACGGCGACATCGACCTTGTCGGCAAGGCAGCGCGCCAGAATCTCCGGCGCGTCGGTGTCGAGCGTGACGCGATGGCTGCGATTGGTCGGCGCGCCGAAGAAGCGCGGCGCGACCCCGCCGATGCGGCCCGTAGCGCTTGCCTTCAAAAGCTGCGGCAGTGGAAACCAGGTGCCGTTGTCGGTCGCCGTGGTGTGTTTGCGGTCGTAACCGATATGCGAGATGCGCAAATCGTGCTGTTGCGAGGTGTCGCCGTCATAGACTTGGTAGAATTTGGCGCTGCCATTATACGCCGCGCCCGGGCCTTGATCACCCTTGGCGGGATCGTAGGGCGCGGCCGTCGTGATGATGGTGACACGCGACTCCGCCAGCGGTTTCGTCAGCTTCTGGAACGGCGCCGCGGTGTAATGCGCCCAGCGATACGGCGTGGTGTAGCCGATCGCGCTGTAATAATCCCGCGTGCGCTGCATATAAGGGATCGGGGAATCATAGTCGGGCGCAAAACCGAATTCGTCGTCGCGCGGAGCGGACATGGGCGCGTCTCCTGGTTCTTGTTGAGAGGCAGACTAGAGATAGTTTTCGGGTTGCTCAACAGGGGCCAGGGCCGCGCAGGCCAGAATTGCCACCGCAGCGGTCTAGCGAAAGATATGGAGCGCGGCGTATTGCAGCAGCATGATCGCCTTGCCGTCGATGATCCTGCCGTCGGCGATCATCGCCAGTGCCTCGTCGATGCCGAGCTCCAGCACCTCGATGTCCTCGCCCTCGTGCTCGAGGCCGCCGCCGTCGCTGACCCGCATGTGCGGCGCGTACTCGGCGACGAAGAAATGCAGCTTTTCGGTGATGGCGCCCGGGCTCATGAAGGCTTCGAACACCTTGTGCACGTCGTGCAGGCGATAGCCGGTTTCTTCTTCGGCCTCGGCGCGGATGCGCGCTTCGGGCTCGGCATTATCAAGCACGCCGGCGGCCGCTTCGATCAGTAGATCGTCGTAGCCGCGGATGAAAGCCGGCAGGCGGAACTGGCGCACCAGGATCACGCTGCGCTGCGCGCGATTGTAGGGCAGGATGGCGGCCGCGTTGTCGCGCTCATAGGTCTCGCGCTTCTGCGTCTGCCACTCGCCATTGGCGCGCCGGTAGTCGAACGTGGTGCTCTTCAGCGTGGTCCAGCCGTCCGAGAGCACGCGAACGTCCTTGATGCGGACGCGGTCGGAAATGGTCATGACTGTCTTTCAGTGTTCGCGGCCGTCGAGCCACTTCTGGAACATCACCGAGGTCGATTCCTCGAAGCGGAGCGATTGATAGAACGCACTCGCCTGCGCATTCTCGCGGCGAACCAGCAGCTGCAGCTTGGCGATGCCGGCATTGCGCAGCCAGTCCTCGGCGGCCGCCATGATCGCCCGGCCATAGCCGCGCTTGCGGCCATCGGGGTCGACCGCGACGTAATAGACCCAGCCGCGATGACCGTCATGGCCGACCATGACGGTCGCCACGATCGCGCTATTGTCGCGGCCAACAAGCACCGTCGAGTTCTCGCGCCGCCGTGCCAGCGCGATATCGGTATGCGGATCGTTCCAGGGGCGCGTCAGGCCGCAGCGCTGCCACAGCGCCACCACCGGCTCGACATCGGTGTCGTTGATGGCATCGATCTTGAGAGCAGACATGCCTACAGCACTTTCCCCGGATTCATGATGCCCAGTGGATCGAGCATCGCCTTGATCGACCGCATCAGCTCGATCGCGGTCTTGTCTTTGACGTCAGGCAGCTCGTCGCGCTTGAGCACGCCGATGCCGTGCTCGGCCGAGATCGAGCCGCCCATGCGCAGCACGATCTCGAACACCACGGCGTTCATCTCATGCCAGCGTGCGAGAAAGTCAGCGGTGTTGGCGCCGATCGGCTCGCTGACATTGTAATGCAAATTGCCGTCGCCGAGATGGCCGAACGGCACCGGCCGTGCACCGGGGATCAGTTTGACCACAGCGGCATTGGCCTCCTCGATGAAGGCCGGCACCGCAACGACGGGAACGGAGATGTCGTGCTTGATCGAGCCGCCCTCCGGCTTCTGCGCCGCCGACATCTCCTCGCGCAGCTTCCAGAAATTGCTGCGCTGGGTGAGGTTGGCCGCGATCACGGCGTCGTCGACGATCTCTTCCTCCATGGCGCGCCCGAGGATCGTCTCCAGCGGCGTGCGGGCGTCGTCGCCGGGGGAGGACAATTCCATCAGCACATACCAGGGGTGCTTCTCGCTGAGCGGATCACGCACGTCGATGCCGTGCCGCACCGAGAAATCGACCGCCATCTCCGAGAGTAGCTCAAAGCTCGTCAGCGCATTCGCGGCCTCGCCCTGCGCGATCGTCAGCAGCTTGAGTGCCGCCGCCGGCGATTTCAGCCCGACATAGGCGGTCTCGATCGCCCGCGGCTTCGGAAACAGCTTGAGCGTGGCCGCGGTGATGATGCCTAGCGTGCCTTCGGCGCCGATGAAGAGATTGTGCAGATTGTAGCCGGTGTTGTCCTTCTTCAGCTTCGACAGCAGGTTGAGCACGCGCCCGTCAGCCAGCACCACCTCGAGGCCCAGCACCATCTCGCGCGCGACGCCATAGGCGAGCGCCGCGGTGCCGCCGGCGTTGGTCGAGAGATTTCCGCCGATGGTGCAGCTGCCTTCCGCGCCCAGCGACAGCGGAAACAGTCGGTCCACATCGGACGCCTTCTGCTGCGCGATCTGCAATATCACGCCGGCCTCACACGTCATGGTGTTGGAAGCGGTGTCGACCTCGCGGATCTTGTCCAGGCGGCGCAGCGACACAACGACCTCGCCATTATGCGGCGTCTGGCCCCCGACGAGCCCGGTATTGCCGCCCTGCGGCACCAGCGCGATTCTGTGTTCGGAAGCGAGCTTGCAGATCGCGGACACTTCCGCCGTCGAACCCGGGCGCAGCACCAGCGGCGAGCGGCCGTGGAACAGGTTGCGCTCCTCGGTGACGTAAGCCTCGATATCGGCCGCATCGGTGATCGCATGGCGATCGCCGACGATCTTGCGGAATTGGTCGATCAGCTCAGGCGCAAGCGGCGGGGTGGCGGATTGATTGATGTTCATCGTGTCTTGTTCCACTCTTATCGTGCCACCGCAGCTCGCCGCAGCCGGTCGTTGATTGCTTCGCCCAAGCCTTCTTCCGGAATCGTCATCACGGCGATCGCTCGCGGTGTCTTCGCGTCGAGGCTGCGAAGATAGCCGAACAGATTGGCCGCGGCTTCATCGAGATCGCCCGTGGACGACAAATTCATGACGGCGGCGGCGGCCTCCACACCGGGCAGGCGCACAGGGCCAAAGGCCAGCAGCGCCTCGCCGGGCGCAACGTCCTGCGCGTGAAGCCGCACAGTGGCGCGCGGCGCGTAATGCGAGGCCAGCATGCCCGGCGCCAGCGGCTGGCTGTCGTCGCTGTCGGCCTCGACGAGTGGCCGCGCCAGCGGCGCGCCGAGCACGGCCTCGATCCGCTCGCGCGACAGTCCGCCGGGGCGGAGCAGCATCGGCGCCTCGAAGCAGCCGACGATGGTCGATTCGACGCCGACCGCAACCGGCCCGCCGTCGATGATCAGGTCGATCCGTCCCGCAAGATCGCTCTCCACGTGGGCCGCCAGCGTCGGCGAGACGTGGCCGGAGATATTTGCGGACGGTGCCACCACCGCCCCGCCAAAGGTGCGCAGGATCGCCTCCGCCACCGGATGGGCGGGAATGCGGATCGCGACGGTGTCGAGGCCTGCCGTGGCGAGATCAGAGACCGGACAATCATCCGTCTTCGGCACCACCAGCGTCAGCGGTCCCGGCCAGAAGGCCTCCGCAAGCCTGAGCGCGCGCGCATCGAACCGGCCGATCCGCCGTGCCGCCGCGAGGTCGGGGACATGGGCGATCAGCGGATTGAACGCCGGCCGGCCCTTGGCGCTGTAGATGTGGGCGACCGCAGTGGCATTGGCGGCATCGGCGCCGAGCCCATAGACCGTCTCGGTTGGAAACGCGACCAGCCCGCCGGCGGCCAGGGTCCGGGCGGCGGCTTGTGCGCCGGCCTCACCGGCTGGCAAAATCAGCGTTTCAAGACCCGTTTTCACAGGGACAAAATTCCTCAGCTCGGCCGCTTGCGGTGCGCCAAACCCGACGCTATAAGCCGGCCTCTTGTCGGAGTGTGGCTCAGCCCGGTAGAGCACTGCGTTCGGGACGCAGGGGTCGCAGGTTCGAATCCTGCCACTCCGACCATTCTTCCAAAAGTTGACGTTTTCCAAAGGCTTGGCGGACCGGCCGCCAGCGTCTCGAGACGCCTTTGTGCAACGATTTTGAGGGCGGGTCCACGGCCGATTTGGTTCGCGCAGGGGCGGTTGCCGCAGCGGCATGGCTGGCCCGAGGATAATCCAACGCTGGCGGTCAATGACGTCTTGTGGATCGCGCGGCCCAGACCCCTGGCTTCAATCGGTATTCATCCAACACAAACGGCGCGGCCGAGATCGACCGCGCCGTTGTAATCTTTCAGGACTGTGCCTCAGTACGCGTACGGTGCCGGTCCGTAAGCCGGCGTGCCCCAGCCGGGCTCGTCATATCCGTAACCGGGCTCGCGATAGCCATAGGTGTTGGTTTGACTCCAGCCGCCGACGGGACGGCACTGACCGACGCCGGCCATCAGCTGGCCGCCGCTCATGGCTGGACCCGCGGCGCCGACAGCCGCTCCGGCCGGAGGGGTACACCCGCCCGGACCGCGTCCCGCGGCGAGGCTGGGGCTTAGAGTCGCGAGTGGCAAAATCGCGGCCATCAGTGCGGCCGCGCTCACAAGTTTCATGCGTGTCATGGTTGTCTCCATGTCAGGTTTCGACACGGGGGCCAATCCCTGCTGCCTTCGGCCGTTCCTTGCCGACGGATCGCGATTTCGCGAGCGCAAAAGATTTCTTCCGGATTTCGCGGCACGGCGCGATTCACTCACACGAGCTTGTCCTTTCGAGCGTGCGTCATCACCGCCGCGCTACCAGCACACCCACCAGAAACGCCACGATCAGTGACGGCAGCGGGGCCTCGCGGACCATGCCGCGGACGATGTCTGACCAGTGCTGATCGGGGACGAGTCCTGGCGATCTGATCTCGGCCGCCGGCGCGATCTCCCACTCCGTCGCAAGCTCGGCGATCTCGCTTGAAGCCAGACGTACGCCATCACGCACGCGGAAGATCGCGGCCTCCGCGCGCTCGCGCGGGGCGAGCAGCATCACGGTTGCGATTGCCGTGCGCAGCGTCATCTCGCCAAAGCCTTGCAGCCTCACCGACTCCTCGGGTTCGGACGTCATGCAAAAATCCTCACAGCGCGAAGTGGCGCGCGATGGTGAAGGCCGCCGTCGCGCACAAAACCAGCGTGGAAACCGCGCCGGCCACACCACGCGCGAAAAGGGCTCGCGTCAGATGCCTGGTCATGATTTTGCTCCATGCTCCCCATGGAAATGGCGGGGCGGAGCGTTGGTTCCGAGGCGCTGTGCGAATCGTCCTGCGCGCAGGCGCGGCTACTTCCGCAGCAACTCGCGCAGCGCCGCCGTCGCCTCGGCGCAGCGGATGTCGTCGATCTCCCTGGACAGGTTGAGCGCGCTCGATTTCAGCTCTTCCACCTTCCAGCTTTCGGGATGCTGGCTCTCGAGCTGGCTTAGCCGCTTGTTCAGATCATCCAATCTGGATTGAAGCTGCCCGATGCTGGCGGCTCCATTCACGTTCCAAACGCGTTGTGCACGCATCGTCGTTCCCCTGACTTGTCTCACGGCGTTGTGAGCAGGGTTCGTGGCCGCAATGGGCGTTTCTTTTGTCCGGTCTTAGATCGTCGGGAACCGTTGCAGATTGGCAACGAAAGTTCCTGGAATGCCTGATTTCGCCAAAATTCCTTGCGGCATCCGGCCCGACAGGCGCGGAATCTGCATAGGCGCGGCTGGATAGTGCGGCGGCTCTCGGGAAATCCGGGGCGCGTATGAGGGCAAAGGCGTGGCGAGATTTTTGACTGTTGCGGCCGGCCAGCTCGGCCCGATCGCGAGAAGCGAGACGCGGACTGAGGTCGTCGGGCGGCTGATGGCGTTGATGCGCCAGGCCAAGGCCAATGGCTGCGATCTGATCGTCTATCCCGAGCTCGCGCTGACCACGTTCTTTCCGCGCTGGTATTTTGAGGATCAGGCCGAGATTGACGGCTTCTTTGAACTCGAGATGCCGGGGCCGGAGACGCAAGCGCTGTTCGACCTCGCGCGCGAGAGCGGCATCGGCTTTTGCCTCGGCTATGCGGAGCTCACGCTCGAGACTGGCATCGTCCATCGTTACAACACGTCGATCCTCATCGACAAAAGCGGCGCGACGGTTGCGAAGTACCGTAAGGTCCATCTGCCCGGTCATGCCGAGCATGAGCCATGGCGCAAGTTTCAGCATCTGGAGAAGCGCTATTTCGAGCCCGGCTCCGGCTTCGGTGTCGTTGACGCCTTCGGCGGCGTGATGGGAATGGCGATCTGCAACGATCGCCGCTGGAGCGAGACCTATCGGGTGATGGGCTTGCAGGGCGTCGAGATGGTGATGATCGGCTACAACACGCCGGTGCACAATCCGCCGGCGCCCGAGCACGACGATCTCTCGCTGTTCCACAACCATCTGGTGATGCAGTCTGGCGCCTATCAGAACGGCACCTTCGTCGTCGGCGTCGCCAAGGCCGGTGTTGAAGAGGGCGTCGACCATGTCGGCGGCAGCTGCATCATCGCGCCATCAGGCGAGATCATCGCGCGATGCACCACCAAGGGCGACGAGCTCGCGTTTGCCCGCTGCGATCTCGACCTCTGCAACTCCTACAAGCGCACGACGTTCAATTTCGATGTTCACCGCCAGCCGCAGGCCTACGGGATGATCGTGGAGCGGAAGGGCGTGACGACCATGGCGGACGGCACGCCGGTGCGGCGGAAGGGGTGATCGCTCTTCGCGTGTCGGGTTGCCATTCTGTCTCCTCATCGTCGTTCTGGCGAAGGCCAGGATGACGCCAGGGTGGGGCCGTTGTCGCGTCCCCAACAATCACAAACACGTGCCTTTATTTGGGAACAATCATTCCCTAATATATCGCGATGCAAAAGGCCGCCCGAAAATCCGAGCCATCAGCCCATCCTCCCGGTCGTCCCCGGGAGTTCGACATGGACACAGCGCTCGACGGCGCCATCAGGGTGTTCTGCGAGCGCGGCTATCATGCGACCTCCATCGGAGAGCTCACGGCGGCCATGCGGCTTGCCACCGGCAGCGTCTACAAGGCGTTTCGCGACAAGCATGCCGTCTTCCTTGCCGCCTTCGAGCGCTACGTGGCGGTGCGGAGCGAGCAGACCCGCAATGCAGCCGCGCGCGGCGCCAATGGCCGCGAGCGGGTGCGCAACGTGCTGCTGTCCTATGTCGAGCACTCGCAAGGCGCAGAGGGGCGCCGCGGCTGCATCGTGGTCGGCAGCGCGGTCGAACTGTCGGCGGTCGATCCGGTGATGCGTGCGCGCGTCACAACGCAGCTCAAGACCAACGAAAGCTTCATCGCCGGCCTCATTCGCGAGGGACAGGCCGACGGCTCGATCCCGGACCATGTCGACGCCGACGATACCGCACGGCTGATGATCTGCATGACGCAGGGGCTGCGCGTCGTCGGCAAGGCGCGCCTGCCGCTCGACGGCGAGCGCCTGGTCGGCGTCGCGATGAGGCTGCTTGCCTGAATTGTTGTCGAATTAGGGAACGAACGTTTCCTATATATTGAGAGAGTCCTGGAGAGCTTGGAATGACGATGAATGCCACGATCGAGACCGCGCCGGAGACGGATGCGGTGTCGCAACGACTGACCTTCGTGCTAGCCGCGGCCTGTGGCATGGTCGCCGCCAACATCTACTACGCTCAGCCGCTGATCGCCCCGATCAGCGCCGCGCTCGGCCTGTCGCATGCGGCGGCCGGCCTGATCGTAACCATGACGCAGATCGGCTATGGCACGGGGCTGCTGTTTATCGTGCCGCTCGGCGATCTCGTCGAGAACCGCACGCTGATCTGCACCGTCATCGCGCTCGGTGCGGCGGCACTGGTGGCGGCCGGCTTTGCGACCCATGCGCTGCCGTTTCTGATCGCGGCGCTGTTCATCGGCCTCGGCTCGGTCGCGGTGCAGATCATCGTTCCCTATGCCGCCCATCTGGCGCCGGAAGCCATTCGCGGCCGGGTCGTCGGCAACGTCTCGACCGGATTGATGCTCGGCATCATGCTGGCGCGGCCGGCCTCGAGCTTCATCACCGCGGCGCTGTCGTGGCATGCGGTGTTCTTCTGCTCGGCGGCGTTGATGATCGCGCTCATCGTCGTGCTTCGCCTGACGCTGCCGCAGCGCAAGCCGGTGGCGCGGATGCACTACGGCGCGTTGTTGCTGTCGATGCCGCATCTGGTGCGGACCATGCCGCTGCTGCGGCGCCGCGCGCTCTACCAGGCCGGCCTGTTCGGTGCCTTCGCCCTGTTCTGGACGGTCGTTCCGCTGCAGCTTGCCAGCCAATTCGGCTTCACCCAGAGCGGCATCGCGCTGTTCGCGCTCGCCGGCGTGTCAGGCGTGTTCGCGGCGCCGATCGCAGGGCGGCTGGCCGATCGCGGCCACAGCCGCATCGCCACGCTTGCTGCGATGCTGTTCGTCGCCGTCGGCTTCCTCGTCACGCATGTCGGTGCGGTCGGATCGGTGCTCAATCTTGCCTGTCTGGTCGTTGCCGCAATCGCGATCGATTTCGGCGTGCAGGGCAATGTCGTGCTGGGCTTCCGCGCCATCTTCGTGCTCGGCCACGAGTATCGCAGCCGTCTCAACGGCCTCTACATGGCGACGTTCTTCGCCGCCGGCGCGGCCGGATCCGCGGTCGGAGCCTGGGCGTTCGCGCAAGGCGGCTGGACGCTGGCTTCTGCCATTGGCCTTGCGCTGCCCGTCGCCAGCCTGATCTACGCTGCAACCGAATAGCGGTACGATTGTGTGCCGGGACCGTTTACCAAGGCTCGGATAGTCGGGCGCACAGGGCGTAATTTCCGCTTCGCAGAGTCCCTGCAGCTGTAGTACTTTGGTCGCAAGCGGCCTGGTTAACGGCGGCAGGGGGAGGCCCTATGAGGCGTGCGGGACTGGTTGGCGTACCGCGAGTACGGCCATGGTCGTGGCAGGCATTTCTGCTCGGATTTGTTTCGGTCGCGGTGTCGGCTGCGCTTCAAGGCGTCTGCGTCGCGCTCGGCGCCAAGCTCTATTTCGCAACCTTCCTGCCCGGCCTGTTCGTGCTCGGCCTTGTCGCGGGCGCGCCTGCGGCCATCTTCGCAGCTCTGCTCACCATTCCGGTGGTGTGGTTTGCGTTCATGCCGCCGGTCTTCGAGATCACCCCGCTGACCGCTGCTGACGCTGATTCCATCAACCTGTTCTTCCTGCTTGCCGTCCTCCTGATCGGCCTGGCCGATCTCTGCCGCAAGGCCATGGCGATCGTCAGCCGCGGCGGATTGAAGGCGTCAGGCGAGAGCGCGGCAACGAATTCGCAATAGACGGAGGGTGTTGCGATCACGCCGTTGCGCGCGCGCAACAGTCCGGCAACCATCCGTGCAACCGGATCGCGCCGCTAACTTTTCGAAAAAGATTTGGCCGCAGTTTCTCCCGCGGGATTACGAGGGAGTTTTGGTCATGAACGGGCACGCCATTTTCGAGAACGTGCGCCGCTACCGCGGCATCGCATCGCTCTATCGCCAGACCGCGGCGTTTCGTCCGAGCCAGCGCTGGTCGCTGCTGGAGCAGGCCAGCGAGTGGGAAGCCCGCGCGCTGTCGGAGCTGGAAGCCTATTTCGCCGCACACGCCGATTTCGCCACGCCGCGCGCCGCCTGATGGTCAACCATCGCGAGTATGCGTGCCGGCAGGATACGTGGGCCATACGGAGTTACGCCGTCGGCCCCGTATGCTAGCAATTCGCCGACCAATTCCGTCACGACGACCGGGCACGCGATGACCACCTTCAACCGCATCTTCACGACAGAGCGTCTGCTCCAGATCATCGTCATTCTGGCGGCGACGATCGCAATGAAGCTGATGGGCTGAACGCGGCGCTATCGCTCGCCGAAATCGGGCACTTCAGGCAGATAATTCGCGCCCTCCGAGCCCAGGAAATCGAACATCGCCTGCGCCGGCGGCAGCAGCACCTTGTCGCTGCGGCGGATCACGTACCATTGCCGGACGATCGGCAGGCCCGCGACGTCGAGCACGACGAGGCGGCCCTCGGCGAGCTCATGCGCCACGGTGTGCGCCGAGATGAAGGCGATGCCGAGCCCGGCGATGACAGCCTGCTTGATGGTCTCGTTGCTGCTCATCTCCATGCCGATGATCGGCTCGAGGTCCGACTTCTGAAACATCCCCTCCATCAGCGTGCGGGTGCCTGATCCCGGCTCGCGCGTAAGGAAAGTCTCGTGCACGAGGTCAGTCAGGCTCAGGCCTGAATCCTTCTCCAGCCAATGTCCCTTGCGCGCGACGATGATGTGCGGATTGCGCCCGAGCTGGCGCACGTCGACGCTGACGTCGGCCGGTGGCCGACCCATCACGGCGAAATCGAGTTCGTAGCCGTGCATGGCCTCGCGGATCTCCTCGCGGTTGCCGATGGTTAGCTTGATCTCGATCTTCGGCGAGCGCTTGGAGAACGCCGCGATCGCGTGCGGCACGAAATATTTCGCGGTCGAGACCGCCCCAAGGTGCACCGTTCCGCCGGTCTTGCCGGCGAGCAGGTCGAGCGCACCCTGGCAGTCGGCGATCGCGGCTTCGACGCGTTCGGCGAGCGCCAGCACCTCCCGACCTGCCTCGGTCAGTAGCATGCCGTCCCCGGTCCGCTGCACCAGCGGCAAACCCGCAAGGTCCTGAAGTTGCCGGAGTTGCTGCGTCACCGCCGGTTGCGTCAGCCCGAGCTGGGTCGAGGCCGCCGTCACGCTGCCTTTGGCCGAGAGCGCGGCAAGCGAGCGCAACTGCCGGATCGTCAGATGCCGGAGTTGGGTCGCCGCATGGCCGGAACCATTATAAGGAAATTCTTTGGCACTCATTATGATTAGAAATTTTCCTTATTAAGCCGCCCCTGTCAATCTCATCGTGCTGGGACAGACCGCACCGACCTCCGGAAGGGAGGGAACTGGATGCGATGCCCGCAAGGGGATGGACGCAGATGACCGGGCAACTCAGGCTGGACGACCACCTTCAACGCTATTCCGAGACGGCGCCGCACGCGCTGGCCGTCGCGGCCGCAGTCGACGCCATCGCAACCGCCGCGATCGAGATCGCCGACCTCATCGCCACAGGCGCTCTCGCCGACGCCTCCGGCCTGACCACCGGCTGCAACAGTGACGGCGACATCCAGCGCGACCTCGACGTGCAGGCCGATGCGATCCTGCGCCGCTGCCTCGGCAAGCTGCCGATCGCGGCGCTGGCGTCGGAAGAGATGCGCGAGCCGCAGATCGGCGACCGCGCAGCCGAGATTTGTGTCGCGATCGATCCGCTCGACGGCTCCTCCAACATCGACCTGAACATGACCGTCGGCACGATCTTCTCGATCCTGCCGGCACCCGACGATCTCGGCCTCGCCTTCCATCAGCGCGGCTCGGCGCAGCTGGCGGCAGGCTTCGTCACGTACGGGCCGCAAGTGTCACTGGTGCTAACGCTCGGCGATGGCGTCGACATCTTCACCCTCGATCGCAAGGCCGGCTGCTTCCGTCTCGCGCGGAGCGCCGTACAGATCTCCGAAACTTGCGAGGAGTTCGCGATCAACGTCTCCAACCGTCGCCATTGGGATCCGCCGGTGCGCGCCTTCATCGACGAATGTCTCGCCGGCATCGACGGGCCCGCGAACCACAATTTCAACATGCGCTGGATCGGCTCGCTGGTTGCTGAAGCCTATCGCATCCTGACCCGCGGCGGCGTGTTCCTCTATCCTTCGGACGCGCGGCCTGGTTATGGCGACGGCCGCCTGCGCCTCGTCTACGAGGCCCACCCGATGGCCATGATCATCGAGCAGGCCGGCGGCTCGGCCTCGACCGGGCGCGAGCGCATCCTCGATCTGTCAGCGCAAAGCCTGCACCAGCGCGTGCCCCTGATCATGGGCTCGAGCAACGAGGTGCGGCGCGTCGCTGAGCTGCACTGCGATCCGCTGCTGGTCGCCAGCGTCTCCGCACCGCTGTTCGCGCGGCGCGGCTTCTTCCGGCTGTGAGCGAGGTGACCCATGTCCAGGAAGCATCCCATCATCTCCATTACCGGCTCGTCCGGTGCCGGCACCACCTCGGTCAAGAAGACCTTTGAGCAGATCTTCTTCCGCGAGAAGGTCAACGCCGTCTACATCGAGGGCGATGCGTTCCATCGCTATGACCGCGCCGAGATGCGTGCGCAGATGGCGACGGAGGCCGAACGCGGCAACAAGCATTTCAGCCATTTCAGCCCCGAGACCAATCTGTTCGAGGAGCTGGAGCGTGCCTTCCGCGATTATGGCGAGACCGGCACGGCGGTGACGCGGCACTACGTGCACGACGAGGAGGAGTCCGCGCTGCACGGCGCCGCGCCCGGCACCTTCACCGAATGGGAACGACTGGCGGAGAACTCGGACCTCTTGTTCTACGAGGGCCTGCACGGTGCCGTCGTCACCGACAGGGTCAATGTCGCGCGCTATGCCGACCTCAAGATCGGCGTCGTGCCCGTCATCAATCTCGAGTGGATCCAGAAGCTGCACCGCGACCGCAGCGCGCGGGGCTATTCGACCGAGGCCGTGACCGACACGATCCTGCGGCGGATGCCTGATTACATCCACTACATCTGCCCGCAATTCACCGAGACCGACATCAATTTCCAGCGCGTGCCGACGGTGGACACGTCAAATCCGTTCATCGCGCGCTGGATCCCGACGCCTGACGAATCGATGGTCGTGATCCGCTTCAAGAATCCACGCGGCATCGACTTTCCCTATCTGCTGTCGATGCTGCCGCACAGCTGGATGTCGCGGGCGAATTCGATCGTGTGTCCGGGTGCGAAACTCGACCTCGCCATGCAGCTGATCCTGACGCCACTGATCATGCAGCTGATCGAGCGCAAGCGCAGCCTGAAGTGATCTGCAAGATCGACAATTGGAGGATCTGATGAACATTTCGGTTCATGCCGACGCCGAGCTCACGGCCGTCGCGCACAGCGATCTCGCCAACGCCGTCCGCTTCCTCGCGGTCGATGCCATCGAGACCTCGCAGTCCGGTCATCCCGGCCTGCCCATGGGCATGGCCGATGTCGCGACAGTGTTGTTCTCGCGCTTCCTCAAATTCGACTCGGCGCATCCGAACTGGCCGGATCGCGATCGTTTTGTCCTCTCGGCGGGCCATGGCTCGATGCTGCTGTACGCGTTGCTGCATCTCACTGGCGGTGATGTCAGCCTCGACGACATCAAGGCCTTCAGGCAGTGGGGCTCGAAGACACCGGGACATCCGGAATATGGCCACACGCCCGGCGTCGAGACCACGACGGGTCCGCTGGGGCAGGGGATTGCGACGGCCGTGGGTATGGCGCTCGCCGAGCGCATGGCCAATGCGCGGCATGGTGATGGTCTTGTGGACCACTTCACATATGTGATCGCAGGCGACGGCTGTCTCATGGAGGGCATCAGCCAGGAGGCGATCTCGCTCGCAGGACATCTTGGGCTCGGCCGCCTGATCGTGCTGTTCGACGACAACGGCATTTCGATCGATGGGCCGACGTCGCTCGCGACCTCGGATGACCAGCTGGCACGCTTCGCGGCTTCAGGCTGGTCGGTGCGCCGCGTTGATGGCCACGATCCCGAAGCCGTTGCTCAGGCGATCGCGGAAGAGCGCGAAACCGGAAAGCCGTCGCTGATCGCCTGCCGCACCATCATCGGCTATGGCGCACCGGACCGTCAGGGCACCGAGAAGGCGCATGGCGCGCCGCTCGGCACCGAGCAGGCCGCGGCAGCAAGGCGAACGCTTGGCTGGGACTATCAGCCCTTCGTGGTGCCGATCCCTGTCGCAAAGGCGTGGCGGATGATCGGGCAGCGCGGGCAGGTCGAACGCCTCGCCTGGCTCGACCGCTACGAAGACGCGACGCCCGAGCAGCGGGAGCTCTTCATTGAGGGCAAGTCGGTTGCCCTGCCGAATGCCTATGCCCAGGCCTCGGCGAAATTGCGCGAGCGCTTTGCCACCGAGCGTCCCAAGCTCGCGACGCGGCAAGCCTCGCAGCAGGTGCTCGATGGCATCGCGGGGACCATCCCTGGCTTCGTCGGCGGCTCGGCGGACCTGACGCATTCAAACCTGACGCATGCCAAGGCCCAGACGCCCGTCAAGCGCGATGCGTTCGCCGGCGACTACATCCACTACGGCATTCGCGAGCACGGAATGGCCGCTGCGATGAATGGTCTCGCGCTGCACGGCGGCTTCATCCCCTATGGCGGCACGTTCCTCGCGTTTTCCGATTACAGCCGGCCGGCAATCCGCCTTGCGGCCCTGATGCGGCTGCGCGTCATCCACGTGATGACGCACGACTCCATCGGGCTCGGCGAGGATGGGCCGACGCATCAGCCGGTCGAGCATCTCGCCGCGCTGCGCGTCATTCCGAACTTGCTCGTGTTCCGCCCCGCCGACGCGGTCGAGACGCTGGAAGCCTGGGACTGCGCGCTTGCGAGCGAAGATCGTCCATCCGTGCTGTGCTTGTCGCGGCAAGCTCTGCCGACCTTCCGCAGCGATGTCCGCGGCCGAAACCGCGTCGCACGCGGTGCTTATGTGATCGTTTCGCCGGACGGCGGCCGTGACGTGACGTTGATGGCCACAGGCTCGGAAGTCTCGATCGCGCTGGAGGCCGCCCGGCTGCTCGCGACCGAGTACGTCCGCGCGGCCGTGGTCTCCGCACCTTGCTTCGCTCTGTTCGAGGAGCAGCCGGATGACTATCGCGCCGCCGTTCTCGGCACCGCGCCACGTGTCGGCGTCGAGGCGGCGGTCGCCGGTGATTGGTTTCGCTGGATCGGCGCTGACGGCGAGTTCGTCGGCATGCGCGGCTTCGGCGCCTCGGCGCCGGCACCGGTGCTCTACCGCGAGTTCGGCATCACGCCGCAGAGCGTCGCCGAAGCTGCCCGCCGGGCGATTGCCCGCGTCAGCAAGCCATAACAGGAGGAAGTCCCGTGGCCCGTATCACCCTTCGCCAATTGCTCGACCACGCCGCGTCCCACGGCTACGCGGTGCCGGCGTTCAACATCAACAACATGGAGCAGGGCATCGCGATCATGCAGGCGGCGGCCGAGGTCGACGCGCCCGTCGTCATCCAGGCCTCGCGCGGCGCGCGCAGCTATGCCGGCGATCTCATGCTTTCGCATATGATCGACGCGCTGGAGCGGACCTATCCGGACATCCCGCTCTGCATGCATCAGGACCACGGCAATGACGAGGCGACCTGCGCCTCCGCCATCGCGCACGGCTTCACCTCGGTGATGATGGACGGCTCGCTCAAGGCCGATGCCAAGACCGCCGCCGACTACGACTACAACGTCGCGATTACCCGCCGTGTGGTCGATCTCGCCCATTGGGTCGGCGCCTCCGTCGAAGGCGAGCTTGGCGTGCTCGGCTCGCTCGAGCACGGCGGCGGCGAGCAGGAGGATGGCCACGGCGTCGAGGGCAAGGTCAGCCACGACCAGCTGTTGACCGACCCTGATCAGGCCGTCGATTTCGTCCGCGCCACCAAGGTCGATGCGCTCGCCATCGCGATGGGCACCTCGCACGGCGCCTACAAGTTCAGCCGCAAGCCTGACGGCGATATCCTGGCGATGCGGGTGGTCGAGGAGATCCATCGGCGGCTGCCGAACACGCATCTGGTGATGCACGGCTCCTCGTCGGTGCCGCAGCCGCTTCAGGACATGTTCAACCAGTTCGGCGGCGAGATGCCGCAGACCTGGGGCGTGCCGGTCGAGGAGATCGTGCGCGGCATCAAGAGCGGCGTGCGCAAGGTCAATATCGATACCGATTGCCGCCTGGCCATGACAGCGGTGTTCCGGAAAGTGGCTGCACAATCGCGCTCCGAGTTCGATCCGCGCAAATTCCTCAAGCCCGCGATGGATGCGATGCGCGAGCTCTGCCGCGACCGTTTCGAGCAGTTCGGCACCGCGGGCCATGCCAGCAAGATCAAGGTGGTTCCGTTGAGCGAGATGGCACGGCGCTACCGCACCGGCGAGCTCGACCCGCGCACCGGCACGCGCGAGCCGGTCGCAGCCTAGTCATTCAGAGAGAGAAGAGCAGGAGAGAGCCATGAACGCACATGCTGGAACCGTCCGCGGCAAAGAGCGCTATCGCTCGGGCACGATGGAATACGCGCGCATGGGCTATTGGGAGCCCGAATACACGCCGAAGGACACCGACGTCATCGCGCTGTTCCGCGTCACGCCGCAGGATGGGGTGGACCCGATCGAGGCATCGGCTGCAGTGGCCGGCGAGTCCTCCACCGCAACCTGGACGGTGGTGTGGACCGATCGCCTGACCGCGGCCGAGAAATATCGCGCGAAGTGCTACCGCGTCGACCCGGTGCCGGGCACGCCGGGATCGTATTTCGCCTACATCGCCTATGACCTCGATTTGTTCGAGCCCGGCTCGATCGCGAACCTCTCGGCATCGATCATCGGCAACGTGTTCGGCTTCAAGCCGCTGAAGGCGCTACGGCTGGAAGACATGCGCTTCCCGGTCGCCTATGTGAAGACGTTCCAGGGCCCCGCAACCGGCATCGTGGTCGAGCGCGAGCGGCTCGACAAGTTCGGCCGTCCGCTGCTGGGCGCAACCGTGAAGCCGAAGCTCGGGCTATCGGGCCGCAACTATGGCCGCGTGGTCTATGAGGCGCTGAAGGGCGGGCTCGACTTCACCAAGGACGACGAGAACATCAACTCGCAGCCCTTCATGCACTGGCGTGACCGCTTCCTCTATTGCATGGAGGCCGTGAACCGCGCGCAGGCGGCCTCTGGCGAGGTCAAGGGCACGTACCTCAACGTCACCGCTGCTACGATGGAGGATATGTACGAGCGCGCTGAGTTCGCCAAAGAGCTCGGGTCGTGCATCGTCATGATCGACCTCGTGATCGGCTACACCGCGATCCAGTCCATGGCGAAATGGGCACGCCGCAACGACATGATCCTGCATCTGCATCGCGCCGGTCACTCGACCTACACGCGGCAGAAGAGCCACGGCGTATCGTTCCGCGTCATCGCCAAATGGATGCGGCTCGCGGGTGTCGACCACATCCATGCCGGCACGGTGGTCGGCAAGCTCGAAGGCGATCCCAACACCACCCGTGGCTATTACGATGTCTGTCGCGAGGAGTTCAATCCAACCAGGCTCGAGCACGGCATCTTCTTCGATCAGTCCTGGGCGAGCCTGAACAAGATGATGCCGGTCGCCTCCGGCGGCATCCATGCCGGCCAGATGCATCAACTGCTCGATCTGCTCGGTGAGGACGTCGTACTGCAATTCGGCGGCGGCACCATCGGCCATCCCCTGGGCATCGCGGCCGGTGCGATCGCCAACCGCGTGGCGCTGGAAGCGATGATCCTCGCCCGTAACGAGGGCCGCGACTACGTCCATGAAGGGCCGGAGATCCTGGCCAAGGCAGCCCAAAC
This sequence comes from Bradyrhizobium sp. CCBAU 11434, assembly GCF_028128895.1. Classification (NCBI taxonomy): domain Bacteria; kingdom Pseudomonadati; phylum Pseudomonadota; class Alphaproteobacteria; order Hyphomicrobiales; family Nitrobacteraceae; genus Bradyrhizobium; species Bradyrhizobium sp. CCBAU 11434. The sequence continues at coordinate 126,904 of NZ_LBJX01000096.1, forward strand.
CTGCACGCCGCTGAAGTCGGCGCTCGAAGTCTGGAAGGACGTCACCTTCAATTATCAATCCACCGATACGCCGGACTTCGTGCCGACGGCGCTGGAAACCGTCTGAGGAGCTTTGACATGAAACTGACCCAGGGCTGCTTCTCGTTCCTACCTGATCTCACCGACGACCAGATCTACAAGCAGGTGCAATACTGCCTTGCCAACGGCTGGGCGGTGAATATCGAGTTCACCGACGATCCGCATCCCCGCAACACCTATTGGGAGATGTGGGGCCTGCCGATGTTCGATCTCCAGGACGCCGCCGGCGTGATGATGGAGCTCGCCGAGTGTCGCAGGGTGTACGGCGACCGTTACATCCGCATCAGCGGTTTCGATTCCAGCCACGGTTGGGAATCGGTGCGGATCTCCTTCATCGTCAACCGGCCGCCTAAGGAGGCCGAGTTCGAGCTGGTGCGGCAGGAGGTCGGCGGCCGTGCGATCCGCTACACCACGGTGCGCAAGCCTGCAGCCCACGCCGAGCAGTAGCCATTCCTTTCCGCGCGGAGCGCTCCCTGCTCCGTTTCCTTGGCGGACCACTGCTTCGCCGCTCCCCCCGCGGCGAAGCTCTTTTCTTCGAGGCCAGCCATGCTCGACGTTCCCCGCGCCACGACATCGGAGCCGAACGAAACCCATTTCGATCTCCGCAAGGAGGCCGAGGCGGCCGGGATCACCGACACGCTGCAGCAGCTCGAGCGGGAGTTGATCGGCCTGAAGCCGGTCAAGAGCCGCGTGCGACAGATCGCATCATTGCTGCTGATCGAACGCATCCGTCAGCGCGTGGGGCTCGCATCGGCGCCGCCCACGCTGCACATGTCGTTCACCGGGAATCCCGGCACCGGCAAGACCACCGTGGCGCTGCGCATGGCAAAAATCCTGCACGGGCTCGGCTTCGTGCGGCGTGGGCAGGTGATCTCGGTGACGCGTGACGATTTGGTCGGGCAATATATCGGTCATACCGCGCCGAAGACCAAGGAGATCCTGAAGAAGGCGATGGGCGGCGTGCTGTTCATCGACGAGGCCTATTACCTGCACCGCCCCGACAACGAACGCGACTATGGCCAGGAGGCGATCGAGATCCTGCTCCAGGTGATGGAGAACCAGCGCGAGGACCTCGTCGTGATCCTCGCCGGTTATGGCGAGCGCATGACGAGCTTCTTTGCCTCCAACCCCGGCTTTCGCTCGCGCATTGCCCATCACATCGAATTTCCTGATTATGCGGAGGCCGAGCTATTGGTCATCGCGGAGCTGATGCTGAAGGAGCGCGGCTATCGCTTCTCGGCTGCCGCACGCGAGGCGTTCGAGAGATACATTGCACTACGTCGGACCCAGCCGTTCTTCTCCAACGCACGCTCGATCCGCAACGCGGTCGATCGTATCCGCCTGCGGCAGGCCGATCGCCTTGTGTCTGATCTCGACCGCATGCTCGATGTTGCCGATCTCGAAACGATCGATCCCATCGATGTCCTGGCGAGCCGCGTCTTCAGCGGCGGGGCCGATGCACGGAGTGCGAAGCCATGAGCAAGGAGATCATTATAGCCCCGTCGATCCTGGCAGCGGATTTCGCACGCCTCGGCGAGGAGATCGCGGCAATTGACGCTGCAGGCGCCGACTGGATCCATTGCGACATCATGGATGGGCACTTCGTTCCGAACATCAGTTTCGGCGCTGACATCATCAAGGCGGTCAGGCCGATGACGAAGAAGATCTTCGACGTGCATCTGATGATCGCGCCTGCCGATGCTTATCTCGAGGCGTTCGCGAAGGCGGGCGCCGACGTCATCACTATTCATGCAGAAGCCGGCCCGCATCTCGACCGCTCGCTCCAGGCGATCCGCGCCCTCGGCAAGAAGGCCGGCGTCAGCCTGTGTCCCTCGACACCGGAGAGCGCGCTCGAATATGTGCTCGATCGTCTCGATCTGGTGCTGGTGATGACGGTCAACCCGGGCTTCGGTGGCCAATCATTTATCGGTTCCCAGCTCGAGAAGATCGCACGCATCCGCAACATGATCGGCGGGCGACCGATCCGGCTCGAGGTTGACGGCGGTGTCACGCGCGACAATGCTGCTGCGATTGCCGCCGCAGGCGCTGATACGCTGGTGGCGGGTTCCGCCGTGTTCCGCGGCAAGAGCAGCGCCGATTATGCCGCCAACATCGCGGCCATCAGGGTTGCTGCGGAGGCCGGCAGGGTTCCGAAGCGGCATGATAGTTCCGCGCAGCCCGGAGAGCCCGTGCTCGTCCGGTAGAATACGGAGGCGTCGCGCATGCATGCGGCGATTCTCCGGGCTCCTACGGGGAATAGATCGCGAATTGGCGACGGCTTTCATGCCGGGGTAACCAATGGCGGTAAAGCAGGCGCTCGATTAACGGCGACGCAATGCGCCGGGTCACAATCTGTGGTTCAAGGACCGCAGAGAGCGTGGGATGCAGATTCAATATCGCCACTGGAATGCTGCCCATGGCTGGCGCGGAGCGAGTGCCCTGCGCGAGCTGCCTCAGCTCGTCCTTTATTTCGGCAGCCGAGAGGGACTGGCGGGCGGCGAGCGCTATCGCGAGCTGCGCGGATTTTATCCCGACAGCCACATCGTCGGTTGCAGCACGGGTGGCCAGATCCATGGCGACGACATCGCCGACGACGTCATCGTCGCCGTCGCCCTGCATTTCGCTCGGACACAAGTGCGGGTCGTGAACGAGACAATCGAATCCCGCGAGGCGTCGCGGACTTGCGGCATGCGTTTCGCCCGCCAGCTGGCGGCGCCGGATCTCGCCGGTGTCTTCGTCCTCTGCGAAGGCTTGAACGTCAACGGCAGTGAACTAATTGCTGGTATCACTGACGTGCTTGGGCCCGACTTGCTGGTGACCGGTGGCCTCGCCGGCGATGGCACCAGGATGGAGCAAACCTTGGTTGGCGCCGATGGCGAGCCGCAGCCGAACCGAGTTGCCGCGATCGGTTTCTATGGTGCGTCCTTCCGCTTCGCGCATGGCTGCGCCGGGGGCTGGGACGTGTTCGGCCCGCGGCGCAAGGTCACAAAGTCGGACGGCCCTGTCGTGGTCGAGCTCGACGGCGAGCGGCCGCTCGACCTCTACACCCGCTATCTCGGGGAGGAAGAGGCCGCCGCGATGCCGGGCTCGGGTCTTGCATTTCCATTGCGCATCCATGACGAGGCCGCGCCTGAACGACAGATCGTGCGCTCCGTGTTTGCAGTGGATCGCAATGCCGGCACGCTGACATTTGCGGCCGATATTCCGGAAGGATGCACCGCTCAGCTGATGCGCGCCAATTTCGATAGTCTCGCCGCAGGTGCAGGGGAGGCCGGCCGACAGGCGCGCAACGCTCTCGCGGACGAGGTCGTGGGCGACAAGCTCGCGATCCTCGTGAGCTGCACCGGCCGTCGCAAGGTGATGGGGCAGCGCACTCAGGATGAGCTCGATGCGGTTGCCGCCGAGCTCGGCGAGGACGTCACCCGGATCGGCTTCTACTCCTATGGCGAGATCGCGCCACCCGCGGCGACCCGCCGCTGCGAGCTGCACAACCAGACCATGACCGTCACTGTCATCGCGGAGGCGGCCGCGTGACCATGCATCGCCTGCTGGCAAGGCAGATCAGGCAATCGACGGACGAATCCGGGCAGGTCGATCTGCCCAGGCTCGGCGAGCTCGTCGGCGCGGCCTACGAGGAGAGCGATCGCGATCGCCGCCGTACCGACCGCGCCATGAAGCTGATGATCGAGGAGCTCGAGCAGACGCACAAGCGCGCCGAGCAGGACCTGTTGCGGGCGCGCGAGTTTCTCGACAGTATCATCGAGAACATCCCGATGGCAGTGTTCGCCAAGGATGCGCGCGACTCGCGCTACATCCTGCTCAACCGCGCCGGCGAAGAGTATTACGGCATGCCCCGCCAGGAGATGCTGGGCAAGACTCCGGAGCAGATTTTTCCCGACGATATCGCCCGCCTCGTCAACGAGCAGGATCGCCGTGTCGTCGATAGCGGCACGCCGATGTTCCTGGAAGGGCATCTGCTCGAGGTCGGCGTCAACGGTCCCGATCGTGTGGTCAATTCGCGCAAGCTGCTGGTCCGCGACGGGAACGGCGCGCCGCAATATCTGGTCGGCGTGATCGAGGACGTCACCGAACGGATCAACAACGAGGCGCGGATCAGCCATCTGGCGCGTCACGATGCGCTCACGGATCTGCCGAACCGCAGCGCTTTCAACACGGCGCTGGCCGAGCGGCTGGAGCGCGCGCAGGAGGCCTCAACCAGCTTTGCGGTCCTCAGCCTCGATCTCGACCGCTTCAAGGATGTCAACGACGTGTTCGGACATCCCGTCGGCGACATGATGATGCGGGCTGCCGCCGAACGTCTGGTCGCGGAGGCCGACGGCGCCTTTGTCGCCCGCATCGGCGGTGACGAATTCACGATCCTGATGCCCGACGACATCAGGCGCGAAGACGTGCTCTCGCTCGCCGAACGCATGGTCGAGGCGATCGGCAAGGAGCTGGAGGTCGACGATTTTCTGTCCCATGTCGGCCTCAGCGTCGGCATCGCGGTCTATCCGGACGACGGCGTGGACGCAGCGACGCTGCTTGCCAACGCCGATTCTGCCCTCTATCGCGCCAAGCGCGAGGGCCGGGGCAGGGTCTGTTTCTTTGAAACCGAGATGGACCGGGAGCTGCGCGACCGTAGGCTGTTACAGCACGATCTGCGGCAGGCGGTAGAGCAGAACCAGTTGCTGGTCTACTTCCAGCCGCAGGCGCGGATGGATGGCGAGATCATCGGCTTCGAGGCACTGGTGCGCTGGAATCATCCGACGCGCGGCTTCGTGCCGCCGGATCAGTTCATTCCGCTCGCAGAGGAAAACGGGCTGATCATCGCGATCGGCGAATGGGTGCTGCGGGAGGCGTGCCGGGAAGCGGCCTCCTGGCCGCGGCCATTGCAGGTCGCGGTCAATTTGTCGCCGGTCCAGTTTCAGGCCGGCGATCTCGAACGGTCCATCCACCAGATCCTGCTGGAGACGGGACTTTCGCCGACGCGGCTCGAGGTCGAGATCACCGAGGGTGTGCTGATCGGCGATTTCACCCGCGCGCTCAACCTGCTGCGGCGGCTGAAAGCGCTCGGCATCCGGATCGCGATGGACGATTTCGGCACCGGGTATTCATCACTGTCCTATCTGCAGTCATTCCCGTTCGACAAGATCAAGATCGACCGCAGCTTCATTTCCAACCTCGAGGCAACGCCGCAATCGGCCGAGATCGTCCGGGCGGTGCTGAGCCTCGCACACGCCCTGTACATCCCTGTTGTCGCCGAAGGGGTGGAGACGGACGCCCAGCGCGCCTTCCTGGAACGCGAGGCCTGTGAGGAAATGCAGGGCTATCTCATCGGGCGGCCGGAACCGATCGAACACTATTTCAATTTGATCGGCATCAACGTCGAACGCCGCCGCTACGCCTAAAAGTAGTATCAATTCCACACTCGGTTTCGCCGATAGGAACCAATGTGCGTCTGCACATTTCTTTCGAGCAAACCAAGGTTGTTCGGGCTGGCGCGCGCAGAAAATGTTTTGCATAACTGCCATCGGCCTGACGCAAATCAGGGCAATAAGCCCCAATGTGAATGCGAGGGAGGGTCTCATGGAGAACGTACGTCGCTACCGCGCGCTGGCGTCCCTCTGTCGCCAGCAGGCTGCCTATCGGCCGCTGCAGAACTGGCAGCTGCTCGGTCAGGCCGAACATTTCGAACATCTTGCCGAGGTCGCGCTGAAGGCGCATTTCGAAGCGTGCAATGCGCAACGCGAAGACGACGCCATCGCCGCCGCGGCATGGGAGACTTCCGCCGCGGCGTGATGGCGGCCGTTTGCGTCCTAGCTAGTGCGACATCAGCGTCGGGATCGTCATGGCTTCCAGCATGGCGCGTGTGACGCCGCCGAGAAAGCGTTCCTGCAATCGGGAATGGCCGTAGCCCCCCATCACCAGCAGATCCAGGTTTTCGTCGGCTGCCAGTGACAGGATGGTCGGCTGGATATCGGCGCGTGTGGCCGACAGGCTGATCGTGCGGGGCGAGAGGCCGCGCCGTCCGAGATGCTTGGCCAGATTGTTTGCCGAGGCGTCGGGGGCGGTGTCGGCTTCGTTGATCGCAATGATCGCGATCTCCTCGGCGCGGGCAAGGAATGTTGCTGCGTCGCGGAGCGCACGCGCCGCGACGCGGCTGCCGTCCCAGCAGATGCCGATCCGCTTCGCCGTGAAGGCTCCGCGGTATGTGTATGGCAGGAACAGGACGGGACCACCGGCCTGGAACAGGATCTCGCGCGGGACCTCGTTGTCGAACGTCACCTGCTCGGGATCCGGTTGAAGCACGACGCTAAGGTCGTGCAGCCGCGCCATCTCGCCGAGCGAACTGGCTGCATCCACCGGAATCGCGCCGATCGGATGGCAAGTGCAGGAGATATCGGCGTTGCCCGCTTCGCTTCTGAAGACTGCCAGCGCAGCTTCGGCCCGCTCGAGCGCGCGCTCGCGTTCCATCTCGAACACGGCCGCCACGGCAGCACCGCCTTCCATCACGTAGGCCGTAGTGCTTGCAACATAGCCGACCGCGACTGCATCGACATGGGCATTGAGGCCGGCTGCGAGCGAGATCGAGCCATCAATGACGGCGCGCATCGGTCGTTCGGTCGGGATGTGGACGAGAATGTCTTTGTACATGGCGGCCCCTTTGATGGACATCATCCGATAGAAGCAGTTTTTCACCGCCCGAAGGGCTCGCGTTGAGCTGTATCAAATGTGCGGCCAGGATTTTGACCTGCGGCCGCCCGCCGCACTTTCTTTGCCAAGAATTAATCGCGTGGACGGGACGCGGTAAGGTGGCGACGTCCATCTTGGGGGCAAGGCGACTCACCCAACATGGACATTTCGACATGATCGATCGCGTCAATTCCGACACCACCAAGACGACCCCTACAATTCTGAAGCCGCGCCGGCTCGCGCTGCTTGGCACGGTGGCCGCACTGGGCGTGGCCGTGCTGGCGGCTTCCCCCGCCTCAACGCCGTTCGGCGTGTCCTCCCTGATTTCGCCCGCGCAGGCCGCTGAAGGCGCCGCAACACCGCCGGGCTTCGGCGACCTTGTCAGCAAGGTCAAGCCGGCCGTCATTTCGGTGCGGGTGAAAATCGACCAGGACAACGACAAGAGCGCCATGCTGCAACAGAACCGGATGGATCAGGACGAAGATTCCCCATTCGACCAGTTCTCGCGGCAGTTCGGCTTCCGCGGTCCGGGTGGCATGAACGGCATGCCGCGCCAGCGGCACCAGATGATCACGGGCGAGGGCTCAGGCTTCTTCATCTCGGCCGACGGCTATGCCGTGACCAACAATCATGTCGTCGACCACGCCGAGTCCGTGCAGGTGACGATGGACGACGGCACGATCTTCACCGCGAAGGTGGTCGGCACCGATCCGAAGACCGATCTCGCGCTGATCAAGGTCGACGGCAAGAAGGACTTTCCGTTCGTGAAATTCTCCGACCAGAAGCCGCGGATCGGCGACTGGGTGGTCGCGGTCGGCAATCCGTTCGGCCTCGGCGGCACCGTGACGGCCGGCATTGTCTCGGCCAGCGGCCGCGACATCGGCAACGGCCCCTATGACGACTTCATCCAGATCGATGCGCCGATCAACAAGGGCAATTCCGGCGGTCCGGCCTTCGACATGAACGGCAACGTCATTGGCGTGAACACGGCGATCTACTCGCCCTCGGGCGGATCGGTCGGTATCGGCTTCGACATTCCCGCCTCGACCGCAAAGCTCGTCGTCGCGCAGCTCAAGGACAAGGGCGCCGTCACCCGCGGCTGGCTTGGTGTGCAGGTGCAGCCGGTGACCGCGGAGATCGCCGACAGCCTCGGCCTGAAGGCGGCACGCGGCGCGATCGTCGACAATCCGCAGGATGGCAGCCCGGCAGCGAAGGCTGGCATTGAGGCGGGCGACGTCATCACTGCGGTCAATGGCACCGCGATCAAGGACTCCCGCGATCTGGCCCGCACCATCGCCACCCTGGCGCCGGGCACCTCGGTGAAGCTCGACGTCGTCCACAAGGGCGACAGCAAGACGGTGACGCTCGCCCTTGGCGAGCTGCCGAACGAGCGGCAGGCCAACGCCGGCGACGGCAAGACGCAGCAGACCCCCGGTACGCCGCGTCTCGGCCTCACCCTGGCGCCGGCCGGCGAAGTACAGGGGGCCGGACAGAACGGCGTCGTGGTCACCGAAGTCGATCCGCAGGGACCGGCGGCGCAGCGTGGCATCCAGACCGGCGACGTCATCCTCAATGTCGGCGGCAAGCCCGTCGCCAATGTCGGCGAGGTCCGCTCCGAGCTGGCGCAGGCCAAATCGTCCGGCAAGAACAGCGTGCTGTTGCAGGTGAAGAACGCCGAGGCGACCCGGTTCGTCGCGGTGCCGCTCGCCTGATCTCTAGCTTGACGGCAAATTCAGAAGGCGGCCTCCGGGCCGCCTTTTTCGTGCGCCTCCCGAGATACCCACAGCCCATCGATAACATTCTCGTTAACGGCAGCAATGGTGACGGGTTCGTCCGAAAAAGCCGCGTTCGCCCGGCAGACTTCGAAATGTTGTGCTTCGGCGGCAATGACGCCGCAGAGGCGAGTGGAACTTCGGACGTCCGGCTGATTTGTGGAACCGGCCGGTGGTTCGCATTTGATCGGTGCCGACATGGATCGATTGAAGCTCTCGCTGAAGCTTGCGCTGCTTGTCGCGCCCTTCGTGCTGTCGACCGGAAGCGCCCTGGGGCGCGACGACGGTCGCTTCACCGACTCGCCGCTCAAACCCTGGTTCGACAGTTTGCGCAGCCATATTGGTCCGTGCTGCTCGGATGCCGACGGCGTTGCCGTCGCCGATCCCGATTGGGATTCGTATAATGGCCATTACCGGGTGCGGCTCGATGGAGTTTGGGTCGAAGTCCCCGACGAAGCCGTGATCACCGAGCCGAACCGGGCCGGCCGCACCATGGTCTGGCCGGTCAAGACGGTGTTCGGCGTTTCGATTCGCTGCTTCATGCCCGGCAGCATGATCTGACGGCGGCCGGCGTCACCGCCTGGAAGATTTGCGCTTCGAGCTCTTCTTGCTCGTCTTCTTCTTGGACGTCTTTCGCTTCGACGCCTTCTTCGGCACCTTCTTGCCCTTCTTGCGCGCCTTCGACAGGCCGATCGCAATCGCCTGTTTGCGGCTCTTCACGCGACCGCCGCGTCCGCCGCGACCGCTCTTTGCGGTGCCCTTCTTGTAACGCCGCATCTCGCTCTCGACATCGCTGCCGGAGCTACGTGAATAGCGGCGCTTCTTTGCCTTCCGTGCCATCAGCTCTCTCCCATGGCTCTGGACGAGAACAGAAGTGCTGACCCAATGTTCCTAAAACGCTCAGCGACAGAACTCCTCAGAAAGAGTTCGCGAGCTCGATCTCCGCTTCCAGGATTTGGATGCGGCGTGCGGCTTCGGCGAAGGACAGATCGCGATCGTATTGCGCGGGCTGGTAGGCCTCTTCGCTCAGCCGCTTCAGCCGCAGACCCTGCGCCCGGGTCATCTGCTCCATCAGAAAAGCCTTGGCGTCCGGAAAAGCCTTGGCGTTCGCAAAAGCCTTGGCGTCGGGAAAAGTCTTGGCGTCCAGAAAAGCCTTGGCGTCGTATTTACCCTGAACCTGCATGTCACCTCTCCATCCTGAATTCCTGGCTTGACTATATGTTCTTATTTTGTTCTAACAAGCCATGGACAACAGAATTAATGAAATTCGACGTAAAATCAGCGTCTTGAGGCTGGAGATGGCCGATGTCGAAGCGTCCGTGCGCGATCTTGTCAATCGCGACCGCGATTGCACCGAACGAGCCCAGGCGCAGATCGACCTGCGCCGGAAAATCAACCTGCTTGTCAGCGAATGGAAGGCGGCGGGCGGCGGCGAGGTGTTGCCTGACATCCGCAACCGGGTGCGTCTCCGTCCGCTGAAGAACGAGAGCAGGCCGGTACGCCGCTGAGGCGTTCGTGGAGGGAGGCTGGCCGTGGAGGAAGACCCGGACACCTACCGGATTCTGAGACTGCGCGCTGAGATCCTCGAATTGGGCTCCGCTATCAGGCAATTGCAGCGGGAAGGCCTCGACGACGCCACCGCCCAGCTCCTGATCACGCGCAAGCGGGCGCAGCTTGATCATCTCATGAAGGCGAGCTCTACAGTCCACCCCCTTAACATCCCTGACATCCGACGCAGCTAAAGCGGTCGCGCAACGCGACATGCCGGAGCCTGTCCATGCCGGATGCCGAAATGACCGCCCTGCTGCAGGCGGTGCTCGATGAAGTCTGTGCGGACATACCCGCGTGGGATACGGCGACGCGCGAGCGAATTGCCGCGAGACTGCGCGACGTCGTCCGTTCGGGGCGCAGCTCGGTCGACGAATTGAAGCAGGCCGGTCGTGGTGCGCTGATCCGCGCGCCGACCATGTGGCCCTGACAAAATGCTCAAGCGCTCAAGCAAAGGGCCCCGCTCTCGCGGGGCCTGAACGCCGGAACTCGCTTGCAACCTTACTTGGTGTTGCTCGGAGCGCTCTTGTTGTTCGTCATGCCGCTCTGGTCGGTACCCGGGTTGGTGCCGCCTTGTGGGGTCGGTTCGCTGCCCTTGGACTTCATGTTGGCGCCCGTCGTCTGCGACATGGACGAGTGATGCTTCTTATGCGACTTGGCCTGTGCAGCGAACGGCGCGGCGGCGAGACCGGTTGCCAACATCACGGCGAGAGCGAGCTTGATCGTCTTCATGTAAGGGAACTCCCTGAGTTGAATTGACGCAGGAGCCAACCTCCATTTGCCGCAGGAGTTCCGAATAAAATCGCCGCGCGAGTTTCACGCTCGCTTTAGGAGTCCTTGTCCTCGTTGAGGATGAACACGACGCCCGTCAACGAGGCACCGATGGCAAAAGTCGTCACCATCGTTGCGACAAACACATAGCCCGCCGCACGGCCGCCATGGTTCAGCAATTCTACAACCGCGGGATTGGCCAGAATGAGTGCGAGCGTGAACACCAGGCCGAGGGCCGCGCCCATCATCGCATGGGTCATCAGCTTGATCACGCCGGTGGGAGAGATCAGACTTGACGAACTGTTTGGCGACCTGTTTGGCGACTTTTTTGCGGGCATGGAACAGCCGATCGATCTGGCATCAAAACGCGTGCCGTGATTGCGGGTTCCATTCCGACTAAAGGATTTGTCATCATCCGCTTCATCCGACGTTCATGCCGGCCTTGCGAGGATGTAAGCCATCAACACGGGAACATTCACTATGGGTAAGGTGGTCTTTCTCTACCGATCGCTGGCCTACCGTAACGCGGCCGCCGACATATTGCGCAAGGCGCGCAAGCTGCCGCGTGGCGCAGACCGCAGCGCGGCCCGCCGCTACGCGAGGGCGCTGCGCGATCTCGCGCAAACGGAAGCCTGGCTCGAAGGGCGCGTCGCCGATGAATTGAGGGCGGTGTCGCGATTGAAAGTTGCCGCGTCGCGTTAACCCAACGCGCGCTGAAGCTCGGGAGAATTGCTGGTCTCGAACTTGTCCTGCGCCGCCGATGTCGCTGCGCTCGTCCGCGTCAAGGGGACTTCGAGACGGCACATCAGGCCCTCTGAACGCCAATCGAATTGAGCCTGTCCGCCAAGCTGGGATTCGACGCTGGCGAGCAGGCTTCTTGTCCCGAAGCCGCGCGATTTCGGTGTCCTGACCGTCGGCCCGCCGGTCTCGTCCCACGTCAAGGTGAGGAGATCGTTCTCGGCCTGCCAGCCGATCGCGAGCCGTCCCGACCGCGTCGAGAGCGCGCCATACTTGGCCGAATTGGTGAAGAGCTCGTGCAGAGCCAGGGCAAGCGTCTGCGCCGTGGCCGGCAGCAATTGCACTTCGGGACCCGCAAGCTTGATCTGTCCGCCGAGCGAGTAGGGCGCCAGTTCTTCCTCGATCAGCTTGGAGAGCTCGGCGCCCTGCCAGCTCGACAATGAGAGGATGGTGTGCACGCGCGCGAGCGCGTTGATGCGCCCCTCGACGGCATTGACGTAGGCCTTGACCTCGTCGGCGCGGGTGAGGCGCACGATCGATTGCGCCAGCGCCAGCGCGTTCTTGGCGCGATGATCCACCTCGCGCGCCAGGAGGTTCTGCCGTTCCTCGGCGCGTTTGCGCTCGGTGATATCGACGGTGACGCCGCTCACCCGCACCACGCGACCATTCTCATCCACCGTTGCCGCAGCCGTGCCGACGCACCAGCGCACTTCGCCATCGGGACGATAGATGCGAAATTCACCTTCATAGGCATGCGAGCCGGTGTTGAACGCGGCAATGACCTTGCTGAACTGGTCGGCATCATCGGGATGCAGCAGCGCCTGGACGTTCGCCGATGTGACACTGAACGTTTCTGGCGTCACGCCGAAAATGCGATACTGGCCTTCGTCCCACATCCAGTCGCCATTGACCCAATCCCAGTCCCACGAGCCCATCTTGCCCGCGGCGATCGCCATGGTGCGTCGCTCCTCGCTCTCGCGCAGCTTGGCGGTGGAATTCTCCAACTCGGCCGTGCGGGCGCGGACGCGATCCTCGAGATCCTGGTTCAGCCGCTCGAGCTCGCGCGTCTTGCGATAGAGCTCGGCAAACACCTTGACCTTGGCGCGCAGCACTTCCGGTATGACAGGTACGGGCACGTAGTCGACCGCGCCCATCTCGTAGCCGCGCAGGCGGTCGATGTCGCTGACCTGGATGGCCGAAATGAAGATCATCGCGGTCTTCTGGAAGCGCGGATGCTCGCGGATCATGGCGGCGAGCTCGAAGCCGTCGAGCTCGGGCATGCAGACGTCGACCAGAATCACCGCGATCTCGGTCTTGAGCAGCACCTCCAGCGCCTCCCGGCCGGACGAGGCGATCACGAGGTTCTCACCGAGTTCCTTCAGGATCACCTCATAGGCGAGCAGCTTGGCGGGCTGGTCGTCGACGAGGAGGATGTTGACCTTTTCGTGGTCCATTCTCGGATCCAAACTCAACGGTGCAGCCACATGCGGATTGCAAGCAGCAATTGATCGGTGTTGACGGGTTTTGCGAGATAATCGGAGGCTCCTGCCTCCAGGCATTTCTCGCGGTCGCCCTTCATCGCCTTCGCTGTCAGCGCGATGATCGGCAGGCGCAGGAAAGCCGGGTTCTCCCGGATCACGCCGATGGTCTGATAGCCATCCATCTGCGGCATCATGATGTCCATCAGCACGATGGCGATTTCCGGGTTGGATTCGACGAGCGTCACCGCCTCGCGGCCGGTGGTCGCCGTCAGCACCTTCATGCCGCGCCGTTCCAGCACGCTCGACAGCGCGAAGATGTTGCGGGCGTCGTCGTCGACCAGGAGCGCGGTCTTGCCGATCAGGTCCTCGTCGGAACTGTTGAGCTTCTCCAGCATGCGCTGCTTCTCGACCGGTAGCTCGGTGATCACGCGGTGCAGGAACAAAGCGGTCTCGTCGAGCAGGCGCTCGGGCGATTCGACGCCCTTGACCACGATGCTGCGCGCCATGGTGTGGAGCTCGGCATCTTCTTCCGCCGAGAGTTCGCGGCCGGTGAATACGACGACCGGAATGTTAGACAGCGTCTCGTCGCGGCGGATCTGTTCCAGAACCTCGAAGCCGCTCATGTCGGGCAGGCGTAGATCGAGCACCACGCAATCGCACGGCGCCTCGCGAAGTGTCGAGAGTGCGCCCGCGCCGGTATCGGTGGTGACGATCTCGATGTCGTCGTGGTGCAGCAGCTCGCGGATCGACAGCTGCTCGGCCTCGTTGTCCTCGACGATCAGGAGCCGTTTGCGGCGCGGCCTCGCATATTCCTTGATCTGCGTCAGCGCTGCGGCAACGCCCTCGGTCGTCGTCGGCTTGTTGACGAAGGAGAAGGCGCCGCGGGCCAGCGCATGCTGGCGGTCCTCGTCGAGCGTGATGATCTGCACCGGGATGTGGCGCGTCAGCGGATTGTGCTTGAGCTGGCTCAGCACCGTCCATCCGAGCATGTCGGGCAGGAACACGTCGAGCGAAACGGCGCGCGGTTGATACTGTTTCGCCAGTTCAAGCGCCTCTGCGCCGCGCGCGGCGACCAGAACCTTGAAGCCCTTGTCCCGCGCGAGGTCGACCAGAATCCGCGCATAATGCGGGTCGTCCTCCACGATCAAGAGGATGCTGTCGCCGGGCTCGATATTGAGGCGGTCGTCGGGCAGCTGCTCGATGACGCGTTCGGGTGTCGCTGTCGTCGGCTGCAGTGCAGGTGTCTGATTATACTGCTGCGCCGCGGGCGCGCGCGGTGCCAGCGTCGGACCGGAATATTTCAGCGGCAGGTATAGCGTGAAGGTCGAGCCCTTGCCGGGTGCGCTGCGCAGATGGATTTCACCGCCGAGCAGGCTTGCAAGCTCGCGGCTGATCGCAAGGCCAAGACCGGTGCCGCCATATTTGCGGCTGGTGCCGGCGTCCGCCTGCTGGAACGCCTCGAAGATCAGCTTCTGCTTCTCCAGCGGGATGCCGATGCCGGTGTCGGAGACCTCGAACGCGATCACGGCCGGCGCCGAGTTCAGGACCGGGTGATCGGGGCCCCAGCCGCCGAGCGCGCCGGCGACCTTGAGCCGCACTTCGCCTTCGCCGGTGAACTTGAAGGCGTTGGAGAGCAGGTTCTTCAGCACCTGCTGCAGGCGCTTGGAGTCGGTGACGATGCTGCGGGCGAGGTTCGGATCGACGTCGATCTTGAACGACAGATTGCGGTTCTCCGCCTCGTGCCGGAACGGCCGTCCGACCGTCTCGAGCAGGTTGGCGGTGAGGATTTCCTCGGCATCGACAGTCACCGTTCCCGACTCGATCTTGGAGAGATCGAGAATGTCGCTGATGAGATTGAGGAGGTCGGTGCCGGCGCCGTGGATGGTGCGGGCGAACTCGACCTGCTTGGCCGAGAGGTTGCCGTCCGGATTGTCGGTCAGCTGCTGTCCGAGAATCAGGATCGAGTTCAGCGGTGTGCGCAGCTCGTGGCTCATATTGGCGAGGAATTCCGACTTGTACTTCGAGGTCAGCGCGAGCTCGGTCGCCTTTTCCTCGAGCGCGCGGCGGGCCTGCTCGATCTCCTGGTTCTTGCGCTCGACCTCGACATTGCGTTCGGCGAGCTGTTGCGCCTTCTGCTCGAGCTGGTCGTTGGTCTGCTGCAATTCGCGCTGCTGGGTCTGGAGCTCGCCGGCGAGCTGCTGCGATTGCTTGAGCAGGCCTTCGGTCTGCATCGTCGCTTCGATCGAGTTGAGCACGATGCCGATGGAGTCGGTGAGCTGCTCCAGGAACGTCATCTGCGAGGTCGTGAACGAGGTGAGCGAGGCGAGCTCGATCACCGCCTTGACCTGGCCCTCGAACAGCACCGGCAGCACCACGAGGTTCTTCGGCGCGACGCGCAGCAGCGCCGAGTTGATCGGCACCACGTCGGCGGGGATGTCGGCGACGACGCGCGGACGTCGGTCGACCGCGCACTGGCCGATCAGGCCGTCGCCGAATTGCAGCACGCGCTGATAGGGGTAGACGCCGTCGCCGGCATAGGAGGCGAGCAGCAGCAACTGCGGACTGTCTTCGTTCTCGACCTGGTAGATCACGCCGGTGTGGGCGTTCACCAGCGGTGACAGCTCGGTCAGCAGCAACCGGCCGACGGTGGCGAGATCGCGCTGGCCCTGGAGCATGTTGGTGAACTTGGCGAGGTTGGTCTTCAGCCAGTCCTGCTCGGTGTTCAGCTCCGTCGTTAGACGGAGATTCGTGATCATCGTGTTGATGTTGTCTTTGAGCTCGGCGAGCTCGCCGCGGGCATCGACCTGGATCGACGGGGTGAGGTCGCCCTTGGTCACGGCGGTCGCAACTTCCGCGATCGCGCGCACCTGTGAGGTGAGGTTGGCCGCCAGCAGGTTGACGTTGCCGGTGAGGTCCTTCCAGGTGCCGGCTGCGCCGGGCACGTCGGCCTGGCCGCCCAGCCGTCCTTCGACGCCGACCTCGCGCGCCACCGACGACACCTGGTCGGCGAAGGTCGCGAGCGTCTCGGTCATGTTGTTGATGGTGTCGGCGAGCGCCGCGACTTCGCCCTTCGACTTCACGGTGAGGTTCTGCTTGAGGTCGCCGTTGGCGACCGCGGTCACCACCTTGACGATGCCGCGGACCTGCTCGGTGAGGTTCGCCGCCATGAAGTTGACGGTGTCGGTGAGGTCCTTCCAGGTGCCGGCGACGCCAGGCACCTGAGCCTGACCGCCGAGCTCGCCTTCGGTGCCGACTTCGCGGGCGACGCGCGTGACTTCGCCGGCGAAGGCATTGAGCTGGTCCACCATGGTGTTGATGGTGTTTTTCAGCTCGAGGATTTCGCCCTTCACGTCCACGGTGATCTTGCGGGAGAGGTCGCCGCGCGCGACGGCCGTGGTGACCTCGGCGATGTTGCGGACCTGCGTGGTGAGGTTCGCAGCGAGCAGGTTGACGTTGTCGGTGAGGTCCTTCCAGGTGCCGCCGACGCCGGGCACGACCGCCTGACCGCCGAGCCGGCCTTCGGTGCCGACCTCGCGCGCCACGCGCGTCACTTCGGCGGCGAAGGAGCGGAGCTGCTCCACCATGGTGTTGAGGGTGTCCTTCAGCAGCAGGATCTCGCCGCGGACGTCCACCGTGATCTTCTTCGACAAATCGCCGCCGGCGATCGCGGTCGCGACCTCGGCGATGTTGCGGACCTGCGCCGTCAGGTTCGAGGCCATGAAGTTGACGTTATCGGTCAGGTCCTTCCAGGTGCCGGCGACCCCTGGCACTTCGGCCTGGCCGCCCAGCTTGCCTTCGGTGCCGACCTCGCGCGCCACGCGCGTCACTTCGCCGGCGAAACCGTTGAGCTGGTCGACCATGGTGTTGATGGTGTTTTTCAGCTCGAGGATTTCGCCCTTCACGTCCACGGTGATCTTGCGGGAGAGGTCGCCGCGCGCCACGGCGGTGGTGACTTCGGCGATGTTGCGGACCTGGGCGGTGAGGTTGCCCGCCATCGAGTTCACGCTGTCCGTCAGGTCCTTCCACGTGCCGGCGACGCCGGGCACGTTGGCCTGGCCGCCGAGCCGGCCTTCGGTGCCGACCTCGCGCGCCACGCGCGTCACCTCGCCCGCGAAGCGGTTGAGCTGGTCGACCATGGTGTTGAGGGTGTCCTTCAGCTGAAGGATTTCGCCGCGCACGTCCACTGTGATCTTGCGCGAGAGGTCGCCGCCGGCGATGGCGGTCGCGACCTCGGCGATGTTGCGGACCTGGGCGGTGAGGTTGCCCGCCATCGAATTGACGTTGTCGGTGAGGTCCTTCCAGGTGCCGGCGACACCAGGCACCTGCGCCTGACCGCCGAGCTTGCCTTCGGTGCCGACCTCGCGCGCGACGCGGGTGACTTCGCCGGCGAAAGCGTTGAGCTGGTCGACCATGGTGTTGAGCGTTTCCTTCAGCTGAAGGATTTCGCCCGACACGTTCACGGTGATCTTCTTCGACAAATCGCCCTTGGCGACGGCGGTTGCGACTTCGGCGATGTTGCGGACCTGGCCGGTCAGGTTCGAGGCCATCGAGTTGACCGAGTCAGTCAGATCCTTCCAGGTGCCGGCGACGCCGCGCACCTGGGCCTGGCCGCCGAGCTTGCCTTCGGTGCCCACCTCGCGCGCCACGCGCGTCACTTCGCCGGCGAAGGCATTGAGCTGGTCCACCATGGTATTGATGGTGTCCTTCAGCTCCAGAATTTCGCCGCGCACGTCCACCGTGATCTTCTTGGACAGGTCGCCGCCGGCGACCGCCGTCGTCACCTCGGCGATGTTGCGGACCTGCGCCGTCAGGTTCGACGCCATCGAGTTGACGCTTTCCGTCAGGTCCTTCCAGGTGCCGGCGACGCCGAGCACGTTGGCCTGACCGCCGAGCCGACCTTCGGTGCCGACCTCGCGGGCGACGCGCGTCACTTCGCCGGCGAAGGCGTTGAGCTGGTCGACCATGGTGTTGAGCGTTTCCTTCAGCTGAAGGATCTCGCCCGAGACGTTCACCGTGATCTTCTTCGACAGGTCGCCGCCGGCGATGGCGGTCGCGACGTCGGCGATGTTGCGGACCTGCGCGGTCAGGTTCGACGCCATGAAGTTGACGTTGTCGGTCAAGTCCTTCCAGGTGCCGGCCACACCGGGCACCTGGGCCTGGCCGCCGAGCTTGCCTTCGGTGCCGACCTCGCGCGCCACGCGCGTCACTTCCGAGGCGAAGGAGTTGAGCTGGTCCACCATGGTGTTGATGGTGTCCTTCAGCTCCAGGATCTCGCCGCGCACGTCCACGGTGATCTTGCGGGAGAGGTCGCCGCGCGCCACGGCGGTGGTCACGTTGGCGATGTTGCGGACCTGTGCGGTGAGGTTGCCGCACATCGCGTTGACGGAGTCGGTCAGGTCCTTCCACGTGCCGGCAACGCCGGGCACGATGGCCTGGCCGCCGAGCTTGCCGTCGGTGCCGACTTCGCGCGCCACGCGCGTCACTTCCGAGGCGAAGGAGCGCAGCTGATCCACCATCGTGTTGATGGCTTCCTTGAGCTGTAGGATCTCGCCGCGCACGTCCACCGTGATCTTCTTCGACAGGTCGCCGTTGGCGACCGCGATCGTCACCTCGGCGATGTTGCGAACCTGGTTGGTCAGGTTGTTCGCCATCGAGTTGACGCTCTCGGTCAGGTCTTTCCAGACGCCGGTCACTTCAGGCACCTGGGCCTGGCCGCCGAGCTTGCCCTCGGTGCCGACCTCGCGCGCGACACGCGTCACTTCGGAGGTGAACACGCCGAGCTGCTTGATCATCGTGTTGACGATGGTCGCCGATTGCAGGAATTCGCCGCGCAGCGGGCGGCCGTCGACGTCGAGCTTGACGGTCTGAAGCAGGTCGCCCTGCGCCACGGCCGCCACGGCGCGCGTCACCTCGCGCGTCGGCCAGAGCAGATCGTCGATCAGCGTGTTGACGGAGCCTTCCATATCGGCCCAGGAGCCGGAGGCGAGGCCGAACTTGACGCGTTGACGCGTCTTGCCTTCGCGTCCCACCACCTGGCCGACCAGCTCGAGCTGCTGGGCCATGCGCTGGTTGGCTGCGATGATTTCGTTAAACGTGTCGGCGATCTTGCCGTCGATGCCGAGATAGTCGCCGCTCATGCGAACGGAGAAATCGCCGCTGCGCATGGCTTGGAGCGCGAGCAGCAGTTCCTGCCGGGAATCCGGCTCTGAGGTGCCGTTGGGTTTGGGTTTTGGAACGCGACGACCGGACCGTGATGCAGTTCCGGGATCGAGGTCGCTCATACTGATTCCCCCGCAAGCGTCGGCCGAATCCTATGGCGTGACGCGCCTGATCAAACTAGAGCGTCAGCCAAATTCGAAATCAAGCGCCAAGGTTGCGACGCTGGGAATTGGAACCTGCCGTGCTCAGCCCGGTCAAACTAACCGGGAAGGTTATCGAGAGTTCCATCAGATTACCTAAAATTTCTCAGCCCTTAGGGTGGGGCTCGCGCTGTTCCAATTTCGAAACTCCCGCCATCCACTAGGAACGCCGGGAGAGGTCCTGAGGTTAGCCCTGCAAACACAGGGAGAGCGCATATGAAAGCTGGATTGGGCGTCCTCATCGCCGCGTTATTCGCAACGGGATCTGCGCTGGCGCAGGCCGGCGCACCCAGCGGGCGCGGCGCCGCGACCGGAGATCCGGCTGCCAGCTCCGCCACGCCGCATGCGGGTTCGCAGACCACTGGGGCCGCCACCAAGTCGAACCCCAGTGGCAGCGGCACCTCGTCCTCGGGCGGCAAGGACGCCAATGGCGATGCTGGCCGGGACAACATGCCGGGCAGCAATCGCACGGTGCGCCCCATGGATCAGCAGCATCATCCGGAGGACAAGTAGGGCTGCTATTTGTCGGCCATGGTGCGCTCGGCGTCCTTCAACTGCGCGCGCAGCACCGGAAGATGCTCGCGGGCGAAGGCCGCGAGCGCGGGATTGTCAGGCGTCCTCAGATAGCGCTCGAGCAGGTTGATCGCGGACTCGTATTCAGGGATCTGGGCGGCATAGAAGGTTCTCACATAGGCCGGCCCCTCGGCATCATCGGGTTTTGCGAGGTCGATGCCGGCTGACGTCGCCTTGCTCAGACGCGGCTCGGCGCCGATCGCATCCTGGATCTCCTTCAATGCCTTGTCGCGCTTGGCCGCCTCTTCGGCGCGAAGCGCAGCGAGGTTCTTGACTTCCGCATTGCCTTTCAGGTCGGTACTCTCCAACAAGCCTTGCTGGAAGCGGCCGAAGGCGTAGAGGCCGCTGATGACGTCGGTGGCATTGGGAACGCGATCTCCGCGCATTTGCTCGCCGGTGCTGTCGGCAAGCGCCGCGGTGCTGATGAAGGCCAGGATGATCGCGACAAATATCCGCATGGTGATGTAATGACCAGTAGCGTGCAAAGTTCCGGCGGAGGTTACGATCCCGTAAGGGCGGTTGCGGGTGCGGGGTTCCGTACCCAATTCTTGTTCATGAAACAGTCAGACATCTTCAGGGATAACGCTGAGAACTGCCTGCAACTCGCCGAGCGATCGGAAGGGCAGCCGGCCTACAACAGATACTCGCGCATGGCGGATGCCTGGACGGCTTTGGCGAAAGAGCAGGACTGGCTCGATGGCGAAGTCCCGCCCGTCAAGGTCAGCGTCTTGCAAAGCCAGGGCGCCTGATCGCTCTCGTTTTCGTGCGTCTGCGTGTGACACCGCTCACGGAATGAGCTGCAACAATCAACGATCATCCGGGAATAGTCGGTCGCATTGATTTTTCAATTCCAGAAGGAGGTTTTGCGATGGCTCCACGTCTGGCACTTCTCTCACTCATCCTCGCCTTTGGCGTTTCGGTCGCGTTTGCGACGGTGACGACGGTCCGGCAGGTGCATCAGGAAAACGCATCCGTGGCGGTGCACGCGGCGCACAGCTAGCGCCGCGGGCCTCTCGCTCTCGTAGGAACATTCGATGCATGGAAGCGTAAGCGCTTCGAGGCATCGGAAGAAGCGAGAGGACATCATGGCACATTCCGACCACGGCATCGTCAAGGACAAGCGCGCTGAGGATCAGCCGCGCGACAAGCAGCGTGCGCAGACCGTGCACAAGACGGATCAGAACGGTCAGAACGGTTCGCCGTCGCGAGAAGCGACGCGCGATCCCGAGCTCAACGACAACAGCAAGACGCCGGGCTCGGGCATGACGCCGGATGATTCCGGCGCTGCTCCGAGCGGCTAGAATTCACCAGGAACGAATCCTCCCACGAAGAGTCGACTCATTGCTTCCGGTGACATGCCCCCGGTGCTCCGGAAGCAATCTCCAAGGACGGCCCTGGCACCCCCGTGCCGGGGTCGTTTTGTTTATGAGTGGTCCGGGAATCAATCCTCGGCTTCGCCCTCGGGCTTCGTCGGCGTGTGTCCGTCGGGACCGCGGCCGAACACACCAAATTCGCTTGATTTGATGCCTGCTGACGCGCCTACGCTCGTCTCGATGCCCGCGGCCGCGAGCCCGAACTTTAGCAGTTCGCGGACCGCGGCGGCGCGCGTCGGCATGCGGTGCTTGAACCGGAAATCGTCAACTGCGGCCAGCTCTTCCGGAGAAAGCATGACCTGAAGGCGATCGGCGCGAAGGTCATTCATGGTCCATCACGCGAAGTGAGTAAGTTGAGTAGTTTACTCAACGGACGGCGTTGGCGCGAGTTCCCCAAGAGTCCAAAAAATCGCCAGTTGAGTAAAAATACCATGCAAAATCAATAAGTTAATATTGAAACGACTCGCGATCTGGTGCATTCTCTTGGAAAGGGAGATTGGCCATGACGGATGAAGTCAGGTTACCCCGCAAGCTTTCCGAGGAGCGCGAAGGACCAAAGCCGGTGCGCCCCAGCCACCAGAAGGTCATGGAGCAGGTCGAACGCTGGGCCAACAGCCCGGGCCTGCAGCCACCAAGGACAGATGATGCGAAGACGTTCTGAACCCCACACATTCGAACAACGTCTCGAGGCGCAGAGGCTACGGCTTGAAGGCGAGCTGTCGCGACTGCCGGACGGTGGGCAGCGCGACGCCCTCGTGGCCCGCCTCGAACAGTTGCAAAGCGCAGCGGAGATGCACGATTTCCTGATGGTGCGGGAAGCGGCGGTCGCTTCTCGCTGAACGCCCTCAGCGTTTTGCCTGCGTGATGTGAGAGGTGATGCGAAGCTTTCGCCTCAGCCACCACGCAGCCATCGAGACGACAGCCCATACCAGGATGGCGCCCGCGAACGCCCCGATCACGCTTGCCGCAACCAGCGCGTAGAAGGTCGCGGCAAACGTGGCGAGACCAATGCTTCCGAGGCCAGCCCCCGCAGCATCGAGAGCCGCAGCCTGCTGCCCGCGTCGCCGCCCGCCAAGACCAACCTTCTTTTTGGCTCGGCGCTCGTGACTCTCGATCAGCGTCGCGCTGGCGCAGAAGATGGCGGGGAGGGCGAGGAAGAGCCCGCCGATGGCCACGCCAAAGCGCGTGCTGACGAGGCCGGTGAAAACTGTCGCCAATCCGCCGAGCAGGAAACGAATGCCGTACTCGTACCAGCGCGTTTGCCTCAGAGCCGATGATGACAATTTGACCAGCATCACGCCGCCCCTCCGAGACCAGCGAGCAGGCCGAAGGCGACCGCAAGCCAAATGACGGAAGCGATGATCGTGGCAGGCAGCGCCGTGAAGCGAAATCTCATCAGGAGGTGGCAGACCGCGATGCTGTAGCAGGCGAGGGCTGCGGCGCCATAGATCATGGTTCGGCTTTCCGCCGCGGCATATTGGGGGCCGTGTTGAACGACGGCGATGCTCAGCGTCGCCAGCGCCACCGACGGCGCCGCGCCGAACAGGCCAGCAAAGCTCTTGGGCCGCAGCATGTCAGCAAGAATTGCAAATGCGGTCACGATCACGCCGCCGGCGATGAAGCGGACGACATACTCAGTCATGACCGCGCTCGCATTTTCCAGGATCGGTGTTCCACCTTGCCAGCGTCAACGGTCGCAGCATCCGCTCGATGGCGATGCCCAGCGTGAAGCCTGCCACCACATCGCTGGCCCAATGCGCCAGCAGAGCGATGCGGGTCAGCGAGAGTCCTACGGCGATGCCGCGCACGAGACGTCGCCGAGGCGGCGGCAGCAGGCCCGCAGCGGATGCCAGCGCGCCCATATGCACGGCATGGCCTGACGGAAAGGCATCGCGCGCCTGTCCCGAGAACGGGACGCCGCGGCGATGGCCTTGCATCGTCAGCCGATCAGGCCTGACCTGATTGAACGCGGATTTCAGGACGTGAGGAAGGATCGCCGTTACCAGCGACACCGCGAGGATATGGTTGGCCGCACGGCGCTCTTCGGCAGGTCGCATTCTCGCGTACAGCCATCCGGCAGCGGCGAGGGCGAGCAGCACATGCTCGTCCGCGCCCCAGGTCAACGCTTTGGCAGTCTGCTCGAGCTCCGGGTTGGTATGCTCGGCGATCTCATTCGCGATCGCGATATCGGTCCGCGTGGGTTTGACTGTTACTGGCGCCATTGATCCAAGGTCTTGGCGAAAGGTTCTCCATGACAGTTTTGTAAAGCCGAACGATCGATGATCGTTCCCCAAGCTGAGGCGTTACGGTTGGCCCGATCCGCCCGCAGAGCCATAGACCTGGCCGGTCGCATAACTCGCATCGGCCGCGGCAAGCTGCACGTAGATCGAGGCCAGTTCTGCGGGTTGACCAGGGCGACCAAGCGGCGTCATCCCGCCGAACTTTTCTAGCTTCTCCATCGTGGCGCCGCCGGAGACCTGGAGCGGCGTCCAGATCGGTCCTGGCGCAACGCCGTTGACACGAATGCCTTTCGAGGCGAGCTGCTTTGCCAGCGACTTCACGTAGTTCATCGTCGCCGCCTTGGTCTGTGCGTAGTCGTAGAGATCCGGTGAGGGATCGTAAGCCTGCTCGGATGTCGTGCCGATGATACAGGACCCGGGTTTGAGATGCGGCAGCGCCGCCTTGATAATCCAGAATGGCGCGTAGATGTTGGTCTTCATGGTTGCGTCGAAATCCTCCGACGAGACGTCGAGGATGGAGGCGCGCGTCTGCTGGCGTGCCGCGTTGTTGACGATGATGTCGAGACCGCCGAGGCCCTGCACCGTCTGTTCGGCCAGCTTCTTGCAGAACGTTTCGTCCTTGAGGTCGCCGGGGATCGCAAGGGCGGTGCGACCTTCCTTCTTGATCAATGCGATCACCTCCTGCGCGTCGGGCTCCTCCGCCGGCAGATAGTTGATGGCGACGTCGGCGCCTTCGCGCGCATAGGCGATCGCGGCCGCCCGGCCCATGCCGGAATCGCCGCCGGTGATCAGCGCCTTGCGGCCTTTGAGCCGGCCGGAACCTTTGTAACTGCTCTCGCCGTGATCCGGCTGCGGCTCCATCTTGCCGGCGAGGCCGGGCCAGGGCTGCGATTGCTTCTTGAATGGCGGCTTCGGATAGCGGGTGACGGGATCGATCAGGTCCTGCTCGGCCATAGTGCTTCCTTTCGCTGTCGAAGGTGCCAGCGAAGCCGCAGCAAGCGTGGCGCTCGCCGCGCGGACGATTTGCCGGCGGGATATTGCAGTCTTGTTTTGATGTGCCATGAGGGTCTCCGCGAGTTTGCAGTCCAAACCCGCGGAGAGACGCATCGTTGCTATCAAGGGACGCCGGCTGAGCCGATGTCCCCGTAAAAGGTCTTACTTCGACTGCCCGACGCTCGGCGCCCTGCCAAGCTCCTTGGCCATATCGAGATGATGCCTGAGCGCCGGCAGCGTCTTGCCGGCCCAATCCTTCAGCGCGGCATTGTCGCCGCCCTTCGCGTAGCGGTCGAACAGCGAGATCGCATCCTCATGCGCGCTCACCTGGTAGGAGTTGTAGTCCGAGCTGAAGTCCTTGCCGGAGGCGCCCTTGAGCTTGTCGAGCTTGCTCTGGTGCGAGCTATCGAGCGCCGTCGGCAAGGTCGCCTGCACCTTGCCGTCGCTGACGAGCGCCTTGAGCTCGCCGCTGGTCTTGGTGTGATCGGTGACCATTTGCTGCGCAAAGCGCTTCTCCGGCGCATTGCCCTTCTGCTCGGCGAGCTTGCTCGACTCGATCTCGAACATGTCGCTGACGGCGACCTCCTTGACGAAATCTGCGGTCGCAGGCGCGACGCCGAGCGCCGAATTGACGCCGGTCTTCTCGCCGAGCGACTGGGCAAGAGCTGGGCCTGCAAGAAGCATGCAGGCAAAGGTGATGACGGTACGTTTCATGATCCGGTCCCTCTGATTAACCACGCGGCACCTGCCGCGCCGGTCTTTGTGGCGACCAACACAGGTTCGGGACCGAGGTTCCTAATCCGTCGGATGTCGGCCGGTGCGGGGATTGATCGGATCGGTCGGCTTTCGCCGCAGTCGCTCGGGGAGGAACGGCTCGGACGGCGAGGCCGACGGTTCGGCTCGCACGTCGGCATGACGCTGCGCCCGCTCGTGCGGCGTTTGGTTGGTGTTGATCTGACGCTTCACGTCGACGCCGTCGACGGGGTCGTTGACGCCGTGTTGAATGTCGCGAAAGTCGCTCATGGTTCACCTCATTCCTTTCCGGGCAGGATCTTTTCCAGCACCTGCCGTGCTGCGCCCTTGATCACGCCGCTCTCGTTGGGATCGCCCTTCATCAAGGCGAGCGAGAAGTTCTTCGCCTGCTGCAAGGTGATGTGCGGCGGCAGCGGGGGCACCTCGGGATCGGTCTTCACCTCCAACACGACCGGTTTCTCGCTTGCCAGCGCCTGGTCCCAGGCCGAGCCGAGCAGTTGCGGGCTGTCGACGAAGATGCCGGTGAGGCCGATCATCTCCGCGAAGCGCGAATAGGGCACGTCGGGGATGCGCTAGGAGGCCTCGAATTTGGGATCGCCATTGATGATGCGCTGCTCCCAGGTGACCTGGTTGAGATCTTCATTGTTGAAGACGCAGACGACGAAGCGCGGATCGCGCCAGGATCGCCAGTATTTGGCGGCCGTGATCAGCTCGGCCATGTTGTTCATCTGCATGGCGCCGTCGCCGACCAGTGCGATCACGGGGCGGTCAGGATGGGCATATTTCGCGGCCAGCGCGTAAGGCACGGCGGCACCCATCGAGGCGAGGCCGCCGGAGAGCGAGGCCGTCATGCCGCGCCGGATCTTGAGATCGCGCGCAAACCAGTTGGCGCAGGAGCCGGAATCGCTGGTGATGATGGCGTTCTCGGGCAGGCGCGGCGACAGTTCCCAGGCGACGAGCTGCGGATTGATCGGTGCGGCAGGCTGATGCGCGCGGCCGTCCAGCGTTGTCCACCATTTGGCGACGTCATCCGCGATGCCCTTGCGCCAGGCGCCGTCGCTCTTGGGTGCGAGCCGCGGCAGCAGGCTCCGCAAAGTCTCCGCGGCATCGCCGACCAGGCTGACCTCCATGGGGAAGCGGATCGACGTCATGCCGGCGTCGATGTCGATCTGAACGCCGCGCGCGGCACCTTCCTTGGGAAGGAATTCTGCGTAAGGGAAAGCGGAGCCGACCATCAGCAGCGTGTCGCATTCCATCATCATGGTGTAGCTGGGCTCAGTGCCGAGCAAGCCGATCGAGCCAGTCACCCAGGGCAGGTCGTCCGGCAGCGCCGCCTTGCCGAGGAGAGCCTTGGCGCAGCCGGCGGACAGGCGATCGGCGACCGCAATCACTTCGTCAGTGGCGTGCAGTGCGCCGGCACCGATCAGCATCGCGACCTTCTTGCCGGCATTGAGCACCTCCGCGGCACGATCGAGCTCGACGTCGCGCGGCAGCATTCGGGGTGCGCTGTAGCCGACACCGGAATGCAAGGTGCCGTGCGCGCGCGGAGGCCCGTCATAGGGTTCTTCCTGGAGGTCGCTCGGCAGGATGATCGCCGTGGGGGCCCGGCGTGCGAGCGCGATCCGCACCGCGCGGTCGATCAGATGCCGCACTTGGGCGGATGAGGAGGCCTGTGCGACATAGGCGCCGGCAACGTCCTTGAACATCGAGACGAGATCGAGTTCCTGCTGATAGCTCCCGCCCAGCGCGTTTCGCGCCTGCTGACCGACGATCGCCAGCACCGGCTGGTGATCGAGCAGTGCGTCGTAGAGCCCGGTGATGAGATGCGAGGCGCCGGGGCCAGAGGTCGCGATGCAGACGCCAAGCTCGCCGGAGAATTTCGCATAGGCTGACGCCATGAACGCCGCCATCTCCTCGTGGCGGGCCTGCACGAAGCCGATTTTGGTCTCGTCCCTGGCTTCAGCCCGGTTCAGCGCGCCGAACACGCCATTGATGCCATCGCCGGGGTAACCGAAGATGTGACGTACGCCCCATTGATGCAGACGCTGGACGATGAAGTCGGAGACGGTCTCGGACATCGTGGACGGCTCCCGGTTTCCTTGGATGGAAAACCAAGAACAGCGCGTTCCCGGCGATGTTCCTGTTTGGTCGCAGTTGCTTTCGGGAACGATCGCCCTGTCTCGCAAGTTGATCCCCACATCGGCTGAGTGGAGAACAGACATGTTGAATCAAGGCGAGATGGACCGCAGCGAGATGGGCCGTCTGATCGGCAGCGACAAGGTCGAGGGAACATCGGTCTATGGTGCCGATCGCAACCGTATTGGCTCGATCGAGCGCGTAATGATCGACAAGGTCAGCGGCAGGGTGTCCTATGCCGTGCTCGGCTTCGGCGGATTTTTAGGGCTCGGCAACGATCACTATCCGTTGCCCTGGCAGTCGCTGAAATACGACACCGACCTCGGTGGCTATGTCACCGGAATCACCGCCAAGGCGCTCGAAGACGCGCCGAAATTTGGCGAGCGCAGCGACTGGAACTGGAGCGATGACGCCGCCACGCGCGGCATCAATGCCTATTACGGCGTTCCCTTCGCTTGATCCGCGACAGAGAGAGGGAGACCCGATGAGCAAGGAAAAGCCCACCGACGATCCCCGGACTCAGAACGACTGGGGATCGCACGCCCAGACGGACAGGCCCTGGCAGGGCAATCCGGAGAAGGAGCAGA
This sequence comes from Bradyrhizobium sp. CCBAU 11434, assembly GCF_028128895.1. Lineage (NCBI taxonomy): Bacteria > Pseudomonadati > Pseudomonadota > Alphaproteobacteria > Hyphomicrobiales > Nitrobacteraceae > Bradyrhizobium > Bradyrhizobium sp. CCBAU 11434. The sequence continues at coordinate 154,999 of NZ_LBJX01000096.1, forward strand.
AGTCCGGCGACAAGAAGCCGGACCTGGAGAAATGGCACGAGACCAAGACGCACTGACCCAGTGCGAATGCCATCGGTGAAGCGCGGCGGGAACAGTGCCGCGCTTCTTTTCCGTGCGATGCATTCACGAATGACAGCGGTGCTCCCGCGGGCCGGAACCATGCCTTGAGGCTGCGGTTAGGCTGCCGGCGTGTGCGCACCACGCCAGTCAAAAATCCCGATCGAGGTATTCGCAGTGGATGCTCAAACCCGGGAGCGTGGGCCGTCCGCGGAGCAGCCGCAGAAGGTGGAAGCTCCAAAGACTTCGCCTGATGCCAAGCACGAGACCAAGGAGCAGCCGGCGAAGCCGGACAAGGCTCCGACGCTGCGCGAGCGGATTGCCGAGCATTGGCTGCTCGCAACCGTGGGCGCCATCGTGCTGATCGCGGCTCTGGTCGGCGGGCTGCTCTATTGGCTCCAGGTCCGGCACTACGAATCCACCGACGACGCCTTCGTCGCCGCCCGCAGCTTCTCCGTGACCTCGAAGGTCGGCGGCTACGTGACTGACATCCCGGTGACGGACAATCAGCACGTCAATGCCGGCGATATTCTCGCCAGGATCGACGAGCGCGATTATCGCATCGCCGTCGATCAGGCTCTAGCGCAGGTCGAGGTCTCCAAGGCCAACATCGCCAATGTCGAGGCGCAAATCGATTCGCAAGCGGAGCAGATCAAGCAGGCCCAGGCGCAGCTCGAGCAGGCGCAAGCGCAGCTGCAGTTCTCGCAGGAGGAGTTCAACCGTGCACAAGATTTGGTCGAGAAGGGCGCCGGCACCGTGCAGCGTCAGCAGCAGACCCGCTCCGATCTTCAGTCGCAACAAGCCAACACCGAGCGTAGCAAGACCGCGGTGGCGGTTGCCCAGGTCGGCATCAAGACGCTTCAGGCGCAGCTGGAAGGCGCCAAGGCGCAACTCGAGCAGTCGCAGGCGCAGCTCGATCAGGCCAGGCTCAACCTGCAATATACCGGCGTCGTCGCGGCCCAGTCCGGCCGCGTCGTCAAGCTCTCGGGCGCCAAGGGCACGTTCGTCACGGCGGGGCAGAGCCTGATGATGTTCGTCCCCGACGATGTCTGGATCGTCGCCAATTACAAGGAGACGCAACTCGCCGACATGCGGCCAGGCCAGCCGGTCGAGATCCGCATCGACGCCTATCCCGGGCGCAAGCTGACCGGCCATGTCGATTCCGTGCAGCCGGGCTCCGGCACCGCGTTCAGCCTGCTCCCGGCGGAGAATGCCACCGGCAATTACGTCAAGGTGGTGCAGCGCGTGCCGGTGAAGATCCTGGTCGACACCTGGCCGGCGGATCTGCCCGTTGGCCCTGGCATGTCGGTCGTGCCCTGGACCAAGGTGCGATGACCGACGCCTCGCAAAACGGCGCGTCCACTGGTGCCTGGTCGCCGGAGCGCTCGGCGGCCGGTGGGCACAATCCTTATCTCATCGCTTTCGTGGTCTCGATCGCGACCTTCATGGAGGTGCTCGACACCACCATCGCCAACGTCGCGTTGCGCCACATTGCCGGCGGTCTCGCCGTAGGCATCGACGAGAGCACCTACGTCATCACCAGCTATCTCGTCGCCAACGCCATCGTGCTGTCGATCTCGGGCTGGCTGTCGACAGTGATCGGCCGCAAGCGCTTTTACATGATCTGCGTGGCGACCTTCTCTGTGGCGTCGTTGTTGTGCGGCTTCGCCTGGAATCTCGAGGCGCTGGTGCTGTTCCGCATCCTGCAAGGCCTCGGTGGCGGCGGCATGGCGACCAGCGAGCAGGCGATCCTCGCCGACTCCTTCCCGCCGGCGAAGCGGGGCCAGGCCTTTGCCATCTACGGCGTCGCCGTGGTCGTCGCACCGGTGATCGGTCCGACGCTCGGCGGATGGATCACCGATACCTACAGCTGGCATTGGGTGTTCCTGATCAACGTGCCGATGGGCATGCTCTCGCTGTTCCTGGTCGGTACGCTGGTCAAGGAACCATCGGGTGCGGAGGAGGAGCGGGAGAAGCTGCTGAGCAAGGGCCTGCGGGTCGACTATATCGGCTTCGCGCTGGTCGCCATCGGGCTCGGCTCGCTCGAATACGTGCTCGACGAAGGCCAGCGCAACGACTGGTTCGGCTCCAACCTGATCGTCTTCTTCGCGGTGCTGTCGGCGGTGTCGCTGCTCGCACTGATCCCGTGGGAGCTGACGCGCGAAGAGCCGATCATCGATCTCCGGCTGCTCGGCCGGCGGCAGTTCGCCGCCTGCTTCCTGGTCATGCTCGGCACCGGCGCGGTGCTGATCTCGACCACGCAGATCTTGCCGCAACTGCTCCAGACCGAGCTGAATTATACCGCGCTGCTGGCCGGCCTCGCGTTATCGCCCGGCGGCATTGCAACCTTGATGCTGATGCCCGTGGTCGGCAGGCTCGTCAGCACCGTGCAGCCGAAATATCTCATCATGTTCGGCGCCGCGGTCGTGGCGTTCTCGATGTGGCATCTGACCGGGCTCAATGGCGACATCACCTACGGCTACGCGGCGCTGGCCCGCATCTTCCTCGCCATCGGTCTTCCCTTCCTGTTCCTGCCGGTGACGACCGCCTCCTATGACGGCGTGCCGCCTGACAAGACCAACCAGGCCTCCGCGCTGATCAACGTCGCCCGCAATATCGGTGGCTCCATGGGTGTGGCGCTGGCGCAGACGATCCTTGCGCAGCGCCAGCAATTCCATCAGAGCCGCCTGATCGAACACGCAGCGCCCTCCGACCTCGGCTACCAGCAGACCATCGACGCGATGACGCGCTACTTCCAGGCCCAGGGCTCGAACGCGAGCGATGCTGCCTCGCAGGCTGTCTCCTGGGTCGGCAAAACCCTCCAACAGCAGGTCGACTTCCTCGCTTATATCGACGTGTTCTGGACGCTCGCGATCGTCGCCGTGCTGATGATTCCGACCGCAGCCGTGCTGCGCCCGATCGATCTCGGCGCGCCGGCGCGGGGACACTAGGCTGCGTCAGCGCCTCGTCGCCCCGGCCCCGCATGCACATGCACCTGCTTGGCATGCAGCGGCTCGCCGCATTCCGAGCACACCATCACGGGATCGAACTGCTTGCCGCAACTCTTGTGCTCGTGCAGCAGCGGGCGGCCGCGCTCGTCGCCCATGTGGGTGTCGCCCCAATGCACCATCGCCATGATAACAGGATAGAGGTCGAGGCCCTTCTGCGTCAGGATGTATTCGTAGCGCTTCGGCGCCTCGGAATAGGGGACGCGGCGCAGGATGCCGAAGCGGACCAGCTTCTTCAGCCGTTCGGATAGCAGATGCCGCGTGATCTGGAGCGAGGACTGAAACGCCTCGAAGCGGCGCACGCGCAGAAAACATTCGCGCAGGATCAAGAGCGTCCAGCGGTCGCCGACCACGGCGACGGTGCGGGCGAGAGAGCAGGGCTCCTCCTCCAGCGTATCCCATTTCATGATCCTGTCTCCGCCACGGCTTGGTCAGTCAGAAAAAGGAACTGACTTGAATGATCAGCGCAATTTGCGCCATAGGCTAACATTCGGCAGGGAAGTTTGACAGTTCTATTTTAGAACTATAGCCTCCAGCTCAATCATACGCTCACCGGAGGAGGCGACCTTGCCCAAGCGAAACGCGACCGCGGCCGTGATCGGCGCCGGCGATTTCATCGGCTCCGAGATTGCCAAGAAATTTGCTGCCGAGGGCTTCACTGTCTTTGCCGGTCGCCGCAACGGCGACAAGCTCGCGCCGCTGGTAAAGGACATCGAAGCTGCCGGCGGCGAGATCCACGCGCGCTCGCTGGACGCGCGGAAAGAGGAGGAGGTCATCTCCTTCCTCACCGATGCCGACAAGCATGCGCCGCTGGAAGTCTGCATCTTCAATGTCGGCGCCAACGTCAATTTCCCTGTTCTCGACACCACCGAGCGCGTGTTTCGGAAAGTGTGGGAGATGGCCTGCTATTCCGGCTTTCTCGCGGGGCGCGAAGCGGCGCGGCTGATGCTGCCGCGCGGTGGCGGCAACATCTTCTTCACCGGTGCGACGGCAAGCTTGCGCGGCGGCAGTGGCTTTGCCGCCTTTGCCAGCGCCAAGTTTGGCTTGCGCGCCGTGGCGCAGGCGATGGCGCGCGAGCTCGGGCCGAAGAATATCCACGTCGCCCATCTCATCATCGATTCCGGGGTCGATACCGAATGGGTGCGGCAGCGCCGTCTCGAGGCGCTCGGCCCCAACGCGCTCGACAATCCTGATCTGCTGATGCCGCCGTCGGCCGTCGCCGATTCCTATTGGCAGCTCTATCAGCAGCCGAAGAGTGCCTGGACCTTCGAAATGGAGATCCGCCCCTTCGGCGAGAAATGGTGACCGCGGCGCAAGACTGCGGCTAGACTGATCCGCAATACAAACCGAAATCCGGGAGGCGACCTACGTGAAGACCGCGATCACCGAACTGTTCGGCATCGAGCATCCCATCATCCAGGGCGGCATGCATTTCGTCGGCTTTGCCGAGCTGGCTGCGGCCGTCTCCAATGCCGGCGGGCTCGGCATCATCACCGGTCTCACACAGAAGACGCCGGAGCTGCTGGCCAAGGAGATCGCGCGCTGCCGCGACATGACGGACAAGCCGTTCGGCGTGAACCTCACCTTCCTGCCGACTTTCGCGGCGCCGCCCTATCCGGAATATATCGCCGCCATCGTCGAGGGTGGCATCAAGGCGGTGGAGACCGCGGGCCGCAGCCCGGAGCAATACATGCCGGCGCTGAAAGCGGCCGGCATCAAGGTGATCCACAAATGCACCTCGGTGCGGCATTCGCTGAAGGCCGAGCGGATCGGCTGCGACGCCGTCAGCGTCGACGGCTTCGAGTGCGGCGGCCATCCCGGCGAGGACGACATTCCCAATATGATCCTGCTGCCGCGCGCGGCGGAGGAATTGAAGATCCCGTTCGTGGCCTCCGGCGGCATGGCCGACGGGCGCAGCCTCGTCGCAGCCCTGTCGCTCGGCGCGGCCGGCATGAACATGGGCACGCGTTTCATCGCCACCAAGGAAGCGCCGGTCCATCAGAACGTGAAGAACGCGCTGGTCGCGGCGACCGAGCTCGACACCCGCCTGATCATGCGCGCCCTGCGCAACACCGAGCGGGTGCTGAAGAACGCCAATGTCGATCGCTTGCTCGAGATCGAGCGCACGAAGGGCGACAAGCTCACGATCGACGACATCCACGACCAGGTCGCAGGCGTCTATCCCAAGATCATGCTGGAGGGGCAGATGGATGCCGGCGCCTGGAGCTGCGGCATGGTCGCAGGTCTCATCCACGACATCCCCAGCTGCAAGGAATTGGTCGATCGCATCATGGCGGAGGCGGAACAAATCATCCGTAACAGGCTGATCGGGTTCCTGGATGGGACGGGTGCGACGCAAAAGGTCGCCTGACACCGCCAAACTTCTTAACCACGGCCGCATCTGGCCGCTGGAAATGCACGCGGCGCCTCCTAAATAGGAGTAAATTACTCTTTAACAATCATTTCAGGAGGCGTCCGTGGTCCTGAAAAGCGTTCCCTTTGCGGTTGCCATTGCCCTCGTGCTCGCAGTGGGCGGTATCGCGCGCGCTGACGACTACAAGCCTGACGAATATCTCGGTCTCGATCTCTCCAAGGCCGTGCTGTCGCCGAAGCGGCTCGGGCCCGAAACGCAATTCGCCCCTGTTGCGATGGAAGCGAAGGGCGGTAACGAGGCGCAAGCTCGTGCAGAACCGGTCGACGTGCCGAAGAAGGTCGCGGCCGAACGCGTGCACGTCTCAGAACCGAAGATCGCTCACAGCAAGAGCACACAGCCGCGCGGCGCCGCCCGAACCAAGCTCGCGCATCGCCACGGCAATCCGCTGGACGCGCAGGCGATGGACACGCGCATCCAGACCTGGCCCTGCCGTTCCGGCGGCATCTGCAACTGGAAACACTGACGCGCTTCTCTTCGCCTCTCCCCGCGTGCGGGGAGAGGCCGGAATGCGTGCGCAGCGCGGATTCCGGGTGAGGGGGACTCTCCGCGAGTCCAACTCCCAGCGTGATCGCGGATAGCGCCCCTCACCCCAACCCTCTCCCCGTAAGAACGGGGCGAGGGAGCACGGCGGCTCGCGGCTGCATCCGGCCCGTCACCTCCCCGTCGCAAAACCGTAGGCCCCGAGTCAGGAAACCGTAAGCTCGTCGTCAAACGACGCAGGCACCTTCCGTCGCGATTCGACGAAGGTTTCCTTGATGGCAACGCACCGCGCTTCGCGCGCATGGACCCGGCGGCAGTTCCTGGTTCGCTCCACATCCTCTCTCGCCATCGCCTCGCTCGCAAAACCCGGCATCAGCCGCGCCGCCGATCGGCCGCAGATCGCGGGCGGCATCCAGTCCGGCGATATCTCGGACGGCTCGGCCGTGATCTGGGCGCGCGCCGACCGGCCCGCCCGGATGCAGGTGGAGTGTTCGACCGTCGAGAGCTTCAAGACCATCATCGCCTCGGCGTCAACTGATGCTCTGCCGGACGCAGACTTCACCGCAAAGCTTTTGCTCGACGACCTGCCGCCCGGGCAGGACATCTTCTATCGCGTGCGCTTCGACGACATCGCGACCGGCATCGCCGGCGAAAGCCGCATCGGCCATTTCCGCACCGCGCCGGCCGCCGGCCAGTCGATTTCGTTCCTGTGGTCGGGCGACGTCGCGGGGCAGGGCTGGGGCATCGACATCTCGCGCGGCGGCTATCGCAGCTATCGCACCATGCTCGACAACAGACCGGATTTCTTCATTCACTCCGGCGATCACATCTATGCGGACTGCACGATTCCCTCGGAGCAGAAGCTGCCGAACGGCGAGATCTGGCGCAACGTCGTGACCGAGGAGAAATCGGAGGTCGCGCACACGCTGGCGCAATTCCGTGGCAACTACAAATACAATCATATCGACGCGCATTTTCGCGCCTTCCACGCCGAGGTGCCGATGTTCGCGCAATGGGATGATCACGAGGTCACCAACGATTGGTCGCCCAAGGGTAGCTATGACGAGGCCGGCTTTGAGGACGACGGCACGCCGCGCCTGGTCGCGCGCGCCCGCCGCGCCTTCTTCGACTTCATGCCGATCAGGGATCTCGGCCCGCGGCAGGGGCGGGTGTATCGCAAGATCGCCTACGGGCCGCTGCTCGACGTCTTCATGATCGACATGCGCAGCTATCGCGACGACACCTGGAACAAGGGCGGCGATCATCGCGGCTGGATTCTCGGCGCCGAGCAGCTTGCCTGGCTGAAGCGCGAGCTCGCCGCCTCGCGGGCGACCTGGAAGGTGATTGCAGCCGATTTGCCGATCGGCCTGATCAGTCTCGATGCCGTCGCGCTCGGCGATGGGCCGCCTGACCGGCGCGAGCACGAGATCGCCGATCTGCTCGGCTCGATCAAGCGCGCCGGTGTCCGCAACGTCGTCTGGCTCACCGCCGACATGCACTACACCGCCGCGCATTACTACGATCCGAACAAGGCGCAATTCCAGGATTTCGAGCCGTTCTGGGAGTTCGTTTCCGGTCCGCTCCATGCCGGCACCTGGGGCCCCGGCGAGCTCGACAACACGTTCGGCCCCGTGGCGATGTACCGGAATGGCTGCAGCGAAGCCCAGGGCGAGAATCTGGCGCCGTGTTTTGGCCTGCAATTCTTCGGCCGGGTCGACATCGATGGCGTGAGCGGCGTGATGACGGTGACCTTGAAGGACGTCGACAATCGCGACCTCTGGTCGGTCGACATCATGCCTCAACCGCAGGCGCGTCCCGCGGTGGTGGCGCAGCATTTGTGAGGAGTGCTAACCCGATCTTGATTGGCCGTCCCGCGCCAGCCGCGCTATGATGCCCGTTCCCGCCACCTCTTTTCCCTCACCGAAGAGTCTGCTCACGCGGCATCGCCGCGCGCATCCGGCGGGCTGAAATGCCTCAGGGAGCCTGTTCTATGGACAATCTGAAAACACAGGGCATCAGCATGCCCAAGCTCGGCCTCGGGACCTTCCGCATGCAGGGCGATGTCTGCCGTGAAGCGGTCGAGAGCGCGCTGTCGATCGGCTATCGCCACATCGACACCGCAGAAATGTATGCCAACGAGGAGGCGATCGGCGCCGCGCTCGCCGCTAGCTCCGTGCCGCGCGGCGAGCTGCACATCACGACCAAGGTGTGGCACGAGAATCTCAGCCCGGATGCGATCCGCCGCGCCTTCGACGCCAGCCTGAAGAAGCTCGGGCTCGACCATGTCGACCTCTATCTCGTTCACTGGCCGTCGAGATCGGCGAACTGGGGCGCGGTGTTCGAGACCTTGATGAAGCTGAAGGAGGAGGGGCGGACGCGGGCGATCGGCGTTGCCAATTTCACCACGGCGCTGCTCAAGATCGCGGTCGAGGACATCAAGGCGCCGATCGCCTGCAACCAGGTCGAATATCACGCGATGCTGGATCAATCGAAGGTGCTGGCCTATCTCAGGGCGAAGTCGATCCCGCTGGTCGCCTATTGCCCGCTGGCGCAGGGACGCTTTGCCACCGACCCGGTGCTCGCCGAGATCGGCGCCAAGCACAATGCGAGCGCGGCTCAGGTCGCATTGAAATGGCTGCTCGACCAGGACGGCGTCGCCGCGATCCCGAAGGCGTCACGCCGCGAGAGCCAGCAGGCCAATCTGGATGCGCTGAAGATCGAGTTGGATGATGCCGATCGCAAGAAGATCGCCGCGCTGCCGAAGGACAGGCGCTGCGTCAATCCCGGCTTCGGGCCTGAGTGGGATTAGGGCGTGTACCGATAAAGGCGCCGATGTCGGCTTTCGGGAGCAAGCAGAAATCCTATGCTTCATCAGAGCACTCCTGCTTGCGCCCCTGAGTGGACATCATCAGGGAGCGGGTCAATTATGACAGCGCCTCAAGCTCCTCAACGCCGACAGGAGGCTTGCTTTGCCAGCCAACCATGTATGACCGTTCTGCCAGACCGTCCCGAACGCGAGCAATCTGCGTCCGCTCTCTCGCCAGCCGCGACCGCAGCAAGGGATCGTGAGGTCCCGAAGCGACGAGGCACTTGTTGATGACCCAACCAAATGGCTCGATACCGGCACGCCGCAGGTCTTGCTGAAGAGCAGCCGCCTCTGAAACTGGAGTTGTCTCTGGCAGAGTTACCAGGACCACCCGGGTGTGGGTGGGGTCCTGCAGCCTCATCAGCGGGGTAACAATACGCCCCGGTCCGCTCGGTTCTAGTTGGCTTGTCATCTGGCGATGATAAGCGCCAGTCGCATCGAGCAGCAGTAGGGTGTGGCCTGTTGGAGCCGTATCGAGGACCACAAAGGCGCTTCGCGCCTCCGCAACAACGTGCGAGAAGGCATGAAACACAGCGACTTCCTCAGTGCATGGCGAAGCCAGGTCCTCAAGCAGAAGCGCCTTGCCCTGCTCGTCTAGGTCGCGGCCACGGCTCGCCAGTATTTTTGCGACATAGCGTTCCGTCTCAACCCGGGGATCGATCCGATCCACCGTCAGGCCCGGCATCACGCCATCAACCACGAAATTGATATGGGCGGCGGGGTCTGTCGTGCTGAGGTGAACGGCGTGTCCGCGCTTGGCAAGTCCCACAGCGATGGCAGCGGCAATCGTCGTCTTTCCGACGCCGCCCTTGCCCATGACCATGATGAGGCCATGCTTTCCTTGGGCGATGTCATCGACCAACCGGTCGAGGCCCGGCAAGTCGATCGGCTTGGCATCTTGTTCGGCGGCCTCATTCGGAGGCGGTGGATTGGATGGCGCCAACACCCGCCTGAGGGCCGTGAGGCCCACGATGTCAAAACCGAACAATGGGATTTCGTCTCGCGGCAGTTTCGTCAGCGACGCTGGCATCGAGGCGAGAGCCTCGTCCTGCTCCTTCTCAAGGGCGACTGCCACAACATCAGTAGGGTCCGTGGCGTGAAAGCGTCCGTTCACAGCGAGAGTCTGGTTCGAGAGATTGAGCGCATCGAGTTCGCCCGAAGTTCGAGCCGCCTCGCGGATCGCGCTCCGATCGGCGCGGGTGACCAAGACAACGGTGGTCCGCTTGGGATCGCCCAACGCTTGAAGCGCCTGTCGAAATCGATCCTCCTGCATCTTCAAACCTGAATGTGGGCCGAGACAGGATGCCCCACGGTCGTTGTCCTTCAGAAAGCCGGTCCATGCCTTGGGCAAGCTAAGAAGCCGCAACGTGTGGCCGGTCGGGGCCGTATCGAAAATGATATGGTCGAACCCCGCCATATCGCCATCCAGCAGGCCGACGAACTCGTCGAAGGCGGCTATTTCGGTCGTGCAAGCGCCGGAAAGTTGCTCGCGTACGGTCGATTTCTCCTCAGCAGTAACCGAGGGCCCTAGCTGTTCGAGCACGCGGGTTCGATAGTTTTCGGCTGCGGTCTCCGGGTCGATATTCATCGCGAAGAGCCCGGCCGCGTTCGGCACCGGCGCGGGACTATCTGTTAGCCTGACTTCCAGCATCTCGTCGAGGTTCGATGCAGGATCGGTGCTGACGAGGAGGACACGCGATCCACGGTCGGCCAGACCGATGGCGGTAGCACAGGCCAGCGAGGTCTTGCCGACGCCGCCCTTGCCAGTAAAGAAGAGAAAGAATGTCGGAGCGTCTAGCGCGCGAAAGTGAAGCATCAAAACTCGTACCTGGGTCGCATGCGGTTATGCGGGATGCCCCTTGTGGAAGTGGCGACCCGGGAATTGCATCGCGTCGAGCACTACCCGACGCCCTGGATGATGATGCCGGTACCGTCGCAGCGTTCGCAAGCACTCTCTTTGCCAGTCACCTTGTCTGCCACTTTTCCGGTTCCCGCGCATTCGGGACAGAGGTCTTCGGCGGTACCTGGCGTTCCGGGTTCTGGATCATCGTCAGGGGTGTGCGGCCTCAGTGGATTCGATTTCATGGTCGATGCCCTCCCCTTTTTGCTAGGGGCCGCCAATTAATAGGTCCGACACAAACCAGCGGATTGATCTAACTCAAAAACTTGCGGCATGCTTTCAACGCAAAGAAATGGCCCCGCGAGGGGCCATTTCCATTTGCGTTGCGCATTAGTACATGTGGTGATGGCCGTGCCTGATCACCACGACACGGTCGTGATGATGCCAGCCACGATGCCAGCCATTGTCGCGATGCTCGCGCATTTCGGCGCGGGCGCCGTAGCCGTGATGCTCGTGCCCGACCACGATGGTCTCGGCACTCGCCAGCGTCGGCGCCGCAACCGCAAGCGCACCCAAAGCGGCAACGACATAACCAAGCTTCTTCATGATGTCCTCCTCCAACGTAATGCAATTGAGAACGGCGCATACGTTTGAACGTTCCGAAGGAACGGGAAGAGAATTCTGAATGGATGTTCAGGATCAGGACGATTGCTGACTGCAGCGTTGCTGCGGAAGCGTCGGCACGCCAGTCTTGACGTATTTGCCGTCCCTGATCGTGTACTCGCCGCGCTCGCTGCGATTGTAGATCGCGCGCAGGCTGCCGTCCTTCGCAAGCAGCAATCCGAATTGGCGGGTCTGATGCAGCGTGGGGAAGTAGACCATCAGGTTGAGCAGGCCTTCGGCATTGACGGTGGCGGACACGACCTCGTTCTCGTCCTTGGCGTCGCCGAAATCGCGCCGATACATCACCCGGCCATCCCCGCGGATTTCGTAAGTGAGCACCGCGCCCTTGTCGCGGTCGGGTCGGACAGCGCAATCGACCGCCCAGGAGCCGAGCAGGCCCCATTGCTCGACCGTCGCCGCGAGCGTTTCGGCACCCGCCAGCGAAGTGAATGCAATCCAAAGCACCGCCGCCGTGGTCCAGCGGCTCAAATAACGCATCATGTCCCGAAAGGCCCCGCCTCGAACAATTCCAAAGTCTAGCATTCCCTTTGCGATCGTCCACGGCCGGCCCCAATCGCGCGCGAATTTGATCCGCGTCAATGAGGCCGTGCGTGCGGAGGGTAAGATAACGCTTCCCGAAGGCGAACGTGGTGAGAGCGATGCTGAATCAAGTCATGGATTTCGCGGGTGAGGTGCTGCCGGGGAGCCGTGCCGCGCCGCCTTATTCCGAGACCGCGTTTCTGGCCGAGCTGGGCGAGCGCCTGAAGTCGTCGCGCGCCCGTTGCGAGCTGTCGCGCCGGGAGCTGGCCCGACGCTCCGGCATTTCGGAGCGCTATATCGCCCAGATCGAGGCCGGCAAGGGCAATGTCTCGATCGTCCTGTTGCTTCGGCTTGCCTCGGCAATCCACGGCAGCCAGCCTCAGGCAGCCTGACACCTTGAGGTGACCGCTATGGGCCAGCTCGTCCTCGCGGCGAAGGTTACCCATGTTCCTTCCCTGATGCTGTCGGAGATATCAGGCAGCCCGTTGCGCGCGGCGCGCGAGCCGGCGGTCGCGTCCCTGCGCGAGCTCGGGCGGCGGGCGAGAGAGCGCGGCGTCACCTGCTTCGTGGTGTTCGACACCACTGGCTCTCCAATTTCGGCTACCACATCAACGCCAATGAGCGGCATCGCGGCGCGTTCACCAGCCACGAGGCGCCGCAGATGATCCAGGATCTGCGATACGATCTGCCCGGTGATACCGATCTCGCCAAGGCGATTGCGGACAGGGCATTCGACGCGGATCTCAACGTGACCGCGCATCAAGTCGCAAGCCTTGGGCTGGAATACGGCACCATCGTGCCAATGCACTATATGAACCCGGACGGCTTCGCGAAGGTGGTCTCCGTCGCCTCGCCGCTGTTCACGTCATTCGAGGAGAGCCGGCTGCTCGGCGAAGCCACGCGGCGGGCTATCGACCAATCCGGTGAACGGGTCGCAATTCTCGCCAGCGGATCGCTCTCGCATCGGCTCTGGCCGAACAAGAAGCTGGGGCCCGAGGCATGGACGTCGGTTGCCAGCGAATTCAATCGTCAGGTCGATTTGCGCGTGCTCGAGCTATGGCAGGCCCGCCGCTATCGCGAGTTCCTGGATATGCTCCCGGACTACGCCACCAAATGCAATGGCGAGGGCGGCATGGCTGACACGATCATGCTGTTCGCCGCGCTCGGGTGGTACGATTATCGCGGGACGGCAGAACAGCTCTGTGATTATTTCCCGTCGTCCGGAAGCGGCCAGGTCACCGTGGAATTCCACGTCGACACCTGACACGCTGGCGTCAGGTCCGTTTCTCCACATTGGCGCTGCGCGAGGGCACGCCGAACTCCTTGCGGCAGACGTCGGCCAGCACGGCGACGCCGTCGCGGATCTGCTGATGCGAAGGGCTCGCAAAGCACAGCCGCAGGCGCGAGCTTGAATAGCCTTTGTTGGTCGACCATTCCGGCCCCGGATTGATCGAGACGCCGGCGGCAAGCGCAGCCTGATAAAGTTTGAGCGTATCGACCTGGTCGGGCAGCTTCACCCATAGGAAGATGCCGCCCTTGGGTTCCCTAAATTCGGCCGCGGTTCCGAACTGCTCGTTGAGGGCTTCCATCAGCGTGTCGAGCTTGGTGCGCAGCGCCTTGGACAGCGCCGGCACATGGCTTGCGAAGTGCGGCTTGCAATAGGTGGCGAGCACCATCTGCTCCAGCGCGCCGGAGCCGGCATCCGTCTTCAGCGCCAGCATTCGCGACATCACATCCCAGGGCGCCACGATAAAGCCGACGCGCAGCGCCGGCGCGATCGACTTCGAGAACGAGCCGACGTGGATCACCCCGCCATTCTGGCTCATCGCGTAGAGCGCTGGCGGCCGTTGTCCGGACCAGACCAGATCGGCATAGCAATCGTCCTCGAAGACGGGCACGCCATATTCGGCCGCCAGGCGCAGCAGTTCGGCGCGGCGGCCCTCCGGCATGATGCTGCCGGTCGGGTTCTGCACGGTCGGGATGGTGTAGATGTATTTGGGCCGGATGCCGCGGCTCTTGAGGTCGGCGAGCGTGGAGGCCAGCGCGTCCATCCGCATGCCGTCGTCGTCGAGGGGAACGCCGACGGTGTTGACGCCCAGCCGCGTCAGCCGCTGCAGCGCTCCCTGATACGTTTCCTGCTCGACGATCACGGTGTCGCCGCGCGAAAGCAGCGTATTGTTGACGAGGTCGAGCGCCTGCAGCGAGCCCGAAACGATCATGAGATCGTCGGTCGTGCAGCTGATTCCGGCATCGCGCTTCAGCTTTGTCACCAGGAATTCGCGCAGTGGGATGTAACCCTGCGGGCCATGCGCCAGGCCATAGGTCGCAAGCGAGCGGCCCTCGCGTCGCAAGGCTTGATTGGCCGCTTCGATCAGCTCGTCGAGCGGCACCTGTTCGGAATCGTTATTGCCGCCGACAAAGCTGTATTTGGCAAGGCCTGTCCAGCGCGCAGAAGGGGCCGGCAGCCCTGCGGGAAACAGGGGTGCGAAATCGAAGCTGGACGTCATGGGAGTGTTCCTCGTTGCTTTTATTGAGCGTTGTTTTTATTGGGCGGCCGGCTTGGTGCCGACCGGCACGGCGATTTCGATGATGACATCATGCCAGTGTTTTGCCCGACGCGTCAAACAAAATTCGTAAAATCCGCATCTCCGTCGCGCATGCGAACAAGGCGTTGATTTCACTGAAGCGGCTACTGTGCATGGGGTTGTTTTCGGGTTTTCGATTCGAGGGCGCGACGCCACTGGCTCGAAGCAGTGGCCGCTTTACTTCTTGCCCACCGTCCTGGTCGGACGACCCTGGCTGATGAAAGCGTAATGCGCATTGGCGACGCCGCCGACCATCAGGGCCTCGACCACAGGCTCGGCGATCTCGCCCGTGGCGGCCCAGTCGACGATGAAATTGGCGCCGGTCCCGCCGCGCACGTCATCGGTTGGAATGACGACCGAGATGGTGGCGAGCGGCTTCACCGCGACTGGTGCCTTCAGATAGCTCTCGACCTGCTTGCCCGCGGTGTCGAAATAGGCGATGCGCCGGACCACCAGGGCTTGCGTCTCCGAGGCGTTGTGGACGCTCAGCGTCACCGAGAAATCGACCCGCAGCTTGCCCTGGCTCATCGCCACGCTCGAATAGGCGGGCACGTAGAAGCCGCCGGAGACAGCGAGTTCCTCCTTCGGCATCGCCGCGAGCGAATCGGCAAAAGTCTGTTCGAGGTTCACTTTGGGCTGCGCGCCCGCCGGGCCAGCGCAGGCGAGGGGGCATAGCAGCATTGCAGCGGCGAGGCTCGCCCGCATGTGACGAATTGCTCGTTTGCCGCGCTGCACGCGGTCTCTAGGGTGCGGCAAAACGGACCGGTCTGGCATGCACGAGCTCATTCGCGACATCACTCTCTGTATTCTGTTTGCCTGGATGCTGGGCCTGCTCGCTCATTTCTCCCGGCAACCGCTGATCCTGGCCTACCTTATCGCCGGCTTCTGCATAGGTCCATTCGGCGCCGGCTGGGTCAAGTCGCAGGAATCGATCAGCGTCATCTCCGAGCTCGGCCTGATCTTCATGCTGTTCATGATCGGCCTCGAGATCGACCTCAAGAAGATCGTGCGGGCGGGCAAGGTGATCCTGTTCGCGGCCGGCGGCCAGCTGCTCGGCGGCTGCCTGCTCGGCATCCTGTTCTTTGCAGGTCTTGGGCTTTCGCTCGGCGGCGGCCATTTCGATGCGCTCTATCTCTGCATTGCCTGCGCGCTGTCCTCGACCGTCATCATCGTCAAGGTGCTCTACGAGAAGCGCGAGCTCGACACCTTGCCCGGCCGCATCACGCTCGGCGTGCTGGTGCTCCAGGACATTTTTGCAATTCTGTTCCTGGCGGTGCAGCCTAGCCTGGCCAATCTGCAGATTAGTGTGATCCTGCTTTCGATCGGCCGCGTCGCGGTGCTGGTCGCCGCCGCGCTGCTGGTCAGCCGCTACGTGCTGCCGCGGCTGTTCCACCAGATCGCCCGCCGGCCCGAGCTGATCCTGCTCGGGGCGCTTGCCTGGTGCTTTCTCGTCGCCGAGACCGCCGAGCAGCTCTCGCTGTCGCGCGAGATGGGTGCCCTGATCGCCGGTGTCTCGCTGTCGACCTTTCCCTACGCACTCGACGTTACGGCCAAGGTGACGACGCTGCGCGACTTCTTCATCACGCTGTTCTTCGTGGCGCTGGGCATGACCATTCCGGTGCCCAGCCTTTCGGTGATCGGGCTGGCGCTGATGATCGCTGCGTTCACGGTGGTGAGCCGTGTCGTCACCACCTTCACGCCGCTTTATCTGATGAAGCAGGGCCTGCGCGCGAGCCTGCTGCCCGCGATCAATCTGGCGCAGATCTCCGAGTTCTCGCTGGTGGTGATCCAGACCGGCGTCGCCGACAACCACATCGCAGCCGAAACGGCGAATGCGGCTTCCTTCGCCTTCGTGGTGCTGGCCGTGCTTTCGACCTTCGTCATGACGCGCAGCGACGAGATCACCCGCTGGGCCATCGGCCCGCTCAAGCGGATTGGCCTCCGCGATCTCGATCACGGCAACGGCCATGCCGAAGAGGGCCACGAGGGCGGCCATGGCGAGGCTCGCCGCATCGTCATCCTCGGCTTTTTCCGCGCGGCGAGCGCGCTGCTGGCCGAGATCGAGCGGCAGGCGCCGGTGCTGCTGGAACAGATCACGGTGGTCGACTTCAACCCCAATGTGTACCAGACCCTGCTTTCGCGCGGCCTGCACGTGATCTATGGCGATATCAGCAACGTCGATACGCTGCTCCATGCCGGGATCGGCAAATCCGAGATGATCATCCTCAGCGTACCGGACGCGCTGCTCAAGGGCGCCAGCAACGAGAAGCTGGTCCGCCATGTCCGCTCCCTCAATCCGAATGCCTCGATCGTCGCCACGGCCGATCTCCTCTCCGACGTCGGCGAGCTCTATGCGGCCGGCGCCAGCTACGTGACCGTGACCCGGCTCAGCGACGCTCATGAATTGTTGACGGTGATCGAGGCGGCCCAGGCCGGCCTGCTGGCCGACAAGCGCGCCGAGCTCGATGCTCGGCTGGGCGAGCGGGGCGAGGTGCTGCCCTGATCGCTGGGGCCGTCTTCCGTCTGGCCGGCGTGCGCCTATATCGCTGGTATCTTCGGTGCAAGCCTGAAAGCCTGGCCGGGGGAGGCGGCTCCGGGCATATGCGGTTGCATCCAGGACACTAGCGTCGGGCTCCAAGTCCAGCTAAGGCGATCCCGGCTAGGGCGTCCGTGAAGCCGCCGGCCCGTAACCAATAGAGATTGGGACATGCCCGATACCGTCCAGGAAGTTTTGCAGGCCTTTGCCAGGGGCGAGCTCGTCGTCGTGACCGACGACGAGGATCGCGAAGGCGAGGGCGATCTGATCGTTGCCGCCTCATTCTGCACGGCGGAAAAGATGGCCTTCATTATCCGGCACACCTCCGGCATCGTCTGCGCGCCCATCACCACCGAGGATGCGCGCCGGCTGCGGCTCGATCCGATGGTCGCCCACAACGATTCCGCGCACACCACCGCGTTCACGGTCTCGATCGACTACAAGCCGGACGGCGGCACCGGCATCTCGGCCGAGGAGCGCGCCTCCTGCTGCCGCGCGCTGTCCAATCCCAATGCCGGCGCCAACGACTTCGCCCGCCCCGGCCATATCTTCCCGCTGATCGCCAAGGACGGCGGCGTGCTGCTGCGCTCCGGCCATACCGAGGCCGCGGTCGATCTGTGCAAGCTCTCAGGACTTCCGCCGGTCGGCGTCATCAGCGAACTGATGAACGACGACGGCAGCGTGATGAAGGGCGAGCAGGTCGCCCAATTCGCCGCCAGGCACAAGCTGAAGCACGTCACCATCGCCGACATGATCGCCTACCGGCAGGCGCGCGAAAAGCTGATCGAGCGGGTCTCGACCTTCACGACCGACAGCCCGATCGGGGCGCTTCAGGGCTATGCCTACCGCTCGCCGTTCGATTCCATTGCCCACGTCGCCTTCGTCTATAATGGTGTCGGCGACGGCAAGAACGTGCTGACGCGCTTCCACAAGCCGAATATCGTCAAGGATACCTTTACCGGCCACAAGCGCATGGCGACCGTGCTTGAGCACTTCAAGAAGTCCGGCCGCGGCGTGCTGGTGTACTTGCGCGATGGCGCTGCCGGCGTTCCGGTATCGCCACTGCCGGATGAGACGGCAACGGAGGCCGACCGCAACCGCCAGTGGCGCGAGGTCGGCGTCGGCGCGCAGATCCTGCGCGATCTCGGCGTCACCTCGATCCGCCATCTCACCTCGTCGGTGCACGACTACAAGGGCCTCTCCGGCTTCGGCATCGAGATCGTCGCCAACGAGCAGCTTGAAAGCTAGCGCTGTCATTCCCGGGACGCGCTTGGCGTGCCCCGGGGTGCGCGAAGCGCATCCCCGGGATTCACGCAAGGCCCCACATCTGCAACGCAATTGCACTTGTTGCCGCGGCGCTTTAGTTTGTCCGGCAATTTTCCGACGGAACCAGACCCGAAAGGACGTTTCATGAGCGTGCGCCCTCAGACCAAGGACAAGCCGGCTGCGGCTTCCTTCCAGTGGGACGATCCGTTCCTGCTCGACGAGCAGCTCACCGAAGACGAGCGCATGGTGCGCGACACGGCGCGAGCCTACGCCCAGGACAAGCTGCTGCCGCGCGTCACCAAGGCCTATCTGGAAGAGAAGACTGATCGCGAGATCTTCAACGAGATGGGCGAGCTCGGCCTGATCGGCATCACATTGCCGGAGGAGTTTGGTTGCGCCAATGCGAGCTACGTGGCCTACGGCCTCGTCGCGCGCGAGATCGAGCGGGTGGACTCCGGCTATCGCTCGATGAACTCGGTGCAGTCCTCGCTGGTGATGTACCCGATCTACGCCTATGGCGACGATGACCAGCGCAAGAAGTATCTGCCGAAGCTCGCCAGCGGCGAGTGGGTCGGCTGCTTCGGCCTGACCGAGCCCGACGCCGGCTCCGACCCGGCCGGCATGAAGACCCGCGCTGAGAAGGTCTCGGACGGCTATCGCCTGACCGGCAGCAAGATGTGGATCTCGAATGCGCCAATCGCCGACGTGTTCGTGATCTGGGCCAAGTCGGCCGAACACGACAACCAGATCCGCGGCTTCGTGCTGGAGAAGGGCATGAAGGGCCTCTCCGCGCCGAAGATCGGCAGCAAGCTCAGCTTGCGCGCCTCCATCACCGGCGAGGTCGTGATGGACGGTGTCGTGGTCCCGGAAAGCGCGCTGCTGCCCAACGTCTCCGGCCTCAAGGGCCCGTTCGGCTGTCTCAACCGCGCCCGCTACGGCATTTCCTGGGGCGCGCTCGGCGCCGCCGAGGACTGCATGCATCGCGCCCGCCAGTACACGCTCGATCGCAAGCAGTTCGGCAAGCCGCTGGCCGCGACCCAGCTGGTGCAGAAGAAGCTCGCCGACATGGAGACCGAGATCGCGCTGGGCCTGCAGGGTAGCTTGCGCGTCGGCCGCCTGATGGACGAGGGCAAGTTCGCGCCCGAGATGATCTCGATCATGAAGCGCAACAATTGCGGCAAGGCCCTCGACATCGCCCGCGTCGCCCGCGACATGCACGGCGGCAACGGCATCTCGGCCGAATTCCACGTGATGCGCCACGTCCATAACCTCGAGACGGTCAACACCTACGAGGGTACCCACGACGTTCACGCCCTGATCCTGGGCCGCGCGATCACGGGCATTCAGGCGTTCTTCTGAAGACGTTCTTCGTCATTCCGGGGCGATGCGAAGCATCGACCCCGGAATCTCGAGATTCCCAGGTGCGCAAGGGCGCACCGGAATGACGTCAAAGAACAAAGAAGAAGCCATGTCCGACAACGACGATGTCCCGTTCAACCGCAACTTTCCGCTGAAGGCCGGCGCCGTCGAGGAAGTCCGCCCCGGCGTGCGGCGGGTGCTCTGTCACAATCCGAGTCCCTTCACCTTCACCGGCACCGTCAGCTACATCGTCGGCACCGGCAACGTCGCGATCATCGATCCCGGTCCTGATAACGAGGCCCATGCGGCCGCGTTGCTCGACGCCGTGCGCGGCGAGACGGTGAGCCACATCTTCGTCACCCACACCCATCGCGACCACTCGCCCAACACGGGCCGGATCAAGCAGGCGACCGGCGCGCCAGTTTATGCCGAGGGCCCGCATCGCGCCTCGCGCCCGCGCTTCGAGAGCGAGAAGCACAATCCGGAATCCGGATCCGACCGCGACTTCGTGCCCGATATCAGGATCGCCGATGGTGATGTCGTCGAGGGCGCCGGCTGGCGGCTCGAGGCCGTCGCGACGCCCGGCCACACTGCCAACCATCTCGCCTTTGCCTGGCCCGAGCGAAAGTTCAACTTCGTCGGCGATCACGTGATGGGCTGGTCGACCTCGATTGTGGCGCCGCCCGACGGCTCGATGATCGACTACATGGACTCGCTCGACCGGCTCGCTGCGCGCGAGGAGGATCTGTATTTCTCCGGCCACGGCCCGGAGATCCCGGAGGGCCAGCGCTTCGTGCGCTTCCTGATCCGTCACCGCAAGGCGCGTGAGGCCTCGATCCTGCACCGCCTCGCCAAGGGCGAGACCGATATCCCGACCATGGTGCGCGCGATCTATATCGGCATCGACCCGCGCCTGACGACGGCCGCCGGCTATTCCGTGCTGGCGCATCTGGAAGACCTCGTCGCGCGCGGCGTCGTCGCGACGGATGGCGATCCCGTGATTGGCGGGACATACCGGATGGCGAACGCCTAGCGGTCCGTCACTTCTTCACTGTCTTCGCGGGAGCCTTGGGTGGCGGTGCCACCGGGGTCTTCTTCGCCGGCTTCAGCGCATCGGCGTCGGCTGCGGTGTTGAGATCGTCGATGAACTTCGTCACGCGCGCGGCGTTGCTGCCGAGGTCGCTGTCGAAATAGCGTGAGGCGGAGCGGATATCGACGCGGGAATCGTCACCGTCAGGCACGACCCTGATCGAGATATCCTCGCGAAAGCCCATGATCGGCGTGCGCGCCACCGCCTCGATGCGGCCCATGCGGCGCGGGGGCTGCGGCTCGCGTTCGTCGATGACGGTCCATTTGCGCTTGATGACGAGTTGGCGCGCGATCGCATAGGCGCGGTCGACGGGGATCTCGAGCTCGATCGGTTCGATGTCAGGATAGAACTGACGTTGCTGCTCGGCCGAATAGAGACCGGCATAGACGGCGGTGTTGGTGCCGTCCCCGGTGCGCAGGCGCGACAGCGCATCGAAACGCGGCGGATCGATCGGGTCGGTGGTGATGTCGTAGATGTGAGGCAGCTTGCGGTACAGCAGGGCCTGATAAGCGGGATAGGCGAGGATCGCGCCATCGATCAGGAAGGCGAGCAGGATGCGCGCCATGCCGCGCGAGCCGTTTTGCCAGATCGCGGCAAAGCCGGCGAGGCCGAACAGGATGGATAATCCTGCGATCGCGAGCCCGCCGAAGAAAGTGGCCAGCGCCGGCTTCATCTCCAGGAAGTCGAAGCGGACGATGATGATCGACACCACCACAGCCACCACCGCGAATACGGCCAGATTGCGCGCCCAGGTGGCGAGGCTGGACACGGGCTCCGTCTGATAGGGAGCGGAAAACCTGCGGGCCATGTCGTTCCATCACCGATCTGGGTCGCCGGTTGAGGGCACAGGCGACGGGAGTAGGCTGACCTAGCGCATTTTCCGCTTGGCTGTGAAGCGGTTTATCCCCCGTTCTGGACCGGTGAAAGACCAAGGCCATGGCCGTCGAACCAACGCGCCCTGACGAGCCACATACCTGTGTATGGTGGTTCGCGGGAGGGGCCGTGGGAAGGCAGGGGCGATGGAAGCGAGGCAATGCGGAGGATGACGCCGCGCCTCTGCGGCAGCGCCTGTTCCTGCTGCGGCTGACGATCCTCGTCGCGTTCTGTATCGGCTTGGTGATGTCCCCGGGGTTGTGGGTAGGGCCGCGGTCCTATCCACAGGTGCCGGTCTGGTCGCTGCTGCCGCCGATCGAGGGCGCCGTGGCCTTGGCGCTTTATGGCGCGCTGTTCGTGCTGGCGGGGCTCGCCGTGATCATCCCTCGCCCGCGCTGGCCGATCGCAGGCTTCCTCATCATCATGATCGCGTTTTGTCTTGCCGACCAGACGCGGTGGCAGCCCTGGGTGTTTCAGTACAGCTTCCTGCTCATGGTCGTCGGGCTCGGGCGCGGTGGCAGCGCGGCGCCGGCCGGCGATCTCCAGACGCTGAACCTGGCCCGGCTGGTCATCGTCTTCACCTACGTCTTCTCCGGGCTCCAGAAGATCAACCTCAACTTCATGGAGCACGAGTTTTCCTGGATCATCACACCGATCACCAGCCTGCTTCCGGCGACGACGACCCCTCTCGATGCTCTCGGCTTCCTGGTCCCTTTCATACAGGTGACGTTCGGCGTCGGTCTGTTGACCCGGCGTTTCCGTCGCGCCTCGCTCGCCGCCGCAGTCGGCATGCACGTCTTCATTCTGGCGATGTTCGGTCCCCTGGGGTTGAATTGGAACGACATCGTCTGGCCATGGACCGCGGCCATGGCGGTGTTCGACGTGCTGCTGTTTTCTGGCAACGATGACTTCACCTGGCGCGATATCGTCTGGAACGTGCGCGATTTTCGCCATGGCGCGGCAGTGGTGCTGTTCGTGGTGCTGCCGGCGCTGAGCTTCTTCAATCTCTGGGATTCCTACCTGTCCTCGGCGCTCTATTCCGGCAACCTCACCGAAGCGCAGATCTATCTCAGCGATCTCGGTGCGGCCTCGACACCGGGCCACGTCCGCCCGTATCTGGTGCACACCTCGGAGAACACCAACGTGCTGAATCTCCAGCGTTGGGCGATCGAGGATCTCAACGTGACGCCCTATGCGGAAACGCGCGTTTTCAAGACCATTGCCGGCGATCTGTGCCAGGCCTTGAGCGACCGCAGCCAGCTCGTGCTCGTGGTGAAGGAGCAGCGTCTGTTTTTCAGTCGTCCGGAGATCGGCTTTCGCTGCTCGCAATTGTGAGCGGTCCAAGGGGCCGGTCTGCCCGCCAACAGGAAGAGGCGCACCCTGGGGTGCGCCTCTTGTGACACCTGGTTTTGGATCAGGGGTCAGTGCGTGACCAGCGGGCAGGCCGAGTCTGACAGCTTCCCGAATGCCTCCTCGCCTGTCATGGTCTGCACCAGCTTGTAGTAGTCCCAGGGCTGCTTGGATTCGTCGGGCTTCTTCACCTGCATGATGTACATCTCATGCTCCATCAGGCCGTCGGCGCGGATCTTGCCGTTGCTGGTGAACATGTCATCGATCTTCATCTTCTTGAGCTCGGCCATCACCTTGTCGGAGTCGGTCGTTCCCGCAGCCTTGACCGCGTTGAGGTAGGTCATGGTGGCCGAATAGTAGCCCGCCTGGTTCATGGTCGGCTCGCGCTTGGTCTTCTCAAAGTAACGCTTGGCGAAGGCGCGGGTCTTGTCGTTGAGATCCCAATACCAGCCGGTCGTGAGATAGAGCCCCTGCGCGGTCTTCAGCCCGAGGCTGTGGATGTCGCTGATGAAGGCGAGCAGCGCGGCCGGCTTCATCGTCTTGGCGATGCCGAATTCGTCGGCGGCCTTGATCGAGTTGGTGAAATCGTTGCCGGCGTTGGCGAGGCCCAGCACTTGCGCGCCCGAGTTTTGGGCCTGAAGCAGATAGCTGGAGAAGTCGGAGGTTGATAGCGGCACGCGCACCGCGCCGACCACCTTGCCGCCATTGGCCTCGACCACCTTCGAGGCGGATTCCTGCAGCTGCGTACCGAAGGCATAGTCGGCCGTCAGGAAGAACCAGGTCTTGCCGCCCTGCTTCACCATGGTCTTGGCGGTCCCGTTGCCCAGCGCCGTGGTGTCGTAGACATAGTGGACGGTGTAGGGTGTGCAGTCCTTGCCGGTCAGCGAGGCGCCGGCGGCGCCGATCGCAATGAACGGGATTTTCTTCTCCTTGGCGACATTGTTCATCGCCAGGCTGACGCCGGTGTTGGAGCCGCCGAGGATCATCGTGACGCCGTCGCGGTCGGCCCATTCGCGGAATTTCTGCGCGCCGACATCGGGCTTATTCTGGTGGTCCGACACCATGAACTCGATCTTGTTGCCGAGGACGCTGCCGCCGAAATCCTCGATCGCCATCTTGGCGGCTTCGACGCCGCCAGGGCCGATCACGTCGGCATACAGGCCGGACATATCGTCGATATCACCGATCACGACCTTGTTATCGGCCGCCTTCGCGGCGGCGGTGGCCGCCATCGACGTGGCCAGCAGCCATGGCAGCATTCGCAGCGCAAACAATTTCATCTTGAGCGTTCCTCTTATTGGCTTGAAGTGCGGCGCGACGTTAGGGAGCCGTCGGCTCGGCTCCAATTCGTCTTTGGTCGTGACACGCCAACGAAAAAGGCCCCTGCGGGTGGGCAGGGGCCGATTTCGGCTGATGTTGTCGATTGGGCGTTACGCTGCCGCGTGCGGGAAGCGATAGTCCTTGAACTGATCGCGCAGCGCGGTCTTCAGGATCTTGCCGGTCGCGGTATGCGGGATGCCGTCGACGAAGGCGACGTCGTCGGGCATCCACCATTTGGCGATCTTGCCGTCCATGAATTTCAAGATGTCCTCGCGCGTGGCCTGTTGGCCCTGCTTGAGCTGGACGATCAAGAGCGGGCGCTCGTCCCATTTCGGGTGGAAGACGCCGATCACGGCTGCTTCCGCCACCGCGGGGTGGCCGACCGCGAGGTTTTCGAGGTCGATCGAGGAAATCCACTCGCCGCCGGACTTGATCACGTCCTTGGAGCGGTCGGTGATCCGCATATAGCCGCCCTCATCGATGGTCGCGACGTCGCCGGTGTCGAAGAAGCCCTCCTCATCGAGGATGTTGTTGTCCAGCCGGAAATAGGCCTTGGCCACCGCGGGGCCGGAGACCTTGAGCCGGCCAAAGGTCTTGCCGTCCCAGGGCAGCTCCTTGCCGGCATCATCGGTGATCTTCATCTCGACCGCGAAGGGTGCATAGCCTTGCATCTGCAGCACATCGAGCCGCGCCTCGCCGGTCGCGTTTTGGTGCGGCGGCTTCAGCGCAGCGACGGTGCCGATCGGGCTCATCTCGGTCATGCCCCAGGCGTGGCGGACATTCGCGCCCATGTCGAGGAACGCCTTGATCATGGAGCGCGGCATCGCCGAGCCGCCGCAGATCACCATCTTCAGGTGCGGCAGTTTCAGATGATTGGCGGTCATGTGCTGGAGCAGCATCAGCCACACTGTCGGCACGCCGGCGGTGTGCGTCACCTTCTCGGTCGAGAGCAGCTCGTAGACCGAGGCGCCGTCGAGCTTGGCGCCGGGCATAACGAGCTTGGTGCCCTGCGAGGGCGCGGAGAAGGCGATGCCCCAGCTGTTGGCGTGGAACAATGGAACCACCGGCAGCATCGTCTCCGAGGCGCTGGTGCCAAGCGCGTCGACATTATTCGCCATCAGCGCGTGCAGCACGTTGGAGCGATGCGAATACAGCACGCCCTTCGGGTCGCCGGTCGTGCCTGATGTGTAGCACATCGCGGCTGCCGTGTTCTCGTCAAAGTCCTTCCATTTGAATTTGCCGTCGGCCTCGGCGATCCAGTCCTCGTAGGCCACGACGTTCTTCAGCGTGGTCTCGGGCATATGCGCCTTGTCGGTGAGGATGACGTACCGTTCGACGCTCGGCAGCTTGTCGGCGAGCTTCTCGACGACCGGCACGAAGGTGAGGTCGACCATCACGATGCGGTCCTGCGCATGGTTGATGATCCAGGCGATCTGCTCGGGGAAAAGGCGGGGATTGACGGTATGGCAGATGGCGCCGATGCCCATGATGCCGTACCAGACTTCGAGGTGACGCCAGGTGTTCCAGGCGATCGTGGCGACGCGATCGCCGAGCTTGATGCCGTCGCGCTCCAGCATCTGCGAGACCTTGAGCGCGCGCTTGTGGATTTCGGCGTAGGTGGTGCGGTGGATCGGTCCCTCGACCGATCGCGTGACGACCTCCTGATTGCCGTGAATCTTGGCGGCGTGTTCGATGATCCGGTGGCAGAGCAGGGGCCAATCTTGCATCAAACCAAGCATTCAGACGTTCCTCCGAGAAATCGCTGGGCGCATTGTCGCTCTCAGCGCAGGGCCAAAGAATTGTCATGAGTTTTAGCCTGCCGGACTTTCGCCGCAAATGGTCTTATCGCGGCAATATGTCCGCGGGCGCGGCAATGGTTACCGCTGCGCTTGGGCTATCGCTCGTGCTGCCTGAGCCCGCGGACGCGCGAAACTATGCTGCACCGCTCGATATCTTTGGTTTTGGTGCGCGGCGGCCACACCGGAGCGTTCACTCCACCAAGATACCGCTACCAAAGCCGCGGCCTGACGAGGCTCCCAGAAGAATAGGCAAGGCAACCGATGAGGCTGCGCCGGAGGCTGACGACAAGTCTTCCCCGGAGAAGCCTCCCCCGGACAAGCCCGGCGGCAATAAGCCGGCCGAGGCTGCGGCACCGCCCGAAAAGCAGCTCTCGGCCTGCCGGCTTTCACTGACCGAGGAGATCGCGGTCGCGCCGTCCATTCCCGACATCCACGGCCCCGGCGCCTGTGGCGGCGAAGACCTGGTGCGGCTGGAGGCCATCGTGCTGCCGGACAAGCGCAAGGTCGCGGTCAAGCCGGCGGCGACCCTCCGCTGCACCATGGCATCGGCGATTGCGGATTGGGTGCGTACCGACATGGTGCCGCTGGCCACCAGCCTCGGCTCGACCATCACCGATCTGGACAATTTCGACAGCTTCGAGTGCCGCGGCCGCAACCGCGTCGTCGGTGCGATGCTGTCCGAGCACGGCAAGGCCAACGCGCTCGACGTGCGCGCGCTCAAGCTCGCCAACGGGCAATCGATCGGCCTGACCGATCGCACCCTATCCCGCGACGTGCGCGAGCGCGTGCTGCATTCGGTTTGCGCGCGGTTCGCCACCGTGCTCGGCCCGGGCTCGGACTGGTACCACGAGGACCACATCCACCTCGATCTCGCGCAGCGCCGCAACGACTACCGGATCTGCCAGTGGAACGTCTGGGATCCCTTGCCGCAGATTGCGCCCCTGCTGCCGGCGGAGCGCCCCGAGGAGGCGCCGCCGCGCGAGGTTGCGGCCAAATCGGAGGTCGGCAAGGAGGCGGCCGACGATCAGGAGAAACTCACCGCGCCGGCGGACAAGCCGGCACCCGCCTCCGGCAAGAGCAAGCCAGCAACAAAAAAGCGCCGGTGAAAACCGGCGCTTTTCGAAAGCCTTCAGATAACGCTGAAATCGCTAGTTGCTGCTCGGAAAACCGCCGCCGCCCTGCAGCGCGAGGCGCGAATTGTAGGGCGAGTCGCCATGCTTCGGCTCGAGCACCACGACGATGGTGCCGATCTTGACGCGGCTGTAGAGGTCGATGGCGTCCTCGTTGGTCAGGCGGATGCAACCCGACGAGATCGAAGCGCCGATATATTCAGGCTGGTTGGTGCCGTGGATGCGGAACAGCGTGTCCTTGCCGCCCGAGTAGAGATACATCGCGCGCGAGCCCATCGGATTGTCCGGGCCGGGGGCGACATAGGTCGGAACGCCCAGACGCGAGATCTCGCCGGGGGTCGGATGCCACGCCGGCCATTCGGTCATGCTGCCGACCTTGGCGATGCCGGACCAGGCCATGGCCTCTTCGCCGACGGTGATGCCGTAGCGGATCGCCTTGCCGCCATCCATCACATAATAAAGGTAGTGGTTGTCGGAATCGACCACGATCGAGCCCGGCGATTCCTTGCGGTGGTAATCGACAATGGCGCGACGGAACGGCTCTGCCACCGGCGTATTTTCGTACCGGATCTTGGCAAGGAGTTCCTTGTCCTTGGGCTTGAAATTCTGGGTGTTGGTGGCTTCGAAATGCGTGGCCTGCATGCAGCCCGACAGCATGAAGCCGGCAGCCAAAACTCCAACGATAACTTTCAGCGACGACATGGTTTGGTTCCAATCAAAACAATACCGCGCAGGTCCTTGAAACGTAGCACCCAAGGCCTCGACTCCGTTGATTTCATTATCGTTGAAATCCGCCACAATTCCAGCTTTTAGGGGCTTATCCCGCGCTGCGAGACCCAACCTGTGGCTTTTTTGCCGCAAGTTTTCCGCGTCTGGGCTGGTTCTTTGGCGCGAAAAGCACAGCTGTCGATTCCGTGCCACAGTTGGGCCATGCGGCCGCCACAAATGCAAACGCTCCGTTAATGTGGTTGTCATCATGAACTTGTCAGAATCGCGCTAAGGGCAGTCATTCTGTCGCAGGCCCCGTCTTGGAGTTGTTCATGTTTTCTGTGTTCGTTCCCACCGACTCCTCCCTGAAGAAGGCCGTCGTCAACGATCTCGAGGCGGTGCCCGACCACGCCGTGTGGGTCGACCTGGTCAACCCGACCGCGGCCGAGGACAAGGCGGTCGAACGGCTGCTGGGGATCGCGATCCCGACCCGGGAGGACATGCAGGAGATCGAGATCTCCAGCCGCCTCTATATCGAGAACAGCGCGCGCTATATGACCGCGACGCTGATGTGCCACTCCGATACCGACATGCCCCGGACCACGGCGGTGACCTTCATCCTCGGCGACCATCGTCTGGTGACGGTGCGCTACGACCAGCCCAAGCCGTTCGCTCTGGTCGAGGCCAAGCTGGCCCGCACCTGCGCCCCCGCGATCACAGGCGAGATGGTGCTGATGGAACTGCTGGACGCCGTGATCGACCGTTGCGCCGACATTCTGGAACGCTGCGGTATGGAGATCGACCAGGTCAGCCACGACATCTTCGAGCCGGAGAGCGAGCGCCACGGTCACGCCAAGCAATATTCGCAGATCCTGATCTCGATCGGCCGCAAGGGCGATCTCACCTCCAAGGTCCGTGAGAGCCTGGTGTCGATCGGCCGCGTCGTGACCTTCCTGTCGGCGGTGGTGGAGGGCGTGAAATGGTCCAAGGACATGCGCGAGCAGCTCAAGACCATGCAGCGCGATGTCGCCTCACTGACCGACCATGCTTCCTATCTCTCCAGCAAGATCACCTTCGTGCTCGACGCGATGCTCGGCGTCGTCAACCTCGAGCAGAACAACATCATCAAGCTGTTTTCGGTCATGGCCGTTGTCCTGATGCCGCCGACGCTGATCGCTTCGATTTACGGCATGAACTTCAAATCGATGCCGGAACTCGAATGGGCGCACGGCTATCCATTCGCGCTGGTGCTGATGGTGATCGCCGCGATCGTTCCGTACTGGATCTTCAAGCTCAAGAAATGGCTGTGATCCGGCACGCGCTTCCGAAAATAGTGACCGAGACCTTACGCCGGTCGCCGAGACAAGCCTGATGGTGTCGCAGAATAGAGCGTCATTGCGGCCACGCCGTGATGTGTGTGCCGTGCCCCAATTCCTCCGGTAAAATTTGAGCGGTGGGCTGAACGTTTGCGCGAAACTTGTCTGCGATAAGCAGCGGGTTAGCCGCGAGGAACAACCATGGTTGAAAAACACATAACGACGCCCCCCAACGTCATCGATCTGACGAGCTATCGTCAGGTGGTGGCGAGCGGCAAGGCGCCGTCGTTGTCGGCACGCATGTGCCGGCACTGTGGTGCTCCGCTGCTCGATGGCGAGAACGATGACGACTGCTCGACGGCATTCAACGCAGCCGCACCGCGGTTGCGCGAACGGTCGCGTCGAATTCGCCTGGATTGAGGAAGCGGAAGGAAGGGCGGGCGATCCAGTCTTGCGGCGGCGTTGTCTGGATCGCCTAGCTTCCCGCCTTTCGCGGCAAATTCCCTAGCGCTTTACGATCTCAGCCGTCGAGACGATCGTCTCGGCGACGATGCCGTTGCGACGCCGTACTGGCAAACCGGCCAAAGCGTCACCTTCGATGCGTCACCTAGACGTGCTGGCCGCCGTTGATGTGGATCTCGGCGCCGTTGACGTAAGAGCTGGTGTCCGTGCACAGCACGTAGACGATCTTGGCAACTTCGTCCGGCGTGCCGAGCCGGTGCATCGGGATCTGCTGCTCGACGATCTTCTCGGTGCCCGGCGACAGGATCGAGGTGTCGATCTCGCCCGGCGCGATCGCGTTCACGCGCACGCCGACGCGGCCGAAGTCGGAGGCCATCTCGCGCGTCAGGGAGGCAAGTGCCGCCTTCGAGGTGGCGTAGGCTGCGCCCGCGAAGGGATGCACGCGCGAGCCGGCGATCGAGGTGACGTTCACGACCGAGCCCTTGGCCGCCTTCAATTCCTCGATCAGGCCACGCGCGATCATGATCGGCGCGAAGAAATTGACGTGGAAGACGTGCGTCCAGGTGTCGAGGTCGGTGTCGACAGACCCGAGCCTTGAGCCGCCCGGGCCCTTCGGCGAGATCGCGGCGTTGTTGACGAGTGCGTGCAGCATGCCGCCTTCGAGGCGGTTGCGGATATCGGAGATCGCGCGCGTGGTGTCCTGAGGATTGCCGAGGTCGACCTGGATGTGATCCTCAGGGCCGGCGTCCCACGGGCAATCCTCCGGGAAGGGATGCCGCGAACAGGTGATTACGCGCCAGCCCGCCGACGAGAAGCGGATCACGGTGGCGTGGCCGATACCGCGGCTCGCTCCGGTCAGGAGCAGCGTGCGGCGCGGCGCATTGGACGAATGCGGCATGGACATCTTTCAGGTCGGCCCAAAGATCGAGGCAAAGATCGAGACAAGGCTCTAGGGATACATCCGCGTCTTGGACCACGGCTGGCCGGCCGCGTCACGACGAAATTCGATGCGGTCGTGCAAGCGGAACGGGCGGTCGTGCCAGAACTCGATACGCGAGGGCGCAATGCGCCAGCCGCTCCAGCCGGGCGGCCGCGGCACGTCGCCGATGACGTGCTTGGCCGCGACCTTGGCAATGGCCTGCTCGAAAGCGAAGCGGCTCTCGAGCTCTTGCGACTGCTTGCTGGCCCAGGCGCCGATCTGCGCCTGCTTCGGTCGTGTGGCGAAATAGGCGTCCGCCTCGGCATCCGTTACCGGCGTCACGTTGCCGCGGATGCGGACCTGACGGCGCAGCGACTTCCAGTGAAAAAGTAAAGCCGCCTTAGGATTTGCGGCGAGTTCGCGGCCTTTCTGGCTGGCGATGTGGCTGTAGAAGACGAAACCTTGGGTATCGAAGCCCTTCATCAGCACCATGCGCACGTCGGGCAGGCCATCAGGATCGACGGTCGCGAGCGCCATCGCGTTCGGATCGTTCGGCTCGCTCTTGATCGCCTCGTTCAACCAGGCCTCGAATAGCGCAAACGGCTCATCGGCGGTGGTGAAATCACCGGATGTTAAGGGTGTCTGGTGTTTCATCGAGGTCGTGTCGGTCATGTCTGGAGTCCGAATTGCGTCCTGCGGCCCAAAGCGCGCTACCGTCTGGTACTGCCCTATATAGGGCATGGGGACGCGTTGGCCTATCGGCGATCCGGCCATCCAGCTTCGTCGTGACAATGATTCTAATCGGGCTCGGCGCCGGCGGCTGCAGCATGTCTCGCACCGACACCAACGCCTACGCCAAGGCTGACGACAGCGACCTCACCGGTTCGATCGCGCGACCGGCGAAGGACGCCGCACCGACCGAGACCGACCTTGCCTTTGCCCGCAACGCCGCCTCCGACGTGCTCAGCATCGGCGACAAGGACGCCAGCCAGCACTGGGAGAATCCGGAAACAGGCGCGCGCGGGTCGGTGACGCCGATCGCGCAATCCTATGCCGCCGAGGATGGCCGCAAATGCCGCGATTTCCTGGCGAGCTACGTCAACGGCACCACCGAAACCTGGCTGCAGGGCGCCGGTTGCCAAAGCAGCCGTGGCCGTTGGGAGATTCATACGCTAAAGCCGTGGCGGAGCTAGGAATCAGCCCCATCGACTAGTTGCAAAAATGCCACTCGCCCCCCACATGAGGCTCAGGTGGGCGGGGAGCCCTTTGAACATTTCGATTTCCTAAGAGGAGACGTGACGGATGCGCGACCCCTATGAGGTCTTGGGGGTGCCGCGGAGCGCGACCGCTGCCGCGATCAAGAGCGCCTATCGCAAGCTGGCCAAGAAGCATCATCCTGACAGCAACAAGGATGACCCCAAGGCCGCGGAGCGCTTCTCCGAGATCAATTCGGCCAATGAGATCATCGGCGACGAGGACAAGCGCAAGCAGTTCGATCGTGGCGAGATCGACGCCGAGGGCAAGCCGCGCTTCCAGGGCTTTCCGGGCGGCGGTGGGCCGCGCGGGCGGGCGGGAGCGGGCCCCGGCGGCTTCGAGTACTCGTTCCGTGGCGGCGCTGGCCCCGGTCAGGGAGCCGGCGCTTTCGAGGACATCCTCAACAGCATGTTCGGCGGCGGGATGCGCGGTGCGCGGCCCGGGGCCGGCGGCGGTGCGCAGTTCGAATTCGACACCGGCGGGATCGGGCTCGATCTCGACGTCAATGTTGCCATGTCCGTCTCGCTGGAAGAATCGGTCAAAGGCGGCGAGAAGCGCGTCCGGTTGCCGAACGGCAAGGAGCTCAACGTCAAGATTCCGGCCGGCGTCATCGAGGGCCAGCAGATCCGTCTGCGGGGACAGGGCGAGACCGCGCAAGGCCATCCACCCGGCGACCTCCTGATCACCATCAGCATCGCAGCCCATCCGTTCTTCAAGATCGATGGCTCCGACCTGAGGGTCGACCTCCCGGTCACGCTCTACGAGGCTGTCCTCGGCGGCAAGGTCCGCGTGCCCACGCTCGGCAATGCCGTGGAACTGTCAGTCCCGAAGAACACCTCCAGCGGCCGGACCTTCCGCCTCAAAGGCAAAGGCCTGCCAAAATCTGGCGGGACCGGGGATCTCTTCGTCACCATCAGGATTATGCTACCGGACGGGAACGACGCCGAGCTTGAAGCATTGATGGAAAAGTGGCGGGACCAACACCCCTACAATCCACGTAGCGGGCTTGGTTAGGGCGAGATCGGAACTGAAGGGGTTCTCCTAAAGGCCTAGCGCATCTCCGAACGGATGATGCTCATCATACGCGTGAAGCGTGGTAGCGCTTCGCTTACTCGACGTGTCGGCTGTCCGGCGGGGCAGTCGATAAAAAGGTGCGGCCTCGAGAGGGGGACCAGCGCGGTACCAAAAACCCCAATCGAGGCCGCCCGCGTCGATCGGCGGATCGAACGCTGCTCATTTTCGCGTGAACATCCGGTGCGATAATGAGACGCGCCCATGTCTTGATTCCAAATTTTCAATGACGGAATCTGGGCACGGCGTTTGCGC
Organism: Bradyrhizobium sp. CCBAU 11434; assembly: GCF_028128895.1. Classification (NCBI taxonomy): domain Bacteria; kingdom Pseudomonadati; phylum Pseudomonadota; class Alphaproteobacteria; order Hyphomicrobiales; family Nitrobacteraceae; genus Bradyrhizobium; species Bradyrhizobium sp. CCBAU 11434. The sequence goes on from NZ_LBJX01000096.1 coordinate 188,180, forward strand.
GGTTGTCTAGGTGCCGTTTTTCTCGGCCTGGTCGTACACGGCCTGCGCCACCTTGGTCAGGCGATCGCGGTCGGTGCCGCCGCCGCTGACGACGTAGCCGACGCCGCGCTCGGCCCAGAACAGCGCCCCATCCTTGTCCGTCCTGGCGTAGCGCATCTGCGTTGCGCCGGTCTCGGTCTTGGCGGTGTAGATCGTGTAGCGCTCGCCCGAGGCGCCCTCATACATCAGGAAGGACGCCGGGCCGTTCGGCCCCGGCAGCAACCGTCCGCCGACGAGTTTTAGCCCGCTCGCCTCCAGATTGGGCGCGAACACGGTCCAGCCGCAGCGCCGGGTCAGCCAGGCCTGGAGGTGGTCGCGCTCATTGCCGGGCACTTCGACCGGATGGCGGACCTCGACGACATAGAGGCGGTGGGCGTCGAGTGCGTCCTCGGTAAAGCTCTGGAATGTCGAGGGCGCATTTGCGGCGCCATGTGCCACCCAGCCGGCGGTGCCGCCGGCGACGAAGGCAACCAGCGTGGCGGCGATGGCGCCATAGAGCCATTGCCGCGGACGGCGTTCCAGCCGCTCGAGCTCCAGCCGGGCCGGCACCGGCTCTTGCGCGACGCCGTCGTAACGGGCGTGCAGCATCTCGGCCATGGTCCGCCAGGACTGCACCCGCTCGGCATCGTCGGGATGGGCGGCAAGCCAAGCCTCGACGTCGGCGCGGCGCTCGGGCGGCAACTCGCCATCGACAAAGGCGTGCAATTCGTCTTCGGTCACTGGAATATTGTGGTCGTTCATATCGGTCGTCTCTGGCTCTGCGGCCCAAAATATCTGACGCGGTTCAACTGCGCTGCTTCTCTCTCCGTGCAGGGGACTCGGCATGCGCGATGCATTAATCCTGCCATCATTTCACCCGCCTGAGCGCCGGGCGCTCACCCTCCAGCGACGCTTTGACGTGGGCTCTCGCACGCGCCAGGCGGGACATGACAGTGCCGATCGGCACGCCCTGGATGTCCGCGACCTCTCGGTAGCTCATACCCTCCAGCATCACCAAAAGCAGCACCGAGCGTTGCTCCTCGACCAGCGTCGAGAGGGCTCGCTCGATGTCGCGTCCCTCGGCCTCCGTCCCGCTGGCATCCGGGTTGTTCTCCGTCAGCTGCATGAATTGCGGCCGCCTTGCCAGCGAGCGTCGCCGGTTCTTGTTGAGGTTGGTCAGGATCGTGTAGAGCCAGCTCCTGACGTCACCTCCCAGAAACAACCGCTCCGAGCGCAATGCACGCACCAGCGTGTCCTGCACCAGATCGTCGGCCGCATCCGCATCGCGCGTCAGCGCGCGGGCGTAGCGGCGCAACGCGGGGATCATGGCTTCTACACTCTGGCGAAACGCACTCATGCCGTCTTTGATGTCCTGCCATTCGGCGCGAGCGCCTATAACAATCATAACACCCGAACGGAACGGCTATTCCGGCGCTGGAAACAGCGTTAACGCCGCGTATTAGGACTGTACCGCAGGGGAGGGCTGGTGTACCTCCAGACCTGAACGAGAGCTACAGGACGTGAGCAAATGGCGCAGAAATCAGGTCTGATGCAGGGTAAGCGCGGGGTCATCCTCGGCGTTGCCAACAACCGCTCGATCGCCTGGGGTATCGCCAAGGCATGCCAGGCGGCTGGCGCCGAGATCGCGCTCACCTATCAGGGCGATGCGCTGAAGAAGCGCGTCGAGCCGCTGGCTGCCGAGCTCGGCGCGCTCATGCTCGGCCATTGCGATGTCACGGATGCTGCGACCATCGACGCGGTGTTCGATGTGCTGAAGGAGAAGTGGGGCAAGATCGATTTCGTCGTGCACGCGATCGCGTTTGCGGACAAGGACGAGCTCGAGGGCCGCTACGTCGACACCACCGCGGACAATTTCTCCAAGTCGATGTTGATCTCCTGCTACTCGCTGACCGCGATTGCGCAGCGCGCCGAGAAGCTGATGACGGACGGCGGCTCGATCATCACGCTGAGCTATTACGGCTCCGAGAAGTGGATGCCGAATTACAACGTCATGGGCGTTGCGAAAGCAGCGCTGGAGGCGAGCGTACGCTATCTGGCCGCCGATCTCGGCGTGAAGGCGATCCGCGTCAACGCGATCTCGGCCGGTCCGATCAAGACGCTGGCATTCGCCGGCATCGCCGATTCACGCCTGCTGCTGAAATACAACGAGGTCAACGCGCCGCTGCGGCGCAACGTCACGATCGAGGAGGTCGGCGACAGCGCGGTGTATTTCCTCTCGGACATGTCGCGCGGCGTCACCGGCGAAGTCCATCATGTCGATTCCGGCTATAACGTGCTGGGCATGATGCGGCCTGAAGCGTCGGACACGTCGAAGGACTGACCACCGCCAGCAATGCCCGCGCCCACGATCTATTATCTTCGCCACGGCGAGACCGAGTGGAATGCGCTCGGCAGGCTTCAGGGCACCAAGGACATTCCGCTGAATACGCGCGGCCGCGACCAGGCCGTGCAGGCAGGCCTTATTCTGGCCGATCTCTTCAGGCGCGACGGCCACAACAAGGCGACGCTGCCCTATGTGTCGAGCCCGCTCGGCCGTGCCCGCCAGACCATGGAACTCGCGCGCGGCAAGCTCGAATTGCCCGTGACGGACTATGCACTCGACGATCGTCTGCGCGAGATCGGCTACGGCGTCTGGGAAGGGCTGACGCTGGCCGAGAGCGAGGCGAGAGATCCCGAGATCTATGCCAGGCGTCTCGCCGACAAATGGACGGTCGGGCCCGCTGGCGCCGAAACCTATGCCGACGTGCAGGTCCGCGTCCGTGCCTGGTACGACGAGCTCAAGGGCGACACCGTCGCGGTCGCTCATGGCGGCACCTGCCGCGCCCTGATGGTCTCGCTCGGCCTGGAGACGCCGGCTAGTGCCGCCGATCTCTATATCGAGCAGGGCGCCGTCTACGTGTTTCGCGACGGCCGGCTGGAGAAGTGTAGTTAAGCCAACCCGCCGTCATTCCGGGGCGCCCGAAGGGCGAACTCCGGTGCGCCCTTGCGCACCTGAGAATCTCGAGATTCCGCGTTCTATGCTTTGCATCGCCCCGGAATGACGGAACTAGGGTTGAACCTGATCCTCCTCGGCGCTACGACGTTGACAAACAAAGTTTATGCAGAACGTCAACGCTAGGCGGCAGCTCGGTATGTCCTTCAACACCTTCGGCCACATGTTCCGCGTCACCACCTTTGGCGAGAGTCACGGAGTGGCGATCGGCTGCGTGGTCGATGGCTGCCCGCCGATGATCCCGCTCACCGAGGCCGACATCCAGCAGGACCTCGATCGCCGCAAGCCGGGGCAGTCGCGCTTCACCACCCAGCGCCAGGAGCCGGACCAGGTGAAGATCCTATCGGGCGTGATGGCACATCCCGAGACCGGCGTGCAGGTGACGACGGGTACGCCGATCGGGCTCCTGATCGAGAACACCGACCAGCGCTCGAAGGACTATTCCGAGATCAAGGACAAGTTTCGCCCCGGCCATGCCGACTTCACCTACGAGGCGAAGTATGGCCTGCGCGACTATCGTGGCGGCGGCCGCTCTTCCGCGCGCGAGACCGCGATGCGCGTCGCCGCCGGTGCGATCGCGCGAAAGGTGCTGCCCGACGTGAAGGTGCGTGGCGCACTGGTGCAGATGGGCCCGCACAAGATCGACCGCGAGAAGTGGGACTGGGACGAGATCGCGAACAACCCGTTCTTCTGTCCGGACAAGGACAAGGCCGCGTTCTTCGAAACCTATCTCGACGGCATCCGCAAGAGCGGCTCCTCGATCGGTGCCGTGCTTGAGATCGTCGCCGAGGGCGTCCCGGCAGGCCTTGGCGCGCCGATCTACGCCAAGCTCGATTCCGATCTTGCCGGCGCGATGATGACCATCAATGCGGTGAAGGGTGTCGAGATCGGCGCCGGCTTTGGCGCCGCCGAATTGACCGGCGAAGAGAACGCCGACGAGATGCGCACCGGCAATGACGGCACGCGCTTTTTGTCCAACCACGCGGGCGGGATTCTGGGCGGCATCTCCACGGGACAGCCGATCGTGGTGCGCTTCGCGGTGAAGCCGACCTCGTCGATCCTGCAGCCACGCCTCACCGTCGATCGCCAGGGCGCCGACACCGAGATCATGACCAAGGGCCGCCACGACCCCTGCGTCGGCATCCGCGCCGTCCCGGTTGGCGAGGCCATGATGGCCTGCGTGCTGGCCGACCACTTCCTGCGCGACCGCGGGCAGGTAGGGCGGTAGAATCCCAGCTTGAAGCTTTTGGGCCGCGGTATCAGTCCACCGCGCAGCTTGACGATTCCACAACTTCGTCGGCTAATGTGGGCATGGAAAGCTCCGACCTCCAGCGCATCATCAATTGGCTGATCGACGGTGCCCGGTCGTCGCGCGGGTCGGCCGAGATGATCTCGGACGCCTGCGAGCAACTGGTTGCGGCCGGCCTGCCATTGTGGCGGTTCGGCGTCTTCATCCGCACCCTGCATCCCGAGATCTACGGCCGCAATTTCATCTGGCGGCAGGGCGAGGAAGTCGAGATCGGCACTGTCGATTTCGAGATTCTCGCCACGCCCGAATTTGCGCGGAGCCCGCTTCGGATCGTGTTCGAAGAAGGGCTGGAGGTGAGGGGACGCATGGATGACCCCGACAGCAAACGCTTTCCGTTCCTGGACGACATGCGTGCCGAGGGCGTCACCGACTACATCGCGACGCCGATGCGATTTCTCGATGGTTCGATCCATGCCATCAGCTGGACCACGCGGCATCCCGGCGGTTTCAGCGAAGACGACATCGCGACGATCCGCTCCATCGTCGCGCCGCTCGCGCGCGTCAGCGAGATCGTCACCCTGCGTCGTACCGCTGTGACGTTGCTCGACACCTATGTGGGAAATCGCGCCGGCGAGCGCATCCTCGGCGGCCAGATTCGCCGAGGCCACAACGACACCATGCAGGCCGCGATTTGGCTGTCGGACTTGCGCGGCTTCACCGCGCTATCCGACCGGCTGCCGGCCGAGACGGTCGTCGATATCCTGAACCGCTATTTCGACTGCCAGGTCACGGCGATCCGCGGCCATGGCGGCGAAGTTCTGAAATTCATGGGCGACGGCCTGCTCGCGGTGTTTCCGATCGACGAATATGTCGGCGATGCCAACCATGTCTGCGCGCGTACGCTGGAAGCGGCGCGCGAAGCCCGCGCCAGCGTCGAGGCGTTGGGGCATCCGGTCGGCGATGTCGTCGAACGCTTTCGTTTCGGCGTCGCCCTGCATGTCGGCAACATCCTCTACGGCAATATCGGTGGCGGCAACCGGCTCGACTTCACCTGCATCGGCCCTGCCATCAATCTCGCAGCGCGGCTGGAGAAGATCGCCGGCCGCCTCGGGCGGACCGTCGTGGTGTCCGAGGGCTTTGCCAAAGTCTGCCAGCATGACTGGCGCAATCTCGGCGAGTTTCCGATCGCCGGGTTCTCCAAGGCGCAGCGCGTGTACGGGCTCACCGAGGAAACGCCGGTGGTGATGGCGTAGCGTGCGCGAGGCTCGCTTATGACCGTGGAATTCCGCCAGATCGAAATCGCTGATACCGACGCCTTTCGCGCTGCCGTCGATACCGTGGCCCACGAACGCAAATACATTGCGCTGACGGAAGCGCCGCCGGTCGAGCAGGTTCGCGCTTTCGTTGCGCGCAATGTCGAGCGCGGTTATCCGCAGATCGTCGCCATCGCCGACGGCGCCGTGGTCGGATGGTGCAACGTGCCGCCGGCCAGCCGCGCCGTTTCGGCGCATGTCGGTGATCTCTTCATGGGGCTTGTTCCGGATTTCAGGGGCAAAGGTTTTGGCGAGCGGCTGTTGCGGCGAGCGATTCAAGCTGCAGATGTGTTCGGCTTCCGTCGCATCGAGCTCGGCGTGTTCGCGACCAACACCGCCGCGGCCTCGCTTTATCGCAAGGTTGGCTTTGTCGAGGAGGGCACCAAGCAGATGGCGATCTTCCTCGACGGCATCTATCACGACGAGATCGTCATGGCGCGTCTCAAGGGCTCGCCTTAAAGCGCTGGCCTATTCCTCCGGCTCCGTCGTGAACAGCAGCGGATAACCCTTGGCGCGGCCGGCGTCGGTGGCGCGGGTGGCCTTGGTTTCGGCGACGTCCTTGGTGAACACGGCGACGACGCAGGCGCCGAGCTTGTGCGCGGTGATCATGACCTTGTAAGCCTGATCCTCGGTCATCCGGAATTCCGCCTTGAGCACCATGGTGACGAATTCACGCGGCGTAAAGTCGTCGTTGATCAGGATGACCTTGTGCAGCTTCGGCCGCTCGACCTTGGTCTTCGTCCTGGTTTTCGGCGTCGTAACAGTGTCGTTCATTCCGCCTCCTGGACACGGCGGGCTCGGGTTCCCGGCCGGAGCGATCAGCTCGCGGTCTTCGCACCATATTGCAGGACCTGCACCTTCTCCAAGGTGATCAGGCCGCTCGACATCATGCCATCCAGGATGGGCAGGAATGCGTTGATGTTGTCTTCGCTGTCGACGATCTCGATCAACAGCGGCAGGTCTTCCGACAACCGCAGGATTTTCGACGTGTGCAGCCGGCTCGACTTGCCGAAGCCCATCGGGCCGCGCAGCACGGTGGCGCCGGCGAGATGGCGCTCGCGCGCCGTCATCACGATCGCTTCATAGAGCGGCTTGCCGTCGTAATGGTCGCTCTCGCCAATGAAGATCCGCAGCGAAACAGCCTGATTGGGGATTTGCATGGTCAGCTCCTCGTCAAGCGGTTGTAGCGGCTCGCCATCATATGCCCTGCCCATACCGACACCAGCCAGCAGACGAGCGACGCCGCGACATAGGCGATGGCGGTATATTTCATGCCGCCGTGGAACAGGCGGAAGGTCTCGAGGCTGAAGGTCGAGAAAGTTGTATAGCCGCCACAGAATCCGGTCATCACGAACTGCCGGTGCTCGGGCCGCGCCAGCATGCGGCCGTCGGGGCCGGTCAGCGTCGCATAGAAGCCGATGATCAGCGAGCCCATGGCGTTGATGAACAACGTCGCGAAGGGAAAGCCCGGGCCGGTATCGAGGGCGAGCCCGACCAGATAACGGGTCAGCCCGCCGACGATGCTGCCGGCAGAGACCCAGGCATAGAGGATTGCGGTACGCCAGCGGTCGGCGGAGGAAGCCTTCATCTGCCTTTATCCTCCAAGACTGTCTGCAAGGAGGAAGCCGCAGCTCACCGCCGCAAGGCACAGTCCGACTGAGAACACGACGTTGCCGAGCGCGTGCACCGGCTCGCCGTTGCGCGCCAAGGTCAGCGTTTGCAGGCTGAACGAGGACACCGTGGTGTAGCAGCCGAGGAAGCCTGTTACCGCGAACAGCCACGGATTGGGCGTCGCGAACATCGAGCCGGGATGGGTCGCCAACGCGCCAAGAATGCCGATCAGGAAGGCGCCGGTGACATTGATGGTCATGGTGCCCCAGGGAAAGGTCTCGCCCAGCCGCCGCGCGATGGCGCCGGAGACAAAATAGCGCGCGCAGCCGCCCAGCACGCTGCCGACCACGATAGCGATCGCTCCGCTCAGCACGATGAACAGCCCCCCGTCATCACTTGTTCTCCATGGCCAGGCCATTGCCGACGGTCAACAGTCCCACCAGCGCGGTCAATGCGAAGCCGAGCCCGGCAAGGAACGTGCCGACCGGACCATAGGCATCCCAAAGCGCGCCGGCGATCACGCTCGCGGCCAGCATCGCAAGGCCGGTGAACAGGTTGAAATAGCCGAAGGCGGTGCCGCGTAGCGCCGAAGGTGCAGTATCGGCGACGAGCGCCGAGAGCAAGCCTTGCGTCAATCCCATATGCAGGCCCCACAGCACGACGCCGAGCGCCAGGCCGGCGAGATCGGGCAGCAGCGCCAGCGTAACGTCCGCGCCAGCGAGGAGGATGAGGCCAAGCGCGAGCAGGGCGGTCCGGTTGATCCGGTCCGACAGCACGCCGGCCGGATAGGCGGAGAGAGCGTAGGTGATGTTCATCAGCACCAGCACCGCCGGCACCCACATGGCATTGAGCCCGATGTTCTGCGCCCGCAGGATCAGGAAGGCCTCGCTGAAACGTGCCAACGTGAACACGACGCCGATCGCAACGACGCGCCAATAGACCGGCCCGAGCTGCCGCATCGCGGCCGCGTTGAGCGGGTTCTTCGTGGGCTCGCGGCTCGCATCCGGCTCCGGCTCGTTCACTGCGAACGTGATCAGTCCGAACGACAGGAATGCCGGCAGCACCGCCACCCAGAACACGATGACAAAATGATCTGATGTCCACCACATCAGGCCGATTGCGGCGAGTGGCCCGACGAAGGCGCCGATCGTATCGAGCGACTGCCGCAAGCCGAAGCTCGCGCCGCGCAGGCCCATCGGCGAGATATCGGCGATCAATGCATCGCGCGGTGCGCCGCGAATTCCCTTGCCGACGCGATCGATGAAGCGCGCTGCCACCAGCCAGCCCACGCTGGGGGCAAGCGGGAACAACGGTTTTGTCAGCGCGGCCAGCCCGTAGCCCAGGGCCGCGAGCAGCTTGCGGCGGCCGAGCCAGTCGGACAGGGCGCCGGAGAAGATCTTCGTGATCGCAGCGGTGGCCTCCGCGATGCCCTCGATGAACCCGACGGTGAGGGTCGAGGCGCCGAGCATGGTGACGAGATAGACCGGCAGCAGCGCATGAATCATCTCGGAGGAGATGTCCATCAGCATCGAGACGAAGCCGAGCACCCAGATCCCCCTGGGCAGCTTGGCGTGCGCAGCGTTCGGTGTGGTCGTCGCCATGTCGTGGACGGTCTCCTTGGCCTTCGTTTCAGGCAACAAAGTTTCAGGCAACAAAAAACCCGCCAGCGGCGGGTTTGTCCATGCTCCCGCCAAAGGCAGAGGCCGATTGCCTCACCTTGGGCAGGAGTCATCAGCCCATTACAGTTACGCGACCGCCGGGCGGTTGTCGGGGGACTCCATCCCCATCTGTTCGCTCAGCCTAGCATGGAAATCAGGGGGAACAAGTGGGCGCCCGGTCACGCGGCGCGATCGCGTGGCGGCGCAAGCGTGGCGACATGGCGGCGGTTTCGCGCTGGCGTGTGAAAATCCTAACCTGAATGTGAAGCACAAGCGATCTTCGCGCTTTGCGGTAAGGCGTTTGCATGTCACCATCGCGTCATACGACGGGAGACCGCGATGCGCTTGCTGTTCTCGATCGGGGCTGTGCTGGTGGCCGGCGTGCTTGCCGGGGGGGACGTCGCGGGCATCGCGGCACCAGGGCCGAAGTTCGAATCGCCAAAGCAGCGGCAGGCGGCCGATGGCGATGCGCAGTCTGTCGATATCGAGTTGATCCTCGCGGTCGACGTCTCCTACTCCATGGACATGGATGAGCTCGCGATCCAGCGCGAGGGCTATGCCCAGGCGATCCAGTCCAAGGAGTTCTTGCAGGCGCTGAAGGCCGGCCCCAACGGCAGGATCGCGGTGACCTATTTCGAATGGGCCGCATCCAGCGACCAGAAGATCATCATTCCCTGGCGCCTCATCGACGGACCGGAGACGGCGGATGCAGTCTCGGCCGAGATCTTGAAGACGCCGATCCGGCGCGCCTCACGCACCTCGATCTCGGGTGCGATCGGATTTGCGATGCCGCTGTTCGACGAGGATCCTTATCACGGGCTTCGCCGCGTCATCGACATTTCGGGCGATGGCCCCAACAACAATGGCGGCCCCGTCACGGTGGCGCGCGATCTCGCGCTCGAGAAGGGGATCGTCATCAACGGCCTGCCGATCATGGTGAAGGAGCCGTCCTATTCGACCATGGATATCGACAATCTCGACTACTACTACGAGGATTGCGTGATCGGCGGGCCCGGCTCCTTTGTGATTGCGATCAAGGATCGCGAGAAGTTCAAGGAAGCGATCCGCACCAAGCTTCTGATGGAGGTGGCCGGCCGCACGCCCGAGCGTCCGGTGGTGCGCGTTGCGGACAAGGACAAGGAGCCGCGCGTGAGCTGCATGATCGGCGAGAAGATCTGGTCGGATCGTTGGGGCCGCTGAAGCGCATCTGCGATGAGACCATTTGCCCATCACACCAGCGGTTGAAATTAACCGCTTGTTAACGACGGCATGGCCCTAATCCAAGCGTTTCTGAATGTTTCCGACTCTCCCTGGCCAGTGTTCGAAGGCCGGCGGGTTCGTCCGATCCATTCGTCGAGCAAGCCCAAGCCCATGGCCATCGTCACGCAAAGCACCAGCCAGATCTCGCCCGCTAACGAGCGGCTGTATCACCAGAGCGCTCTAGTCGGCGACTGGAAGGGCAATTGGGTGGGGAACAACCAGCCCGTCGATTTCAAAGTCGTGAACATCAGGGGTAACCGGGCGCAGGTCGAGTATACTCACAACGGGCACACCGAGCGCGGCTTTGCCCAGGTCCAAGGCACGCTCATCACCTTTGGCGGAGTTACGGTCGGCACCAAGGACGGCAAGAACATGGTGCTCCTGTTCTCCTTTGGGGGCGCTGGCAAGCAGACCGCCAACCTTCAGAAGCAAGCGCCGCCGGCCTCCGACAGCCGGCTGATGGGAAGCTGGGGCGGCTATTCCAGCGACAACGGCAAGAGCGCGAGCTTTCGCGTGCTATCCGTCGACGGCAACGAAGCGCAGGTCAGCGTCACCACCGACGGCATCACCCGCCAGGGCACCGGCATCGTCTACAAGAACGTCATCATGTTCGGCCAGGCGCAGATCGCGACGGACGACGGGCAGAACGGCAAGATCATCTACCAGGTCGGCACCAAATCCTTCATGGTGCCGGTCACGAAATATCCGCCGGCGGATTCGTCGTCTTCGGTGGACAAGACGGCGTAGCCGCTTGCGACTTCGATTATGGCATGCGCGCCGTCGACATGGCCGATGCCGACGGCAATCAGGTCACATTCAGATGGGCGTCTCTGGAACCGCCTCACGCCCGTCCCGGCTCAGCTGGTATTTGCCGCGTGCATCCCGTATAATTTGCGTACCATCCTGACGGTTAGCCGAATGTCCAGCCTTGTTCGTTCCTGCGCTCTTGCAACTCTCTTCGCGATGTTTTGCCTTGGCGGCGCGCCTGCTCATGCCCAGGTCGCGCCTCTGCAGTATTGGATTCCCGGTGGGGGTTTCGGTTATGGCGGTAGCGCCGAGAGCTACGGCAACTTTCCAAGCTTCAACACTGGTGCCGTCAACAATGGCTACGATTTCCGTCCCGGCTTTTTCGTCGGAAGCCAGCGCGGCAGTCTCGGTCTGAACGGTTTCACGCAGGCTGGATCTTCAGCCAATTTCAGCGCGCTCTCCTACGACAGCACGCAGTTCGGCTACAACATGAAGACCGCGGGCGGCTCGCCCGTGACCTTCTTTGCCGGCTTCGACACACTGAAATACGGCAACGGCATCGGCAGCTCGGTTGCGCCGCTGACCTCTGCCGCCGGGCCCGGCTACGGCGGATTTGCCGGCGTCGAATTCAAGCCGACCTCCAACCTCAGCCTGTCGTTCGGGGCCGGGTTCACCCAGCGCGACTCGAGCCGCATGGACAGCGATATCAGGTCGGACATGCTGCCCGGCGAGTCGCCGGCGCTGGGCCAACTGCGACGCTAGAATTGCATCACTTGTTCCGGGGGACGCCGCAGCGATTTTGGCAAGTCCGGGCCTGCTCCGAAACGCATCACGATGTCGGGGCGCCGTGCGCCGAGACCGAGCGAGGTCGCGAATTGGGGTCTCAGGGCCGTCACCTCGACCGGTTGGTTCACGAATGAATGTTTGAGACCCAGCGCGGTCGCCTGCAAACCGAAACGCTGGCAGGCGCGGCCGACCGCGATCCAGTGCGCCTTGTCGCTGCGGTCGGCTGCGAGCACGACAACACCGGCAGAGCTGTCGAGTTGGTCGCGGTACTTCTTGTTTTCCCCTTCTTCGGTGAAGAAGAGCCTCAGCAGCGGCCGGGCGACCCATGCGGGCAGGGATGGATTTCCCGAGACACGCGAGAACAGCCCGTCCATCGTTGCGAGCGCATCGGCCTCGTTGAAACGCATCCAGCTCACGAGCTCGCGCATGAAGGCCCGATCGCGCATCTGTGCCGAATTGCCTTCGAGCACATAGTCGGTCACCTTCTTGATTGCGGGACGGTCGGTCATCAGCATCGCGGCGACACCAGGTTCGCGGCAGGCGTTCTCGAGCTGATGCAGGATTTCGGGCGCGGCCGGCCTGCCGTCGAAAGCCGCGCGCGTGCATTGCCTGACTGGAATCGCATCGGCCAGCGCCGCTGCTGCCGGCGAGGCTTCCTCGAGCGCGATCACGATCCGCTCGCCGTCGAAAACGGAGTTGGCGCGCCAGCCGAGCGCGGATGCGGCGAGGCAGAGATTTTCGGCGGCGCATCCAAGACTGACGAAGAGGTGATGATCGTCGGGATCGACGGCCGGACAGCGGCGCTTGAAGTCGGGCGCAATCGCGATCTCATTGCCGTGGGCGGAAAAAATCCAGGGCTGCGTGTTGTGACTGTTGGCCGCAAGCGTCGCACAACGCACGAGCTCGCGGTCCCGCGGCGCAGCTCGCAAGGGGGCGCGTGACGACCTGATGGCCTCGTCGTAGGTCATGCCGGCCGCGCCAGCAGGGAGGCCGCTGACGGCGGGCGCAGAAAGCCCGAGCGTGGCCGCGATGAACTGTCGTCGGTCAACCACAAGCGTCCGCTCCGCGTACCATTGCCCAGCAAGCTTCTAGCGCCCACGAAGCACGGGGCGATTGAGCAGAATCAAGCTTGGAGCGCGTTGACGCGATCGGGACTTCGGCCCTAGCGGGTAAACCGCGCGACGATCTCGACATGGGGCGTGTGGCGAAACTGATCGACCGGAATGACATTCTCGATCTTGTAGCCGCCGTCGATCAGAAGTCGCGCGTCGCGGGCAAACGTTGCGACGTTGCACGAGACAGCCGCCACCACGGGCACCTTGCTCGCGGCGAGTTTCAGCGCCTGTGCCTGTGCGCCCTGGCGTGGCGGATCGAATACCACGGCATCGAAATCGCGCAGCTCCGGTGGCACCAGCGGACGGCGGAACAGGTCGCGCGGCTCGCACCTGATCGGCTTCAGTCCCGGCGTGCGCGCTGCTTTCGCCAGTGCGGCGATAGCGCCGGCGTCGCTGTCATAGGCGGTGACGCGGGCCTTCTCGGCGAGCCTGAGCGCAAACGGGCCGACGCCACAGAAGAGGTCGAGAACCTCTTTCGCCTTGCCGACGCGCTCGGCAACGAGAGCGGCAAGCGTCTCTTCGCCCGCGACGGTCGCTTGCAGGAACGAGCCTGGCGGCAGCGTCACCTCGGCGCGGCCCATTTTCAGCGTTGGCGGCAGGCGTTGCAGCACCAATTCGCCATGCCGCGTCAGCCGCGCAAGACGATGCTGCTCGGCAACGCGCGACAGCGCCGTGACCAGCGGCGTCGGCAGCGGGCCGGAGCCGCGCACGTCGACATCGAGGCCGTTGGCGGTAGCCGTTACCTGGATGTCGAGCGGCTTCGTCACCGGCATCTTTGACGTCAGCGGCTCGGCGAGCGCCCAGGCGGCATCGAGCGCGCCTTCCAGCGCGGGATCGAGGATCGGGCAGCGGTCGATCGGGATCACGTCATGCGAGCTCGTCGCGGAGAACCCGACCTTGAGCACGTCATGCGTGCCGAACCGGCCGTGCAGCGTGACGCGCCTTCGCCCGGCGCCATGCGCATCGACCAGCGGCGCCACATCGCAGTCGATGCCGGCCTGCGCCAGCGTTTCGACCACGATGTTGCGTTTCCAGGCATGATACGGCTCAGTCGCCCAGTGCTGGATCGCGCAGCCACCGCAGACGCCGAAATGCGGACAAAACGGCTCGATGCGCTCGGGGCTGGCGATATCGACCGCCAGCAGCTTGCGACGATCGGGATGGTGGCCGGCGACGTGGTCGACCTCGACGGTCTCGCCGCCAAGCGTATAGGGCACATAGATCGCATCGCCGGCGTCGAGCGAAACGCCGTCGCCGCGATGGCCGACATGATCGATCGTGACGCGTTCAACCACGGCGCGCGCCCAGGAAGAATTCGATATTGCCGTCGCCGCCTGCGATCGAGGATGGAAACACCTCGATGCCGGTGCAGCCGAGTGACTTGGCAAAGGCCTCAATGTCGTCGCAGATCTCCTGATGCACCGCGGCGTCGCGGATGATGCCCTTCTTGTTGTGCTTTCTGTCAGCCTCGAATTGCGGCTTGATCAGCGCCAGCAGGCTCATCGGCGCTGCCGCGAGCGACAGCGCGACCGGCAGCACGGTCTTCAGCGAGATGAAGCTGACGTCGATGACGACGACATCCGGCCGCGCCGGAAGCCGCTTGCCTTCATAGGCGCGAATGTCGGTCTCCTCCATCGAGACGATTTTGGGATGACCGCGCAGCGAGGGATGCAGCTGGCTGGTGCCGACATCAATGGCGAACACCAGGCTCGCGCCGTTCGCCAGCAGCACCTCGGTGAAGCCGCCGGTCGAGGCGCCGACATCGAGGCATACGTGATCCTCGATCTCGATCGGGTATCGCTCCAGCGCACCGGCGAGTTTGACGCCGCCGCGCGAGACATAGGGATGCGCAGGCTCGGCCTGGATCACCGCGTCCTCGGCGATCGTCTCCGACGGCTTGGCGACCTGCTTGTCGTTGGCCGTGACGAGCCCGGCCTCGATCGCCGCGCGCGCCCGCGCCCGGCTCTCGAACAGGCCGCGCTCGACCAACAGAACATCCGCGCGCTTGCGGGCAGGGGACATGATCTCTCCGGGGTGACTGAAGCGCTATGTAGCGATCAATCGCGCGGCCGCCATCCGGACGCAAGTCTCGAACGCGGCAAGATCGTGCCAGACGTCGACAGGCTGAGCTGCCGGCGTCACCAGCGGGCAGCCATGCAGCTCCAGCGCGTGGATCATCATGAGGTTGTCGACGAGGCCAAAATCCTCGACCGTCAGCCCCTGCGCATCGACCAGCCGTCCGCCCTCGGTGGTGACGTCCATGAAGCGGCCGAGGCGGTCGGCATAGGTGGCGGGATCGTTGGAGTAGGCCAGGCAAAATTTGCGGCGGCCGGCCATGTAGCCGAGCTCGTAGACGGTGCCAGGATCCGCGCCGGCACCGCGGAACGGCGTCAGGTTCGCAATGATGGCGTCGGCGTGGTCCATCATCGCCTCATTGCCGCAAAAGATCTGCCGCGAGGCGTCTGAAACGGTGAGGTCGATGGAGTTGTCGAGAGGGTAGAAGCCGGTGAGCCCGTGCGCGGTGCAGATCTCCGCCTTGCGGCGACCAATCTCGACCGCATCCGGCAGGAACACGTCGGGACCTGCCAGATAGATTTTCATGAACGTCGCGCTGGTTCGCGGAAGGTCGAAGCTCGCCTCAGGCGAGCTTGACCGTCTCGGTCTTCACATCCTTGCCGAGGGCTTCGAAGACCTTGGCGACGATGCCCTTGGCGTCGAGACCGGCACGGGCATACATCGCGGCCGGCGTGTCGTGATCCTGGAACACGTCGGGCAGGACCATCGTGCGGAACTTGACCATGCCAGTGTCGAGCACGCCCTGGTCTGTCAGGTATTGCGCGACATGCGAGCCGAAGCCGCCGACCGAACCTTCCTCGACCGTGATCAGCACGTCGTGGTCGCGGGCAAGCTTCAGCACCAGCTCGGTGTCGAGCGGCTTCATGAAGCGCGCATCCGCGATCGAGGTGGAGAGACCATGGGCGGCGAGCTCGTCGGCCGCCTTCTCGCATTCGGCCAGGCGCGTGCCGAAGGAGAGCAGGGCGATCTTGTTGCCCTGGCGGATCATGCGGCCCTTGCCGATCTCCAGCGGGATCCCAACCTCGGGCATCTCGATGCCGCGGCCTTCGCCGCGCGGATAGCGCAGCGAGCTCGGACGGTCGTTGATCGCGACCTGGGTCGCCACCATGTGCACGAGCTCGGCTTCATCAGCCGCAGCCATGATCACCATGTTGGGCAGACAGCCGAGATAGGCGTTGTCGAACGAGCCGGCATGGGTCGCGCCGTCGGCGCCGACGAGGCCGGCGCGGTCGATGGCGAAGCGCACGGGCAGGTTCTGGATCGCGACGTCATGGACGATCTGGTCGTAGCCGCGCTGCAGGAAGGTCGAGTAGATCGCGCAAAACGGCTTGTAGCCCTCGGTCGCGAGACCGGCGGCGAAGGTCACCGCGTGCTGCTCGGCGATACCGACGTCGAAGGTGCGGTCCGGGAACGCCTTGTTGAAGATGTCGACGCCGGTGCCTGACGGCATCGCCGCGGTGATGGCGACGATCTTGTCGTCCTTCTGCGCTTCCTTGACGAGGCTCTGGCCGAACACGTTCTGGTAGGCCGGCGCATTCGGCTTGGCCTTGGCTTGCGTGCCGGTGGCGACGTCGAATTTGACGACGGCGTGGTATTTGTCGGCGGAGGCTTCAGCCGGGCCGTAGCCCTTGCCCTTCTGCGTCACGACGTGGACCAGGATCGGGCCGGTCTCCATGTCGCGCACGTTCTTCAGCACGGGCAGGAGATGGTCGAGGTTATGGCCGTCGATCGGGCCGACGTAATAGAAGCCGAGCTCCTCGAACAGCGTGCCGCCGTCCATCATGAAGCCGCGGGAATATTCCTCGACGCGGTTGGCGCGGTTGGCGAGGATCTTGGGCAGGCGCTTGTTGATCTGCTTGGCCGCATCGCGCAGCGTGCGATAGGTCTTGCCGGAGTAGAGGCGCGACAGATAGGCGCTCATGGCGCCGACCGGCGGCGCGATCGACATGTCGTTGTCGTTGAGGATCACGATCAGGCGCGAGTTCATCGCGCCGGCATTGTTCATGGCCTCATAGGCCATGCCCGCCGACATCGCACCGTCACCGATCACGGCGATAACGTTGTTCTTGCCGCCGGAGAGGTCGCGCGCGACGGCCATGCCGAGACCGGCGGAGATCGAGGTCGAGGAATGTGCGGCGCCGAACGGATCGTAATCGCTCTCGCTGCGCTTGGTGAAGCCGGAGAGGCCGCCGCCGGTGCGCAGCGTGCGGATGCGGTCGCGGCGTCCGGTGAGTATCTTGTGCGGATAGGCCTGATGGCCGACGTCCCAGATCAGCCGGTCGCGCGGCGTGTCGAAGACGTAATGGATCGCGGTGGTGAGCTCGACCACGCCGAGGCCCGCGCCGAAGTGACCGCCGGTCACCGAGACGGCATCGATCGTTTCCTGCCGCAGCTCGTCGGCGACCTGGCGGACCTGCTCGACCTTGAGCTTGCGCAGGTCTTCCGGCGTCCGGATGGTGTCGAGAAGCGGCGTTTTACTGTATGCGTTCACGGCGATTTCCAATTTGTCAGCGCCGGAAGGTCATTCCGGTGCGCGATGGGTTTGCACAATATCGGCGCAGCGCGAGTCCTTAAACCGTCGGAGCCACCTGCATGGGGCAAAGCCCCGTCTTCAAGCTTAGGTGAGCTTAAGTGCGCTCCGGTTCAGTCTCTGTGATCCCTGTCACGTAGATCGGCTTCGTCCGTCCCAGCCAATTCATCAGCGATTTGAAGCACTTGACATCGAAAATCGGTCCCCACGTCAAGGCTAACAAAAAGCCACACTCCGCGCAGCTTTACACCAAAGCTTGGGCCAAAGCCAACCCGCAGGGCCGATTACGGGTATGCAGGTGCAACCGGCGGGCCAATTTGGTTAATCGCGGCGCCGGTAGGAAGGTTCCAATCCTGCCCGGTTCCTTGGCAGGATTCTGGGCACAAGAACAGCCTTTTCGGTGGAATTTCGCGGGATGACAACACCGGCGCGGGAACTCTTCCGCCCTGGCGCCCGGCTTCCCTACGCCCAGCCAAAACGGGGGCGTGCGATCTTGAAAAATTGCAGGCGGCCGATGCGCGAGGCGGGGGGCTGCGCGCGCCCTTACTGCACGTCCAGTGGGGCCGTGCCGGCGGCCTGGCCACTGGCATCGGTGGTGATCTTGTCGACGCGCGCCTCGGCCTGGCGCAACAGCTCCTCGCAGCGCCGCTTCAGGGCTTCGCCGCGCTCGTAGATCGTGACGGATTCCTCGAGCGGCACCTTGCCGTCCTCGAGCCGCTTCACGATCGTCTCGAGTTCCTCGATCGCGCGCTCGAAGGTGAGCCGGGAGACGTCGATTTGGGTATTTTCGGCCATATCCGTTTCCGATTGCCCGATTCGCTTCTGCTGCAAAACAGCAGAGTTTTGCGGGCTTAATGTGGCGGGTCTCTCAAGCGCCCATCAGGGCGCCGACATGCGCCGTAACAGATTCTTTCAGTCCTTGCAGGTCGTAGCCGCCTTCGAGCACAGAAACAACACGGCCGCCTGCGGACTTGTCCGCAAGGTCCATCAGTTTGCGCGTGACCCAGGCATAATCCTCCCCGCGTAAATTCAGCGAGGCCAGCGGATCGCGGTAATGCGCGTCGAAGCCGGCGGAAATGATGAGCAGCTCGGGGCTGAATTTCTCCAGCCGCGGCAGGATCAGGTTTTCGAACGCGGAGCGGAATTCGGGCCCGCCGTCTTCAGACGCCAGCGGCGCGTTGACGATGGTGTCATGATCGCCGCGCTCGCTCTTGGCGCCGGTGCCCGGAAACAGCGGCATCTGATGGGTCGAGCAGTACATCACGGTCGGATCCGACCAGAAGATGTCCTGGGTGCCGTTGCCGTGATGCACGTCGAAATCGACGATGGCCGCGCGCTTGATGCCGTATTTGCGCTGCGCGTGGCGCGCGGCGATCGCGACATTGTCGAAGAAGCAGAAACCCATCGGCTTGCCGATCTCGGCGTGATGACCGGGCGGGCGCACCGCGACGAAGGCGTTGCGATGCTCGCCGTTCATCACAGCCTCGGTCGCGGCCACTGCGCCGCCGACGCCGCGCATCACCGCTTCCCACGTGCCAGGGGACATCGAGGTGTCGCCGTCGAGATAGACTTGGCCGCTTGTCGGCGCGACGTGGCGCAGTTCGGTGACGTAATGCTCGTTATGGCAAAGCGTGACGAGATCGAGATCGCCCTCCGGCGCCAGATCGCGCGCCAGGAACTGGAAGCGCTCGACCGACAGCGCTTCCTCCACTGCACGCAGGCGGTCCGGGCGCTCGGGATGCCCCGGCGGCGTGACGTGGTCGAGGCAAGCCTTGTGGGAAAGGAGAAGCGTGCTCATCAGGTCGGCCTCGCTGGGAACGTACTCTCGACGTCGCTTGGCGCATCCGGCGCCAAAACGCAATGCAAAACCCAATCTAGGCGTTCCCTGCGGAATGGCAAAGGGCCGCCCGTTCAGGCCCGTTTGATCCAGATCAATTGACGCGCAGGATGCGGGTAGGCGGCAACGGGCCGATCGGACCATGCGCCTTAAAGAAGGCAAACAGTGCGTCGGAATCGTACCCGCCATATTGCGGCGAAGTGCCTTGCTTGGCGACGGTAAAACCGTCGCCTCCGACCGCCAGATAGTCGTTGAGGGTCACGCGGTAGCCGGTGGCCGGCTCGATCGGCCTGCCGTTGAGCGTCATCTTGTCGGCCACGATGCGCTCACCGTATGGCTTTGACGCGTCCCAGCTGTAGTTGAATCCGATCGAGACCTGGAGGATTCGCGGCCGCTTCGGATCGAGCCATTGCTGCTCCAGCATGTCCTTGAGCTGACTGCCCGTGAGCGTCATGGTGACGAGGCGGTTGCGGAACGGCTGGCTTGCGAACAGCTCGCCGTAGGACACCGCGCCATTCTCCTTCGGGATGAGATCCGTGCGGATGCCGCCGGGATTGGTCAGCGCAATGACCGCGCTGCCGTCCTTGGCATCCTTCGTCGCGGCGAGCTGTGCATCCGCAATGATGTCGCCGAGGGCGCTTTCGCCGGCCTCGTTCGGAACGCGCGACAGCGTCTGCGTCACCGATCCGGCCGGCCGGTTGGCAATCGGCGCCGAGAGCTTGTCATAAGCGTCGATCAGCGCGGTCTGCTCGGGATCCCTGGCGAGCGAGGCATTGGCGACGATGACGTTCTCGGCCTTGGCGCTGACGATGTCGCGGGTCGCAGGATCGAGCTTGAGGTCGATCGCGGTGACCAGCGTGCCGTATTTGTCGCCGCTGGTGACGAGCCGCCCGTCGATCTCGCAGACGTAAGCGCGATGCGTGTGGCCGCTGACGACGACGTCGACCGCGCGGTCGAACTTCTTGACGATGTCGACGATCGGCCCTGTGATGGCAGGGCATTCGTTGTAATCGCCTGCGGGCTCACCGCCCTGGTGGATCAGCACCACGATCGCCTCGACGCCTTTCGCCTTCAGTTGCGGCACCAGCGCATTCACCGTCTCGGCCTCATCGCGAAATTCCAGTCCGGCAATGCCCTTGGGCGAGACGATGCCGGCGGTCTCCTTCAGGGTCAGTCCGATGAAGGCGACCGGGATGCCCTCGAAGTCGCGGATCTCGTAGGGCGGCAGCACGCTCTTGCCGGTGGCGGCCTCCACGGTGGACGCCGCGAGATAGTGGAATTTGGCACCTAGGAAAGCATGCGGCCCCTGGCAGCCGTCCTCGGGATGGCAGCCGCCATTCTGCATCCTGAGCAGCTCGGTCTTGCCTTCGTCGAATTCATGGTTGCCGACCGAGGTGATCGCGAGCCCCATCATCGAGAGCGACTCGACCGAGGGCTCGTCATGAAACATCGCCGACAGGAACGGGCTCGCCCCGATCAGATCGCCGGCGGCGACGAAGATGGTGTTCTTGTGCCCCTCGCTCAGCTGCTTGACCAGCGTCGCCATGTATTCGGCGCCGCCGGCGGCGACCATCACCTTCTTGGTTTTGTCTTCAGGGTCATTGATGCGAATGCCGCCCGGCGGCGGACGGAGGTTGCCGTGGAAATCGTTGATCGCGAGAATCCGCAGCTCGACGGGCGCTGCGGTCTGCGCCGCGGCAGGGGGGGTGGCGAGGGTGAGGGCGGCAAGGACGAGGCGGAAGATGTATCGCATGAAACAAGGCTAGCCGTTCGGCGCGAAGATTTCACGAAAGTTCTCGCCGTCATTCCGGGGCGCGACGAAGTCGCGAGCCCGGAATCCATTCATCGACTAACTCTGCCGCCCGATGGATTCCGGGTTCGCGCTACGGGCGCCCCGGAATGACGGCCCCTACCGCTTCTTCCTGTTCGCAAACGCATTGAACGCGGCGACAGCTTCATCCGATTTCAGCCGCTCGCCGAACAGATGGCCCTCCTGATCGATGCGGCGGGTGAGCTCTTCCGGCGGGGTGCGCAGCAATTTGCGCGAGGTTGCGACGGCCTCGGCCGGCAGCCGGCAGATCTCGCGCGCGACCTTGCGGGCCTCCACCTCGGTATGTCCCGGCGAGACCACGGTATTGACGAAGCCGGCGGCATGGGCCTCGGCGGCGGTGAAGCTGCGGCCCATCGCCAGCATGGCGAAGGCGCGCTGGTAACCCATGGTGCTCGGCATCAGGAGGCTCGCGGCACCGACCGGCACGAGCCCGAGATTGATGTAGGGCGCCGAAAAGGTCGCGGCGTTGGAAGCGAGCACATAGTCGCAGTGAAACAGCATCACGGTGCCCATGCCGATCGAGGCGCCGTCCACGGCGGCGATGATCGGCTTGACGTTGAGCGCCAGCGAATAGAGGAATTTGACACCGTCCGACAACGTCTCCGGACGCGCCGCATCGGCGTGCATGAAGTCATCGATGTCGTCGCCGGCGGTGAACACGCCGGAGCCGCCGGTGATGATCATGCAGCGAATGTCGGGGTTGTTCTGCGCGGTGTCGATCGCGCGGCTCATCTCGCGATACATGTGCTGCGTGATCGCGTTCTTCTTGCCGGGACGGCGCAGGGTGATGACGCGTGTGCCGCGCTCGTCGGTGACGATGATGTTGCCGTTCGGCATGAGCACTCCCTGCGATCGCCGCGGCGCCTGCCGTTGGCGAGTCTTGCACAGCTGAGCCTACATGATCCCGCAGGCGTGCCAATCCTGCCGCGCGATCATTTCGGCAGTGATGCCGTCGAGTGGTTGCATGACACCCGCCAGATGGCGGCATGCGTCGGGGAACAAACCAGCAGCGAAGGCTGCATCGCGCCTCCTGCGACGATTTGCGCATTGCAACAATTGGCTACAACGTTTCATTTGAAAAACCGGTGGTTGTACGTCACGATCAGCTGTTTCGTTCCATCAGGCCGATATTTGACGATGATCGCCGCAACGGAGGTTGACGAGTCCTCGCTGCGTTACCGCGGCTGGCGCGTGGTGCTGGCCTGCTTCCTGATGGCCTTCTTCATGTTCGGCTTTGGCCTGTATGGCCAGGGCGTGTATCTCGCCGAGCTCCAGCGCGCTCATGGCTGGTCCGGCACGCTGGTGTCCTCGGCCAGCACCTTCTCGTTCCTGCTGAGCGCCGTCCTCGTGATCTTTACCGACGATCTGCTCGTCCGCATCGGGTTGCGCGCGCTGATCCTGTGCGGGCTGGCCGCGCTTGGTGCATCGACCGCACTGCTCGGGCTGATGCAGTTGCCGTGGCAGCTTTATCTCGCCTATGCGCTGATGTCGGTCGGCTGGACCGGAATGGGCTCGGTGGTGATCGCCACCGTGCTGAACTCCTGGTTCGAGCGACGGCGCGGGCTCGCGCTCAGCCTCGCCTTCAACGGCGCCACTTGCGGCGGCATCATCCTCGTTCCCGTCCTGCTGGCGCTGAGCACCAGCATCGGCTTCCGTTCGGCCATGCTGGCGGCGACCGTCGTGATGGTGGTGCTGGTATTGCCGGTGGTTGTCGTCTTCACCGGTTGGCCGGTCGGCGCGTCGCTGCATGCGGCAGGTGCTTCCGGCGGGGGCAAGGCCGCGCGTCATTCGCGCCGGACGCTGCTCGCCAATGCATCATTCTGGACCATGGTGCTGCCGATCGCGATCGCGCTGCTGGCGCAGATGGGATTCATCATCCACCAGGTGACGTTTCTCGAACCATTGATCGGCCGCGCCAGTGCGGGCCTCGCGGTCACCATCATGGCCGCGATGGCGGTCGTCGGCCGGCTCACGCTCGGCCTGTTCGTCGACCGGCTCGATCCGCGGCTTGCCTGCTCGGCGTCGATGATCAGCCAGGCTGCGGCTCTGCTTGTGCTGCTGCAAAGCCAGAGCCCGATCGTGCTGCTGTTGTGCTGCGCGGTCTACGGCTTCTCGATCGGCAACATGATCACGTTTCCGCCCCTGATCATCCAGCGCGAGATCGGCAGTGCGGCCTTCGCTGCCGCGATGGGGCTGGGAACGTCGATCAGCGGCATTGTCAGCGCATTCGGTCCCGGCCTCGTCGGCCTCGTGCGCAGCGTGAGCGGCGATTACACCATGGCCTTTGCGATGTGCGTGGTGCTCGATGTCGTCGCCGCCGGCATCGTGCTGTGGCGGCCGGGGAAGAGGGCGGAGCAGACGCGCAATCTATCACCGTCACCCTGAGGTGGCCGCTTCTTCAGCGTCCCTCGAAGGGCGACGGCCCGGCTGCAACATCTCGGCCGGTCATCCTTCGAGGCTCCCCACGCGGCGCTTTGCGTCGCATGGCTCGTACCAGCGACAATGGCTTCGCCACTGCGCGGGGATGACGGGTCTACCCCAACAGCACCGCATCCG
This sequence comes from Bradyrhizobium sp. CCBAU 11434, assembly GCF_028128895.1. NCBI lineage: Bacteria > Pseudomonadati > Pseudomonadota > Alphaproteobacteria > Hyphomicrobiales > Nitrobacteraceae > Bradyrhizobium > Bradyrhizobium sp. CCBAU 11434. The sequence goes on from NZ_LBJX01000096.1 coordinate 211,780, forward strand.
CCGCCGCGACCGACTCCGCGCTCTCCGTCACGGTGCGCTCGAGCGCGCCTGCCTGCACGGTGATGTTCTCGGCGAAGAAGCGCGCGAGCGAGACGTAGCGCTGCGCATCCGCAACACCTTCACTCTTCGCGGCAAGCGCCTCGGAGGCCAGCATGCAGCCGCCGAGCGTGGCACCGAACTGCTGCAGATACGGCGTCGCGCCGGCCAGCGCTTCGTTCGGCGCAGACGTGACGCGCTCGAGCAGCCACTTGCTCGTGCGCCTCAAGGCCTCCAGCGCCTCGCGCAGTTTCACGCCCGTGGTGCCGAAGGCGGGATCGTTGGACGCCTCGACCTGCTTCACAATGGCTGAGAGCTCATCGAGCAGCGCCCACACCGATGCACCGCCATTGGCGGCGAGCTTGCGCGTGACGAGGTCGATCGCCTGGATGCCGTTGGTGCCTTCGTAGATCGCGGTGATGCGGGCATCGCGATAATGCTGGGCGGCGCCGGTCTCCTCGATGAAGCCCATGCCGCCATGGATCTGCACGCCGAGATAGGCGACCTCGTTGCCGATATCGGTGGAATAGCCCTTCGCCATCGGCGTCAGCAGCGCGGCGCGTGCGGCGGCTTCAGTGCGCACCTTCGGATCCCTGGCGCGCATGGAGACGTCGAGTGCGACCGCGGTCGCATAGCAGATGGTGCGCGCGGCCGCAGTCTGGGCCCGCATCCGCATCAGCATGCGCTTGACGTCGGGATGCACGAAGATCGCATCCGAGCCGTCGCCCTTCTTGCCGATGGCGCGGCCCTGCTTGCGCTCCTGCGCATAAGACAGCGCCAGCTGATAGGCGCGATCGGCGACGCCGACGCCTTCGAGGCCGACGCCGAGACGGGCCTGGTTCATCATCGTGAACATGCAGCGCATGCCCTGGTTCTCTTCGCCGATCAGGAATCCGATCGCGCCGCCATGGTCGCCCATGGTCATGGTGCAAGTAGGGGAGGCGTGCATGCCGAGCTTGTGCTCGACGCCCGAGGCAAAGATATCATTGCGCGCGCCAAGCGAGCCGTCGGCATTGACCATGAATTTCGGCACCAGGAACAGCGAGATCCCCTTGGTGCCCGCGGGCGCATCGGGCAGGCGCGCCAGCACGAAATGCACGATGTTGTCGGTCATGTCGTGCTCGCCATAGGTGATGAAGATCTTCGTCCCCTTGATGCGATAGGTGCCGTCCGCCTGCTTTTCGGCGCGGGTGCGCAGTGCGCCGACATCGGAGCCGGCCTGCGACTCGGTCAGCTGCATCGTGCCGGTCCATTCGCCGGTGACGAGCTTTTCGAGATAGATCTTTTTCAGCTCGTCGCTGCCATGCGCGTCCAGCGCCTCGATCGCGGAGGCCGTCAGCAGCGGACAGAGGCCGAACGCGACGTTGGCGGCGCTCCAGATCTCGGTGCAGGCGGCGTTGATCGCCATCGGCAGGCCCTGGCCGCCAAAACCTTCCGGGCCCGAAACCGCGTTCCAGCCGCCTTCGGTCCAGCGCTTGTAGGCGTCCGGCCAGCCCGGCGCAGTCGTCACCTTGCCGGCATCGAGCTTGATGCCGTGCTCGTCGCCGACCTTGTTCAGCGGTGCCAGCACATCGGTCGCGAACTTGCCGGCCTCTTCCAGCACGGCAGCAGCAATGTCAGCGTCGAAATCGCCGTAATGGCCGGCGTCCACGGCGGCCTTGAGGCCGGCGCCATGGTTGAGCGACAGCAGCATGTCAGAGATCGGCGCGCGGTAGGTCATGGCTCACTCCCGAGGACAGGTTTGCCGTCGTATTCCCATGAAATGGCTGAGGCCTCAATGGGTGCGATACGGGACCGCATCGGGCCTTTGCCCCCGCCTATATTAAGGTGTGGCGCGACCGCGCCCCGGACGGTGGTATTTTGCCCCTCCAGGCGGTTGAAATGCCGCGCCGCACCCTATAGACCGGCTGCGACCAAAGGGAATCTGCGGGTGCCAGCTCGTCCGCCGTTCCCGTGGTTGCCTGATGGGGCGTAGCCAAGCGGTAAGGCAGCGGATTTTGATTCCGCCATTCGGAGGTTCGATCCCTCCCGCCCCAGCCAGAGGCTCCGCTTCCCCTGAAATTGCTGACGAAACCGGCCTAGCTGGGGCGCTGCTGCACAGCGCTGCGACACATCACTGCTGCACAGGGTGTCGCTCGCAATGGCTTTCCACATCTTTCGGCGCCAAGCCGTTTACTATTGGCGGCGCCGTACCCCTCGGGCGCTTGCCAGCGTGCTCGGCCGCCCGCATCTTTCTATGAGCCTGAAAACGACGAACCGGGCGGCCGCTCGCCGTCTGGCCACTCAAGTGAACCTCTTCTTGGATGACCTTGCGATGCTTGCCGATGGCGCCGACCCGCATCTGACGCGGTCTCAAATTGAGACAATGCTTCATGCTGTCGTTGAAAAGCATTTGGCCAAACTCGAGCGGGTCGCTCTCGCCGCCAAAAGTGGGCCAGGCTTCGTCGTCGACCGCGCTAAGGCAGACGATCTGCGGGCCTTGTGGACCTACACGCTGCTCGACGGCCAAGGGCCGGGTGCCTTTGTGCGTCCGGAGGATCGGGACCGCATGCTCGCGGAAGGCCTCTCGGAGGTTGACGTCGAGGCCGTCAAGGATCACCTGACGATGCTCCGGGCCAACGACATGGTGCCGACCAAGCATCACGTCCTTCGGCAAATGATCGAAGGCGTGCAGGCGGTGCCTACCGCCATGAACTTGGACGTCGCGCAGGGAACGTACTTCCGCGGAATGAGGCTTGCCCTGGCTCAGTCCGAACGCCGTTACGGCGGGGCGAGGGTCGAGGACGAAGGGCTGGTGGATCGTCTGCTGCTTGCGAAGAACGATTCACTGAGACCGATAATTTCTACGGCAGGCCACGTGTTGGATCGCCGCGATGATCCACCGAGGGTGGACGCACCGATCGTCCAGCAATTCACTCCCATGGAAGATTTCCTGCAGTTCGCGGATCGCGTCGCTCAGCTGAATGCTGCCGACAATAACTGGGATGACAAAACCCAGCGGCAGGCCAAGAGCATCGCAAACCTGTTCGTCAAGTTCATGGTCCAGGATCAGCGCATTCTCGATCTGAGCCTGTTACGCCAGGAGCACGTCGGCAAATTCGTCGATTTCCTCCGTTTCGACATCTACAAGCACTACGGCAAGTCTGTTCGTGACGAGCAACTGACGATCGAGCAGCTTCGTGAGAAGGGGCGATCCGTCGTGCACGCCAAGCGCGGGATCAGTGGCGGAACTCTCAATCGCCATGCGACCTTCCTTGGCCAGATCTTCGACCACGCCACGGCGCGCGGCGTGAGGAGCCTGGAAACTATCGATCTGACCAAGCTGCGTGCGAAGAGCCGCGGCAAGAACAAGCGGGCCCGCGATGAGAGGCGCAAGCTCCCCATCGACCGCGCGAAGGCGATCTTCCAGACGCCTCCGTTCATCAACTGCGCCGATTGGGACGATCTCGGGAAGGAGGGCCAGCAGGGGGCCGCCCAGATTTTCCACTGTGCGCTCTATTTTGTTCCGATCCTCATCTACTACTCGGGGGCGAGACGCGAGGAGCTTTGCGGCGCGATGGTGGACGACATCATCTTCGATCGCGATGGATGCAAGCCGTACATCCACATCGCGGCCAACGAGCGGCGGCGCATCAAGAACCCCCAATCGAAGCGAAACATCCCTCTCCATCCAGAGCTTCTTCGGTTGGGCTTCCTCGACTACGTCCGGAGGATCAGGGGCCTCGGATAAAAGCTGCTCTTCCCCGACCTATACTCTCCCAGCAGCCGGTCGCCGCTCGGTAATCGCTTCTACAAGCTCTTCAAGCCGATCCTCACGGAAGCCAAAATCACCGAAGAGGGGCTGGGTGCCCACGCCGTCCGCCATCTCTTCGGCGCTCAACTGAAGAAGAAGCTGCTGACGAAAGAGGACCGCGCGGACCTCCTCGGACACGGCGGCGACAGCGAGACCAGCGAGCGCTATTGCGAGCCCCACGAGATCGACACCCTGTTCGAGTTCATCATGAAGTTGGAGGTGGTCACCGGCCATCTCGAACCGCAGGCTATCAATCTTATCCCGTGGGTGGAGCGCATGGAGGTCGCGCCGTTTTCGCAGCCGTCGCGGGCTAAACGATCGGCGAGCCGCAGTAATGTCGATGCCTAAGAGTTTAAGGCGATCTCGGAAATGACAACTTGATTGTATTTAGCTGGTGATCTCCTCTGATCAGCCCATCTTCAGCCGGTCACGGAGGGCTTGCGTTTCGGCTGGTGGAAGCCGGACAAGCGGGTCGCTACCGAGATGATCGAGGGCTTTGGCGAGCGCCGCGACCGGGCTCGTCTTGTGCTTGAGCATCATCTCGACCGCCCAAAGGATGCCGCGGACCTCAACCTTTGCCGCCGTCGCGACGGTACGCAGATTGGCGTCACCTGTCATCAGAATCGCCCTATGCACCTCGGCCAAGCGCCAGGCGAAGCAATCATTCAGGCTCAGGCGACGGTTTTTCGCGAAGTAGTCGCGCGCTTGGCGGCTATCACCGCCGTCGAGCTCGCCCTGAACGAACCCGAGATCCAGCAGGCCCTTGGCTGTGTAAGCGCCGAGATCGAGAAGCTCCAGCGCCAAGATGACGTCGGGGATCATGAACTCGAAAGGCAGTTGCAGGACAGGCTCGATGAGCCTGACCTTTGCCAGGTCCATGACGACCGAGGAATCACTGACAACAATCTTCAGCCGGCTCATCGCCATTCATCTTCTTTGCGATGGCCGCAACAGGCTTACGAAGCAAGTCGGCTGCCTTCGAAATCGATATCACCCCCTCGGCGAGGGCACGGTAACACAGCCGATCAAAACGCTGCGGGCACTCCGCACCAAGCGTTCGCGGGAGCGGCTGCGGTTCATTCCGGCGCCAATGCCGTGCCGTCGTCTGGAAGATAGCCATAGCTTGTTCTGGCGAGATGATGCCGAGATCGCGGAAACGCACGAGGAGAGCGGTAGCCGCAACCCGGTAGAGGTGCTTGGTGACGACGAGTTCAGCCACGCCAAAGCCGTGCCGGTGGATGCCTATGACCTCGCGCAAATGATCCGCGGGCATCAGGAAGGCACTGGCAAAGCGATGCGCAGCCTTTTCTTCATCGATGCCGTCAACTTCCATGAGCCTATGCCCAAGCTCATGTAACAGGGTGAAGCGAATTCGTTCGAGGTTGAAGGTCTTGTTGACGACGATGACAGGCACATCCGGCCCGTTGCTACGCTGAACGAGACAGGTCAGGCCGGAGACGGATTCGGGCAAATCGAGCAGCATGACCTTGATGCCGTGCTCCTCAAGCAATTCAACGACATCGCTAATGGGAGCGTTACCGAGATTCCATTCCGCCCGCGCTTCGATGGCGAGTTGCTCGACCTCATCGAAGCTGCGGACAGTCTTCTTCTCGAACGGCATTTTACACGCGGCGCTGTCGAGCTCGAGGATCTCTTCGACCAACAGGTAACGCTCGACATGTTCGAGCACAGTGGCTTCGACAATGGCGCGGTCCTTGGCGCTGGTACCGGACTTCTTGCGGAATTCGAGTTCGCCGAGGCGTACATCGAGCGGCGCCGCCAGAAACTCCATCGGGACTGCGAGGGCGCGTGAGAGCTCGATCAGCGCGCTTGAGGTGGGCTCCATCTCGCCGCGCTCATACTTGGCGATGGCGTTGTGCGAGATGCGGCCGTCCATACGCTCTGAGAGGTCTCGCAGAGAAAATCCGGCTTTTCGCCGAGCTATGCGTAGCCTCTCACCGATCACCTTGACCTCCGTTGGTTTACAGTATATGTATTTACTATCTTTTTGTAAACAAGAGGTTGACTTGGGTCAAGTCCTTGTTTTGCAAAGTGAAACGGCGGCCCGGTTGCACCCGGACCGCCGTGAGTGCCAGCCGTAGAGCTCTGGCGGCTGGGCAGCATGTGAGGTGTGTGCCCCACGTTCGCGACTCAAAGGATGGCACATTTTCGCTTCGCTGTGAATCCAGGGCGGAATCACTAGCGAAGGAGCTTTGCCATGTCGGCAGAGAACAAAGACGTCGTTGAGAATGACATCGTTGAGATCGAACGCGACATTGTCGTACTCGAAGACGATGGCGTTATCCTCGAGCTCGTCGAGATCGAGGTCTATGTGCGCGAGGGCCGCCCGGTTCCGAAGGCGCGCAAGTACCGCTACCGCGTCAACAAGCAGCCGTTCGAGACTGAGAAGGAGGAGATCTCCCGCGAGGAGATCCTCACCAATGCTGGCCTCGTGCCCGTGGATGACTACCGGCTGCGCAAGAAGCGCCGCCACGGCCCGCCTGAAGAGGTGAAGCCGCACGAAATCATCCATCTGCGCGAGCATGGCGTTGAGCGTTTCATCGCCCAGCACAAGCATGTCCAGGACGGCCGCGAGGCCCGGCTGGAGTTCGAGCTGGGCGACGAAGACCTCGCCTTTCTTGTCGGTCTCGGTCTCGTCTGGGAGACGCTCAAGGTCCCGAAGCCGGATGGCACCGGCTTCCGGCTGTGGCTGGTGATCTACCAGGTGGGGGTGCCGGACGGCTACAATGTCCAGCAGGCCAATGTCGCCATCGAGATCGCGCCCGGCTACCCGACCGCGCAGCTCGACATGGCGTATTTCAGCCCGCCGTTGCGGCTGCAGACGGGGCGTGCGATCGCCAACGCCGATTCGAACGAGACCTTCGATGGCCATCAATGGCAACGTTGGTCGCGGCATCGTATGGGTGGCGCCGCATGGAAGCCGGGTATCGACAATCTCGAGTCGCATTTCGCTTACATGCAGGGCTGGTTGAGCCGGGAGCTTGGCCAATGAGCAAGGTGATCACCCTTACGCTCACCGGCGAACAGCGGGATCACCTCAAGGCGCACCTCTTTCCCGGCGACGGGAAAGAGGCTGCGGCCCTGATCCTCTGTGGCCAGCATGATGGCGCATCGCGCCATCGCCTTCTCGCACGCGAGATTCATCCGGTTCCCTACGCGGTCTGCGAGCGCCGCGAGGATTTCATCAGTTGGCCGGTTGAATGGATGGACGACCTTGTCGATCGTGCTGCGGCGAAGCATCTCAGCATCGTCAAGGTACACAGCCACCCGGGGGACTATGCCCGCTTCTCGCCGGCAGATGACGTGAGCGATAGCCGCCTGTTTCCCGGTATCCACGCGCTCGTCGAGGGTGTTGCCGTCCATGCCAGTGTGGTGATGATGCCGACGGGCGCATTGTTCGGCCGCAGCGTGGACGCTTATGGGACGTTCGAGCCGCTGGAGCGCATTTCCGTGGTCGGCGACGATATCGAGATCTACTTCGCCGATCCGCCGCGAACCGCGAGCGACACGATCGGCCGCGCGACATCGGCTTTCGGCCGTCAGATGACGGCCGAGATGGCACGGCTGACGGCAGCACTCGCCGGCGCCTCGGGCACCGGCAGCATTATCAACGAAGCCTTTGGACGGCTTGGTTTCGGCAAGATCATTACGGTCGACCCGCAAAATGCCGAGCGCAAGAATCTCAACAGGATCGTCAATGCGACTGCGCAGGATGCGGCGCGCGAGACGCCGAAGGTCGAGATTGCCAGCCGCGCGGTCCAGGCAATGGGGCTGGGCACCGAGACGGTACCGATCCCGGAAGATCTCGTCTCGCGCAAATCCGTCCTCGCGATCGCCGAGGCGGATGTTTTGGTGGGTGGCGTCGACAGCGCCGAAGGCCGCGATGTCATGAGTCGCATCTGCGCGGCATATATGATCCCCTATATCGATATGGGTGTGCGTATCCACGCCCTGCCGGATGGTACGGTCGACGCCATCGAGGTCGTGGTCCATTATCTGAAGCCCGGCGGCTCGAGCCTCTTATCGCGCGAAGCCTACACGGTCGAGCAGGTGGCGGCTGATGCTCTGAGGCGGCAGAACCCGGCGCTCTATGCCGAGCGCGTCCGCGAAAAGTACATCAAAGGTGCTGATGAAGAGATGCCGGCGGTCATCAGCGTTAATATGACGGTGGCGGCGATGGCAGCAAACGAGCTCCTCGCCCGTCTCTACCGGACGCGTAACCAGCCGAACGCCGCCTACGCGATCACGCGCATCAATCTCGCCGAGAATGAGATTGAGAGCGTGGCTGAAGGCGCGCCTTGCCCGGTCATGGCAAAGCTCGTGGGCCGCGGCGATGCCGGGCCGCTGCTTGGATTGCCGGAGCTCAGCCTATGACGCTCTGGCATCAGATTGTTGAACTCTGGCTGTGGCTTCTGACGCGGCTAGGCCTGCGAACGCCAACGTTTCGCACGGTGCGCGTTGTCGACATTCCCGATAGGCTTCGCGCCGAACGGCTGTACGTGGCCAGTGAGGATGGCTATGCCTGGTCGGCCGCGATGCTGTGCCCCTGCGGGTGCGGCAAAGTGTTGGAGATGAACTTGCTGCCGGACGCCCAGCCTTGCTGGACATTGACCGAGACTTCGGATGGGCTTGCCAGTCTTCACCCGTCAGTCTGGTTGAAGAGGGACTGCGAAGCTCACTTCTGGCTTCGGAAGGGCAAAGTACGTTGGGTTTGAGTATCGCTGCATTGTCACCTCGAAAGGACACCTAAATGCCGAAGCACTATCCGAAAGGACTCGATGGTCGCATGCGTGACCGGAACGGCGAGATTCGTAAGAAGCGCTCCGATACGCTCGTCGGCACTCTGCGCGATGAGTATGGCGACAAGGTCGCGAAGGGCTATCGTGCCGATACGAAGCTCGGCACCGTCCTTAAGAAAGAAGGGCTCGAAAGTCTCGATCAGTTGCTCAAGAAGGACCGATAGTTTCATCCGCGACGGGTCGCGGTGGGTCAAACTGGTCCGCGTAGGATGGCGGGTGGCGCCAAGGGCGCGTCGTACCCTAAAGCCGCTCGTGGTCTTTTTGGGGACCCACGCCGCTCGCGCCATGGGCGAGTTCACTTCGGTGAAAGCACTGACGAACTCTCGCTCCGGCGCGCGGACGTACGATCCGGATGTTTACGCCCCCGCGACTCCTCGTCACGCCCCAAGATGTCCCGCCGCCGGTCATCCCGCTGCCCGAGAGAGGCCCGAAGCCGCTCTTGCTCGGGGCGCTCGGGGGATGCTGAACGAATCTGAGTAAAATTTTTGCGGAGGGACCAAAAAAAAGCGTAAATATCAATAGCCCACAGACGGGTCGGGCATTCCCTTCCTGCGGCCCCAGCAACCACTCTGGCGTACCAGGGCAACTCGAAATTTCGATGGTTTCCGAGTGCTATTCCGCAGCCTCGCCCTTCGCCTCGATCATCAGCACGTCCAGGCTCTCGATCTCCTGCATGGCGCGCCCGGCGATGCCCTGGATGTCCCCGTACAAGCCGGCCGTCGATTCCAGCACGCCCCTGAGCTGCTCCTCGCGCTTGGCCCAAAGGCGCGACATGGTGGCGCGCTCGCGATCGAGGTCCTTCTGCATGTCAGTGAACTTCTCGACGATGGCTTCGATGCGGTGACGAAAGCGCGGTCCGGTCAGGTAGCTGTACACGATCTCGGTCTTGGTCTGCTGACCTTCCTGTGCCTGGCGGCTTGTGGCGACGTCGATCAGCAGCTGCCGGAGTGCGACAGCTAGGGGGATTGCAAAGCGCGGACCTGCCACCCAGACATTTTCGACCAGGTCAAAACCCTCGACGTCCTTCGGCAGAACGGTCGAGACGATCAGCGCGAGCTCCGCTTTAGCTGCGCGCTGATCATCCCGCAATTTGCCGAGCCAAGCCGGGTTCCAGGACTTCGTCCGCTTCAATTCCCACAGAATGGTGCCGCAGCGCTGGCCGCTGGCGGAGACCACGCCGTGCACCACGTCGCCGCCGAACTCTCCTTTGGGGACCGGCTCGATCAGGTCGCCGTGAAAGCGGGCCCGGAGCAGGGATTCGAGCTCTTCCTCGAGCGATTCACCCTGAAGCTGCTGGGAACCCTGGCCCGCCTTGCGGCGGAGATCTTCGATCTGGCGCTGCATGCCCGCGAGCTGGGCCTCCTTCTCGGCGACCTTCGCCTTGAGCGCGTCTTCAGCCTCGAGCCGCGCTTTGTCGCGGACCGCAATTAGGTTCTCCTGCACCTTCTTCTCAACGGTCAGCTCGACCTCGCGCTTGGCAACGTCGAGTTCACGCTGCTTGCGGAGCATCTCGGCCTGAGCCTGCTGAGCTTCGGCAAGCTTGGCGTCGTTCGCGACGAGCAGGTGCTGCAGGTCGGCGAGCTGCTGATCCCGACGGCCGAGATCATCAGCCAGCGCCAAGCGGGCCCTCTTAGCTTCAGCCTCCGCGATGGCGGTGCGTTCGACCGCCATCCTGGCGGCGATCTGCTCGTCGACGGTCTCCCGGGCCTTCGCGAGCTCGGTCTTCGTTTGCCGGAGCTGTTCTTCACGGCGGCTGAAATCGGCTTCCTTGGCCGCAAGCTGCGCCTCGAACTGCTCGCGGGCAGCCACGATCAAGGGCGCCGCGAGGGACTCCGTCAGCTTGATCTCAGTTCCGCATTTCGTGCAGGTGATCTGGGGGTCGCTCACGATATGGGTCCTTTGATGGTGAGGCGTGAGTGTATCTTTGTTTCCGGCATGATCCGGAGGCGAGGGCGGGGTTATCCCCGGCAATCGCGGCAGCCGCGGAAGCGGCGGTTTTCGTTGAGTAGCGGGCTTCTCGTTGGCTTCACGGCTCATATTAGTTCCTCGTGGCACTCAGATCGCGTTCGCGCAGGATGACCTCGACGATACGGCGCAGCCGGCGCACGGAGCCGCCCTGCCAAAGTCGGGCAACGGCCATGTGTTCGGTCTCGTCGAGAGGCCGTATCCAGCGTTGATCGAGCCCGCGCTCCTTGGCGAGGTCGGCCATGACGGCCGGCAACAAGGCGTCCAGGTCCTCGGCGCCAGGCTTGGGGACGGTCGCGACCACGAATCGGTCCCGGATCGGTCCCGGCAGCGGGTCCAGATTGTTGACGGTCGCGATGAAAGATAACCGGGACAAATCTACATTGATCTGCAATGCGGGATCGGGATAGCGCGCGCTCGTTTCGGCGTCGGTAAAGGCCAACAAACAGTCCCACAGGCGGCCCACCGACAGGTTCGAGCTGGAAGGTGCTTTTTCAAGCTCGTCCAGCAGCACCATGGGGTTCGCAGTCTTGCTTCGGACGACCGCAAGAAAGGGATGCGAGGGCTCGGCGGTATGCCAACGCCGGTCGGTACCCGCAAATGCCGCGTCTGCCCGAGAGCAATCTGTTCGCCAGACGTGCAGACCCAGAGCCTGGCCCAGGCTACGGACGAATCGAGATTTACCTCCGCCTGGTTCGCCGACCAGGATAATCGGACGGAGCTGAACGACACGGCGGCCGACAAGATCAGACAGGACCAAGTCGATGACGCGTTCTGCGTAGGGAAACTCGAGCAGCAGTTTGCGGCGCACTTCATGCAACGGCGGCACCGTAACGAGGGGCAGCGGCACGTTGACGACGTTTTTCAGCGGCCCGAGAAGTTCCTTCACTCGGAAGTTCTTCATCTCGTCGGCGCTCAGACGAGCGACGATCACATGATCCGGAGGCAAATTGTCGTCGTCGGATGCGTTTCGAGGCAAAGGCTCCGCGTCTTTCTGCGCGGCATTCGTGGCCGAGCGCAGCGCTTCCTTCTGGGACTCAAAACCCTCTTTCCATGCGGCAGCGATACGATAGTCCACCATGCGCGAGCCGAGGCGAAGCGCATTCGCAGCGGCGGATTCGTGTTCGGCAACCATATGCGCGCAAGTTGGCAGAGCCGCCCAACCAAAGGCAAGCCGCTCGATTTCGCAGCACAGCCGATCATCCCGACTGCGAATATTTTCGAAGGCCAGCAGCAGCGCCTTTGCGACCCGAAGGTAGTGCTTGGAGTGAAGGCCCTCGCGGGATGCGGGCAAGCACAGCAATCGGACAGAATCTGACAAGCTGCGCAGATTCGGATCGTTATCTTTCACCGCGCGACGATCGAGCTCGACCGCAAGCGCAAGTCCGGCGTCAACTTCGAGCGGAACGTCCGAACTAATGCTCATCACGAGGTCCGGGCACAGCTCGTGAATTTCGGCGATGAGACGTTGTTCGATGTGGCTGGCGTGGTCCCCGATCAGCTTCGCGTACCGCAAAACACGGGGCAACCCTTTCAGCTGATCTTCGGAGTCGGCCGAATCCGCGGCCGCGCCCGTCAACACGTCATCGTTTTCGACCGTCGGCAAGTCGAAATCATCATTCTTGTCGCCGATGCTGCTCATCCGACTTCGACCACCACGCCATGGTTGAAAGCATGATCCTCGGCCGTGCAGCCGTTTTGGTTGCACTTGCCGAGCGCCCTCGCGATCTGGATGAGAAACAGGACGATCATGCATCTTGCTCTTGCTGACGTTCCTGGAAAGCGGTCAGCAGCACGTCCCCAGCATTGCTGAATTCGCGGGTATTTTCCGAGCACAGCCGACCGTAGGCGAGCCATGAGGTCGCGAGCTCTCTAGCGTAGGAATGGCCAAGGTCGGTCAATCCCAAAACCTGAGCCAGAACCAGGCATGCCGCCGCATTGCCCTCCCCTGCGCAGCGCAGGAGCGCCGTCATCGTGATGTCGGCCTTCAACGAAATTTTGCTCATCGGCATCAGCGTGAACGTGACCTCGATGGCCGCGGCCGCATCACCCTTTATCGCGGCCGTAAGGTCATCTTCGGCCTGCAGCACGTTGATCTGCTTGAGCGTTGCGCCCAAGTGACGGCGCTCTGGTTCGCCGAACGCCTGTGACGGGAGCCTCCGCCACCACGCCAACGGCGAGCTGTCCTCTGCCTTGAAAGGCCAGGGCCGGGCACTTGCCAAATCGTACGCTGCCAAGCGAACCTTCGCCGCAGAACCGGGCAACGCGGATGTCATGGTGTCTTCCTCATTCTCGCGCATAGCGTTTTTGTCCTTTGCTGCTCCGTCAGTCGCGCGTCGTTCCCTTTCGCGGGTGGCGCAGAGACAACAGCAGATTGGGACCCGGCAGGACGTCGCAAGCTTCGGTGAGGTCCTCAGCACGCTCGCAGCCGAAATTGCGGTACGTGCGATGCTGCACGTCGATCCGCGCGTTCTCGGCGGAGGCGAAGCACAGCCGGTCGGTTTGCCAAGCGGCGCCGCTGATGTAGCGTCCGCAATGGGCTGAGTCGCGCCCGGCAGCCTTCAAACGCGGCGGAAGGAATGCATGGGGCGTGGCGGGGATGGGATTACGAAAGCTGATGAGGGCTTCGGAGGGCGGGTTTGCGGCATCGGAAAACATCATTTGGCCCTCGTCGGCTTCTTCCACACCAAAGCCGGTTCGACGCCGGCTTCGACACTCGACGTATCTGGCTCGGCGACAGAACCGAGCGTACGATCGCTGGAATAATGTCGGCGATCTAGGCGGCAAAGTCAACGTTCGCTGGAAAAATTCCAGCAAAGCTTAGGACATGGTTAACAAAGTCTTGCCCGATCGCGATGTTTGGCCTTCTCCGCGTCTTATCCGTGCCGGGCGGGCGCTGGCCGGTGTTGACCAGGCCACTTTAGCTTTGGAGGCTGGCGTGACTCGACAAGCGGTGAGCGTGGTAGAGACGGACGAGAGCTTAAGGATGGATCCTCGTCGTCGGAAAATCCTCGAGGCAATGCAGAGAGTGCTGGAAGACAAATACGGCATTGAATTTTTCGCAGCATCCCAGAACTCTGGCGAAGGCGTGCGTTTCCGGAAGTAGCGCGAGCGGGGCCTGGCTCGGAACCCGTGCCGCCCGCGCGAGGCGAATAAGCACCGACTGCGGATATTCGCCGCAGGGGCGCGAAAGCCGGCTGCATTCAAGAACGATCGCTTAATGGGTCACCGGCCACGACCTGTACGCTGACCGCAACTTCGCGACCACCTGCGATTGGTCGTCGAGCTTCTTCCAGGGGAAGGCGACGTAACGTGGCGGATCCAGCCGCCCACCGAGGCTCCGGCGTGATAGGGAGCATGCCGCAAGCCTTTTGGGAACGACGCGTCGCCAACTTCAATGCGATGCGGCCGTAAGCTATTCTGACCGAGTGAGTCGCCGGAGCCGAGCGGCAAAAATAGAAACTCGATCAGCAATGCCGACCGAAATACCCGTAGAGAACGTTTGGCCGCTGCCTTTCCTCATCCGTGCGGCGCGCGGTCTCGTCGGCATAGATCAAGCTACGCTGGCTGAACACGCGGGCGTATCGCGGAAGGCAATCGTTTCACTTGAAAACGACAGCGCCGCGGTGATGGACTACCGACGCGTCGCCGTACTTGATGCGGTCGCCGAGGTCTTGCAACGAAAGTTCGGCGTCGAGTTCACGAGGGCTACATCGAGCAGAGGCGAAGGCGTTCGCCTTTCCCGTCCGCGACACAGGTGAAGATGGGCGACGCAAGCATCTCCTGCCAAACGTTCTCGTGGTTTTGGAATCTTTTTAACCAAACGAGCCGAAGGCATGCATTTCGCGCCAGCGGAGCTTTGCAGTGCCGACTTAATCGGTTACAAAAAGACACCGATTACTTCTGGATGGATCAGTCATGGCTCGTGACCGCGGAAAGAAACCGCAACGCTCGATTTTGGTGGACGCCCCTACAACGACCGGCGCCGCTACTTCTTTCAACGCGACGACGGAGCTTTTAGAAGGCACGCTGAGCGGACTCCGCAGGGTGCAGGCGCCAGGCTACACGCTGTCCGCCGTGTTCGGTCCGCTCTCGCGGTTGCGCGCGTTGAAGTCCCTTCTCCCAGCAGCAGCCGCGTACGTCTGCTATGTGATCGTCCAAAAGCTCGTTTACGTCGGCCACGGAAATGGCGACCGGAAGATGGGTGACCGGCTCGGCGCCGATCTCAAGGCCGGGGCAAACGTCTACATTCTCTACTCATGGGATCCACGTTTCGACAAACTCCAAGCCAGCTATCTCGAAGCGCGGCTCGTTGATCGGCTCTATGCGGCGGGGGTTCCGCTCGCGAATTCTGATAGACCGTTCGGGAGCGGGCTCAAAGAGGATCCGGGGCTTGAGCAGCTTGTTCGGCTTTCGGAATTGCTTCTCGGGCTTGCCGGATTCCAGCCTCCTGAGCGCGCCGGCACTGCTCCGTCGCGGACGCGGGTGCTGCCGAGCGCCCGCGTTCTTCAGGATGTCGTCCCGGTCGAACCAGATGAGATGCCGGCGCCGCCGACGGAGCGATATCGGATACAATACCGTGGACTGGTCGCCGAGGGGTTCTACGCCGGCAAGAAGACCTTCTACATCCAGCCCGGAGCCGATTTCGCAGTCGGCGAGCGGCCCGGGATGACAATTCACAACACGGCTCGCCGGAACGGGCTGATCAAATTCCTCGATCCCATCCCGGGTGCCGACAATCGTATGAGAGTTCGCGTAGGTCTGCAGTGTCTGAGCGCATCCCTTGCCGCCAAGATGGTGACCGGCGAGCACGTCGGCACCAAAGTCTGGCAACCGATCTTGTGACGCTTGGGGCCAGCGCCGGCCGAGACGCCGACCACGGAGGCGAAGGCGCCGACGGTCGGTGAAGATCGTGATGCGAAGGTCTTGGTAGGGTGCGTACTCATAAAATCTGTCGCTGAGAGTAGGCGCACCTGATGTCCGCTTGTCCTCCAAGAGCGGCGCGAAAGCGGACGTTGTCGGACTTCCGAGAAGGGCCAGAGGACTAAACCGCTCGCGCGGTAGAACGCTGCGGCTGGCGACACGGCGAAGCAATAGGCGACAGCTCATCGTGACGAGCGGGGCCGTAGCTGGCGATGGTCCGATGATCGAGGACGTGCTGATCTGAAAGTTCGTGGCAGAGCAACCAACCGTTGCACAAGAGCCAACTCGAAGCCGTCATTCTTGATCGTGATTGTGCGCACCGTCGCGCTAATTGCACCAAGTCCAGGAATCTCGACGCAAGCAGGGTTACAAATGCGGTGATGCTCTTGACGAGCAGTTCGAAACAGTTTCGGCTCAGGTAGCTCCGGGGGCTTTCCAGGTCGCTGGAGATCAGTTTGCATCACGGGATTCAAATATCGAGGAACTCACGTCTAGATTGTGTGGTGTGGTATTTTTACTACGGCCAAGTCGTTGAAAGTACAGGTGCCGCCAAACATTAAATCCCCATAGGCGATCTTCCTGATCGTCTGAAGGTTGTTTGACACGACTTAGCTCGATCACGCGGCATTGTCCTACGTCCCCCCAGCGCGGTTTCCTCCTTTGGAGGCTTTCGGACGCCGGCCGCCCGAATATGCCGCGCCGTCACCGCTGCGGCCGGCATCCGAAACCCTTCACAACAGGAGACTTACGCTCCGCAGCAAATAGCATCGCTATTCGACTACCTCGTCGGCCCGGGCGAGCAGGTTTGGGGGGATTGTAATGCCAAGGGCATTGGCAGTCTTGAGGTTGATCTTCAAAAAAACCGCCGTCGGCTGCTCTATGGGTAGGTCCGCCGGGCGGGCTCCCTTTAAGATTCTATCGACATAGTGCGCTGCGCGACGCCAGATCGAAAAGAAATCGACCGCATAAGACATCAGCCCGCCTTGTTGGACCGCCGTACCGAACGAATAGAGTGCTGGCAACCGATGCTCTGCAGCGAATGCAATGATGCGAGAGAGCTGCGGTTCAATCGAAGCGTCAGTGGTGACAATGAACCCATCAAAACCGCCGCCGGCGATTTCCACGAAACTGCTATCGATCTCTCCCGGTCTTCCCAAAAAAGTTGCGATATCTAAGTCAAGTGCACGGGCTGATATCCGTAACTGATTTGCTTCCTTTGCGATTGCTGGATTATCGGGATTGTAAAGCACTGCTACGCGACGCAGCCTCGGCAGCGCCTCTTTCATCAATTCCAGCCACTTTGAGCTGTAGTCACCGGCGAGCACCGACACGCCGGTTACATTACCTCCTGGTCGATCGAGGCTGGACGCGAGCCCCGAACCTACGGGATCGCCGCTGCCGCTGACGATCGGCACGGTGGAAGTCGCGCGGCGCGCCAAGAGACTACTCTGGGTACCCACCGTAACGAGAACATCGACCTTGAGAGCAAGAAGCTCGTCAATTAGCGCCGGTATCTTTTCGAGATCGCCTCGGGCATACCGATCTTCGAACGCGAGGTTGCGCCCGATCACATAGCCTCTGTCCGATAGCCCTTGGCGCAGGCCAGCACTACTTACGTCGTCGTCGGGCCAGCCGGTCCATACAAACCCAACTTTTGGCATGGCCGACTGCTGTGACCGGGCAACTCGCGGCCAAACCGCCGCTGCGCTGCCAATCAGGATAATGAATTTACGCCGCCGCATGCATGCCCCCGAAGCATCAGGATGCGGCAGTGTACCAGTCCAAACTCTGCACTTGGAAGACGCGGAAACCGGTTGACTGACGTATATTTGGGAGCTGTTGATGTCGCAGTTGGGTCAAAGGCTGCCCTATCACACAGCCTGGGCCACGAGCCGACATCGGTTTGGTGGGCTGAGGAGGGCAAGCTGACTTTTGGAAAACTTTGCGGGTATCGTGACTTCCAGCTTGCGAAACGCCCTTCGAGATGTCGCAATATCGGATCGGGTGAACCCACGGCGGAAGATCGACGTGAAAGCTTCCTTTGCATGTTCGATTGCTGCGATCTTGTTTGCTGCAACCGCAGCACACGCCGGAACGGAAGACGAGGTAAAGGTGCAATTTGGGAAATTTATCGCGGCCCAGAATGCGCACGACCTCAAGGCCGTTGGTGAGTTTCTTCTGAATTCACCTCAGTTCCTCTGGATCACCCGCAACACTCCGGTTTGGGGTCGCGACGCCGCATTGAAGCGCTTTGAGGAAAACTACAAGGGAACGTGGCTGCTTGAACCTAAGCTCGAGGAGATCAAGGTGAGCGAGCTGTCGGCGGGAGCCGCGCAGCTGTTTGTTCCCGCCGTGTTTACAATCGCTCCGCCGGGCCAGACGGCCCAACCTCGGAATTTTCTTCTGACTCAGACCTATGTTCGCACAGCGGATGGCTGGAGATTGGCGACCATCTTGCCTTTTCCTATCCCGTGATGCCGCTGCAATCGGCGCGCATGCGTCGACTCGATTCCATAGTGTTGGGAGCGCCGGTGCCGAGCGGACGTTTTGCGCATCGCGACCATGTTGGGTTCGCTCAGGGTCAGGCGGAGACATTTCCCTACCCGATCGTTTTCGTAAGCGGTGCTTGCAGAACCCCAACTTGACAAACCGCAAGTTCCCGGCAGGCTCTCTTCGGGATGAGGCCTTTGATGCAGACGTCGTGGGGTTGGGGAGGAATTGATGATCGAGCCGGTCGACAGCCTGGAAATCACTGTCGTTATCGACAATGTCACCGATAGTCTCTCATCAACGCCGAAGTTCGTGGAAACGGAGTTCGCCGGTGCCTGGCGGCGCGGAATGAAATGGCTCGGCGGCAAGTGCTTGTGTTGCGCTGCCCATGGCCTGTCCTGCCTGATCACGGCCCGAACCGGGACCTCGTCTCGATCTCTGCTGTTCGATACCGGGCCAGATGAGTGGGTGTTCGAACGCAACGTCGTCAGGCTCGGACTCGACCTCGGGAAAGTCGATGCCATGATGCTCTCTCATGGCCATTGGGATCATGCCGCGGCCATGCCGCGCGCCCTTCAAATGATCACATCGGCCAATGGCGGCAAGCCAGTGCCGACCTACATGCATCCCGGCATGTTCGGCCCGCGCGCCATCAAGTGGCCGGATGGCCGCTTCATGCCGATGGAGGATATTCCCAGCGAGAGTGTGCTGGCCGGCAATGGGGCGCAATTGATCGTCACGAAGGAAGAACAGTCCGCACTGTCCGGATCGTTCTATATCAGCGGCGAGATCGCGCGCGTAACCGCCTTCGAACGGGGATTACCCGGCCAGCATCAATTGAACGAACGCGGCGAATGGAAGCCTGACGAACTTCTGATGGATGAGCGCTTCGTTGCCGTTCATATCGCGAACAAGGGCCTGTTCGTCTTTACGGCCTGCTCGCACGCCGGCCTGATCAACGTGTTGACGCACGCCAGCCATCGCTTCCCCGACATACCGATCTACGGCGTGCTCGGCGGCTTTCACCTCGCCGGCGCAACAGAGAGCATCATCCCCGACACCGTCGAAGCGCTAGGCAAGTTCAACCTGGACGTAATCGCCGCAGCGCACTGCACCGGCTGGCGGGCGCTCGGCGCGATGACGAAGCAATTCGGAGATCGCGTCGTGCCTTCAGCGGTCGGAAAAACCTTCCTGTTGTGAAGTGCGCATTTCAGCGCAACAGTTCGTAATCTCCCCAGGTGAAAGGAACGTCCGCAATGGGCCAATTGCGATGGTTTGGCCGCGTCGCGGTTATGTCCGTTCTGGCCTCGATTGCTGACACGTCAGAGGCCGTCGCGATGTTTGCCTTCGGGCCACAAGCAGACTCGTTATTCCAGCCACACTAGACCTATTCGATTACTTGGTCGGCACGTCCCAGCAAAGAGAGCGGAACGCCGATACCCAGCGCCCTCGCAGTTTTAAGATTCACGATCAGTTCAAGCTTGGTGCCTTGCACCACAGGGAGGTTGCCAGGCTTCTCGCCCTTCAGTATCCGCCCGACATACCCGCCTGCGAGATAGTGTGTTTCGATAATGGTCCCACCGTAGCTAATCAACCCGCCGACTGAGGCGAACTGCGAATTCACGAAGATCGATGGTAATGCTGCGTTTAGTGCTTGGTCCGCGATTTCTTTGAGACGGCTGTTGGCAAATGGATCGGCCACAATGATCAGTCCGCCGGCGCGCATCTCCTTTGCCTTTGCGAATGCAGCTTCCAGTTCGCGATCGTTGCTCGCCTGTAGGATCGCAAGTTTAAGCCCCAGTTGCGTTGCGGCTTCGTGTAAATCCTTGACCTGGCGTCCGACCCCGTCGCCAGCAGCCGGATTGGCAAGCACGGCCATCAGACCAACCGACGGCAGCAACTCACGAAGGATCGCGAGCCGTTTCGGACCTGTCTCAAACGTCAGAGCCGCTACGCCTGTAATGTTGCCACCAGGATGCTTGAGATTCGTCACGAGACCGGCCTCGACCGGATCGGCACCGGTCTCAAAAACAATCGGGATTGTCGTAGTCGCCGTCTTGGCGGCAAGTGCCGCGGGCGCACTCCCCGGCGTGACGAGGACGGCGACATTGCGCGCGACGAGCTCGTTCGCAAGTTGTGGCAGGCGACCGAGATTGCCGTCCGCCCAGCGATATTCCACTATGAGATTGCGCCCTTCGTCGAAGCCGGCTTCGCTGAGGCCTTGCCGGAAGGCCTTCAATCTTGTCGACCAAGCCTCTGGCGATGCGCTGCCAAGATAGCCGATGACGGACGTTGGCTCTCGCGCGAGCAATGCAACGGGCCGTGTCGCCGCAACGCTACAAAGAAACACAATGAACTGGCGCCGCCGCACGCCCGTGCGAGCCCCATGCGGGTTCAAGGTCGAGTAGTGCGCGAAGATCTGCGCAATGTTTTCCAATCGGATCAACGCGACGGAGCCTCTGTGGGTTATGATACCGTCATACGAAACGCAGTATAGCGCTTTTGGGGCAAGCCATGTGGTCGCGACGAGATACTATTATTTCAACCATCACTTTGTTGTTGACAGCTTCTATGCAGTCTCGAGGAAATTCGCAAACACTGCCGATTGCAAGCATATTGGCGCCAACCGGCAAGCTTCGGGCGGCAGTTATTGCCTCCAACCCTGTACTCATAACGCTCCGCCGCGACGGGACGTTGGGAGGCGTCTCTATTGCCTTGGCTGAGGCACTCGCAGCTTACCTCTCAGTGCCTGTCGAGTTTAGGCCGTACGACAATCCGAAGGAGTATGATGAAAGCCTGGCAAGCGACATCTGGGACATCGGTCTTGCAGCTCGCGATCCATCTCGTGCCGAATATCTGGCATTTAGCGAGACATTCATGGAGGTCGCGAATGGCTATGTTGCGCGTCCGGGCGCAACCCTGGAACGCGCCGAAGACGTGGACCAAGCCGGAATAAAGATCGCGGTGGCAATTGGTAGCGCCCCTCATAGCGTATTGCAGCGTCTCATCAAAAACGCGGAGATCGTGCCTCTGGCCGGTGGCTTTGAGCCGGCGCTCGAGGCGCTCGCAATGGGCAAAGCTGATGTCTACGGAGACAATCTGCATCTCGCCTATCTTGTCGCCGATACTCTTCCAGGTGCCCGTGTCCTCCCCGGACATTTTAACGTGGTGCAAATGGCGATAGGTGTACGAAAGCGAGCGGTAGCAGTGCTGCCGGTGATCGATGCTTTCGTGAATCAAATTCGGGCTGACGGAACAGTTCAGAAGGCCATCAACGAAGTCGGATTGAGAGGTGTTCAACTCCCGCAACAACGAAGCTGATCCGTCGGATCATGAGCCGTTAGCGATTCATAAGTAGGGCCGCTTCGGGTAGGTAACGGTCGTCACCTCCGAATCCGCTTTTCTACAAGAACGCGATCGATGAACGCATCTTTGGCAGCTCTGTACCGCCATCTCCTGTCCTTCGTACGCGCTCTTTAGCTTGTTGCGCTCTCGAACCAATTAGATTTCACAGCATGATGTGACAGTTGTCGAAGAATGCGGAACTCTTCTTTGAAGTGGCATTTAGAAAGCCTTGCTGTTGGAATCGCAGATAGATAAGGCGCCGCTTGCGACGAATGGAGAAGTGGCTTAGAGGCTCGATAGCAATTGACGATGTATTTCGAATAGAGCTCTGGTGCAGGCGCTACTAAAATGGCGACGTTGTATCTCGTTTCGGCTGTATATCCATGAGAAAGAGAAGCAAGGGAGAAACGCGATCCCGTTCCTCAGGCCCTAGCCGCATGAAAAAGATCCGCGCGGGCAAGCTACCGCAAGGAGGTGCGGCGAGGTCCGCTGCAAGCAAACTCAAGGCCCGAGACCAAAAGAGCGTTCTCAAATTAGAAGACGCGCGTCTAAAACGCCTGTTAGAGACTGCCCAGCTCCAGCAGCAGGCTAGTGCCGATATCCTGCGTGTCATCAGCCAATCCCCCGCAGACGCGCAGCCGGTTTTCGACGTTATTGCCCAGACGGCCATTCGGCTGCTCGGATGCAACCGCGCCTTCATCCAGCGCTGCGACGACGAGTGCTTCTGGACGATCACCTGGTGGGGCACGGAGGGCCGGCTCCCGCTCGTCAACATGCCGCGTGTCAAGATCGACCCGGCTGCCAACTTCCCCTCTCGGGCGATTGTCCAGAAGAAAACCGTGCATCTGCCGGATTGGTCGCTTATCGAGCTGCCGCCCCACGAACGTATGATCCAGGACAGGTTGGGGATTCAGACCGCTCTGTTCATGCCGCTGCTCCGTGACAATAAATGTATTGGTCTGCTGTCGGTCGCCGGCACACGGGCGAACCTGTTTGGAGAAAAAGATATCGCGCTCGCTGAATCTTTCCGCGACCAGGCGCTGATCGCGATCGAGAACGTCCGCCTGTTCGACGAGGCCCAGGCCAAGGCGCGCGACCTCACTGAGGCGCTGACCTACCAGACCGGCAGCGCCAATATCCTGAATGTCATCGCGTCATCGCCGACCGATGTCGCGCCCGTGCTGAAGGCAATAGTCGAGAACGCCTGCGAGCTTTGCGAAGCAGATGATGCGATCGTCTATTTACGGGATGGGCAATATCTTCGTTTCAGCGCCCATCATGGACCACTTGAGTTCACCGTGGAGAAGTGGCCCATAGACCGAGCGTCGGCGGCGGGGCGGGCCTTCGTGGATCGGGAGTCCGTGCACATCCACGACGTCCTATCCAAAGAGGGCGAGCAGGTTCCGGCAGGACAGCTCGCGGCTCGCCGTATCGGCGTTCGTACTATGTTGAGTGTACCCCTATTGCGCAAGGGCGAGAGCATCGGAACAATCCTGCTGCGCCGCACCCAAGTGCATCCGTTCAGCGGCAAGCAGGTCGCCCTGCTAAAAACCTTCGCCGACCAGGCCGTGATCGCACTCGGCAATGTCCGCCTGTTCGAGGAAGTGCAGGCCAAGACACGCGAGCTCGAGCAATCGCTCGAAGATCTGCGCACGGCGCAAGACCGACTGGTTCAGACCGAGAAGCTGGCCTCGCTCGGCCAGCTCACCGCGGGCATCGCGCACGAGATCAAGAACCCGCTCAATTTTGTCAATAATTTCTCGGCGCTCTCGCTCGATCTCACCGACGAGCTCAAGGACATTCTTGCGCAAGCCGAACTTGCCGAGCAGCTCCGCAATGACGTCGACGAGCTGACCGAGATGTTGAAGGACAATTTGTCCAAGATCGTCCGCCACGGCAAGCGCGCTGATTCCATCGTCAAGAACATGCTGCTGCATTCCCGCGAAGGTTCTGGCGAGCACCGTCCGGCGGACATCAATGCGCTGGTCGACGAGAGCCTCAACCTGGCCTACCACGGCGCGCGGGCGGAAAACTCCGATTTCCAGGTGACGCTGCATCGTGATTTCGACCCCGTCGCCGGCGCGGTCGAAGTGTTCCCGCAAGAAATCACGCGCGTGCTGCTAAACCTGATTTCCAATGGGTTCTATGCCGTCAGCCAGCGCAGGGCTGCGGCATCAGGCGCTGCCGATTTTGAACCGCTGGTGACGGCGACGACAAGGGCGCAGGGCGATCAGGTCGAAATCCGCATCCGCGACAACGGCACCGGCATCCCGCCCGAGGCCCGGGAAAAGATCTTCAATCCCTTCTTTACGACCAAGCCCGCCGGCGAGGGCACAGGATTGGGTCTGTCGATGAGCCACGACATCATCGTCAAACAGCATGGCGGCTCGATCGAGGTCGAGACGGAGCCGGGCGCCTTCACCGAGTTCATCGTCACTTTGCGACGCAAGAGTGGCGCGCAAAAACTACCCGGAGAGACAAAGTGATTACCTATATTCTCGTTGTCGACGACGAGCCGGATGTCGAGAGCATGTTCCGGCAGCATTTCCGGCGCGATCTGCGCGCAAGCCGGTTCGTGATGGAGTTTGCCAACTCGGCGTCGGCTGCGCTTGAGCAGGTCAAGGCCATCGCCGATCCGTCGCTGATATTAATCCTGTCCGACATCAACATGCCCGGCATGAGCGGGCTGGAAATGCTGGCTCATGTGAAGTCCGCACGCCCCAACGTGCCCGTAATAATGATCACCGCCTATGGAGACGACGAGACGAAGAAGAAGGCGACGACACTGGGAGCGGCTGGTCTATTGACCAAACCGATCGATTTTAGCCTCCTTCGCCATGAGATCGATCGACGTTTGGAGCCGGTTTAATGAGAGGATAGGCACTCTCGTGCCGGTGGAGGAGCCGTCCACAGCATCAGAGGCGGAAATGAAGCCTCGAGCCTACCCTACTCGCTCCCAAACGAGCTCTGTCGTTCGCGCTCGCGATGCGCCACCCCGGTCGCAGCACGCCTATTGTTCTAGAAGTCTTGGTCATCCCATCCTGCCCCCCTTGGGCAAGATTACCCTTTCAATGAGCAGTCGCAAACTGCCATTGCCTGAGCAGCCAAGACCGCTTCGCGTCAAAATGCGAAGAAACTCAGGTTGAGCAATAGCGGTTTCCCCGAACATGCCGGGCCGTGACCCAGCGAGGCCGAGCACGCCGATACATTCTTGTTCGCGCAGCAGGGGCAGATAGACGGCCGATTGGTAACCCAGTTGTTCCCGGATGCGGCGCTCGAATTCGGGAAGCTCGATCTGCGACCAATCCGGCAGGTGCAAGGGTTTTCTGCTGACAATGGCCCGCGAGGGAAGGTTGGCGCTGGGCTCAATCGGCGCTAGGCGGGAATTTAAGAAGCCATCTTCATGCCTGCACCTGGCAAAGCTCCAGAAATGCTTCCCGTCGCAACGCTGGATGGAAGCCGTCTCGCAGCCAACGAGCCGTACCGCGGTCTGAACGATGGCGTCGAACACCGGCTGCAGGTCCGACGGCGATTTTGCAATGAGCTCCAGCACGCGCGATGCTGCAGTCATTTGGGCGTGCGGCTCCGCAACTGATGCGGATTTGCGCCGCGGCTTCTTTACCGCAGTCTTTGCAGCCTTGCGAGTGCGCTGCTTGCGCGCACCGCTGACTGCCGCCGATGGACGCGCCATACCGACCCCCCGACCCGAGACGGGCATATTATCGCCAAATCACCTTCCGGGAACGCGATTTTATGGATCGAGCGAGCTGACGTAGGCAGCAAGGGCGATCATGTCGTCCTGCGACAGCTTTTCGACGGTCTGTTTCATCGGGGCGCTGGCCTCTCCCGATCGGCCGCCGTGCTGGAATTCGTAGAGCTCGCGCATGATGTAGGTCGGCGATCTGCCCGCGATCGCCGGGATGGCGTCGACGCCCTTCAGGTCCGGTCCGTGACAGAGAGCGCAGGCGGCAGTCACGCCCGATCCGCCAGTCTTCGCCAGCGCCTCTCCCTTCGCGAGGCTTCCGATCGGGACGTAAGCCGTGAATGTCGCCCGTGAGTCGCGAAGCTCGAACTGATTGACGTCGTCGGGCATCTCGACGATGCGCTGGCCGAGCGGTTCAACGCCCCCATCCGGACTCCTCACGTAAAACAGACGCGACGGTCCTGTTTTCGGAATCGTCTCCGTTTCGACCACCTTGATGATCGGCTTGCGCTTGAGCGCGGCGAAATATTCCGCAGCGGCCAGAATATCGGTGTCCGTCATGCTCTTGACTGAGGCCAACATGAATTGTGTGGACGGCCTCTGAGGGCCGGACATCGTTCTCGCTCCACTTTTGAAGTCGGCAATCTGCTGGACGAAATAGGCAACAGGCAGACCGGCGAGGCTGGCATTCTCGGGGCCGCCGGTGCCCCCTACGCGATGGCATGCTCCGCACGCGCGAATGTCGGGCTTGCGTCCGTTGGCGACAATGTCCGGCATCGCTGGATGGGCGTCCGGATGCCAGTCGAGCGCGGCGAAAAGATCTCGCGCCTGTTTCCAGCTGAACGCGGCGTTGCTGCCTGGAAGCGTATTGGGCGTGTCGGTGGGCGAGGGCACTTGGACGGTCGGGTCCCACAAGAAGGCCCAGGCCGGAAGCCCATCGGATGCCAGGGCGGCCGACAGGCCAACGCCCCGCAGCGTAAGGCCGCCCGCACTTATAGAAATCACGACCGCCAATAGGCCCAATGCGCACAACGAAATTCGTTTCAAGGAGATCAGAATGAAATTCAAGGTCGTGGCCTCTCATCGACCAGCGCTTTGATGCCGGTCGGGCGGTGTTCGCCGAAGCTTGCTCGTTCTGCCGCGGACGAAAAGCACGAGCTTTTTCACGCTTTCGATGACGATCTTGGAGAACATCATGAGCCACGTGGCGAGTGCAGCACACCACAACAGAACGTCGACCGTCTCCGACATGCAATTCCTCCAAAAATGGCTGTCTCAAATACGCAAAGGGTTACCGAGCAAAACGCCGACCACAAATCACTCTCATGAAAAATCCTCCAGCCGATGGCAAATTAGCCGTCCCGGGGCTGATGCGTCCGGAAAACTTTGCGCATATACCTTGGACGCTGAAAAATGGCCGTGACAGGCCGACCCGCGATCAGACGGCAAGCTGCCGGGCGCGTCCTCGGCTGGCCGCTCGGCTTCTGCCCGCGATGGGGGTTATGGCTGCGGCTTCGATGAGTCTGCTTGCTAACCGGCAGCCGTAGCGGCAAGCGGCCGAGCCATGTCCTCGGCCCGGCGCTTCGTCCACTCGGGCATCACGGCGAGATTGACAGCATCATGCAGATAGATTCCGACGGCCAGGCCGCGGTCGTAGCTCACCCAGTGGCGGGGAAGGATCTCGACGCTATGGCCGCCGCGTCCCACGATCCTGACGAGACCCGCCGCTTCCGCGGAGTCCATCAGATTGCGGACGTGGGTTCGGGAAACGCCCAGTCGCTGGGCAACTTCCATGTAGGGGATCGCTGCGGCCGGATCGCTCGCATCCATCGCGGCCTTCAGCAGTGCGTTCTGGATCAACGGTCCCGCGGCGTGAGCAAAAAACAGCAACGTGTCGGGAAGGGTCATCATCAGGCGCGCGGCGACTGGATGGAGCGGCAGAGACGCGCGGCAATGGAGAACGTGGTAAAGGCGATCTCGCGACAGGGCCGGGCTGTAATCATGCTCGGGGTACAGCATGGCGAGCGGGACGGTATGCGCCGCAAGCCAGTTGGCGTGATGCGCACGCAGCTTCTCCGTGGTCGCAAGCAACCGCACGCGCCCGTCTTGCGGCGCGCGGCGCCGCTCCATGAATCCGACCTCGCACAGCCGCTCCAAGAGATGATCCACCTGCCGCGCGCTCGCATATCCGAACATGGCCAGTTGCCGCTTCAGGGCTGCGACCGTGAACCAAGTCTCCCGCCGGGACGGATCCTGCGCGGCTTCGAGCACCGCCGCATTGTGAAAAACGAAGAACCGTCCTGCCTGAAGCAGAAGCCGGACCAGGAATTGATCGCCTTCGTAGACCGTGGAAAAGCTCTTGAGGTAGGCGTGCCGCGCCTCCGGCAGCCTGGGATGGTTGAGAATGTCCTCGAAGCTCAATCGCAGCGGGCGCCCGATGAGGCGCTCGAGTTCGTCTCTTTCCAAGGCCGCCCCCGTCTTTCCTCAGCAGGAAAGTACAAGGCCGCGCCGATCTGCGCAATGTTTTCCAGACGAGGCACCCGGCGACTTGCACGGAATGCCCAGTTGCTCCGCTCAATATCTCAGCCTGGCGAAAGCGAGAACGGTGCGTCCCTCGGCCGGCATGATGTATCCGGAGCCGCTCGCATAGGGCACGAAATAGCGGTGGTCGGCGAGATTTTTCCCTGTTACGCCGATGGTCCCATGATCCGTCTCGTAGGCGATCTTACCGTCGAACGTCACATACCGCGGCGTGAAATAGATGTTGTCGAGTGCCACGGCCTGCGAGGAGGCGGCGTAAAGGCCGGCCCCGACCGCGATATTCCGCAGCCATCCGTCCTGGACCTTGTAGTTGACCCAGAGTCGGCCGGAGTCGCGCGGCACGCGTTCGAGCACGGTGCCGGGTGCGTAGAGCTGATCCTGAATGACGATGGCCTTCACGTGCGCGTAGCTGGCAAGGATCGAAAGGCCTGCGAGCGGCTGCCAGGTCAGGTCCGCATCAAATCCCTCGGCGCGCTGCTCGCCCACTTGGGTGGCGAGGAAGGGGCTGCCCGGCAGCAGGTTCATGACGTTGCGCCGCGTGTTGGTGAACCATGCTAGCGTGCCGGCAAAGCCGGACGGCAGCGCGAGCTTCAACCCGGCCTCGGTCTGCTCGGCCTCCTCGGGCTTCGGCGCTCCGGCGGCATTGAAGAAGGGGACACCGCGGTAGCCTTGCGAATAGTCGGCGAACGCCGATACGCCCTTCACGAGATCGACCACGGCGCCGACCCGCGGCAGCGGCTTCCAGGCATTGGTGACGAAATCGCTGCCCGCAACCGTATCGGTGCCGTGAATATAGACATTGGCGAGACGCACGCCCGCGAGCAGGTGCAGCCGCTCATAGATGTCCGATTGCCACTGCGCGGTCAGCCCGCTGTTGACGTAAAGGTTGTCAGAGTTGAACGCGGGCGTGGTCGGCGGGGTGTAGGCGGGAAACACCGGATTGGCAAAGTCGACGAGACCGGCGAAGCCGACATCGTCGCGGATCTTGTCGGCGACACGATCGCTGTCCGCCCCGAACAGAACCGTATTCCTGGTCGGCCCGATCGCGAATTTGGCGACCGCGTTGGCGTTCGACGCAACCTCGCGCGTATCAACAGGCAAATGGAAGCTGAGAAAGGGGAACGTCGAGCCGAACAGCGGGGTGTCGGTGCCGAGGAAATGTCCGAACTGATCGAGGCGCATCTCGCTGACGCGGGTCGTGGCGTTGGCCGACCAGACCGCATTGAACTCGTGATCGAGATGCACGGTCAGGCCGTTATAGGTCGTCCAGCTGCGGCCGAGGTCGGCGCGGTCGGGAAACAGCGTCGGCGGAATCGTGAACAGCGACCGGTCGACCGTGCCTGCGCCGGGCAGGCCGGTGTAGTTCTGGAACGAGCGCGACGAGAAGCTGCCCTGGATGGTGAGGCGGGTGCCGTCATGGTCGTTGAAGAGAAGCGTCGGATTGAGTGCGTAGCGGCGGTGCTCGATCACGTCGACGAAGTCGCCGGATTTCTCGAACTCACCGGTGATGCGAAACAGCGCCGTGCCTCCGTTCGTGAGCGGCTGGTTGACGTCGAACCACGCATTCCCAAGCTGGTAACCGCCGGCCGTGAAGCCGATTTCGGCGAACCTGGTCTCGATCGGCAACTTCGAGACCGTGTTGATGATGCCGCCGACAGGGCCGATACCGCCCTGGTAGAGAATGCCGGCCGGCCCCTTCAGCACCTCGATCCGTTCGGTGTTGACCAGCGAGGTGTTGTCACCGCCATCATAATAATTCGGCAGGCCGTCGACATAGCGGTCGGCCGGAAAGCCACGCACCTTGTAGGCATAGCCGATGAAAGTGTTGGCCGACATCGGTGTCACGGCCGAGATGTTGCGCAGCGCATCCATCTGCCCGAGCGGTTGCTGATCATCGAGCACGGCGCGCGGGATGACCGCAACCGCCTGCGGAATGCGCTCGATCAGTGTGTCGGTCTTCGTTGCCGAAGCCGATGTGAGCGCGCGATACCCGCTGACCGGCCCGGCGGTGGTCTGCGTCGCGGGCGGGCCACCATTCAGTATGACGCCATCGGGCAGCGCCGGCACGTTTGCGCGTTTCGCCCTGGGTGCAGCTGGCGAAGCCACAACCGCTGGCTTGCCGGACTTGGGTTTCTCAGTGCGTTTACGGTCAGGGTACACCGATACTGGCGGCAAGCGCGTCGACGGCGTAACAGTGCGGTCGGGTATTCGATCAGCGTCTTGCGCCGAGATCGGAGCGATCTGCCCGGCCGCGATCAGTGTAGCCAAGCCCATCCGCCGCGCGGCACGCACGAAAATGCGCAACCTGTCCTCGAGGTTCAGCCGCAACGGGCGCCCGGCGAGGTGCTCGAGCTTTTCTCTTTCCAAGGCTGCCCCCAGTCCCGATGTCCCGAAATTGTAGAAGGGCGCCGCGATCTGCGCAACTCCACTTGGAACCCGACGCGTGCGATGGTCAGCGATAAAGAGCGGCAGGCAAGAATGGGCAACTTCTGTTATAAACGGCGCGATTTTTCATTCGTTTTATTTTCAGTGAAAACCGCCGCCAAGAGCGGCATCACCTATGTCGATGTCTGGGATGGATTTGTCGACGAAGCCGGCGGCTTCCTGCAGAAGGGTCCCGACTTCGAAGGCCAGATCCGCCAGTTGCGCTCCTATGACGGCATCTATTTCACTAAACCGGGCGCACGGAAGCTCGCTCATTATGTCGAGCGCGAAATCACGCGGCTGCTGGCCGCACGTTCGGCGCCGCTCGCCCTGCCGACCGAGCCTGCAACGCCCGATGCCAATGCCGTGCCCGGTCAGCCCGCGGCGCGGCCCCTCGCAGGACCAATCCTGCCGCTGGTCGCCTCCTCCTCGAAGATGACGTCTCTTCCCTCGACGTAGCCTAAATCGGCCAATCCTTGCCGAACCAGGCCGAAAACTTCACGCGCGGCCGGCGAGCCGGCCGCGGCGGGGATTAGCAGGCCGATCCGCGCCTTCCTCGGTGCCGATTGCGCCTGCGCCACGAACGGCCAAGCTGCCGCCCCACTTACAAAGCCCATAAATTCGCGTCGCCGCATTCCATTCCCCCGAAAACAGAATGCGGGAGTGTATCTGTCCAAGAGCATCACTTGGAAGACCCTGAGCCTATGATCGCCAATGTCTCGTGTGGGTCAATCGCGACGGTTTGGCGCGGTTCAAGTTAGGTCCGGTCTACCCCTGGAGACCGACGTGTCTTCGGTCGTGGGATACGGATGGGCCAAGAAGTGACCTTTGAGAAAGCGCGCGAAATCAAGCTAGTGTAAAGCCGGCTGGCGATCACAACGGGAGGATCGCGCGCGGGTTCACCAAACCCCTATTATCCGCACGGGAATTCCGAAGTCTATTCGACCAGCTCATTCGCGAGCAGTTGAAGACGTGCTGGCAATTCGACACCAATCGCAGTGGCAGTTTTGAGATTGATGATCAGATCGAATGTCTCCGGACGCTGTAGCGGTAACTCGCTTGGCTTTGCACCGCGCAAAACCTTGCCAACATATTCCCCGCATCTTCGATACATGTCGTCTAAGTTCGGTCCATAAGCCATGAGGCCGCCGTTTCTCGGAAACTCGGCGAATAAAGAAATGAGCGGAAGCCGTTTGGCGAGCGCGAGCTCGGCGATTAGTTTCGAATACTGGAACATAAATGGGGATGACAACAGGATACCGGCGTCGACAGGCCGCACTCTTGCCTTCTCCAAGGCACCCTGTAAGTCATCAGAGGTCCTAACCTCCAGAACTTCAGCCTCGACCCCGGCCCCCCGCGTTGCGGTCTCAGTCGCTGCGAATTGCGGGGCGTTCGTGCCGGGTATTCCAAGGATGGCTATGCGAGATAAGCCGGGAAAGATTTCCTTCAGCAAACCTAGGTGCTTTCCGCACAGCTGCGGGATATCTAAAAACATTCCTGTGACATTGCCGCCAGGGCGGGCAATACTTTGAACGTATCCCTTTGCAACCGGATCGCTCTCCAAATCCACTCCAACCACAGGTATGCTGGTGGTGGCTTTGATGGCGGCGGAAAGTGCACCCGGGTTCGACGCGAAAATGACGTTCACCTTACGACGAACCAGATCAGCCGCAGCTTCAGGCAACGACCGCGGCTTGTGTCGGTCCTCGATTGCGAAGTTTTTGCCTTCTGAGTAGCCCAAAGCAGACATACCTCGCAGGAAGGCCCCGTGTATATCCGCCGAAACAGTGTTCTCGGACAGATAGCCGATCACCGGCATTTCCGGTTGCTGCGCACGCGCGACAAGCGGCCACGCCACCGTGCCTGCAAGGGTTAGAAAGTCCCGCCGCCGCATACCACCTCCAAACTTCGCACTTTACCCACTCAATCGATCACGTGGTAGGCCATACTGCTCATGTCCGGAGCGGGTCAAAGGCAGCCTTGGCCAGCATACATCGCCCTCTTCGGCTCACCTTCAGGAAGCGGACTCCGGGCGGCTCTGAGCTAAGGTCAGCCACGGGCCAAAACCGGAACTCGGAGCTTATTCGATCACCTCGTCCGCACTTGAGAGTAGCGACACCGGCACGCTCAATCCCAGCGCCTTCGCGATGTTCAGATTGACGACGAGATCAAATTTGACCGGTTGCTCGACCGGCAAATCGGCGGCCTTGGCGCCGCGCAAAATCTTATCGACGTAGTTTCCAGCTCGGGCGAAGAGGTCTTCAAAGCTTGGGCCATACGACATCAGGCCACCAGACCTGACGTGCTCAGGCAAGCCATGCATTGTCGGCAAGCGAGCTTCGAGCGCCAATGTATTGATGACGATCTGATTGACGCTGATGAACGGATGGATGATTACGTACAGCGCTTCCGCATTGCCCTTCACCGAAGCAATCGCCGGGGCAACGTCGTCGAGCTTGCTCACCACGAGCGGAACGGCCTCGATGCCGTGTAGTTTGGCGGCCGCAGTGACCTGCTCCGTTTCCGGAACACGTTTGACATCTCTATCGACCCCGAGCACGGCGACACGTCGAAGCTGGGGAACAACGTCGCGAAGGAGCTGCAGACGTTTGCCGCCAAGCTCCGATCCAATTTGCGATAGCCCGGTCACCGTGCCGCCCGGATGCGACAGGCTCGCAATGAACGGTGATCCCGAAAGCATCGCGGTGTGAACGATCGGCATCTCGGGCGCCGTCTGCTTGAGGATGGTCACCCCGTCATTGATCGAGGTCACGACGACCGCCGCTTTGAGGTGGACGAATTCAGTGGCGAATTCTGGGTAGCGCTCGGGATGTCCGGCGGCCCAACGATATTCGAGGCGCACTGTCTGGTCATCGGTCCAGCCGAGTTCGGCCATGCGTTTTGTAAAGGCGGCGACCCACTTGCCGTGCGACTGTTCAGTGCCGGGGATGAGGAAACCGACCACTGGAAGCTTGCGTACTTGCTGCCCGCGCGCAGCGAGGGGCCACGCCGCGGCCAAACCACCGGTTATGAAATCCCGACGTCGCATACCGTGCTCTCACCCCTGTAGGAGCAGCATCTTAACTTTGCACAAGGACTTTGACAAAGGTCGCACCGACTTTCGACGCGCACAAGGATTCGGGGTAGTGTCTCCCATGGGTCAATCGGTACAGTTTGGCGCGGTTTGAGTTGGGTCCGGTCCGCATTGGACAGCGGACATATCCTCGGCCGTGGGACGCGGCAGCGATGGGCCAGACACGGAAGTCAATGACCCTAGTCGATAACATCGTCGGCGGCAGCAAGAAGGGTTTGCGGGATGTTGATACCAAGTGTCTTCGCAGTTGTTCGATTTATGGCAAAGTCAAACTTCGTTGGCTGCTCGACCGGTAGATTGGCTGGCTTGGCGCCTTTAAGTATTCTGTCGACGAAGAATGCGGTCCGGCGATTCAATCCGAGCGGGCTAGCACCGTAACCGATTAGTCCACCGACCACGACAAACTCTCGCGCATTGTACATTCCAGGCAGCCGATATCGTGCCGCTAGGTCGACCAGACGCTTCCGGTTTTCGAAAAATATCGGGTTCGGGAACTGAAACAGCGCGTCGGGTTGCCCATTTGCAGCATCCGCGAATGCACCCTCGAAATCGAGACCGGGCACTGCAACGTAGCGCAGCTCAAGGCCAAGACCTTTGGCGGCCTCTGCGGCCTGCTTCACCATCCCCGCGGTGGTCGCTTCACTGAACGCCCGCGGATTCCAAATGACCGCGAGCCGAGAGGCAGCCGGAAGCAATTCCCTAATTAACGCAAGCTGCTTGGCAACCAATTCCGGGCCGAGGAATGTAGTGCCTGTAATGTTTCCGCCCGGGCGTGACAGGCTCTCCACAAGTCCGTCCAGCACGGGATCGCCGACAGAGCCGACAACGATAGGAATGGTTGAAGTGGCCCGCTGCGCGGCGCGTGCAGCTGGGGTAGCAATGGCGACGATGATATCGACCTTCAGGCTGACGATCTCGGCAGCCATTGCCGCGAGCCGTTCGATCGAGCCATCTCCGCCTCGCTCATAGAAGATGACGTCTCTTCCCTCGATGTAGCCTAAATCGGCCAATCCCTGTCGAACCAGACCGAAAACTTCATGCGCCGCGGGCGAGTCGACCGCAGCGGGAATTAACAGCCCGATCCGCGCCTGCCTGTTTGCCGATTGCGCCTGCGCCGCAAACGGCCAAGCTGCCGCTCCACCTAAAAGGCCGATAACTTCACGTCGCCGCATTCGGGTCCCCCGATCAAAATGCGGGCAGTGTATCTGCCCCAGAGCGTCGCTCGGAAGGCCCTCATGCTAGGATCGCCCCGTGTCTCATGAGGGTCAAACGTAGGCTGCTGAATCCACGGTGACGTGGGATCCGCTTCGCAGTCATCGGGCAACAAGGCTAAAATTGCACAAGCTGGAGCAAGGGAGATTGCGATACCCCGACAAAATGCATTTCGGAAAATGCGCTCAAACATCTCTGTTTCCTATGACTGCTTATTCGTGCAACGACTGATCTAATTGCCTACGGAAAAATCGCTTTCGCGTCTGGGAAAAGTTTGCGCATATTTTGAGTAAGTCGCGGCTTCAGCAGGAAAGTTCCACCGCTCTAAGAAGTTGTCAATTCCAGAACCCGGCTACCGTCCTTGGCGTTTGCTGAAGCTCTTTAGATTATCGCAATGCTCCGTATCCGGCACAAAATCGCGCACGCGGCGTGCGCAGAGCCGTTGGTCGACAATGTCGCCTATGGGTCAAAATTGGCTGTGGACGTGAGCCCTGCCGTTTGTCTGGTCTACCGCAAGAGCAGACGCCACGACAATCAGGCTCAAGGGCAGCAACGGGC